>DATHOH010000016.1:0-142735 GCA_035485155.1 Solirubrobacteraceae bacterium
AGGCGCCGCGCGCGCCGGCGAGATCACGCTCGACGGCGAGGAGATCCATGACCTCGAGGTCAACGATCTGCGCCAGCGCGTCTCGATGGTCTTCCAACAGCCGAACCCGTTCCCGATGAGCATCTTCGACAACGTCGCCTACGCGCTGGCCGAGCGCCCCGGCCGCGGCGGACGCCGGCGCCGGCGCACGCCCGCGATCGAGCGCGCGGTGTCCGACGCGCTGCACCGCGCGGGCCTCTACGACGAGGTCGCCGGCGATCTCGATCGCTCGGCGATGCGGCTGTCCGGCGGCCAGCAGCAGCGGCTGTGCATCGCGCGTGCGCTCGCCGCCGAACCCGAGGTGCTGCTGCTCGACGAGCCGTGCTCGGCGCTCGACCCGATCTCGACGGCGACGATCGAGGAGCTGATCGTGTCGCTGCGCGAGAGCGTCGCGATCGTGATCGTGACGCACAACCTCCAGCAGGCGTTCCGCGTGGCCGACCACGTCGCCTTCATGCACCTCGGAGAGCTGGTCGAGTACGGGACCAGCGAGCAGGTCTTCGACCGGCCGGCGATGCAGCGCACGCGCGACTACATCAGCGGGGCCTTCGGGTGAAGCTGGCGGCGCTCGTGCTCGCCGCGCTGGCGCTCACCGCATGCGAGTCAAACCAGGAACGAAGCGCCAAGCTCGAACAGGCGGCCAAGCGCCACTCACACGAAGTCGGCCGGCAGCAGGCCGTGGCGCAGCGCGCGCTCGACATCAAGCAGGTGAGCACCAAGATCAAGGTCACGAGCGCCGCCGTCGTGCACACCACACAGGGCGCCGCCGCGCTTCTGACGCTGCGCAACACCTCGGGTGTCGCGCTGCGCGACGTCCCGATTCAGATCAACGTCGTCGACGCCCACGGTAGGTCCCTCTTCAAGAACGACAGCGCCGGAACCTCCGCGACGCTCGTGTCCGCCGCGCTCGTACCGGCACACGGCGTGATCAGCTGGATCGACGACCAGGTCGACGCGAGTGGGGGTGTGCCCGCGAGCGTCGTCGCGACGGTCGGCGAAGGCACACCTACGTCCGGCACGGTGCCCCAGCTGCAGGTTCACGGCGGGCATTTGGCGGAAGCGGGCGAGGCTGAAGGCAGCGTTGCCAACCACTCTCGTGTCAACCAGCGGGAACTCGTTGTCTACGCGGTCGCACGCAAGGGCACCACGGTCGTCGCCGCTGGTCGAGCGGTGCTGCCGAACGCCGCCGCAGGCGGCTCGACACCTTTCCAGGTGTACTTCGTCGGCAACCCTTCCGGCGCCCGGATCGATTACAGCGCGCCGGCGACCAGCGCGGGCTGACGCACCGACGGCGCTGGGGGACGCTTCGCACACGCGAACCCGCACGCTCGCCTCAGCGCGAACGCCGGCGCTGCTTCAGCGTGATCCCCTCGAGCACGTGCGCGACGGTCTCGCACGCGTCCACCGCCGCCTCGAGTGACTCGAAGATGTCCTTCCAGCGAATCACCACCATCGGGTCGATGCCGCCCGCGAACAGCGAGGCGACGCCGTCGCGCTGGAGCCGATCGCCCTCGTTCTCCAGGCGGTGGATCTCGACCAGATGCGGGCCGAGCTCCGTGCCCGTGCGCAGGCTGCGCAGCGCCTGAGCGATCTGCTCGCCGGCGCCCACGAGCACCTCCGTGAACTCGACCGCCTGCTCCATCGGCGCCTCCACGCCGTACAGGCCGAGCTGCGCCGCGACCTGCTCGGAGTGATCGACGATGTCGTCGAGCGCAGTCGCGAGCGCGTATCCGTCGCCGGCGTCGAACGGCGCGCGCACGCGTCCGCGCCCGGCCAGGCGGTGGATGATGTCGTGGGTGATGCGGTCGCCTTCCTGCTCGCACACCTTCAGATCCTGCGCCAGCGTCGCCCGCTCCGGATAATCCCTCAGTAGGTCGTGGAGCAGCAGGCCGCAACGCTGCACGTTGCGCCCGGACTCTTCGACCAGCGCCATCAGCGTGCTGTCGAAGCTGCGACTCAGAATGCTCATCGGGGCGAGGATATTCGCCGCCGCCGCCAGCCGCGGCGTCGCGCAGCGCCTTTCACGGATTTTTCACGACTAAATCACGACTTTGCAACTCCTTGACGTCTTGCGGTTGCGACGCTCTTCCGTCGTGGCGGCCTTTCCCGAGAGTTCGCAGTCCGCACCGGAGACGCCGGAGATCCTGTATGCCGGCGAGCTCGAGATCAGGCTCGACGAAGGGCTCGTGCTCGCCACCGGCCAGCCGCTCGTGCTGTCCGTGCGCGAGTTCGAGGTGCTGGTTGCAATGGCCAGAAGGCTCGGCGCGATCATCTCCCGCGACGATCTCTACAGGACCGTGTGGGGCGGCGAGCAGCGACCCGGCGACCGCTCGGTCGACGTCTACGTGAGCAAGCTGCGCAGCAAGCTGGAGGACGCGCTTCCCGACCGCCGCTTCATCCACACCCATCCCGGCTTCGGATACAGGTTTCAGCCGCAGCCTTCACGAAATGTTTACACGGAGGCTGCCAGCGGTTGAAGAGACTGGTCTTGGGTAAGCCGTTCGGCGGAAAGACGCGTCTGCGCCTGCCGTCATTTGACCAACCAGCCAAGGAGAACTTGTGATCAAGAACAAGATGAGCGCATTCGCGGGTGTCGCGGTGCTGGCTCTGGGTCTCGCAGCGTGCGGAAGCTCGAGCAACACCAGCAGCAGCTCCACCCCGACCGCTTCGGCGACGATCTCCGGGGCTGGGTCGACGTTCGCCGCGCCGGTCTACGAACAGTGGGGATCGTCCCTGTCGAGCTCCGGCTTGACCGTCAACTATCAGGCCGTGGGATCGGGCGCCGGGATCACCGCGCTCGAGACCAAGACGGTCGACTTCGGCGCCAGCGACCCGCCGCTGAAGCCCGCCGACGAAGAAGCGATCGCCAAGAACGGCAGCCCCGCGGTCCAGATCCCGATGTTCCTGGGGGCGATCACGATCTCCTACAACCTGCCGGGCGTCAAGGCCGGCATGAAGCTCGAAGGCAAGACGATCGCCAACATCTTCCTCGGGAAGATCAAAACCTGGAACGACCCTGAAATCAAGGCTCTGAACCCAGGCCTCACCCTGCCGAGCACGGCGATCACCGTGATCCACCGCTCGGACTCCTCGGGCACCACGTCCGGCTTCACCAGCTTCCTCAGCGAAGTCGACCCCGAATGGAAGAGCAAGGTCGGCGAAGGCAAGACGGTGCAGTGGCCGACAGGTACGGGTGCGAAGGGCAACGCCGGTGTCGCCGGCGGCGTCCAGCAGACCACCGGCGCCGTCGGTTACGTCGAGCAGGCATACGCGCTCGCGCACAACTTCACGGTCGCTTCGGTGAAGAACAAAGCCGGGACGTTCGTCGAACCGACGCTCGCCTCCACGAGCGCCGCCGGCGAAGGCGTGACGGTGCCGGCGAACCTCGGCATCAAAGTCATCAACTCCCCGGCGCCGAGCGCCTACCCGATCACCTCGCAGACGTTCATCGTCGTCAACAAGGACCTCTGCAAGGCCGGCACTCCCGGCGGCGAAGCGGCCGCCAAGGGCGTGGTCAAGTTCATCGACTACGGGCTCGGCGAAGGACAGTCGATCCTCGCGAAGGCCGACTACGCGGCGCTGCCCGCGGCGATCCTGGCCAAGTCCAAGGAAGCCGCGAGCGGCCTGGAGTGCAACGGCTCGGCGATCGGCTGAGCATGACGCCCCGGCCGGCTTTCCGGTAGACAGACGGCCGTGGACGCAGCGGCGATTCCCAGCGGCGAGCGCTCAGTCCTCGAGCGCTCGCCGTTGGCGCGCCTGCCGGACCGCGCGCTCAAGTACGGGCTGACGACGCTTGCGGCGCTGATCCTGGCGCTGATCGTCTATTTCTTCATCCGCCTCGTCGGTCAGGCCCAGCCCGCGTTCGCCAAGGAAGGCGTGTTCGGCTTCGTGTTCGGCAACGACTGGAATGTCAACGCCAACCATTTCGGCGCGCTGCCGCTGCTCGTCGGGACGCTGATCACATCGGCGCTCGCGCTGCTGATCGGCGTCCCGATCGCGGTTGCCACCGCGGTCTACGCGACCGAGCTTTGCCCGCTGCGGATGCGGGCGCCCCTGACGATGCTCGTCGAGCTGCTCGCCGCGGTCCCCTCGGTCGTGTACGGGCTGTGGGGAATCTTCTTTCTGGCGCCCAAGCTGCAGCCCGCCGAGCAGTGGGTCGCCGACCGGTTGTCGTTCGTCCCGTTCATCGGCGGCGGGCTCGTGACGATCCCCAACTACTTCATCACCGGGCTCGTGCTCGCGATCATGATCCTGCCGATCGTCAGCGCAATCAGCCGCGAGGTGATGGCGACGGTTCCGACCGACCACAAGGAGGCGGCGCTCGGGCTCGGCGCGACGCGCTGGGAGATGATCCGCCTCGCGGTCCTGCCGTACTGCCGCTCGGGCATCGTCGGCGGGGCGATGCTGGGCCTTGGCCGCGCGATCGGCGAGACGATCGCCGTGACGATCCTGATCGGCGACGCGCCACGGCTCGGCCATCACCTGTTCGAGCAGGGCTACAGCCTCGCGGCGGTGATCGCCAACGAGTTCGGCGAAGCGCAGGGACTGCACCGCTCGGCGTTGTTCGCCGCGGGCCTCGTGCTGTTCGTGCTCACGCTGCTCGTCAACGCCATCGCGCGCCTGCTCGTCCTCAGGGCGGCGCGTACGAGGAGCGCGGGGCCGGCCGCCGCCCCGCCCACGGGCGGCACCGACCGCGTCGCCGGAGCGGCGGCAGGCGCATGAGCGCACACGACTCATCCGCAGACCGGTTCGCGCGCTTCTCCGTCAGCCCGTCACGCAGGCGCAAGGACCGCCTTGCTCGTTGGACGGTCCTCGCCGGCACGGTGATCGCACTGATCCCACTCGTGCTGATCGTCTACTACCTGCTGCGCAAGGGTCTCGGCGCCTGGAGCGTGAGCTTCTTCACCACCGACCCCACCGGCAACACGTTCTTCGGGGGCTCGAGCATCGGCGGCATCAAGAGCGCGATCCTCGGCACGATCGAGATCGTTGCGCTCGCCTCCGCGATCTCGATCCCGATCGGCGTCGGCGTCGCGGTCTGGCTGGTCGAGTACGGCCGCAACAGCTGGTTCGCGAACACGGTTCGCTTCTTCGTCGACGTGCTCACCGGCGTGCCGTCGATCCTCTTCGGACTGTTCGTCTACATCGTGCTGATCATCGGCACCGGCAGCACCTACGCCGGCTGGAAGGGCTCGATCGCGCTCTCGCTGCTGATGCTCCCGATCGTCATACGCTCGGCGGAGGTCGTCCTGCTGCTGGTGCCGGGGGCGCTGCGCGAGTCGGCGCTCGCGCTCGGGGCGCCACGCTGGCGGGTGATCTTCAGCATCGTGCTGCCGACCGCGCTGCCGGGGATGCTCACCGGCGTGCTGCTCGCCGTGGCCCGTGCAGCCGGTGAGACCGCGCCGCTGCTGTTCACCGCCGCCGCGACCCTGAAGACGACGTTCAGCCTCGGCGGTTTCATGAACTCGCTGCCTGTGCAAATCTACAAGGACGTGACCTCCCCCACGACGGCCGTCGTCGATCGCGCGTGGGGAGCGGCGCTCACCCTGGTCGTGATGATCCTACTGCTCAACCTCATCGCCCGCCTGATCTCGCGAAGGAGTCGCCTTGCATGACACCCGACGGTGGCGTCCCAGAGGTGACTGACGTGGATCCCGAGAGCCAGCCCGATCTCGAGCGCCGGCAGCCGGGCGCCGGCGCGGCGAACGAGGAGCAGATCGGGCCACGGATCACCGATCCCGCGACGCGTGCCGCCGCGACGAACGGGGAGACGGCCAGCACCGCCAAGCCCGGGATCGAGGTCAAGCTCGAGGGACTGCGCGCTTTCTACGGCGAGGCCGAACAGGTCAGGGGGATCGACCTCGAGTTTCGCGCCAACGAGGTCACCGCGATCATCGGACCGTCCGGTTGCGGCAAGTCGACGATGGTCCGCTGCATCAACCGCATGCACGAGGAGATCCCCGGCGCGCGCGCGGAGGGCCGGGTGCTGCTGGCGGACCTCGACGTGTACGACCCGTCGGTGGACGTGGTGGCGGTGCGACGGGCGGTCGGCATGGTCTTCCAGAAGCCCAACCCGTTTCCGACGATGTCGATCTTCGACAACGTCGCCGCCGGGCCGCGGCTCAGCTCGCGCCGTCGCGGCGACCTGCGCGAGAAGGTCGAGACGGCGCTGCGCGGGGCGGGACTCTGGGACGAGGTCGCCGATCGCCTCGACGAGGCGGGAGCCGGGCTATCCGGCGGCCAACAGCAGCGCCTGTGCATCGCGCGCTCGCTGGCCGTCGAACCCGAGGTGATCCTGATGGACGAGCCGTGCTCGGCGCTCGACCCGATCGCGACGCTCAAGATCGAGGAGCTGATCGATGAGCTCAAGCAGCACGTCACGATCGTGATCGTGACGCACAACATGCAGCAGGCAGCGCGCGTCGCCGACCGCACGGCGTTCATGCTCGACGGTCAGCTGGTCGAGGTTGGGCCCACGCAGGAGATCTTCACCAAACCAACCGATTCGCGAACCGAGGAATATGTCACCGGTAAGTTCGGCTGACGAGCAAGGTCCGGCGCCGGCGTCCAGAGGCGGCAGTGCGACCGAGCGCCACGGAGCCCCCGGCGACGACGCCCACGCGCAGGGACGCGCTCACTTTCAGGCACAGCTGCGCGAGCTCGAGGCGAATGCGCTGGGCGGCCTCGACCTGATCGTCGAGCAGCTCGACCGCGTGCTCGAGGCGCTGTATCACCAGGACGTCGAGCTCGCGCAGATGGTGATCGCCGATGACGACCGCGTCGACGGCCGCTACCTGGAGGTGCACCAGGGCATCCTCTCGCTGCTGGCGCTGCAGGCGCCGGTCGCCGGCGACCTGCGGCTGGTGGCGGCGCTGCTGCACATGATCAAGCACATCGAGCGCATGGGCGACCAGTGCGTCAACATCGCCAAGCTGATCCCGCTCTCCGGCTACGAGCCGCCGGTGCATCGCGAAATGCTCGACGCGCTCGCCAAGATGGGCGCGTTCGCCCGCTCGGAGGTCGTGCAGTCCAAGGCCGCGTTCGCCGCGCGCGATGTTGCGTTGGCCGAAGACCTCGTACGTCAGGACCGCGAGATCAATCGTCTGAACCGCGAGATCTTCCGTCTCGCGATCGAGATCGGCGACGATCCCGACACGCGCGAGTGGGCGATGCACATGACGCTGGTTGCACGCGCGCTCGAGCGAATTGGCGACAACGCCGTCGATATCGGCGAGCAGGTTGCGTTTGTCGTGACGGGGCTGTTCCGCGAGTTCTCGGACTCCTCGCGGGCAGGGGCCGCGGGCTAGCTCGTTTTCCCGCCGCGCACCGGCTGCGGCGCGCTCGTGAGGCCCTCGGCAACCCCGCGCAGAGCGCTCGGCTGCTGTGAAGATCCTGTTACATCGACTTGCGAAGCTGTCGCGCGCCGTCGTGATCGCTTACACTCCGCCGCGATGAGCGCAAGCGTGAGCGCCGGAGAGGCGGGGGGCGCGTCAGCTGCACAGGACGCCGCCAGCGCCTCGGGGACAGCCCTTCGTATCGCCGTCCTGGACCGCGACAGCGGTTTCATCCAGGTACTGAGCAAGCGTCTGGACCGGCTCGGCTGGGAGCACCGGGTGCTCGCGAGCCCCGTGCCGGCCGAAGCGGTTGTCTCGATGCGCCTGAGCGCGCTAGTCGTCGACCTCGCCGTGCTGGGACCGCAGGCGTGGAGCTGGCTCGAGCGACTGTGCGAGGCCCTGCCCGAGCTTGGAATCGTCGTATGCACCGGTCCGTCGACGGTCGCGCAGCGGGTCCGCGGCCTGCGCCTCGGTGCCGACGACTGGATCACCAAGCCCTGCCACCCGGAGGAAGTCATCGCACGCGTGCAGAGCGTCGTGCGCCGGCGCCGGCGCAGCGCCAGCCGCGCCGAGACCGAGCCGATCACCGCCGGCGAGGTCGAGATCCGCTCCGACCGTTTCCAGGCGTTCGTCGGCAAGCAGAGCATCGACCTGACCAGGCGCGAGTTCGAGCTGATCGAGCTGCTCGCCGCCGCAGAGGGACGCGTGCTCGAGCGCGAGGAGATCTATTCGCGCCTGTGGGGCTACACGATGGTCCGCGGCGACCGCTCTGTCGACGTGTTCGTGCGCAAGCTGCGCCAGAAGCTCGAGAAGGCCTCGCCCAGCTGGCGCTACATCCACACGCACTTCGGCATCGGCTACCGCTTTGCGGCGGAATCGGTCGAGGTCGTCGACGCGAGCGCTGTCCCGTCCTCACTCCCCGCCGAGTGGGACACCCGCGATAAGCGCCAGCTCGCGGGGCCGCACGAGGACGACGAGCTCACCGCCGGCGGGGTGGGCGGGAATCCCATCTAGCCGCACCACGGCCAGACCACCCTTCTTGACGTCGGCGCGCGCGCCGGTGAGTTCGCCGGCCACACGCGAGAGGTCCGGCTCGTGCCCGACCAGCAGCACCCGCGCGTCGGCCGACAGCCCGCTGAGCGCTGCGAGCGCCTGCTCGGCGTCGAACCCACCAGACAACGGTGTGTACTCGCGCAGGAGCGCCCGCTGCTCCTCGCTCCATGCCCGCGCCGCCAGCTCGGCGGTCTTGCGGGCACGCACCCGGGGGCTGAACAGGACCGCCTCGAACGCCGCGCCGAGCCGCTGCAACGCCACCCCAGCCGCCAGCGCCTGCTGCTCGCCGCGCTCGGTCAACCGACGCTCAGCGTCGGGGCGCGTGCCGTGAGGCTCTGCCTCTGCGTGACGAAGTAGCCAGAGCTGACGCGCCATTCAATCCCCCCGCTAACCCTATCGCGTCCCACTCTGGCGCCGCTCGTCGAACGCGACTGAACACGGAGGAGCTTCGGCTTCTGCGCGTCACGGTGTAGCTTGGAGTGCATGGATCACGACCGCGAGCAGGAGCGGCCGCAGCACGCGAACACGATCACCGCTGCGCGCCCCACTACCGGCGTGGAACGGGCGCATACCGACCAGTCGCTGTTGGACCCGTCCCTGTACCTGAATCGCGAGCTCTCGTGGCTCGACTTCAACGACCGCGTACTGCAGCTCGCCGAGGACGTGCGCGTGCCGCTGCTCGAGCGGGTGAAGTTCTGCGCGATCTACACCACCAACCTGGACGAGTACTACATGGTGCGCGTCGCTGGGCTGCGTGACCAGATCGACGCGGGCGTGGAGAACCCCGGCCAGGACGGGCGGACCCCGTCGGAGACGATCGCATTGATCCGCGAGCGCGTGCTCGGCCAGAGCCGGCGGCTGACCGACTGCTTCGAAGGCCAGCTGCGCCCCGCGCTGGCGGAGCACGACATCCGCGTCGTGGGGGTGCGCGAGCTCGACGACGAGCAGCGCGCGGATCTCGCACGGCACTTCCAGAAGGCGATCTTCCCGGCGCTCACTCCGCTGGCGGTCGCGCCCGGGCGCCCGTTCCCCTACATCTCCAACCTGTCGCTGAGCCTTGCGGTGCTCGTGCGCGACCCCACCAACGAGCAGACGGTGTTCGCGCGCGTGAAGGTGCCGACCGAGATCCTGCCGCGCTTTGTGACGCTCAAGCAGCCCGCGGGCGAGCCCCCGCTGCTGGTGCCGCTTGAGGACGTGATCGCGAATCACCTCGACGCGCTGTTCCCGGGTATGGAGATCGCCGACTACGACGTCTTCCGCGTCACCCGCGACGCCGACCTCGAGGTCTCCGACGACGCTGCCGACCTGCTGCAGGCCGTCGAGGACGAGCTGCGTCGCCGGCGCTTCGGCGAGATCGTACGCGTCGAGATCGGCTCCCAGGGCTCCGAGCAGCTGCGCGAGGCGCTGCAGGGCCTGCTCGGCGTACAGGACGACGAGGTCTACCCCGTCGACGGCCTGCTCGACATGGGTGCTCTGTGGCAGATCGTCAGGCTTCCCGGCCACAACGAGATACGCGAGGAGCCGATCGTCGGGGTCACGCATCCGCGCCTGCTGCGCCGCGAGGGCGAGCGTCCGGACGTGATGGGCGCGATGCGCGAAGGCGACCTGCTCGTGCACCACCCGTATGAGTCGTTTGCGACCTCCGTCGAGCGCTTCGTCGAGCAGGCCGTCGCCGACCCGAACGTGCTCGCGATCAAGCAGACCGTGTACCGCACGAGCGACGACTCGCCGCTGGTGCCCGCGCTGATCGACGCCACCGAACGCGGCAAGCAGGCGGTGGCGCTGGTCGAGTTGCAGGCGCGTTTCGACGAGCGCATGAACATCCACTGGGCCAAGGCGCTCGAGGAGGCGGGCGTGCACGTCGTCTACGGCCAACCCGCGCTGAAGACCCACGCGAAGTGCGTGCTGGTGGTGCGCCGCGAGGGCGATGGCGTGCGCAACTACGTGCACATCGGCACCGGCAACTACCACTCCACCACCGCGCGGCTGTACACCGACTTCGGGCTGTTCACGACCGACGAGCAGATCGGCGCCGATGTGGCCGACATGTTCAACTACCTCACCGGCTACGGGCGCCCGCTGCACTACCGCAAGGTGCTGACCGCTCCCGAACACCTGCGCGAGGGCATCATCGAGCAGATCGAACGCACGGTCGCCGCCCACTCCGCCGAGCACCCGGCGCGGATCTCGATGAAGATGAACTCGCTCGTGGACGGCCGCTGCATCCGCGCGCTGTACGCGGCGTCGCAGGCCGGGGTCCGCGTCCAGCTGAACGTCCGCGGCATCTGCTGCCTGCGTCCAGGAGTGCCCGGTGTCTCTGAGAACATCAGGGTCGTCTCGATCGTCGGACGCCTGCTCGAGCACTCACGCGTGTACTCCTTCGAACGCGAGGGAGACCTCGCGATCTACATCGCCTCGGCGGACCTGATGCCGCGCAACCTCGACCACCGCGTCGAGCTGGCGGTGCCGATCGAGGCGCCGGCACTGCGCGAGGAGCTGCTCGACGTACTCGAACGTGCCTTCGCCGACAACCAGAACTCGTGGGATCTCGACGCCGACGGCAGCTGGCACCGCAACTCGGTGGATTCGGATCCCACCCACCCACGCCCGCGCAGCCTGCAGCTCGAGCTCGCCGAGCTCTACGCAGCCCGCGCCCGCAGCGGCGATCGCGACACCGGCGCGGTTGGCGCCGGGCGTCCATGAGCGTACGCGCGCCCGCAGCTCACTGAGCGGCGGATGTGGGCAGCGCGTCGAGCGCCGCCTTCAGCGCGTCGACCGACTGGTCATCGAGCCCGAGCTAGTTTGCGCGGACGCAAACACCGAGGCAAACCCGTCGCCCGATGTATCGATCAGTTCGCTTCTTTAGACTTCCAACGCCGTCCACTTACCACGTCAGTGCGGGCCGGCGGACCCTTGCCGCCGAGCAAGTGGCGCTTGCGCTCGCGTCAAACCACAGAAGGAGGTTCGTGATGCAATCCTCACAGGCAGTACGACGCGCCAGCATGCTCGGCATGACCGTCGTAGTCTTCATGGCAGCGACCGCCGAGGTCAACCTAGCCAGAGCAGCAACCTGGATATGCGTACCCGAAACCACCGGGCAAGACGTCACATCTGGGGGCAGCAGCGGCGAATGCAAAGCTGCCAACACCAAGGTCGAACTCCCGCCAACGGCCGAGATGACGGTGCTGAACGACATACTGCCGCACACGAAATACGTTGCCGAAGGAATCGACAAAAAGCCAACCGTCCAGTTCTCCGGGATCAACGTGCAGATCATCAACGGCGAAGGAAAAACAACAACAACCAACGGTGAGGGCAACCTCGTCATCGGCTATGACGAAGAACCAGGCAGCCAGACCGGCTCGCACGACCTCATGCTGGGAGGTCACCAGAGTTATACGAGCTTCGGTGGCCTCATCGCGGGGTACTCGAACAGCATCAGCGGAAAATACGCGACCGTCAGCGGCGGCTGGGGTAACACCGCCAGCGGCGAAGAGGCGCCGTCGGTCAGCGGTGGCGTGGATAACACCGCCAGCGGCTTCTACACGTCGGTCAGCGGCGGCACCAACAACGTGGCGAGCCGGGAAGACGCGTCGGTCAGCGGCGGCCACGGCAACACTGCCAGCGGTCGGGTCGCGTCGATCAGCGGCGGCTCCGAAAACAAATCCAGCGGCGAATACGCCTCGGTTCTGGGCGGTTACAAAAACCTCGCCGAAGGTGAGTGGTCCGCTGTCTACGGCGGCAAAGAACAGACGGCCAGCAAAGAATACGAAGTGATCGGGTAGCGCCAGCCTGCGAATGCTTGGGCGGCTCACCGCCAACTGAGATGGCAGAGACGCCCAAGCATCCGATCGCGAACGCGGCCTCGGCGAACGGACGTCACCCAGATGCAGACGCCGGCAGCGCATCCAGCGCCGCCTTCAGCGCATCCACCGACTGGTAGTCGAGCCCGAGCAGGTGATCGTGGCGGTGGCGCACGATCCCCTGCTCGTCGACCACGATCACCGCGCGCTTGACCCCGAGGCGCGAGGAGAAAGCGTCATATTTGCGTGCGACGTCCTTATCGACGTCCGCCAACAGCGGCACCGTCAGGTCGTACTTCTCACTGAAGCCGCGGTGTGAGTCCAGGTCCTGCGAGGAGATCCCCACGACGGTCGCGTCCAGCGCTGCAAAGTCCTCGGCGCGATCGCGGTATGAGCAGAACTGTTTCGTGCACACCATCGTGTTATCACCCGGGTAGAACAGCAGCACCACCCGCTCGCCACGGTGCTCGGAGAGCTTGAACGGCCCATCGGTGCCGGGGAGCTCGAAGTCCGGCGCCTGCTCGCCAACCTGCGGTCGCTTGGCCATGCTCGTCACCCTAGCGGAGGATCCGCTACAAGTGGACGGATGCGCGCGTGCCGCCTCACGAGCCTGGGCCTGACAACGGCAGTGTGCGCGGTGCTCGGCGCCTGCGGGAGCACGACCCCGGCCGTGGTGCGGACACCGACCGTCAGCGTCAGCGCGATTCCCACCGCCAGCCGCTCCAGCGCCGCGGAGCTGCGTGACTGGCCGGAGTTCGGCCTCGACCCGCAGCGCAGCGACGTCAGCGAACTCGCGGACGCGATCACTCAAGCCAACGTCACCCACCTGCGCCACCGCAACGTTTCGCTCCCCGGGACCGTCGACTCCTCACCGATCTACCTTCACGGCGTGACGGTCGACGGCGCCGTGCACGACGTGATCGTCGTCACCACCACGTACGGCAAGACGATCGCGATCGACGCCGACAGCGGCAGGCTCCTGTGGACGTTCACGCCCCCCGGCTACAGCCGCTGGGCGGGTACGGCGCAGATCACGGTCGCGAGCCCGCTCGCGGATCCGGACCGCCTGTTCGTGTACGCCGCATCTCCAAACGGAGAGATTCACAAGCTCGCGCTGTCCGACGGCAGCGAGGACACGAGCGGCACGTGGCCCGCGCGGGTCACCCTCGAACCGGTCCACGAGAAGCTCGGCGCGGCGCTGAACATCGACGGGCCCGACCTCGTCGTGGCGACGAGCGGCTACATCGGGGACATCCCGCCATACCAGGGCCATGTGGTCCTGGTCGAACGCTCCAGCGGCAGGCTGACCAATGTCTTCAACACGCTCTGCGCCAACCGCCGCGAACTGCAGGTGCCGAGCACGTGCAGCGCCAGCGACGCCGCGATCCTCTCCCGCGGTGGTGCAGTGGTCGAGCCCGGCGGGAGTCGCATCCTGATCGACACTGGCAACGCGCCGTGGAACGGCACGACCAACTTCGGCGACAGCGTGCTCGAGCTGGGCTTCCCCGCGCTGGCGCTGCGCCAGTCGTACACGCCGACCAACCAGGAAGAACTGAACACGCACGATCTCGATCTCGGCTCGAGCGCCCCGGTGCTGCTCGGCCAGAGCAGGGTCATGGTGGCCGGCAAGGACGGCGTCATGCGTGTGCTGTCCTTGCAGCGCCTGGACGGCCACCCGCCGTCGGGCGCGCGTCTGCATCCGCTCGGCGGCGAAGTCCAGCGGCTGTCGCTGCCGGGCGGCGGCCAGCTGTTCAGCGCGCCTGCGGTGTGGCAGCGAGGCGGACACACGACGATGTTCCTCGCCGACGAACACGCCACCGCCGCGTTCGTGCTCCGCGGGGGGCGCCTATCGCTCGCCTGGCAGAACGAGGAGCCGGGCACCAGCCCGGTGATGGTCGGCGGCCTGCTGTTCGTCTATGAACCCAACGGCGGCGGCATCTATGTCTACCGCCCGTCCTCCCCGCATCCGATCGCGAAGCTGCCGGGCGAACCCGGGCACTGGAACAGCCCGATCGTCGTCGACGGGCACATCGTCGAGCCGACCGGGAACGCCAACGACCACAAGCTCACCGGAACGCTCGAGATCTTCAGCGTCGCGCCCTGAGCGCGCCTCGCGGATCAGTGCGGCGCGCTCAGCAGCGCACCTGGATCGCGCATCCACCAGGGGACCAGTGAAGGTGTGGCCGCCTCGTCCAAGCCGTGCACAGGCAGGTCCTTGGAGCAGATGAAAGCGAGCCTTCGCTGACGGCGATAGTCGCTCATGCCGGTGTAATCGGATATGTCAGGAGCCAGCGCCAGCGTGTCGAAGCCGAACTGGCTTGCGAGCTCCACGACGGCCGCCCTGCTCGGCACCAGACCGAGCGGGTATTCGACTGCATCGGTCGTGTTGTACGGGCGTGCGAGCTCGAAGATGCTGAGACGCGCGCGGGAGACTTCGGTGTCGATCACGATCAGCTCCGCGCCCGCGCCCGACATCAGCTCGAACAACTCGAAGGGCTTGCAAAGGGCGCTCATCAGACCAAGGCACAGAACCACGTCGAAGCCCTCCATGAGCGTGAGCTCGAATAGGTTCGCGGGCTCCAAGCGGTAGCGCGACGGATCGATCCCCTTGGCCTCGAACACGAGCGCGGCCTGGTCGAGATAGCTCTGGCGCGCATCCACACCCATCACGAAGTCTGCGCCCGCGTCGACCGCGGCAAGCGACCAGAAGCCAGCGTTGCAGCCGAGGTCGAGCACGCGACGGCCGCGGAGCGAGCCGCCGGTCAGCTCGAGCAGCGCGGTGAAGAAGTAGCGGTAGCGTTCGCGCTGCCTGTTGATCAGCACGGGGTTGGCGACGTGCGTGCGCACCCCGCCGTCGAACTCGAACTCGTAGTGCCAGCCGGGAAGCTCAGCGATGCGCTGCTCGATCTCTTGCGCGTCCATCTCGATCCTGCATTCTCGCATGGCGCAACAGAGCGTCCAACGAACGCTAGCCTGGAGATCATGGAGCAATCGCTCGCCGGCCAGTTGCTGCTGGCCTCGCCGTCGCTGCTGGATCCGAACTTCGCGCGCACGGTCGTGCTGATCGGGATCCACAGCGAGGACGGAGCGATGGGGGTCGTCCTCAACCGCCCGTCGAGCGTCACCGTCGGCGAGGCCGTGCCGCAGCTGCTCGACGTCGTCGGGGCGCTCGAGACGGTGTACGTCGGCGGCCCGGTGCAGCCGAGCTCGGTCGTGTTCCTGGCCGAGTTTCGCGAGCCGGCGCTGGCGGGCGTGATGGTGCTCGGTCGCATCGGCTTTCCCGCTCCGGACGCGGGTGTCGAGGAGCTGGCCGAGACGACAGAGCGCCGACGGGTCTTCGCCGGTCACGCCGGCTGGGGGCGCGGACAGCTCGACGCGGAGATCGCCGAGGGCGCCTGGATCGCACACCCTGCTGAGCCCCGCGACGTGTTCACTGACACCCCGGCGGATCTGTGGAGCATCGTGCTCACGCGCATGGGCGGCAGCTATGCGCTGCTCGCCCGGATGCCGCTGGACCCGAGCGTCAACTGAGCCTGGGGTTACGCTTGCGCGCAGTGCTGGCACGGGCGAGACACGGAGCGAGGCTCTGAGCCGGGTCCGGCGCGGGGCGGCGCTGACCCTCCTCTGCACCTCGGCGTTCGGCGCCTGGACGGGCGCGGCCGAGGCGACCGGCGCGAGCGCGCGGCCCTCGGTGCTCGTGGTTTTCGCAGCCGCCGGCGAGTCGCAGCTCGCGGCGCTGACCGGAGCGTCCGTCGGCATCATGTCTGCCAGCCAGGGTCCTTACTCGAATACCCAGCTGCTGCTCGATATCGGTCAAGGCGCGCGCATTGCCAGCTCGGCTTACGCGACGCCCGAGCCGCCTGCGCTGACCCTCGCCCTCTCCGGCGCACGCGCGAGGATCGTCGGCTGGCAGACGGCGCTCAGACGCGCGCAACGCGCGCCGCAGTTGCTGCGCCCGGGGCTGCTCGCGAGTGAGGTCCCCGGCGGCGCGGGCTATGCCGGGATCGACGCCGCGACCAGCACCGACGCGCCCCTGGCAGCGGCAGAAAACGGGCAGCTAGCGGCCGTCTCGCTCGGCTCGGCGCCGACGCTTGTGCCGCGCATCGAGGCCCTGATGCGCAGCAAGCCCCTGGTGATCGCCGATCTTCCCGCGGGAGTCGAAGGCCGCGCCGACCTGCGCAAGCTCGGTCGCGCACGTGACGCGGACGAGCTGCTGATCGTCGTGCAGCGCGTCGCGCACGGACCCACGGGGCAGCTGCTGTGGACCGGCGCGGCGGGCCTCGCGGGCGGCGGCGGGCACGAGCTGAGCTCGCACAGCACCAAACAACGCGGCCTGATCGCGGCGTTCGATCTCACGCCGACGATCCTCGAGCACCTCGGCCTCAGACCGCCGACGGACGTGCGCGGCGCGCCGCTCCTCACCGACGGTGCGCTGCAGTCGGCGAGCCTGCGCGGGCTGATGGCGCGTCTGCGGGTGATCAGCGCGCGCCGCCTGCCCGCGCTGGGTTGGCTGCTGGGCGCGTGGGCGCTGCTCGCAGCGCTGGCATCACCATCGATTCGGGCGCGCGCGTGGGCGTTGCGCGTCGGCGCGCTCGGCGTGCTGTGGGCGCCGGTCGCGGTGCTGCTCCCCGCGGCGCTCGAGCCGAGCGCCGCCGTCGAGTACGCGACGATCGCGCTCCTCTGTCTCGCGCTCGGCGCACTGACCGACGCGCTCGTTCGCTGGCCACGCGCGCTGCTCGTCCCGGCGCTTGCGGCGATCGTCGCGATCAGCGCCGACGCGCTCGCCGGCACGCAGCTGCTGATGCGCTCGCTGCTCGGGCCGGACCCGATCCTGGGAGCGCGCTTCTACGGGATCGGCAACGATCTCAAGTCGGCGCTGGCCGTGCTCGTGCTGGCGGCCCTCGCCGGCGCGCTGTACCCCGCCACGCGCGGTCGACGCGCAGCGATGACGATGGCGCTCAGCGGCGTCCTGCTGGCCCTGATCGAGGGGTCGGCGCGGATCGGCGCGGGCGTCGGCGGGGTGATCCTCGTGAGCTTCGGCTTCGCGCTTGCCACGATCATGCTGCTCCCCGGCGCGTTGACACGCAGACGCGCGCTGGTCGTGCTGCTCAGCCCCGTCGCGGGTCTCATCGCGCTGGCGGCACTCGACCTTGCCGTGGCGCACGGAACGGGCCACTTCACAGGCAGCGTCCTGGACGCGCGCTCGGCGGATGAGCTGCGCGACGTGATCGTCCGCCGCTACACCGCCGCGTGGAACGAGCTGGGCAACCATGCGATGCCCGCGGCGAGCGCCGCCGCGCTCGCCGCCGCTGTGCTGGGTATCCGCCGGCGGGCGCGTGTTCTGGCCCCGGTGGCGAGTGATCCGGCGTGGACGGCGGCGCTCGCGGGTGGCCTGGCCGCCGGGTTCGTCGGCGCGCTCGTCGAGGACTCCGGACCGGTGCTGTTCGTGGTGGCGGTGTTCACGCTTGGCTGTGTGCTCGCCTACCTTTGGGGCAAGCCGTGCGCCCTGGCCGACCCGGTGCGCGTG
Organism: Solirubrobacteraceae bacterium; assembly: GCA_035485155.1. Lineage (GTDB taxonomy): Bacteria > Actinomycetota > Thermoleophilia > Solirubrobacterales > Solirubrobacteraceae > Palsa-744. The sequence goes on from DATHOH010000016.1 coordinate 17,757, forward strand.
AGCGCAAGATCGCGCTCGACGCGTACCGTGACCAACCGCGAGGAGGCACCATCCGACCTGTCAGTCAGCAGACAATCCTGATCACCGGCGCCACCGACGGGCTCGGACGCGCGCTCACGACCGAGCTCGCGGAGCAGGGTGCAACGCTCCTACTTCACGGTCGCGACGACGAGCACGGCCGCGAGACGATCGCACAGATCAGCGCCGCGACCGGCAGCGAGCGGCTGCGCTGGCTACGAGCCGACCTGTCGTCGCTGGATGAGGTGCGCGCGCTCGCCGAGGAGACGCTCGGCGAGGTCGCGCGTCTGGACGCGCTCGTCAACAACGCCGGCATCGGCACGACTATCGCCGGCGATGGCGAGAGGATGGAGAGCCGCGACGGCTATGAGTTGAGGTTCGCGGTCAACTACCTCGCCGGCTACCTGCTCACGAAGCTGCTGCTGCCCACGCTCGAAAGCTCCGCGCCGGCCCGCATCGTCAACGCACCCGGCGACGTTCATGCCGACGAAAATGGTTCTCGAAGGGGGCGTCGAGCCGGTCAGCTCACTGCAGGAGGGAGTCGACGCGACGCTGCGACTCGTGGCCGACGCACAGCTCGACGGAGTCAGCGGGCACTACTTCAACGGCCTGGCGCCAGCCGAGCCTCATCCCCAGGCCCATGACCAGAGCGCGCGCCGGCAGCTGCGGGAGCTCAGCGACCGGCTGTGTGGCCTCACCTAGGCCGCGCAGTCGCGGCACGCCCCGTGCAGCACGATCTCGTGCTCTGAGACCGTGAGCGGAACCCGCGTGCTGAGCGAGTCGATCGCACGCTCGAGGCCGGGGTCGGAGAACGGCATCACAAGGCCGCACTCGTCGCACACGAGATGGTGGTGGTGCTGCTCGTGCTCGCACACGCGCTCGTAGCGCACCATCGCCTGGCCGGTCTCGACGCGCTGGACGAGCGCGAGCGCCTCGAGCTCATCGAGGATCCGGTAGACGCTCGCGCGGCTGACCGGGCGCGCCGAGCGCGCGCGCAGCGCGTCCTCGATCTCGACGGCGGTCAGCGCGCACTCCTGCGCGGCAAGCAGCTCGAGCAGCGCGCGCCGAGCACCGCCCCGCTTTCGCCCCGCGGCAGCGAGCGCCGCCTCGGCCTGCTCGACCCAGCCGTCGGTTATCGCTTCAGAGCTCATGCGGCGATGTTAGAGGCGCCGCTGACGCCATAGTCGCGCCTCGCGTCGCCGCCGCTGCATCGGCGCGCACGCCACGCGGCCCATGCGCGACCGAGCGCGTAGGCGACGGCGCTGATCGTGCCGACGTAGAAGCCGATCGGGTAGTTGGTCGTGTAGGAGGCCGCGATCGCGCTCCACACGGTGATCAATGCAATCGCCACGGACAGCCCGATGGCGGCGAGTGGCCTGTCGACGAACGAGCGCGCGGCGGCCGGCGGCCCGATCATCAGGCTGAAGATCAGCAGCGTGCCGACGACCGGCACGGTCATCGTCGTCGCGAGCGCGACGACGACCAGGAAACACAGCTCCATCGTGAACGCCCGAACCCCGCGCGCCTCGCCGACCTCGGCGAGCACCGAGGAGAGCATCAGCGGACGGTAGAGCGCCGCGATTGCGGCCACGCAGACGAGCGCCAGCGCCGCCGTGGGCGCAACCGCATTGTTGGAGATGCCGAGCACCTCGCCGAACAGCAGCGACTCGATCTCCGGCTCGTACTCGACGCTCAGGCTCACGAACAGCGCGCCGAGCCCGAGCATCATCACGAGCGCGAGGGCCGTCACGACGTCGTGGCGCCCGCGTCGGCCGAGCAGGCCGATGCCGAGCGCCCCGAGCAACGAGAACGCGCCCAATCCGACGAGCGTGCTGACGCCGATCAGGCTCGCGCCGGCGGCGCCGGCGAACGAGCCGTTGGGGATCGCGTGCGCGACGAACGCCGACCCGCGCAGCACGACGAAGAAGCCGACGATGCCCGCGACCACGGCGACGATGCTCGCGACCTCCCACGCGTTGACCATGAAGCCCGAGAACATCTACGCGGCTCCCGCCCGCCTGCGCAGCAGCTCGGGGACCCCGGAGAGCAGGTAGCCGAGGAAGATCAGCGTCACGACGAAGAAGCTCACCGGCCAGCCGGTGCCGAGCGGAGGCCACGCGAAGCTGTCGTAGGCGAGCAGGATCCCGAGCCACATGGCGGTCACTCCGAGCCCGCCGGCGAGCGCGATCGCTGTGCCCGGACGCCGGGTGAGGCGCAGGGCCGTCGCGGCCGGGCCGACGAGCAGCGCGGTCGAGAGGATCGAGCCGATCGTGATCGCCGCCAGCGCGATCGCCACCGCCAGCGCGAGCAGATACGCCGCTCCGAGCGCCCGCACGTGCAGTCCACGCGCGGCAGCCATCTCTGCGCTCAGCGAGCTGAGCAGCAGCGGACGGTAGAGCGTGGCGATGCTCCCCAGCACGACCACGCTCAGCAGCGCGACGAGCGGGATCGTCGAGCCCGGGACCGTGAACACGGAGCCGAACAGGATCGTTTGAGCTGCCCCCGTGGTGTTGTGCAGCGTCGTGACCAGGTACAGCAGCAGCGCGGCCAGGCCGAGCGCCGTCCCGAGCACGATGCCGGTCGCCAGGTCCCGCCCGCGCGGACGCTGGATGCCGATCAGCTCCATAGCCGCCGCGGCGGCGACGCTCACGGCCAAGAAGCCCCACAGCGGTCCGATCCCGACCAGGAACGCCGCAGAGCCGCCGGTGGTGTCGATGTCCCCGAGCGCCTCGCCCGCAAACGACTGGCCGCGCATCACCGTGAACACGCCGACGGTCCCGGCGGTAACCGCGACGAGCGCGCCGACGACGATCGCCACGCGCACGGCTTCGCTCGAGAAGAACCCGGGTTCGACCACGGGGGCGAGCAGTGCGCCGAGCGCAGCAATGCTCACGAGAGGATCTCCAGCCCGGGCAGCGCGGCCTCGTGCCCAAGCAGGTCGGACTCGTCGCCGGCGCCGGCCACCACGAGCACGCGTCCGTGGACGTTGAGCACGTCCACGTGGCTGCCGTAGAGCTCGCTGAGCACATCGGCGCGCACGACCTCCTTGGTCGTGCCGCTCGCGGCGCGACCGCCGGCGAGGTAGACGATGCGATCCATCACCGGCAGCAGCGGGTTCATCTCGTGCGCGCTGATCAGGATCGCGATCTGCTGCTCGGCGGCGATCCGCGCGAGCAGCCTGACAACCTCCTGCGCGGCGCGCAGGTCGAGGTTCGCGAGCGGCTCGTCGAGCAGCAGGAGCTGCGGGCGAGCGATCAGGGCGTGGGCGATCAGCACGCGCTGCTGCTCGCCGCCTGAGAGCTGCCCGACGCGCGCGTCGGCGAAGCGCTCAGCGTCCACCGCCTGCAGCATCTCGTCGATGCGCGACCTGCGGGCGCGCGACGGCAGCGGGATTCCGAAGCGTTGCGCGTCGATGCCCAGACCGACGAGATCGCGAGCCCGCAGCGGCATGTCGGGATCGAGCAGGAACTTCTGCGGGACGTAGCCGATCAGCGCGCTGCGGCGCGAGCGCGGGCGGCCGTCGATCAGCACGCGCCCGGCGTTGACCGGCTGCAGGCCGAGGATCACCCGCAACAGCGTCGTCTTGCCGGCGCCGTTGGAGCCGATCAGCCCGGTGAACTCGCCCGGGCGGATCGCGAAGCTGACGTCGCGCAGGACCTCGCGCCCGGACAGCCGCACGCTGACCCGCTCAACCGACAGGATCTCCTCGGCAGCGTCCATCACAGCTCCTGCGTCGAGACCTTTTCGGCGACCGCCCGGCGCAGCGCCCGCACCTCGGCGAGCATCCACGACTGGTAGTCGTATCCGGGCGCCGGCATCGTCTCGTACACCCCGACCACGGGCACGCCTGCGCGTTTGGCGGCCTGCAGGAAGGACTGGGTGAGCGAGTCGGTGACCTGCTGGTTGTAGACGAACACCTTGACCCTGTGGTCGGAGAACAACCCGTTCTGCAGCGTCACATCCTGGGGCGCGGGGTCGACGCCGTTCATGATGTCCGCCTGCAGGCCAAACGGGGTCAGGTTGACGGTGCCGGCGGCTTCGAGCAAGTAGTCGCCGACCGGCTCGGTCGTTGCGACGGGAGTACCCGGATAAGCGGCCGCGAAGCTGTTGATCGCGCGATACCAGGGCGACAGCGATCGTTCAAAGGCGGTCGCGTTCGCCTGGAAGTAGGCGGCATGCGCCGGCTGCAGCTGCGACAGGGACGCGGCAACCGCCTTTGCGACAGCGGCCATCGTCCCGGGCTTGTACCAGAGGTGAGGGTTGGGCGTGGAGCCGGGCAGTCCGAGCAGCTTCTGCACGTCGATCACCTTGCGCGCAGAATTGGAGCCCACCCCCCCGGAGGCGGACTCGATCTTTTCCATGTACGTGTCGTAACCGAGACCGTTCTGCACGACCAGCCGCGCCGCGCTCACGACCTCCGCCACGCTCGGGCTTGCCTCGAAGCTATGCGGATCGGTGTTCGGGTTGCTCTCGATCGCGGTCGTTCTCACGAAGCGACCGCCGACCTGTTCGATCACGTTGGCGTACTGGTTCTCGGCGCCGACCGCGACGATCGCGCCGCCGGTGGTGGCGGTTTGGGTGCTGCTGGCGCAGCCGGCGAGCGAGGCAGGCAGCGCGCCCAGCAGCAGAAAGACGATGAGACGCGCTGACGCGCCGATGCGGCTCGGTTTCATGTCGGCCGGCTCCCTGATGGACGCGGGTGGTCGGTGCAACCGCGACCACCATATCAAGACTGAGTCTTATTCTCAGTCTTGATATGGACCGGCGCCGGCCGGGCCCCGGCTATGTGCGGATCAGCCGCGGGCCCGTGCGGGTCAGTAGTCCTCCCTGTAGCGCCTGCGCCTGATCAGCAGCACAGCGGCGACGATGATGATCACGACGATCAGGACCCCCCCGGCGATGTAGCGGATTTTGTGTTTGTGGGCTTTTTTGGGTCCGGTTTTGGCTTCTTTGCTGGCTTCCGATGACGTCAGCACGACGACGGGCACGTGCTTGGCTTCGAGCGCCGCAGCGGCCTTCTTCTCTTCTTTGGGCTTGTAGCGCGCGAGCACGTAGCTGCCGTCGTCGAGCGTCACCCGCAGGGAGCGAAGGTGCTTGTTGATCGTGACGGCCCTGATCTTGCCGCTGTTGAGTTGCTGTTCATATACGGAGAGGCTCTCGGGGGCGTAGACGATCGTGGCTGCACCCGCTGCGAAAGGTCCGGCGAGCAGCGATGCACAAGCCAGCGATGCGGCGAGCACGGCGATCCTGGCAGTGAGTGAGGCGCTTGTCGTTGTGATCATCGGCGGTACCCTAGCGTCGCCCGGCGCCGCGTGCGCAGCCATCGTGAGCGAGCACGCCGCGTGGCTCGCGCCGCGGCCCGGTGGCCTATATCCGTCCCGTGTCGCGCCGGTAGGCGCGCGCGGCAAGCGCGCCGAGCACGACCGTCCAGGCGACCATCACCACCCATCCCATGGTGCTCCAGGCGGCGCCGCCCAGGGCCACATGGCTCGCGCGAGCGAGCCAGTAGGAGGGGATGTACTGGCCGAGGTCGTGGAGGAAGCCGTGGCTGGGAAGCGGGAACCACACGCCTCCAAGCAGCGCGAGCAGCGAGATGCCGCCACCCATCGCGGGACCGATCGAGTCCGGCGTGAGCATGTGACCGAGCATGATGCCGAGCGCCGCGAAGGGGATCAGGCCGACGAGGATCAGCGCGGTCATCTTCAACCACTCCGCCGCGGGGAGGCGGACGCCGAGCGACGCGCCGGCCGCGTACAGCGCGAGCAGGCTGATCAACGCGATCATGTAACCCGTGAGCACCTTCACGCGGAAGTAGGCACGCGGCGTGAGCGGCGTGATTCGCAGCTGACGATTCCAGCCAACCGCGCGCTCGGCGGCGATTCGCGCTCCGCAGGAGAGCATCGCGCTCATCGTTCCGAAGGTCGCGAGCCCAACCATGTAGTAGAGCGCGAACGAGATGCCGCTGCCGTCGAAGTTGCGCACGTGCCGATTGGGGCTCACGATCACGAAGTAAAGGACGAGCGGGAAACCGAGCGAAAGCAGGAAGAAGCGCCGGTTGCGCAAGGTGCGCAGGAGCTCGTAGCGCGTGTACAGAAGCGGCATCAGGCCTCCCCTCCGCGACGCGTCTGATCCGCAGCGCGCGACTCGGCGCCCTCGTGATCGTCGCCGGTGAGCGCGAGGAACGCCTCCTCCAGGCCCGCCGCGGCAATCTCGATGTCACGCGCGCCTGGGTAGGCGCTCAGCAGCGCCCTGATCGCCACGTCGGAGTCGCTGCATCGCAGAACCACGGCCTCGCCACGACGCTCGGCGCTGCTGACGCCCGGCAGCCCGCCCAGTGCGCCCACCTCCACGCCCGGCAAGGTCGCGCGGAGCGTGCGCGTGCCGACGCGCGCCCGAATCTCGGTGGTCGGCCCGTCGGCGACGACCGCGCCGTGAGCCATGAGCACGGCGCGATCCGCGTACGCGTCGGCCTCCTCGAGGTAGTGGGTTGCGAACACGACGGTCTTGCCACGCGCGGCGAAGGCACGCATCGTCGCCCAGAAGGCCCGGCGTCCCTCGACGTCGAGCGCGACCGTCGGCTCGTCGAGCACGAGCAGCTGCGGATCGCTGACGAGCGCGATTGCGAGCCGTACGCGCTGGGTCTGTCCGCCTGAGAGCTTCTGCGTGCGCTGGGCGGCGAACTCGCGTACACCCGAGAGCTCGAGCGCGTCCTCGACGCGCAAAGGCGAGGGGTAAAGCGACGCCATCATCGCCACCAGCTCGCCCACCGACAGATCCCTGATCAGCTCTCCCGTCTGCAGCATCCCGCCGATCGAACCGCGCGCGACCGCCTCTGCGGGGGAGCGACCGAAAACCGACACGCTGCCCTCGTCGGGTGCCAGCAGGCCGAGCAGCATGTCGATCGTCGTCGACTTGCCGGCGCCGTTGGGACCGAGCAGCGCGACCGTCTCACCCGGCGCGATCTCCACGTCGATTCCCCGCACCGCCCTGATCGGGCCGTCGGGGCCGGGAAACGTCTTCACCAGGCCGCTGAGCCTGATACCGGCCGTCGCCGGCGGGGACTCAGCGGTAATCGTGCTCATACCTCACTTGCGCGCCATTTTCATCGCCTTCTGACGTTCCAGCTTCGAGAGGTTGACCTTGCGCATCCGCACCGATACCGGCGTCACCTCGACGGCCTCGTCCTCGCGCACGAACTCCAGCGCCTCGTCGAGCGTCAGTTTGCGGTGCGCGTCGAGGCGCACGAGCACGTCGGAGGTCGACGAGCGCATGTTCGTCAGGTGCTTCTCTTTGACGGGATTGACGTCGAGGTCCTCCGCGCGGGCGTTCTCGCCGATGACCATCCCTTCGTAGACCTCCTCGCCGGGGCCGACGAACAGCGAGCCGCGCTCCTGCAGCGTGAACAGCGAGAAGGTCACGGTCTCGCCGCGGCGGTCGGCGACGAGCACGCCGCTGGTGCGCGTCAGGATGTCCCCCGCCCACGGCTCCCAGCGGTCGAAGACGTGGTGCATGATCCCGGTGCCGCGCGTCTCGGTCAGGAACTGCGTGCGGAAGCCGATCAGCCCGCGAGCCGGGACGAGGTAGTCCATCCGCACCCAGCCGGTGCCGTGGTTGGTCATGTGCTCCATCCGGCCCTTGCGCGCGGCAAGCAGCTGCGTGACCGTGCCGACGTGCTCCTCGGGGACGTCCACGGACAGACGCTCGACCGGCTCGTGACGCTTGCCTTCGATCTCGCGCTCGAGCACGTGCGGCTGGCCGACCGTCAGCTCGAAGCCCTCTCTGCGCATGATCTCGACGAGCACCGCCAGCTGCAGCTCACCGCGGCCCTGCACCTCGTAGGTGTCCGGCCGCTCGGTCTCTTTGACGCGCAGCGACACGTTTCCAACCAGCTCCTGCTTCAGCCGGGCCTCGATCTGCCTGGCGGTCAGCTTGTCGCCGTCTTTGCCCGCCAGCGGCGAGGTGTTGACGCCGAGCGTGATCGACATCGCGGGCTCATCGACGGTGATCACCGGCAGCGGACGCGGGTCGCCGAGATCGGCGAGCGTCTCGCCGATCGTGACCTCGGCGATGCCCGCCACGGCGATCACCTCCCCCGGTCCCGCCTCCGGCGCGTCGACGCGGTCGAGCGCGTCGGTCACGTACAGCTCGGCGACGGTCGCGCGCTGGATCGAGCCGTCGGCGCGGCACCACGCGATCTGCTGGCCCTTGCGGATCGTGCCGTGGCGCACACGGCAGATCGCCAGGCGCCCGACGTAGGGAGAGGCGTCGAGGTTGGTCACGAGCGCCTGCAGGGGGTGTTCTGGATCGTAGGTGGGCGCCGGGATGTGCTCGAGCAGCAGGTCGAGCAGCGGCGCGAGGTTCTGCTCCTGGATCGGCTGACCCGGCTCGTAGTGCAACGAGGCGACGCCCGCCTTGGCGTTGCAGTAGACGATCGGGAACTCGATCTGGTGCTCGTCGGCATCGAGATCGAGGAACAGCTCGTACACCTCGTCGACGACCTCCGCGACGCGCGCGTCGGGGCGGTCGACCTTGTTGACGACGAGGATCACCGGCAGCTTCGCCTCGAGCGCCTTGCGCAGCACGAAGCGCGTCTGCGGCAACGGGCCCTCGGATGCGTCGACGAGCAGCAGCACACCGTCGACCATCGTCAGCCCGCGCTCGACCTCCCCGCCGAAGTCTGCGTGACCGGGAGTGTCGATGATGTTGAGCTTGACGTCCTTGTAGCGCAGCGAGGTGTTCTTGGCGAGGATCGTGATGCCCTTCTCGCGCTCGAGATCCATCGAGTCGAGCACGCGCGTGGCGACGTCCTGGCCGACGCGGAACGCGCCCGACTGCCACAGCATCGCGTCCACGAGCGTGGTCTTGCCGTGGTCGACGTGCGCGACGATCGCCACGTTGCGGATGTCATCTCTGGTTACGAGCACGGCCCGACAGGCTAGCGGCGCGGAGAGCGCGCCCCGGAGAGCGGGTGTGCAGTCCGCTCGGCCGCGGCTGGCGCCACTAACAGGATCTTCACGAGTAGAGCTTCGAAAGGCGGGAAACCATCCTGTCGAGGATCGCCGGACAGCGCGGCCCGATCACGCGCGAGACAGGAGCCATGTTCGAACTGCACCACCCACCGCTCGAGCACCCCATCACCCGCCGCGCGCTGCTGCGCTACGGCGGCTCGGTGGGCGCGGCCGTGGCGGGCATGTCGAGCGCCGGCGCCTTCTGGCGGACGATCTCGGCCGCCGCGAAGCCGTTGCGCGTGCCCGACAGCCTGCCCGACCCCAGGCGGCCCGCCGGGACCGCCACCGAAGCGCTGCCTTTCGACCACATCGTCGTCGTGATGATGGAGAACCACTCCTTCGACAACCTGCTGGGCGCGCTGGCGCGCTCCGGCCAGCCCCGCGCGCAGGGCCTGCATTTCAACCACCACGGTGCAGCGCTCAACAGCAACCCCGGTCCGGAAGGGCCCGTTCGCTCATTCGCGTTCCCCACGACCGCGCAGGGGTCGAGCGTGTCGCAGTCGTGGAACGCGACCCACGAACAGATCGACGCAGGTGCGATGGACGGGTTCGTGCGCTCGGTCGACTCCGACCAGCCGATGGGCTATTGGACCGAGGAGCTGCTGCCGTTCGCGTACTCCTTCGCGCGCTCGTTCACGCTCGCCAACCGCTGGTTCTGCTCGGCGCCGTGCCAGACCTACCCCAACCGCCGCTTCCTGATGGCCGGTACCGCATACGGCGACATCGCGACGGACAGCGAAAGCCTGAAGGACCCGCCGCCGCCGAACGGCACGATCTTCGACCGCATGCACGCCTATGGGGTCAGCTGGCGCAACTACTTCACCGACCTGCCGCAGACGGCGATTATCCCGTCGATCATCGAGAAATACCCTGCGAACCTCTCCCAGATCACCAAGTTCTATGCCGATTGTGCCGCCGGCACGCTCCCGTCGGTGAGCTTCGTCGACCCCGAGTTCGGCGTGCTCTCGGAAGTGGGCCAAAAGCTCGCAACGGTCCCCGGCCTCGAAAAGATCGGCGCGAAGCTGTCGGAAGTCGGCGGTGACGAGGAGGATCCCCAGAACCTGGCCTACGGCGAGAACTGGGCGTACAAGGTCGTCAACGCCGTGTTGCACTCGCCTGCGTGGCCGCGCACGCTCTTGATCTACACCTACGACGAGCACGGCGGCTACTACGACCACGTGCCGCCCCCCGCGGCGATACCTCCCGACTCGATCGCCCCGGAGCTCGGACCCGAAGACGTGCCGGGCGGCTACGACATCTACGGACCAAGAGTGCCGGCGGTCGTCGCCTCCCCGTACTCCAAGCCGAACGCCGTCACGAACCTCGTGCACGACCACACCTCGGCGCTCGCGACGATCGAGGCGAAGTGGAACCTGCCGGCGCTCACCTATCGCGACGCCAACGCGCGCACGGTCGCCGACTTCCTCGACCTCGCCAGCCCCGCATTGCTGGAACCCCCGACGCTCGAAGCACCGCCGGCCCCGGTCGAAGCCGTCCCCACGTCATGAGAGGAATGCGATGCCAAGCGTCCGCCGCCGGTCGATGATCTCCAGCCGCGCCCGCGCCGCGCTCGTCGTAGCGCTCGCGATCGCGGGCTGCGGCGCAGCGGCGAGTGTCTTGGCGGCGAGCGGCGGGGCCACGCTCGGGAGCGCGCTGGCAGCCCGTGGCGCCGCCGCGCCGGCCCACGCGGCCGCGCGGACGCCCGCGTACAAGCAGCCGAAGGTTCGCCACGTGTTCGTGATCGTGCTCGAGAACGAGAGCTACGCGAGCACGTTCGGCGATCCGAGCGCCGACCCCTATCTGGCCCAGACGCTGCCGGCGCAGGGCGCGCTGCTCGAAAGCTATTACGCGACCGGCCACGAGAGCAACGACAACTACATCTCGCTCGTCTCCGGACAGCCCCCGAACCTCGAGAACCAGGCCGACTGTCAGATCTTCAGCGAGTTCCTCGGCGCGGAACTGCTCGCGGACGGCGTCGAGGAGGGTCAGGGCTGCGTGTTTCCGAGCACGGTCGCCAACATCGGGACGCAGCTCTCGGCGGCCGGCATGAGCTGGAAGGCATACGAGCAGGACATGGGCAACGACCCCAACCGCGAGGCCGCGGCGTGCGGGCACCCGGCGCTCGAGTCGAGAGACGAAACGCAGTCGGCGGTCGAAGGCGACGGCTACGCGACGCGCCACGACCCGTTCGTGTACTTCCAGTCGGTGATCGCCGACGAGACCTATTGCGACGGGCACGTCGTCGCGATGGGCTCGCCGAGCGGAGCGATGCCGGCGGCCGCGCTGCGCGGCGAGACCGGCCTCGCGACCGATCTGGCGCGTGCCGGCAAGACGCCGAGCTTCTCGTTCATCACGCCGAACCTGTGCAACGACGGCCACGACTATCCGTGCGCCAACCAGCCGAGCGGCGCCTCGGCGCTGGCGGACATCGACGCGTTCCTCGAAACATGGGTGCCGAAGATCACCGGCTCACCGGCGTTTCGCAAGGGCGGCCTGCTCGAGATCACCTTCGACGAGTCCGAGGGACCGCAGGGCGACTCCTCGTCGTGCTGCGGGGAGACGCCCGGCCCCAACACGCCGTTGCCGGGGATCACCGGCCCCGGCGGCGGCAGGGTCGGCGCGGTCCTGATCTCGCCGTTCATCAAGCCGGGCACCGTCAGCCCAACCCCCTACAACCACTACTCCTCGCTCGCGAGCTGGGAGTCGCTGTTCGGTCTCCCCCGCCTCGCCGACGCCGCCTCGGTGCCGGCGATCTTCGGAGCGGACGTGTTCACGGCGGCCAAGTAGCGCGAGAGGAGCGCAATGCTCACCCGCCGCGGGGCCACCTCCCCTCGCGGCGGGTGACCGGCCTCAGCGTCCGACGCCCACGGCCCGCAGCCCGGTGCGCAGCCCGAAGCGCGCCAGCGCAGCCGGATAGCGCTCGGCGGCGGCGATCGTCTGCTCGAGCGCAGCGGCGAACCGGCGCACCTCGGACTCCTCGATCGTCAGCGCCGGCAGCGCCTTGATCACGTTCATGTGGTGGCCTGCCACCTGGCAGAAGATCTTGTGCTCGTGAAACAGCGGCACCGTGATCAGCTGCGAGAACAGGCCCGGTTGGCGGCGCTCGACCCGCTCCCACAGCCGCCGCGCGCTCGCACCGGCGGGCGGCCCGAATTCGATCGCCCACATCAGCCCGAGGCCGCGAACCTCCCTGACGACCTCGAAGCGCTCGACCAACGGCCTCGTCAGCTCGAGCAGCAGCGCGCCCATACGCTCGGCGCGAGCGACGAGCTGCTCCTCCTCGAGCACCCGCAGCGTCGCCAGCGCGACGGCGGCCGCGAGGTCGTTGCCGCCGAAGGTCGAGCCGTGACGCACGGCGCGCTCCATGCCGTCGAAGACCCGCTCGAAGGCCGCCCGCGAGACGAGCACTGCGCCGATCGGGACGAACCCTCCCGACAGCGCCTTGGCGACGCAGATCAGGTCCGGCTCGAGGCCCCAGTGCTCGAGCGCCAGAAAGCGTCCGGTGCGCCCGATTCCCGTCTGGACCTCGTCGCACACGAACAGCGCGCCGGCCTCGCGGCAGAGGCGCTGAGCCGCGGGCAGGTAGTCCGGCGCGGGCAGGTTCACGCCCTTGCCCTGGATCGGCTCGACGATGAACGCCGCGACGTCGCCGCGGGCGAGCTCCTGCGCCAGCGCCTCGAGATCGCCGAAGCCGACGGGGTCACAGCCCGGCAGCAGCGGCCCGAACCCGTCGCGGAACTCGACGCCGCCGTTGAGCGACAGCGAGCCGAGCGTGAGCCCATGGAAGGCATGCTCGGCATACAGCACGCGCGGACGTCCGGTGGCTGCCCGGGAGATCTTGATCGACGCCTCGACCGCCTCGGTGCCGCTGTTCGCCGGAACCATCGCGCCGACGCTGCTTGGCGCGCGCGCGAGAAGCTGCTCGGCGAGCACGCCGCTCAGCAGCGTCACCCCGAGCTGCGGCAGGTTCCCAGTCCGCGCTTCGAGCACCTGCTCGATTGCTGCAAGCGCCTGCGGATGGTTACGTCCGATCGCGAACACCCCATAGCCGCCGAACAGATCGAGGTAGCGCTCGCCGGCGGCGTCGATCAGGTGCGCGCCCTCGCCGCCGGTCCACACCCTGTCGAAGCCCAACGTGCGCAGGATCCGCCCCATCTGCGGGTTCAGATAGGCGTCGTTGAGCGCCATCTCCTCACCGCTGCGCGTTGCGAGGATCTGCTCAACGCTTGGCACGGGCTCGCCGGACGTTGACACTGAGCTTGAGCCTAGCGGGCGATCTGGGGCGGTCGTCCGTCGCGAGAACTCAAGCTCGACGAGCGCGTCGCACGATCGTGTGCAGGCGGCCACATTTGTGGTTTGGAGTGGCCCGACACGGGGTATCATCCACGTGAGTGGCGGTCCCGCCGCCGTGGGGCCGTACCGTTGGCGAACCAGAGAGGAGTCGAGATGCCTTCAGTGGCCACAAAGCCATCGCCTGGAGCGCGTACCGCTCCCGGCACATCCGACGATTCGCACGAGCTGTTCACGCGCTGGCAATGTGATCGGGATCCGCACGCGCGAGAAGCGCTCGTGCGGCAGTACCTGCCGCTCACGCGCGGCCTCGCCCGGCGCTACGGACGCTCGTCCGAGCCGTTCGAGGACCTGCTGCAGGTCGCCTCCCTCGGCCTGCTGAAGGCCCTGGACCGCTATGACGTCGACCGTGGTCACCCGTTCGCGTCGTTCGCCGTGCCGACGATCCTCGGCGAGATGCGCCGGTACTTCCGCGACTCCGGCTGGGCGGTGCACGTTCCTCGCGGCGCACAGGAGCGCGCGCTGAAGGTGCGCGACGCGCAGGAGCGCCTGGCCAACGTGCACGGGCGCGCACCGACGGTGAACCAGCTCGCTGAGTTCCTCGAGATCGACACCGAGGATGTCATCGACGCGCTACAGGCGATCCAGGCCTACGACACGCTTTCGCTCGACGCGCCGCGTCCGCGGGCCGACGGCGAGGCGGTGGCCTACGGGGACACTGTCGGCGAGGACGACGAGCGCTACGAGCTCGTCGAGTTGGACGCGACCGTGACGGCAGTGCTCGGGCACATCCCCCCGCGCGAGCGCCTGATCCTGCGTATGCGCTTCGTTGAAGACCTCACGCAGACGGAGATCGCGGAGCGTGTCGGCATCTCGCAGATGCAGGTCTCGCGCCTGTTGCGCCGCTCACTCGAGCAGCTGCGGACGCTGACGCGTGCGGACTGAGTACGGCTGGGCGGAAGGACCGACGCCGCGGCGTTCCGCTGCGGCTAGACGCACGCCCGCGAGAATCCGGTCGATCGCTGGCGCTCGATGGCCGAGCTTCCCAACGTCCACCTGAGCCTCCCCAGCCGGCCCGAGAACGTCCTGATCGTACGCCAGGCGTTGAACGGTGTAGCTGCCTGCCTCACGCTCGACGCGATCGCGAGTAATGACCTGAACACAGCCGTCACCGAGGCCTGCAACAACGTCGTGATGCACGCCTACGGCGAGCATGAGGGAGCGCTCGAAGTGGACGTGTTGGCGCTTTCGGACGGCGTCGCGGTCGTCGTCCGCGATCACGGCAAAGGCATGCCCCCGCACGGCGAGGAGCAGCGTCAGGAGGGGATCGGCCTCGCCGTGATCGACACGCTCGCACGCAGCGTCGGGTTCGCACTGACGCCGGCCGGCGGGACGGAGCTCCGCATGGAGTTCGACGTCCCGAACGCGAGCGCGCTAGAGCCGATCGCGGGCGAGGATCTCGAGACCTTCGCCGCGGCACGCAGCGGGCCGGCGGGCGCGGTCGAGCTGCGACTGGCGCCGAACGCGGTGGTGCGCGCCGTCCTTCCACGCGTACTGGGCGCACTCGCCGCGCGCGCATACTTCACGACCGATCGCATTTCTGACGTGCAGATCGTCGCCGACATACTCGCGACGAACGCAGGCGAGTCGATCAGGGGAACCCATCTGGAGGTCGGCGTGACGATCGCGCCGCGCAAGCTGGAGCTGCTGATCGGCCCGCTGCTAACCGGTCGTGGCGAAAGCCTCATGACCGCAGCCGCCGACGGCAGCGCACCCGTCGTCGAACGACTCACCGACGCCCAGCGTGTCGCGCGTTTCGACTCCGCCGAGACACTCGAGCTGCACCTCGCCGACCACCGGTAGGCGGTTGCGAGGACCGACCCGCCACCCCGCGCGGCGATGGAAGGCCGACGCGGAGTCGAAACAACCGTCAGCCGCGCAGCAGGAGCGTGCGCCCGGAGGAGTTGTGCCCGGACTTGGGTGAGAAGCCGATCCTCAGCTTGGGCTTCTTGCCGTGGCCGTGCAACGCGGCCATCGCGCTCGACGTCAGCGGCACACTGAACGTGACGATCGTGCCGGCCTTCTTGACGCGCACGCTCACGCGCTTGACGCCGCGCCCAGTCACGGTGAGACGACCGGCTTCCGGCACCCACACCTTCAGTTTCAGGCGTCGGCCACGGCGCTTGTGAGAGATCACCTCGATCGGACAGCCGGTGACGGCGATCCGCGTGTTCTGCGTGATTCTGGCGCCGCTCTGAGCGATGATCGTCGTCGGCGCGATCAGGTTCGCGCCGCACAGCGAGCCATTGGCCGACACAGCCGAGTTCGAGCCCGTCGGCAGGCTCACGACCGCGCTCGAGATCGGAACGTCGGGGAGGCTTTCGAAGGTCGACGTGGTGATGCTCGAGCGGGCGATGTGGGTATGCCCGACGAGCACCACCTCGACGCCGTCCCCGTGCAGGACGAGATCGAGATCGGGGAACGATGCGGCGCCGTGCGAGACGAAGTATGCGTCACCCTTGAGCGGATCGGGCAGCACCGGCGTGGTGACGGTCGCGGTGCCGGTTCGCGCTGTCGACTTGCACGTGCCAGGAGGCGGCCCCGTTTCGAATTCAGAGGCCAGGCACGCTTTCTGGAGCGTCGTCAGACGCGCCACGAGCTGCTGCGGCAGCTGCAGCTGCAGCTCTTGGATGTCGGCCTGGTGGGGCGCCTCGGTGACCTTGACTTCGAGGCTCGCGCCACCCAGTTTCGATGTGTTGGCCGAGCTGCTCGCGCTGACCGCGGGTTTGAACGCCAGCGCGCCACAGCCGCCCACCTGGAACGGGCTCGACAGGCTCTGGCTGGCGCCGAACGTCGAGGTCAGCACCGATTCCGTGGACAGCGGCGCGCAGCTTGTCGGGTTGAACAGGAAGTTCGGCCGGTTGACCGATACGTTCAGGCTCTGCAGGCGCAGCGGCACGCCGCCGACGATGCTCGGCAACGTCGCCGTCACCGTGATCCGGCCGCTGTAGAGCCCGACCGTGATCCCGGCGCGCGTGACGACTTCGCCGAGGTCGTATGGTCCGGCGACCGCCGGCACGACGATCGACAGCCCGTATGGGGCGCCGGCATAGGGTCCTGTCAGATAGGCGCGACCGGTGAACGTGTACGGTTCGCTGCCCGCGCCCGCCGCGACCGTGACGGTGCCGATCTGGCTGGTGGCAGCGCACGTGCCCGCGTTGGCGTTGGCTTCGGGGCAAAGCGGGACAGAGGGGATCGCTCCGACGAGGCCGGCGGGCAACGTCGTGCTGATCTTCGAGAGGTACTGCTGCCCGCTCGCACGCGCCAGGCCGAAGCTCGCGGGGTCATAGGCACCGGCGTTCGCGGGGCTCTGGGGCGTGAGGCTCTGAACGAGCGAGAAAGGCAGCGGACACGGGCCGCCGGCACCGTTGCCGTCGACGGTGAAACCCGTCGCGGTGGCCGATTGCGCCGGCTCACCGCCGTAGGGCGTGAGCGCCGCCGACGGCGCGATCGCGCCGCAACTGAGCGGGTTTGCAAGCGGCGCGCGCGCTCCCCCTTTGAAGCGCAGCGTGAGGTCTTCAACCGGGACCTGCGGCGTTCCGCTGAACGTGGCCGTCAGGCGTCCCGTCGAGGTCTTGGCGCTGACGCGCCCTTCCTGGCGCAGGCCGACGCCGTATTCACCGCCTTCTATGTGGCTTCCCGCTGGCTGGGGTGTTTCACCAATAAGGAAGATCCGGTACATGCCACCGGATTCGGGCCCCTTTCCGGCTTCCGGCGAGCCGACGTACACGCCGCCGCTGACCGCCCCCGGCGGCAGCCCTGGGGCGTTGACCGAGAACGTTCCGACGTTCGATGCAGCTGGGCAGGCGCCGGCTTCGAATTCCGACGTGGCGCATCCGACGAGCCCATGCGCCGCTGACGGGTTCAGCGTCATCCCTTCTGGGAGCGCGACGACCGCGGTTTCCACGTCCGGCGAGTTAAGCTTCGATGGATCATCCATCAGCTGCGGCACGTGCAGGCCGACCGTGACACCGTCGGGCTGGTCGGACTGGGTGGTTTCGGGCGCGAGCGACAGCGTCGGGTCGAGCGCCAGCGAGCTACAGCCGGTGGCCGTGAGCGGCGTCTGATTCGGGATCGCGGTCCATTCGCCCGGGTGTTCGTAGGAGTCGACGTGGAGGTAGGTGATCGGCTTTTCCGCGCACGTACTGGGCAGCGTGAGGAATGCTTTCGGCGCTTCGGTCGGAGCTTTCTGGTGTTCTTGCGGCACGCCCCAGAACACGAGCCGCGACTCCACTACTTCGGGTTCCTTGGCGATCTTTTCGATTTTGAAGTACTCGTGGTAGTCGCCGGTTTCGACCCCGCTGTTTTCCTCCGTCACCGGTTCTTTGTGCCAGCTGATCCCGCCTTCGAGATAAATGTGCCCCTTGAGTGCGGGGGCGAGATCCAGTCCGGGACCGTTGACTTCAACCCCGAAGCGCGCCGGCTGGCCCGGCTTGCGCACCATGTTGTAGACGGGGAACTTTTCTTTTTTGATCGTGAGTTTGAACAGAACGGTCGCGGTACCGGTCGCTTCGTCAATACCGACCTGGCTCGCCGCTGGGCACTCTTCTTTGTCCGATTCGAGCTCTTCGGGTGTGCACTTCGCCGTCGTCGCTTCGGGGTTGACCGCGAGTCCCGGCGGCAGGTCGACACGCACGTCTTCGACCAGTTCGTTCGGCACTTCGGCGATGCCTTTTTTGTGCGTCTTGAACGCGAAATCGGTGATGCCGAAGTCCGGGTGCCCGGCGGCCTGCGTGTAGAAATAGTTGGCTTTGCCTTCGTTGACGTCGGAGTCTTCGCATTCGGTGTTCGCGCAGGTTCCAGCTTCCCACTTGGCCACTTCGATCGCGCTTGCGGCGGTGGCGAACCACAGCCCCCCAACCGCCATGATCGTCAGAACCAACAGCCACGCTCGCAAGAGCCCACCAAACCTCGACATCGACACCGATCCCTCCTCCGTTCTGAACATCGATCAGGCCGTCGGAACAGCGCGGCGGCTGCGCTCGAAAAGCACGCCGCCACGTCCGACCCCTGCGACCGCACGGGACAGTGCCTCGCCGACGATCAGGTAGACGAGCAGCGCAATGCCCCAGTCGACGGTGATCGCGCGCTTGGGATGGCCATTGAAGCGAATCAACCCGGTGAACGCGCCGGCAAAGAAGTTGGCGCCTTCGTGAACGCCTTTGACGATCGTGTTGGATGCGTTGGCGTCGACGTCGCGCAGCGCGATTGCGAGCGCGATCAGCAGAGCGATCAGCGTCGCTGCGAGCATCACCAGCCGCGCAATCAGGAGCACCCCTGCGCCCGCCGTACCCACGGCCGCAGCTCCAGCATCGCGCGTCCGCCAGGCAACACCGCGACGTCGCGCAGCGGGTCGTTCGACAGATTCACGGGCAACAGGTTCGCGCGCGGCGGCTTCGTGGGCTCCTTGCGGGGCTGCAGCTTCGCCGCGCGGAGCCTCTTCGGCAAGTTCCGTTCGCCTTCTGAGCCTCAATTTCCCCACTTCCTTTGCTCTCGATCGACAGATTCCCGCGCCCGACCGCTCCGGGCGTCCTTCCTCCTAGCTACCCACTCCCACCTCCCTGAACACGTGCGAACTCAAAAAGGGGCGGTACGCCGGCAGGCAAGCGTCGGGGGCGAAGCCATGCCGGCATACCGCCGTGCCACCCCACTCTCGATGTGGGTGACAGCCGGGGGGCTCGGCTTACGCCCGCCGGGGGTGGCACTGCAGAGATTCAGTTGCCCCTATCTGCCGGGTCTAAACCTGCTCGCGCCCGGTTTGAGTTTTCGGGCGTGAGGGCAGATATGGCTCAGACCGGCGCACGTCGAGCGGCCCGCGGGTTGAGTTTCGACGTGGTCCCGGGAAACCAACGAATCGAGGTTGAAAAGCATGGTCGCACTGCTAGCTCTTGTCTTGATCCTGGCGATCTTCGGAGGGCTCGGATTTGCCGCCCATGTGCTCTGGTACGTGCTGATCTTCGCCGTGCTGCTGTGGCTGATCGGGTTCTTCGTAGGAGGCGTCGATGGCGGCGGGCGCCGCTGGTACGGACGCTGGTGAGCGGCGCCGCGCTAGGCGACCATCTCGTCAGGTGACGAGATGGTCGGCAGGTGCGTGGCGACGCCGGTGATGCTGAGCAGGCGCTGTACCTGCGGAGAGCCGGGCGTGATCGCAAAGTCCTGACCACGCGCGCGGCAACGCTCGAGCGCCCTCAGCATCACGCGCAGCCCCGTGGAGTCGATGAACTGGAGCTGCTCGAGGTTGAGCACGACGCTGGTCTCGGCGTGCAGCCCCTCCTCGTCGATCGCCTGCTGAAGGCGCTCGGCACTGGCCATGTCGAGTTCGCCCGTCAGCGTGAGCACCACGCGGCCGCCGTCGTGGCGGATCTCGATGCGGAGCTGGTCGGGCACCCCCATGGCTGGATTTTAGCCAACAGCCGCCCGGAAAGGACCAATTGCTGGTGCTCCCCGCGTCAACCGGGGACAGACACGCGACCAGAGGCTCGCCTCGGCGTCACCCCGCTGCCGCGCAAACGGATCGCCAGCAGCGCTATGTCATCGCGCAGGCTGCCGTTCGCGCGCTGCAGAGCGCCTTCCTCCAACAGCTCGAGCAGCTCGCCGAGGCTCGAGTGTCCCACCGCGTCGGACACCTCAAACAGGCTCTGATCGTCGAGACCGGTGGAACGGCCCGCCTCCGGCAGCCCATCGGTGTACAGCAACAGCGTCTGGCCGGGACGGAGCTCGACGGCGACTTCCGTGACCTCGATCGGATCGAGCACGCCGAGCAGCGTGCCGGGCGTCCCGAGCTGACTGCGCGCGCCCGAGGGATCGATCAGCAGCGGTGGGGGATGTCCGGCGAGCGTGACCGTGAGCGCGGCATGCGCCGCGAGGGGCTCGACGGTCACGAGGCAAACGGTGCACAGATCGCTCCCCGCCGGCTGCTGGCGCAATGCGCGGTGCAGCGTCTCGAGCATGCCGGTCGGCGTCAGCCCGAGCATCGCCGCGGTGCGCAGTGTGTGGCGGGCCAGCGCCGTCACGCCTGCGGCTCGCGCACCCTTTCCGCAGACGTCGCCGATCACGAGCATCCAGCGGTTCTCGCCGTAGGCGAGCACGTCGTAGAAGTCGCCGCCGACATCATTCAACTCGCCGGCCGCGTGATACAGCGACTCGACCTCGACACCGGGAATCTGCGGGAGCGAGTCGGGCAACAGCGCGGCCTCGAGCATCCTCGAGATCCTGGTTCGCTCTGTGAAGAGCCGCGCGCTTTCGACGGCGGTTCCGGCGCGCCGGCCGAGCCTCACGGCGAGATCGAGATCGGCGTCAGTCAGGCGGCGCATCGACTCGGCGGAGACGAGCGTGATCGCACCGAGCGTGTTCGCAGGGGCGGCGAGCGGCACGATGATCACGGCTCTCGCTCCGATCGCCTGCAGCAGCGACAGGTGCGCATCGTCGTGAGCGTACGCGGCCAGCGCATCGGGGTCGATGTCCGCGTACAGCCGCGCTTCGCCGGTGCGGATCACCTCGGGCACGCCCAGCGGCTCGTCAAGCGCCGGACGATAACCACGGTCGAGCTGCTCGGCGAGCGACATCCTGCGCGGGTCGCTGTGGTGCACGGCGACGCGTTCGATCGTGCCGCGCTCACCGAGCACGTCGACGGCGCACCAGTCGGCGATCTGCGGCACCGCCAGCTGCGCGATCCGCTGCAGCGTCTCCGCGTAGTCGAGCGAGGAGGCGAGCACGCGGCTCGCCTCCGCCATGAAGCTCTCGGCCAGCTGCGCGCGCTTGACCTCGGTGATGTTCTCGAACACGTTCACCACGTAGGAGATGTGAGCGCTTTGCGGGTCGTGAACCGGCGAGGAGCGCACGATCAGCCACCGCTCCTCGCCGGTCGCGCGCACCACGTTGCGGACCAGCAGCGGCTCGGGATCCTCGCCCGCGAACAGCCGCCTGCCGGGCATGCTCTCCAGCCCCAGCTCGCGGCCGTGCTCGTCGAACACGAGAAAGCGCTCCATGATGGTTCCCGGAGGGGCGTTCGTCAGCTCCTCGGGCGTCGTCGCGCCGAGCAGATCGGCGGCGGCCTGGTTGGCGAAGACGGTCTGCCCGCGATCGTCGGTCAGCGTCATCGCCTCCGCGACGTTCGCCAGCACCGCCTCGAGGCGCTGCTCGACGCGCCGCAGCCGGGAGAACAACCGCGCGTTGTCGATCGCCATCGCGGCGCGTCGAGCGAGCTCGCCCGCGAGCTCCATGTCGCCGCTGTGGTAGCCCACGCTGTCGCCGAGCCGCAGCAGCGACAGCGCGCCGAGCGTGCGCCCGCGGGCGAGCAGCGGCGCGACCACGGCTGAGCGATAGCGGTGCTCGATCATGAAGCGCGCGTGCTCGCCACCCTGGGCGAACGAACGCAGCAGAACCCCGGACATCTCCTCGAGCAGGACCGGCTCGCCGCTGCGGATCACGCGCGCCACGGGGTGCTCGCCGTCGGGATCGAGTGGATGACGCGCGCGCAGCTCCTCGAGCGCCGACGCAAGCGCCGCATCTGCCGCCGCAACCGCGACCTCCCTGATCTCGCCATCCCCCTCGCGTAGGTCGATGACGCACAGATCCGCCAGCCGCGGCACCGTCAGGTGCGCAACCTGCTTCATGGTCGTCGTCAGATCGAGCGAGGTCGCAAGCACGGCACCCGCCTCGACCAGCAACTCGACGGCGACATCGCGCGCCGGCAGCGAGCGCTGGCTCACGGGCCCTCGTCCCGCGGTGTGCTCATGAGCTCGAACCAGACACGCGTGCCGCCCTCCCGATCGACGCCCCAGCGGGTCGCCTGCTGCTCCAAGAGGTACAGCCCGTAGCCCCCGTGCGGACGCTCGGGGTCGCGCGGAGTCGCGGTGAAGCCGCTGCCACAGTCGATCACCTCTACACGGACCGCATCCTCATCCAGCAGGTGTGCACGCAGTACGATTCCGCTCGCCGGGGGCGCATCCGAGTGCAGCACCGCGTTGGAGACGAGCTCGGAGACCAGCAGCGTCAGCGTTCCGCGCTCGGCAGCGGCAAGCTCGCTCTGCTCGACGAAGCCCTTCACTGCCGCACGCGCCAGCGACGGAGCCTGCGGGTCGCGCTCGAGGCCGATGCGCATCGTGCGCGGATCCTGCGACTCTGCGACGGGCTCGGACATCACGCTCACGACAGCGGCGGGCCCTCGAACGGCAGCGCGCGGTCGGCTCCTGTCATGCGCAGCACGAGCGTCGCGGAGTCGTGCTGCGGGGCGATCAGCGACAGCCTCCAACCGTCGCGCCCGGCGCGTTCGTTCAGCTCGATCAGCAGCCGCAGCCCGGAGGAGTCCATGAAGGTGATGCCGCTGAGGTCGAGCGTCAACGCGTCAGGCTCGCTTTCGATCTGGCTGTCGATGTGCTGGGCGAGCAGCGGAACGCTGCTCAGGTCGAGCTCGCCATCCACTGCCAGGGTGGGACGTGCCCGGTCCGGCTGCGCCCTGACCTCGAGTCTGGCTGGTCGTACCATCGCGCTCCTCTATACGGGTGTCGTGATTGTGCCTGTCCGCAGGACCGCATGCGTCTCGCGCCCGCCGAGTGTCGCTCCATCCGCGCTTCGATGCACGGCGATGGCCGCGGTGTCATCGGTGTGCATTCCGATCTGAAAGTCCTCGAGCCGGCGTGCCAGCTCGTCGATCATCTCGGCTGCCGGTCGCTCGGCGAGCTGCGTAAGCGTCTTGCACAGACGCTCGAGCCCGAAGCGTTCCTGATCGCCGTCCCGGGCGTCGGTGATCCCGTCGGTGTAGGCCAGCAGCGTGCTGCCGGCGGTGAGCTTCAACGTCGAGTCCTGCCAGCGCGCCGCGGGGAAAGCTCCGAGTAGCGGGCCATGCTCGCCCACCTCCCGAACGCCGTCGCCCGTTATGTACAGGGGCAGAGGATGCCCGCCCACGGCGATCGTTGCGGTGTCCCCCTCGAGCGCGAAACACAGGGCGGTGCAGACCGACAGGCTGGGACGCTTCTTGAGCGTCGCGTCGACGAACGACAGCAACTCGGCGGGGCTACGCTGAAACTCTGCCGCGGCTCGCAGCGTGTGGCGCACGAGCGCGGTCAGAGCGGCCGCCTCGATGCCCTTGCCGGTGACGTCCCCGATGACGATCAGCCAGCGACCCTTTACCTCCCAGATGTCATAGAAATCCCCGCCGACCATGCTGGTCTCAACAGCCGGCAGGTAGATGCTGCCAAGGTCATATCCCGGTATCGCGGGCAACTGCTCGGGGAGCAGGTCCTGCTGGAGCATGCGCGCGATCCTCGAGCGCTCGCTGTACACGCGCGCGTGCTCGATCGCCGCGGCGGCCCGCGCGGCGACCTGTTCAGCGAGCTCCTGGTCGAAGCGATCGAGCGTCCGTACCGACTCTGCGCTCACGAGCGTCATCGCCCCGAGGATCCGCTCGCCGAGACGCATCGGCACGATCAGCAACGAGCGAAATCCGACGGCGCGCAACAGCTCCAGATGCTCTGCGTCGACCGCCGCCGCTGCGAGCATCGCGTCCGTGACGCGGGGGTAGACGACCGCTT
This sequence comes from Solirubrobacteraceae bacterium, assembly GCA_035485155.1. Lineage (GTDB taxonomy): Bacteria > Actinomycetota > Thermoleophilia > Solirubrobacterales > Solirubrobacteraceae > Palsa-744. The sequence continues at coordinate 41,665 of DATHOH010000016.1, forward strand.
CGCCTGTGTCCAGGACCCTGCCGAGGCCCTCGTCGGGATCCACTCGATCTGGAACGTGCCTGCGCAGCGCTTCTGCGAGGACGAGCCGCTCTGGATCGACGTGCGCGACGGCCACCGTCCTGCGATCCCCGTCGTCATCGACGAGGTCCACGGCGCACCAGTCTGCGATCCCGGGAACGGCGAGCTCCGCGACGTTTCGCAGCGTCTGCTCGTAGTCGAGCGAGGAGGCCAGGGCGGCGCTGGCATCGGCCAGGAATGCGTTGCGCAGCTCAGCGCGCCGCTGCTCGGTGACGTCCTCGATGATCATGATCGTCGCGTCGATCTCGCCGTGCTCGTCCAGCAGCGGCGCCGCCTTGAGCAGGTTCCAGCGCTGCACGCCTGTGTCGTGCTGGATCGTCTGGATCAGCAGCGGCTCGGCCGCTTCGCCGCGCAGCAGACGCACGGATGGAATGTCATCCATTGCGACCTCCTCACCGCGCTCGTCGCGAACGAGGTAGTCGCTCATGATCGTGGCTGGAGCGGTGGCGCGCAGCTGCTCCCATGACTCGAACCCGAGATGCGCGAGCGCGGCGCGGTTGGCGTACAGGAAGCGATGGTCGCGATCGCGGATCGTCACCGGGTCGGTCAGCGAGCCGACGATCGCGTCGAAGCGGCGCTCGCTTCCGCGCAGCGCCGCCCGCAGCTCTTCCACGAGGCGTTCACGGTCACGTATGAGCTCCGCGAGATCCTGGGCCACCGCGCTGATTATCTCCCACCGTGCGGGTGCGCGTAAAGGCCTGCAGCGGAGGGCTCGCGCTCAGTGTCGCCGCATCGAGGCGAACACGCCATCCTGTCGCACGTCATCGCGAGACGCATCGGGGTGACGATCGATCTCGAACCAGATGCACGCGTCGTGATCGTCGGCATCGATCGCCCAGCGATCGGCCAGGCCATCGACGAGCAGCAGGTCATCGTGGGGATGGTCTGAATCGACTGGCGGGCACAGTAGCTCGCGCGACCCCCTAACCTCCACGCGCACCAGATCGGGCGGCATCCAGACACGCAACTCCACGAACTCGTCGGGCGCGCGCTCGCACAGCATCACCGCCCGGGTAACCAGTTCGCTGGTGAGCAGCATGACCACGTCACGCAGATCCGGCGACGGACGATCGACCGTCGAGACGCAGTAGCGCGCCGCGCGCGGCGCGTACGGGTCTGGGTGCAGCGAGATCACTGCATCTGGCGGGCTCAGGTCTGCCATCTGTGCTTCGTTTGCCCCAGCCTCGGCAGATTCAAACTCGGTGATGGACGACGTTCATCGCGCGGCGAACTCCGTTTCGCTTGACGCCCTCCACGGGTAGGGGGGAGGACCGGTGCAGCGATGAGCGAACGACTTTCGGGCCTCGAGCTCGACGAGAGCACCGACGGGGACCGTCACACGGTGACGCTCGGCGGTGAACTTGACATCGGCTCGGTGCCGATTCTGCACGCGGCGATCGCCCGTATCTGCAAGGGCGGCAGCGCACGCCGGATAACGCTCGACTTGAGCGGACTGATCTTCATCGACTCGACCGGCCTCGCGGAGATCATCCTGACGAGCAGGCTGTGCGAACGGGACGGCTTCGAGCTCGCCCTGACGCCGGGGTCACGCGCCGTGCAACGTCTGTTCGAACTGACGGGGCTGGCAGACGCGTTGCCGTTCAGCACCACAAGCGAGACGCGCCAGCCGGGCCTCGAGCGACACCATCGCCGTGACGCGGGCGCTGATTAGCTGCCGCCAAACCGGGGAACACGAGAAGGCGATGATCGAAGTGGTTCTCCCCGGGGTGGCGCAATGGACTGCCTTCCACGAGGGCATCGGGCGCGGCGTGTACACCCACTTCCAACTGGGTTCAGGCACGCTGATCGATCCGATGGTGCCCGAGGATGGACTCGACGCGGTGGCGGAGCTGGCTACGCCCCAGCAGATCGTGCTCACGAACCGCCATCACTTCCGTGACAGCGATCGTTACGTCGAACGCTTCGGCTGTCCGGTGTTCTGCCACGAAGCCGGCATTTATCACTTTGCCGGTGAGCCTGCCGTTCGCGGGTTCATGTTCGACGAGCAGCTGGCGAGCGACGTGCGCGCGCTCGAGCTGGGTTCGATCTGTCCAGAGGAGACGACGCTGCTGCTCGACTCCGACGAGTGCGTGCTGTGCTTCGGCGATGGTGTCACCCGTGACGAGGATGGCGCGCTCGGGTTCATGCCCGACGCGCTCTTGGGCGAGCACCCTGAGCAGGTTCGCGCGGGACTCAGCAGGAACCTGCGGCGTATGTTCGACGAGGACTTCAACGCGCTGCTGTTCGCGCACGCCGAGCCGGTGCTTGACGGCGGCAGGGCGATGCTGAACGATTTCCTCTCGCAGGAGTCGCTGCTCGAGACGAGCTGAGCGTTGAGCGTTTAGAAACCGGTGCGCCTCGGGTATTACCTGGTCATGCCCGCCGGGAGCTCTATATTTCTGATTGCCGTTGGCGCCGTTCTTCGCTATGCGGTAACGGCGACCGTCTCCGGTATCTCAATCCAGACGGTTGGGTTGATTCTCATCATCGCGGGCGTCGTGGGCCTCGTGCTCTCACTGTTTTACACATTCGCCTGGGGACCGCGGCGAGGTGGCGTGGTGCGCGACCGAGTGATCGAACGCGACCCCAACGAAGACCCGATGACGCGTCCCTGATCGGGACGCGTCACTTGCCAGCGCGCTGGCACTCAGTGCTTCTTCGTCTCTACCGCCTGCTGCAGCTGGGTCTTGTTCATACGCGAGCGTCCCTCCACGCCCAGCTTTCGCGCCTCCTCGTAGAGCTGTTCACGCGTCCGCCCTCGAGGGCCGGGGCGCCCTGAGCGCAGGCCACCACGGCGACTCGCCGAGATGTCCTTCGTCGAGGACCGCGAGGCGGTGCGCGTTTCACCGCTGCGCGCACGTTCCTTGTTGACGGTGCGAGCAGCGATCTCCTCCGCGCGTGTCTCGCCGACGCCGCTTTTGCGCTCTGACTTGACGATGTCTTTGTATTGACGGTCGCGCTTGCTGCCCTTCTTTACGCCCGTGGGGGGCATGGCGATCACCTCGTCCTTCTCGTCGATCGATGTCGCTGTGAAGCTACCCAGGGACGCGACGCTCAACCACCAGCCGTTTTGCCGACGACGCGCGGGGTAGCGTCAGTAGATACAGGCTGGTCCTAACGCGATGAGCAAGACAAATGCATTCGATTACGCTCGCCGCGGTCGCTCGACGCGGACAGGGAACATCGCCGTGGACGGGGATCGGCACGATGCGGGGATTCCGCTGCAGGTAGCGAGCGCGAGTGGCCGCGACGAGACACCGCTGGAGCGGGTCGACCGCAACATGCAGGAACTGAACGGCGAGCTGCGTGTCGTCGTCACGGGTGTGCAGGTGCTGTTCGCGTTCCTGCTCGTCGTGCCATTCGACACTGCAACGGCTCAGACGACGCCGGCGCGTGCGAGATCGAGCTGTCCTTCGACCGTCGCGCGCTGGTTGTTGATCTGCAGCCGTTCGCTGAGGATCGGTATCGCGGCGTGCGGGTCACCCTGCAACCGCAGCGCGCTGCCGAGGTCGTACAACGCGTAGGCAAACGTCAGACAGGCTTCGCTGGTCGGTTCCGCGCAGCGCGCGACGGACCCGCCGCTCGCCTGCACCGCTTCACGGAGCACGCCGATCGCCTGCGCGTAGCGACCCTGGGAGAGCAGCTGATGCCCGGCGGCCTCGAGCGAGACAGCGCCAGCAGGCGAGACGGCCACCGATGGCCGGCCCCCGGCGAGCGCCCCCGGCCTGCTGCGCTTCACCGGGCTCGCCCCCACGGACGATGCCTGCGAAGCGTGCTGCTCGGCGCGCGAGGCATGCGAGCCAATGACTGTGGGTCGCGGGTGATCGGAACTGAGCCGGGGCGGCCTGGCGGGGTGGGCGCTGAGGGTCATCGCGAGCAGCGCTGCGAGCACGACGACCATCGCCGCGGTCGCGGCGGCGCCTGCGCGGCTTGGCCGCAGCCTCCAGCGCGGACGCGGCGGCAAGCGGCGAAAGCGGCGAAAGCGGCGAAAGCGGCGAAAGCGGCGATGGATGATGCTCGGTTCGGGCCCATCGGTGGTGGGCCGTCCGGGCGCCTCGTAGCTGCGTTCGGTCCCCCCGGGCCCAGGACCGTCGGCGAGCGGATCCAAGCTGAGCGCGCGACTCCCCCACTCGCGCACCTGCTCGATCGGGAGCCCGGCGGCTGCGAGCTCGTAGCCGAGCAACGCCGGGTTTTCGATCCCCATCGCGCGCAGCTCCGAGAAGCTGACGGGGGCGCCGTCGGCCGCCCGCAGACGCTCAACGACGCGGGCCTGGAGCTGGTCGCGGGGATTTATCGCACCATCGTGAGCCACGATCACGCCTCACTATTGCCCGCCACGACCTGCGCGAAGCGCGGTTTCGCCGAAGGCACGATGCAGCTCGTGCGGCGTCAGTCCATCGATCCGCACTACCTTCTCGCGAGAGCGCTCGCCGCGGATGACGCTGACCTGCCCGCGTGCGACGCCGGCGCGCTTGGCGATCAGCTTGCACAGCGCGGCATTGGCCTTGCCGTCGACCGGCGCCGCCGCGACGCTCACGTGCAGCACGCCGTCTTGCTCGCGCACGAGCGCGTTGCGCTTCGCACGTGGTTTGAGCCGAACCGCGACATCGACTGGCACAAGCTGCAGTATGCGCCTCCGGAGACAGAGCTGTCAGCGAAAAGCCTGAATACCGGTGAGCGCGCCGCCGACGACGAGCTCGTGCACGTCGGCGGTGCCCTCGTAGGTGACGACCGACTCGAGGTTGTTCATGTGGCGGATGACGGGGTACTCGAGCGTGATGCCGTTGGCGCCGAGGACCTGGCGTGCTGTGCGGGCCACGTCGAGGGCTGCGTTGACGTTGCCGAGCTTGCCCATCGAGACGTGCTCGGGGAGCAGGCGGTGCTCGTCCTTCATGCGCCCGAGGTGCAGCGCAAGCAGCGTTGCCCGGTTGACCTCGAGCGCCATGTGGGCGAGCTTGTGCTGCTGGATCTGGGTGGCGGCGATCGGCCGGCCGAACGCGATCCGCTCCTTGCTGTAGTCGAGCGCGGCCTCGAGGCAGGCGCGCGCGGCGCCGACGGCGCCCCAGACGATGCCGTAGCGCGCCTCGTTCAGGCACGACAGCGGTCCGCGCAGCGAGGAGACCTCGGGCAGCACGGCGTCGGCGGGCAGGCGCACGTCGTCGAACAGCAGCTCGGAGGTGACCGACGCGCGCAGCGAGAGCTTGCGGTGGATGTCCTGCGTGGTGAAGCCGGGGGTGCCTGCCGGCACGAGAAAGCCGCGGGTGCCTTCGTCGGTGGCGGCCCACACGACGGCGACATCGGCGACCGAGCCATTGGTGATCCACATCTTCTGCCCGTGTAGAACCCAGTCGCTGCCGTCGCGCCGGGCACGGGTGCGCATCGCGGCAGGGTCCGAGCCGGCGTCGGGCTCGGTCAGCCCGAAGCACCCGATCGCCTCGCCGGCCGCCATCAGCGCCAGCCACCGGAGCTTCTGCTCCTCGCTGCCCCAGCGCCAGATCGCGTACATCGCGAGCGACCCCTGCACCGAGACGAGCGAGCGCAGCCCGCTGTCGCCGGCCTCGAGCTCGAGGCAGGTGAGGCCGTAGGCGGTTGCGCTGGCGCCGGCGCAGCCGTAGCCGTCGAGGTGCATGCCGAGGACGCCGAGCTTCCCGAGCTCGGGCGCGAGCTCGCTCGTCGGGAACCGTGCCTCCTCGAACCAGTCGCCGACGAACGGCAGCACGCGGTCGCGTACGAACGCACGCACCGTGTCACGGATGTCGCGCTCCTCGTCGGAGAGGAGCATGTCGATGGCGAGGAAGTCCTTGGGGTTGATCGCCTGGGGCGTCGCTGCAGTGCTCGCCATGCCTGTCCACTCCTTCGGCCGGATGGATCTTCGAGGATCTAAAACATATAGATGGGCGGCGTACGGGCTGTCACACCCGGGTGGCGAGGCGCTCGTGGACCGAGCGCACCGCGCTCGAGCCCTCGCCGACGGCGGCGGCCACGCGCTTCATCGAGCCGAGCCGCACGTCACCCGCCGCGAACACGCCGGGAGTGGATGTCTCGAACGGCAGGGGTGTGGTGGCACCGGGCTCCGGCACCGGCAGTTGGCGGTCGGTGAGGATGAAGCCGTCGCGGTCAAGCACCACGGTGTCTGCGAGCCACGAGGTCGCCGGTGTCGCGCCGATGAAGCAGAACAGGCCCGAGCAGGGCATCGTCTGCTGCTCGCCGCCGTCGACGCTGACGAGCGTGACCCGCTCCAGATGCTCGCCGCCGGCGAGCGCCTGTACTTCGACGTCGGTGATCAGGTTGATCTTCGGGTCGGCCTCGATCCGCTCGATCAGGTAGTGCGACATCGTCTGTGCCAGGTCGGGCCGGCGGATCGCGATCGTGACCGCGCATTGGCTCTGCGCGAGGTAGATCGCCGCCTGGCCCGCCGAGTTGCCGCCGCCGATCACGAGCACGGGCGCGCCGGCGCAGACGCGCGCCTCGAGGTCGGTCGCGGCGTAGTAGACGCCGGCGCCCTCGAAGCGGTCGAGGTCCTCCACGGGCAGTCGGCGGTAGCGCGCGCCGGAGGCGACGATCACCGCACGCGTGGGGATCTCGCTCCCGTCGCGGAGCACGATCACGTTGAAGCTGGCCTCGACTCGCAGGCCGACCACCTCGCACGGGGAGTTCATGCGCGCCCCGAGTCGCAGTGCCTGGACGGCGGCTCTCGCGGTGAGATCACCACCGGAGATGCCGTTCGGAAACCCCGCGTAGTTCTCGATCCTCGAGCTCGAGCCGGCCTGACCGCCGATCTCGACGGCGTCGAGGCAGACGGTGCCCAGCCCCTCAGAGGCGCCGTACACAGCCGCCGAGAGGCCGGCGGGGCCGCTGCCGACAACCACCAGGTCGAAGATGTAGCCCGGCTTCGGCTGGAACGTCAGGCCGAGCTGTTCGGCGAGCGCCGGCGCCGTCGCACGCCGCAGGATCCCCGTGGGAGTTATCACCACGGGCGTGTCCTGCGGGCCCACATCCATCCTCTGCAGCAGCGCGTCGACGTCGGCGGCGTCCTCGAGGTCGATCCACGTGTGCGCGAGCCGCGAGTGCTCGGCGAAGCTGCGCAGGCTCATCGCCTCGGGCGAGTAGCGCGAGCCGATGATCTTGATCGTCTTCGCGCCTGGACCCGTGCGCAGGAACTCGCGCCGCGCGACCAGCGCGCCGAAGATGACATCGGCGATCGTCGGGCGCACGCTCAGCAGCCGTCGCAGCTCGCGCTGCCCGACCGTCAATACGCGTCCCGCCCGCAGCATCCGAGCGCTAAGGAATCGGCGCTGACCGGTCAACAGGTTCATCTCGCCGATGAAGTTGCCCGGCTTGTACACGAGCACGACGGTCTCGTCGCGGCCCGCGCCCTGTACGACCTCAGCTTCGCCCTCGAGCACGACGAACAGGTCGGAGGACTCCGAGCCGGCCTCGAACAGGAGCTCGCCGGCGGCGACGGGCCGCTCACTGCCGAACTCGGCGATTTCGCTCAGCTGCGACTGGCTCAGCACCGGGTTGAGCGTGGGATCTCGCGCAGGATCTTGCGCGCCGACCGCGTTCATCGCGTGAGCGTAGCTATTCGTCCTCAGAGCAGCCGAGCCGACCGAGAGTAAGGTGGCGCAGATCAGCCAGCAAGTCGACCGAGACGGTGCCGCGCCCGCGTCGCCCGCTGTGACCGGACTGCACGGCCGGCCGCTGCGCCTGGTTTTCGGCGGCCTGATGCTCGTGCTGTTCCTGGCCGCGCTCGACCAGACGATCGTCGCCACGGCGCTGCCGACGATCGTCACCGACCTCGGTGGCCTGAATCACATCTCGTGGGTCGTCACCGCCTACCTGCTCGCCCAGACGGTCGTCACGCCGCTGTACGGGAAGCTCGGCGACATGTACGGCCGCAAGATCGTCCTGCAGTCGGCGCTGATCGTCTTCCTCCTCGGCTCGGCGCTGTGCGGGCTGAGCCAGAACCTCGACGAGCTGATCGCGTTCCGCGCACTGCAGGGCCTCGGCGGGGGCGGGCTGATCGTCAGCGCGCAGGCCGCAATCGGCGACGTCGTTCCCCCGCGCGAACGTGGCCGCTACACGGGCCTGTTCGGCGCGGTGTTCGGCCTCGCGAGCATCGCCGGGCCGCTGCTCGGCGGCTTTCTCACGACCAACCTCAGCTGGCGCTGGATCTTCTATGTGAACCTGCCCCTCGGTGTGCTCGCGCTGTTCGTGCTGGGGGCGACGCTCCCGGCGGCCTCCCAACGCGTGCACCACACGATCGACTACCTGGGCACGGGGCTGCTCGCGGGCGGGCTGGCGGGGATCGTGCTCGCGACCTCGCTCGGCGGCACCTCCTACGCATGGGGCTCGCCGACGGTGGTCGGCCTGGCAGTCGGCGGGGCGGTGCTGCTGGTGGCGTTCGCGCTGGTCGAGCGGCGCGCACCCGAGCCGGTGCTGCCGCCGCGGCTCTTCGGCAACCGGGTCTTCGCGGTCACCAGCCTCGTCGGCTTGATCATCGGCTTCGCGCTGTTCGGCGCGATCACCTATCTGCCGCTGTTCCTGCAGGTCGTGAAGGGCGCGACCCCCACCGGCTCGGGGCTGCAGCTGGTGCCGCTGATGGGCGGGCTGCTGGTCACGTCGATCGCCTCGGGGCAGATCATCACTCGTACGGGTCGCTATAAGCCGTTTCCGATCGCCGGCACGGGGGTGATGGTCGTCGGCCTGTACCTGCTCTCGACGATCGAAGCGTCGAGCAGCCAGACGCTGATCTACCTGTTCATGTTCGTGCTCGGTCTCGGCCTCGGAATGGTCATGCAGGTCCTCGTCCTCGCCGTCCAGAATGCCGTCGACTACTCCGACCTCGGCGTCGCGACATCGGGTGCCACGCTGTTTCGCTCGATCGGTGGGTCGCTCGGCACGGCGACGCTCGGCGCGATCTTCGCCAATCGCCTCAGCACCGAGCTGCACACCGATCTGCCGCGGAGCGCCGCTGCGCGTGCAGGCAGCGGCGCGAACGTGAACCCGCAGCAGGTCGCCCACCTGCCGACGCCTCTGCGCGTCGACTACCTGCACGCGTTCACGAGCTCGCTGAGCACCGTCTTCCTGGTCGCCTCCGGCATCACCCTCCTGGCCTTCATAGCATCGTGGTTCATCCGCCAGCTGCCGCTGCGCGAGACGGTCGCGACGGGCGACCTCGCCGACACCTACGCCGCGCCACGCGATTCGGACTCGCTCGCCGAAGTCGCCAACATGATCGGGCGCCTGGACCGGCGTGAGGGCGCGCGGGAGATCTTGACGCGCGTGGCCGCGCGCGCCGGCGTCGACCTCGGCCCGGCCGCGTGCTGGCTGCTCGCACGCCTCAGCGACGACGACGCGCCGCCATTGGCGACGCTCGCGCACGCAGCTGAGATCAACGTGCAGATACTGAGCAACGCGGAGGACGAGCTGCTCGCGGCGGGACTCGTCGTCACCGCGACGGGCACGCCGTCCGGTGCGAGGCTGACAGCGGACGGCCGCGCAACGCTCGCGCGCCTGACGAGCACAGGCGAGCAGCGCCTAGCGGACCTGCTCGAGGACTGGCGACCCGAGGAGCACGAAGAGCTGGCGCGCCTGATCGCAACGCTCGCGCGGGAATTCTTCATCGACCCCTCGGAGCTGTGCAAGCCGCTGGCCACGGCGTAGCGCTACGCTCCGACCGAACCCGGCGCCAGGAGGCCAACAGCGATGAGCAACTTCGTCTCGCGAGCATTCACCGGCAGGCGGCGCGTACCGCCGGAGCTGGCCGCACGGTTGCCGCCTGGCCAGTACCTCGAAACCGGCTTCCCGGTGTTGACGGCTGGTCCGACGCCCGATGTGGCGCCCGGCGACTGGCACTTCTCGGTGGACGGCATGGTCGCCAGCCCGCACGAATGGAGCTGGAACACCTTCGCCGAGCTGCCCTTCGAAGACGTGCCGTGCGATATCCACTGCGTCACCAAGTGGTCGAAACTGGGCACCAGCTTCCGCGGCGTCTCAGTCGACACGCTGCTGGAACGGGCCGAGCCGCGCGGCGGCTACCTGATGGCGCGCAGCTATGGCGGCTACACGACCAACCTTGCGGTCGAGGATGTGACCGGCGGCCAGGCTTGGGTGGTGACTGAGCACGAGGGCGCGCCGCTTCCGCGCGAGCACGGCGGCCCGGCGCGACTGCTGGTTCCGCATCTGTACTTCTGGAAGAGCGCCAAGTGGGTGATGGGCCTGCGTTTGATGGACCACGACGAGCCGGGGTTCTGGGAGGCCAACGGCTACCACATGCACGGGGACCCCTGGAAGGAGCAGCGGTATTGGAGCGACTGACGCCAGTCGCTCAGCGCGCGCCCGGCCTGTGGCAGCTCGGGACGGTCACGGCTATCAAGCGCGAGACGCCGACCGTCAAGTCGTTTCGCATCAGCGTGCCGATGTGGATCCCGCAGCTTCCAGGGCAGCACTATGAAGTGCGTCTCACGGCGCCCGACGGCTACCGCGCCCAGCGCTCCTACTCGATCGCGTCCTCCCCGCTCGACGAGGACGAAGTCGAGTTGACGATCGACCGGCTCGCCGACGGCGAGGTCTCTCCCTACTTTCACGACGTGGTCGTCGTCGGCGACCAGGTGGAGGTGCGGGGCCCGTTCACCTCATATTTCGTCTGGCGGGGGGAAAGCCCGGTCGCGCTCGTGGGCGGCGGCTCCGGCGTGGTGCCGCTGATGGCAATGCTCCGCCAGCGCCGTCGCACCGACCCCGAGCTGCCGATGCGCCTGGTCTACTCGGTGCGCTCCGCCGAGGACGTCATCTACGCCGACGAGCTCGACAAGGACGCCGTGTTGACGTATACGCGCCGGCCTCCTGAGGGCTGGAGCGGGCATCGCGGGCGGATCGATGCGGCGCTGATCGACGAGGCATGCGCCCCACTGGCCAACGGCGTCGCCTTCGTCTGCGGCTCCAACGGCTTCGTCGAGGCCGGCACGCAGCTGCTGATGAGCGCCGGCTTCGCTCCCGACCGGATCCGCACGGAGCGCTTCGGACCGACCGACTGATGAGCGGCGCTCAGCGCCAAGCTCAACCCGGTAGGACGCTGTCACCGATCCGGACCGCACCCGGCTCCAGCACCTCGCCGAAGACGCCGAATGCGAGCGGTTCGCTCGTCGCCGCGGCACGGCGGTAGGAGAGCAGCTCGAGCGTCGGCAGATCGACCACGCCGGTGTCGGGCGACTGGGAGGTGACCAGGCAGCGGCCGACGTGGCCGCGAAATGCCACCCGGGCGCCGCCGACGAGCATCGTGCGCCCCACCCACGCGTCCTCTTCGTGCGCCTCGGGGCCGGAGACCTCGATCAGCATCCTGAAACGCCGCGAGTCGACCTCGCGACCCCCTGCCACCGCTTCCAGTCGCGCCACCGACGCTTCGGAGATCAGCGACACGGCGCCGGCGAGCCCGCGGTCCACGCCGCCTTCCTCGGGGTTGGCCTGTACGAGCCGGAGCTGCGTGCCGGTGTACTCGGAGAGCGCCTGCGACCAAGGGCCCGTGACCAGCCGCGCGAGGGGCCTGCGTGAGAAGAAACGCGTCTCGAGCGCTTCGCCGAGCTGCACGGGGCCGGAGACCTGTGCGCCGTCGGGGAAGCTCATCGTCAGACGCTCGGCGTCTTCGTCGAAGTCGGCGCGCACCGCGCTGAGAATCCCGATGCGCTTGCCGTTGACCATGCGCGCGCGATCGTCGATCAGATAAAAGCGGCGATTCTCGAGAACGCCCGCGCGCTCGAGCATCACTTCCTCACGCCGACAGATCCTCAGCCCCTTCACGGGCGTGATCGCCAGTGCAGTCACGAGAGCAGGCGGTGAGCGCACTGCTGCGCCCGCCGCCTGGCTGCTGTCGTGCTCCCCGGCCTCGTCGTCGTTCATTCAGGTTGTTGTACCGCAGACACGATGTTCGCGCCGAGCACCGAGGCGGGCGCCGGCGCAGGAGTGAAACCTGTGCTCGGTAGGTGAACGTGGTGGGGGTGCTCCTCCTCGCTGAGCGCAATCTCGTGCGCCGAGGCGGCGAGCGCACGTTCGAGGTCACGCTGGATCCGGGGGAGCGCTTCCGGCTGTGTGCGGTACATCCAGTACAGGCGGGCGCCGCCGATCAGCATGAAGCCGAGGAACAGGTAGGGAAACAGGTTCACCGGCGACGGCGGCGCCGGGTAGAAGCTGCCGACGGTCGGCACCATCAGGCAGACGAACGCCAGCACCGCCACCACGACGTTGCGTCGTCGCAGCTCGCCGAGCTTGTGCAGGTAGAACGGTGCGGCGACGGTGATCATGAAGTACGCAAACAGGAAGCCGAACGCCGCCATCGTCCCGGCGTCGCCGAACAGTGTGAGCGGGCTGGTGCCGGTGGCGTCCAGCACCAGCGCCACGCCGAGGATCAGCGCTCCGTAGGAGGCGAGGGCAATGTGGGGCGTCATGTTCTTCCTGTGCACGGCGTGTGCACGCTTCGGCAGGAACCCGTGCCCGCCGAGCGGAAAGATGATGCGTGCGCCCGCGTTCAGGCATGACAGCGACAGCGAGAAGAAGCTCACCATCGCCCCCAGTGCCACCGGCACCTTGAAGAAGCTGACGCCGTACGCGGCGGAGATCGCGGTCAACGGTGTGCTGAACGAGCTGAGCGACTTGCCCATGTGATTGGTCGCGAAGACCTCGACGTAGCTCATGAACACCATGAACGCGCCCGTGATCAACAGGCTCCAGATGACCGCGCGGGGAACGTTGTGAAGCGGACGCTTCGCCTCACCGCCGAGTGTCGTGGCGCTCTCGAAGCCGACGAGGCTGAAGATGCAGATCACGATCGCGAAGTCCATGCCTTTCAAGCTCACGCCTTTCAGCTGCAGCTGGCCGGTGTCCACGGAGACGCCGTGGCGGAAGAGCACCACCCCCGCGAGCGAAAGGATGATCGTCACCGAGATTGCCTCGAGCGCGAGGGTCAACAGCGAGGAGATGCGAATGTCCTTCCAGGCGATCGTCAGGCAGACGAAGCCGCTGATCACGAAGAAGATCCACGGACTGACGGTGCCGTGGATCCCGATCCCCGAGAGGAATTCCTGCGCGAAGATCGCAAATCCCGCGAGCCCCGCCGTGGCGATGCCCCAGTAGGACCAGATCAGTGACCAACCTGTGAGCACGCCCGCGGCCGGGCCGAGGCCACGAGCCGTGTACGCGTACATCGAGCCGGCCGTCGCCGAGCGTTTGGCGAACTGGTTGAGCCCGAGCACGACGAACAGCAGCATGATCGTGCCAAACAGATATGCCGCCCACGTTCCCTGACCGGCGTCGACGAATGCCAGGGCGATGATCAGCACCGCCGTCATCGTCGGTGAGATCAGCGCCACCGACTGGGCGAGCAGTGGCGGAAATCCAAGTGCGTGCTGTCTGAGGCGTGGCGAGGAGGTCCCCACATTCCCCGAAGGCTCGGTCGCGGCGGTGGTGGTGCTCATACTCATGGACCCCCAAAGGTGGGTTGTGTGACAGGGCCCATCGCAAGCTACGAGTCGTCCACGCCTCTCTCCATAGCCAACCGGCCCGAGATCGACCGGGCATGTGTAACAGATGGCCCACGGTGAGCTGCGCGTGTGGCCACGCGGCCGACGGCGAGCAGCGTCGCACTGAACAACGGTCCAACCATGTTGTATTTGACACATTCATCGCCGACGCAGCGCCCTTCGTCCGGCGGGCGACGCTGCATGTCGGTTGTCACATATTCAGATGAGTGCCGATTGCCCTTTGACACGCTCTGGCTGGACGGCCAGCCACTTCCCGTTTCAGCGCGCGCGCTGCTGCGCTGCGGCGATCTCCTGCAACGCGTCTGCGCGCGAGCGCCAGCCGCCGATGCTCACGTCCTTGTGTTCCAGCTCCTTGTAGATCGAGAAGAACTGCTCGATCTCCTGACGCAACGGCAGAGGGAGATCATCGAGCTCGTCGTACTCGTTCCAGTAGGTGTCGTGCAGCGGTACGCAGATGATCTTGTCGTCGATGCCCTTGTCATCGCGCATCTTGAACATCGCAACCGGCTTCACCGGGATGATGCACCCCGGGAACGTCGGCTCGGTCAGGCACACCAGCGCGTCGAGCGGATCTCCATCCTGCCCGAGCGTGTCGCGCAGGAAGCCGTAGTCCGTCGGGTAGGTCGCCGCGCTGATCAGCAGCCTGTCGAACTTGATGCCGCCGAGCTCGGGGTCGTACTCGTACTTGTTGCGTCCGCCCTTCGGGATCTCCACGACGCAGATCAGGGGCGTTTGGCACTCCTGCGGCGACTGGTTCTCCGGGGGCGCTGACATCTCTCCTGAGGTTACCCGCAGCGCCGCCGCCGGGGCGATTCAGTGTGCGGGCCTGTCACCCGCGAGCAGAGCGAGCGCATGTGGCAGCGCGTCGCGGATCGCCTCGCCGGTCTGCTCGATGCTGCGTGGGCTGCCGGGGAAATTGATCAAGAGGCTCGCGCCGCGGACGCCGGCCACGCCGCGCGCGAGCATCCAGTATGGGGTGAAGGGCCGCGATGCAGCACGCATCGCCTCGGCCAGTCCCGGAACTTCCCGATCGATGACCGCCCGCGTAGCCTCGGGCGTGACGTCGCTGGGAGCCAGGCCGGTGCCGCCCGTCGTCAGCACGAGGGCGCACCGCTCGACATCTGCCCAGTGGCGCAGGCGCTGTTCGATCTGCGCGCGATCGTCGCGGATCAGATCGCGACCTGCGATCTCCGCGCCAAGCTGCTCGACGAGTGCGACGAGCCGCGGCCCGCTCTCGTCCTGCCCTTCTCCAGCTGCCTTGGAGGTGCTGACCGTGATGATCGCCGCGCGCGTCATCGGCTCTGATTGCGCCCATCCTCGCGGCGGTAGTCGCTGCGCCCGCCATGCTTCTCCAGCAGGACCACGTGCTCGATCTCGACCTCCCGCTCGATGCCCTTGACCATGTCGTAGACCGTCAGCGCGGCGACGGCGCACGCGGTCATCGCCTCCATCTCGACGCCGGTTCGTCCGATCGTGCGCACCTCGCCGACGAGCTCCACCAGCCCCTGCTCGACCTCGACGCGGGCGTGCACATCGACGAACGTGAGCGCCAGCGGGTGGGCGAGCGGGATCAACTGCCCGGTCAGCTTCGCGGCCTGCACACCCGCCAGTCGCGCAACGCCGAGCACCTCCCCCTTCGGGCCGTCTCCGGCGGCGACAGCGCGGGCGCTGGCTGGCGACATGCGGACGCGCGCGCGCGCACGCGCGACGCGCTCTGTCTCCTGCTTGGCGCCGACGTCGACCATCCGCGCGCGCCCGTGCTCGTCGAGATGGCTCAGCCCGTGCGGGGAATCTCCGCTCATCGCGGGCGGCTCCGCTCCGGTGGCCCAGCGCCCGGGGGCTCCGGCGGCGTGCTCGCGCTTCCAGATCGGCGCCTCCGCCTTGAGCCGGTCGATCGCCTCGCGCGCGCCGGCGAACGCTTCGTCACGATGCGCCGCGGAGACCGCGACGATCACGCTCGGCTCGCCGAGCGGGACGCTGCCGACGCGGTGCTCGACCGCCGCGGCGCGCAGGTCGTGGGCGGCAATGCACTCGCGGACGATCGCCTCGATCCGCTCCTGCGCCATCGCGATGTACGCCTCGTAGTCCAGCCGCTCGACCTCGCGGGTGACCCCCTGGAAGATCACGATCGCGCCCGAGCCCGGATCGCCGACCGCGCACGAGAGCGCTTGCAGCGACAACGGCTCCTCGCTCACCCGCACATGCAGGCGCGGCGCGACACCCGACTCAGGGTCTGCGCCGTCGCCGCCGCTGACGGGCGGGATCAGCGCAAGCTCGTCGTCCGGCCTCAGCACCGTGCCCGCCGTGGCGTAGTCGCGATTGACCGCCATGTGCACGGGTATCCGCGCGAGCAGCTGTCCTAGCGGCTCCTGCTGGGCGAGCGCGCCCATCGCATCCGCAACCGTCGCACCGGGGCGCAGCGCGAGCTCGACAGCGTCGACACCGACGCGTTCGCGCAGGACGGCGAACAGTCGCACGTGAACCACGATCTCGTCCAAGTCGTCCACGTCGTCCGCGACGCCGGCGCCCGTCACGGCGCCCCGATCCACGCCCGCAACGGCTCGATCGAGACGCGCGCGCCTGCGCGGACCTCAACCGTGTCACTTGGGATGAGCGCCAGCGCGTCCGCCGCGAGCATCGAGCTGAGCACGTGCGAGCCCTGATGGCCGGTCGGCTCGGCGTGCCAGCCGTCCTCGCGGGCTGTGATCCGGCAGCGAACCGCATGGGCGCGTCCAGCGGGCTTCTCGTAGTCGCGGTCGATGACCGCCGTCGGCCGCGGCGGCGACGCTGCCATCCCGAGCATGGCACGCAGCGCGGGGCGCACGAGCAGCACGAACGTCACCATCGCCGATACGGGGTTGCCAGGAAGGCCGAAGACGAGCGTCGCGCCGAGCGTCCCGAACCACGTCGGGTGCCCGGGCCTCAGCGCCAGTCCCCAGAACAGCTCGCGCGCGCCGAGCGCGTCGAGGCCGGGCCGGATGTGGTCGTGTACACCAACAGACACCCCGCCACAGATCACAGCCACGTCGACGTCCGCGAGCGCCGCTACGAGCGCTCTCGTGGTCGCCTGCGGGTCATCGGGCACGGTCGTGCTGCGCACCACATCGGCGCCGTCGCCGCGCGCCAGCGCGCCGATCGTGATCGAGTTCGAGTCGTGCACTGCGCCGGGGCGCAGCGGTTGACCTGGCGCTGCCAGCTCATCGCCACTGACGAGCACCGAGAGTCGAGGGGCGCGCGAGCACTCGATGCTCGCCCGTCCGAGTGACGCCAGCACCCCGAGCTCGGCCGCGCCGAGGCGTGCCCCCCGCTCGAGCACGGTCTCGCCGGCGCGGAGGTCGTCGCCGGCGCGCCGGACGTAGCGACCGACGGGCGCCGCGGCGCGGATCTCGACGCGCCCGTCATGCCGGCTTGTGTCCTCCACCGGCACGACCGTGTCGGCTCCCGCAGGGAGCACCGCACCCGTTGAGATCGCGATCGCCTGCCCCGGCGCCAGCCCGGCCGGCGCGGGCACGCCCGCACGAGACTCGTCGATCACGAGCAGCGCCACCGGGCGCGAGCCGTCCGCGTGCACGATGTCCTGGGCGCGTACCGCGAAGCCGTCCATCGCGGAGTTGTCGAACGCCGGCACCGACCGCTCGGCGCTGACGTCCTCGCCGAGCACCCTGCCGAGCGCCGCATCCAGCGCGACGGGCTCGGACTCGGACGGCGTCGCGGCGCCCACGACCACACGCCGCGCCTCGTCGATCTCGAGTAGCCCGCTAGCCATGATCGCCTCGCCACTGTAGTGCCACGCTCACGCGATGGCTCAGCCCCGCGTAATCGCCGTGGTTCTCGCCGGCGGGCGCGGGGGGCGCCGGCGGCTCTAATGTTCACCGGATGAGTTGGCAACTACTCGCTGGGGCCGCGTGCGGGTTCCTGGTCGCGCTCGCCACAACACCTGCCGGTGTGTCGGGCGCTGTCCTGCTCCT
Source organism: Solirubrobacteraceae bacterium (assembly GCA_035485155.1). GTDB lineage: Bacteria > Actinomycetota > Thermoleophilia > Solirubrobacterales > Solirubrobacteraceae > Palsa-744. The sequence continues at coordinate 59,243 of DATHOH010000016.1, forward strand.
GCCCGTCCAGGTGAGCATTCTCGGCGTCCCCAGCCCGGCGGTCACGCCAACGAACCTGCTTTTCAACATCGTCGCTGTCCCAGGCGGGCTGTGGCGCTTCTGGCGCGAGCGGCGGCTTTTCAACGCCCTCAGCCCGACGCTGATCGCAGGGACGCTGCCGGGAGTGGTCGCCGGCGCGATCGTTCGCGTCGAGTTCCTGGCGGGCGGCCGGTCGTTCATGTTCATCGTCTCGGGGGTCCTGTTGCCGCTCGGACTGTGGCTGTTGCTGGGCTCGCAGCGGATCGCGCCGAGCCGTCCCGAACCGGGCCGTCGGGGGCGACGCCTGCTCTACGTGCTCACCCTGGCCGTCGGGGTGATCGGCGGCATCTATGGGATCGGTGGCGGTTCGATCCTGGCCCCGATCTTGATCGGTTGGGGGTTCTCCGCCTATGAGGTCGCCCCCGCCACCCTCCTTACAACCTTCATCACCTCGATCGGCGGGATCGCCGCGTATGCGGCATTGCAGGTCATCCATGGCGGGACCGTCGCCCCCGAGTGGGGCTTGGGCCTCTGCCTAGGCGTTGGTGGCTTCGCGGGCAGTTACCTCGGTGCCCGCCTACAGAGCCGCCTACCCGAGACATCCCTGCGACGGCTACTCGGCGTGATCGCCTGCCTAACAGCCCTTCGGTACGCGCAGGAGACGATCCAGCGTCCTGCCGCCCGACCTGCCAGCTCCATATCGCGCTGAGGATCGCGAGCGCCGCAGCGGTCCATCGGGTAGAACGAGGGAATGCGCGACCAGCTCGACAGGCCGCTGCGCGATCTGCGGATCTCCGTCACCGATCGCTGCAACCTGCGCTGCTCCTATTGCATGCCCAAAGAGGTCTTCGGCGCGGGCTACGTGTTCCTTGGGCGAAGCGAGCTGCTGAGCTTCGAGGAGATCGCCCGGGTGACCCGCGTGCTGGCGGCGCAAGGAGTGGACAGGCTGCGGCTCACCGGTGGCGAGCCGTTGCTGCGCCACGGTCTCGAGCGCCTCGTCGAGATGCTCGCGGGCATCGACGGGATTGGTGACATCGCGCTGACGACCAACGGCCTGCTGCTCGCCGGCAAGGCGCGCGCGCTCGCCGACGCGGGCCTCAACCGCGTGACGGTGAGCCTCGACGCACTCGATGACCAGACGCTGCACGCGATCAGCGACGCACCGATCTCAGTCGCACGGGTGCTGCGCGGCATCGACGCGGCGGTCGCAGCCGGGCTGAGCCCGGTGAAGGTCAACATGGTCGTCCGCCGAGGTGTCAACGACGGCTGCGTGCTCGCGATGGCTGAGCGCTTCCGCCGCAGCCGCCAGATCCTGCGGTTCATCGAGTTCATGGACGTCGGCTCGACCAACGGCTGGAGGAGCGACGAGGTCGTGCCGGCGGCAGAGATACACGAGCGCATCGCCGCGCGCTGGCCGCTCGAGCCGCTGGCGCCGACACGGGCAGGCGAGGTGGCGACCCGCTACCGCTACCGCGACGGAGGTGGAGAGATCGGCCTGATCCACTCGGTCAGCGAGCCATTCTGTGCCAGCTGCTCGCGCGCGCGCCTGTCCGCCGACGGCAAGCTCTTCACGTGTCTGTTCGCGCGCAGCGGGCACGACTTGCGGGCCATGCTCCGCGGCGGCGCCGGCGACGTCGAGCTCGCTGAGCGAACATTCGAGATCTGGACAGCTCGCGGCGACCGCTACTCGGCGGAGCGCGCGGCACGCGCCAGCACCGCCGGAGCTGCGAAGGTCGAGATGTCCTACATCGGCGGTTAGCGACGTCCCATCAGCCGGACGCCGTGGCCGCCGGACGCGCGCTCGACATCCGTCCCTCGAGACGCCGCTGGCGGCGGAAGTGCTCCAGGATCAGCACGCTCACGAGCGCCGCGTAGACACACCACACCGAAGTGAACTCCGCTTCCCTGACGCTGAACGCGACCGCGACCCCCACGAGGTTCACGGCGCCGAACCACCGCAGGTAGCGCCGGCTGGAGAGCAGCGCGGGTGCGCACGTCGCGATCACGTAGGCGACGGCCGCCTGTGTTTCCAGCGGCGTGTTGGTGACGTAGTTGATGCACGACGCGTGTTCCTCGGCGTAGATCGGATACTGGGTGACCTGCCAGAGCATGTAGCCGCCCACGAGCAGCCCCAGCGCGATGAACGGCAGCACCCAACGACGACGCGTGCTGCTGGGCTCGATCAGGTAAAAGCCGACGGGGACGATCACCGGCAGCACCGCGTACGCATAGATCACGTAGATGTCAGTCGCGGTGTGGTTGAGCCCGCTGGAGACCTCTCCGCGCAGGCCCAGCCAGACGAACCCCTCGGTGAACTGGTGAAGCGCGAACAGCAGCGGCAGCGCACCGACGATCAGCTCCCGTCTCCCACGCACGCGCCGCAAGGTCTCGACACCGACGGCCCCGACGAGGACCGAGGCGGTGAAATCGGCTTCCGGCGAGAAGCACATAGCGTGGATTCTCCCTACCCCGCATGCACGAACGTCGAATCGCTGGAGTCGCCGCCACCGCGCTGGGGACTGGGCAGCGGCCACACCGACACGTCCTGCGGCGGGATGTCCAGGCGCAGCCGCTCTCCGACCACCAGCTCGGTCGTCGCGGCGGTTCGCACGGTGAGCTCCAAGCGACCGGCCAGTGCCACCGTCAGCTCGCGGGTGGAGCCCAGATCGATGTCGTCGAGCAGGACCGCCTCATAGCCTCCGGCGCGATCCACCGAGATGCGCTCGGGGCGTACGCACCAAACCACCTCGCTGCCCTCCACCAGGCCGCTCGCGGACGTCAGGATCTCGGCCCCGTCACTGCTGATCCTCGCCCGCGTGACGGCCACGCCACGGCGGGCGTTGGCGATCCCCAAGAGGCCCGCCACCTCCGGCGAGCTCGGCGCCCGGAAAACGTCCGCGCGCGGGCCGGCTTGGAGGACGCGTCCGTGATCGAGGACGATTATCTCGTCGGCGAGCAGTGCGGCCTCCTCGGGGTCGTGGGTGACGATCACGGTGCACAGCCCGGCCTCGCGCTGGAGCCGGCGGAGCTCGCGCCGCAGACGATCGGCAACGGGCGCGTCAAGCCCCGTGAACGGCTCGTCGAGCAGCAGCACGCGCGGCTCGACCGCGAGCGCACGGGCGAGCGCGACGCGTCGCTGCTGTCCGCCTGAGAGCTCCTCTGGATAGCGGTGCTCGAGCCCCTGCAGGTCCAGCTGCTCGAGCCACCATGCGGCCAGCTCGGGGCGCGCGTCCACGCCGAAGGTCGCCTGCTGCCAGACGGTGCGCCGCGGCAGCAGCGTCGGCTGCTGCGGTACGTAGGCGATCTGCCTGCGCTCGGCGGGGATCCCGTGCAGCGCGCGAGATCCAGCGCGCACGTGGCCGCCATCGCTGGGGGTGAGGCCGGCCAGCAGGCGCAGTGTCAGCGTCTTGCCCGCCCCGGAAGGTCCGAGCAGCGCCAGCCACGGACTCTGCGAGCCGTAAGCGACCTCCAGCGTGAACGAGCCCAGGCGCTTGCTCAGAGCGAAGTCGAGCGTGGGCGGCGAGCCGGGGATGACAGGCACGGACGGGGCGGCGGCGATGCTCCCCCGGCGTCGCCTCGGGACCGGCAGCTGCGCGAGCGCCAGCACCACGAGCGCAGCGAGCAGCGCGGCGGCGATCGGCAGCATCGTCCCCGGCAGACCGGTCTCGTCGAACTGCACGAACGTGAACACGGGCAGCGAGAAGGGGTGGTAGGCGAGGATCACCGTCGCGCCGAACTCGGCGAAGGCCCGCAGCCACGTCAGCAGGATCCCGGCGGCGATGCCGGGCAGCGCCGCCGGCACCGCAACTCGCGCGAAGCGCGCCACGCGCCCGAACCCAAGTGTTGCCGCGACCTCCTCAAGAGCTGGGTCGACCGCCGCGAAAGCGGCGCGCGCGGCGATGATCAGGAAGGGCGCCGCGACGAAGATCTGAGCGAGGACGATCCCCGCGCGCGTGTCGGTCAGCTTGCCGCCGAACAGTTCTCCGGGGAGTGTGAAGGGACCGACGACATACAGCAGCAGGATGCCGCTCATCAGCGTCGGCAGGGCCAGCGGAAGCGCCACCAAGGCCAGCACCAGTCGTCCGATGACACCCCGCCTGCGCGCCAGCAGATACGCCAGCGGCGTGCCGAGCACCGTGATCACCATGGTTGCAACGGTCGCCGTGAACAGCGATGTCGCCAGCGCCGAGCCGAGCCCCGGGGAGGCCGGGGCGCCCCCGGCGAGGCGCACCACGAACGCGACGATCGGGACGAGTAGATAGAGGGCGAGCAGCCCGCCCAGCCAGGGCAGCGGGCTGCTCGCCCGGGAACGCAACTGCCTAGCCTGCACCCACGGTGCTGCGCAGGCTCGCGGGGACGGCGGAGGCGGTGCCGGAGAACTTCGGCTTGATCGGGACCAGTCCGTACTGCTTTTCAACGGCCTTGCGCTTGGGGCTCAGCAAGAAAGACACGAGCGCTTCCCCTCCGCTCTGGTTTTCGGCGTTGTTCAGGAGCGTCACCGTGTAGTCGGCGTACTTGTAGATCGGCGTCAGGGGAACTGTCGGCACGTGCGCGGTCTTCGCCTCGACCACGTAGAAGAAACCGGCGTCGAGCTGGCCGGCCTGCAGACGCCCGAGCATCGATGTCTCTTCGAAGATCGGGAACTGCTTCAACGCCTTCGTCAGCGCCGAGTCGTGGAGCTTCTTGGCCGCGGCGTCGACCGCTTCGACGGTCAGCTTGCCCTTGGGGTCAGCCTTCGGTTCGGTACGCCCGACGAGGATGCCCGGCTCGGTGATGACCTTGTACCAGGGCTTGCCGGCGGCGAGCTGTTTGCCGAACTTGGTCTTCGGGTCATAGCCCAGCACGAGGTCCGACGAGGTGAACGTCGAGTACCAGGACACCCAGTTTCCGTTGGCCGGCCCTTCGAGTTCTTGGTCGGCCGATGCCGCCGCGCTGACGAACACGTCACCCTGGCGGACCTTGCCCTTGATCGCGGCTGCATCTTCGTTGGAGCCGCCGCCGAAGCCTTCGAACGGGTAGCCGGTGGCCGCGGTGAATTCGGGGCCCAGCGCCTTTTCCATGATGTCCACCAGCGAGCCGGCGAAAATCGCCGACACCTTGGTCGTCGCGGACGCCCGGGCAGCCGGTGCAGCGCCGGTCGATGCGACCGCGACCAGGCTGCCGACGATCACGATCGCCGCAGCGGCGACGATGCTCGCGGTGCTCCGTGCCTTTGCCCTTTTGCGCCCAGACCGTCGTGTCGCGGCTTGCGTCATGTCTGCTCCTTGTGCTCGTTGGGGCTCCGCTCCACCATCACGGATGTCGCCTTGACAGTGGCGGTGGCTTCTACTCCGGGGGCCAGCGCGAGCTCTTCGACCGAGTCGCGCGTGATCGCCGCAGTCACGAGAAACGGACCCGCCTCGATCTCGACGAGCGCCATCACGCCGTCGACCTCGACCGAGCGCACGACACCGGCGAAGCGATTGCGTGCCGAGCCGCGCGTCCCGGTGCGATGCCGCTGCGGACGGTTGGCCAGGCGGCGGACCTCGCTGGGCGAGACGCGGCGGCGGTTACGCTCGTCGCGGTGGCTTCGCAGCTTGCCTGCACGGTCCCAACGACGCAGCGTGTCGACGCTGACGCCGATCGCCGCAGCGGCGTCGCCGAGTGAGAGATCAGATCGCTTCTGCCCAGGCAATACATAGGCAGCCTATCTGCTGCGCGAGCTGACCGCGCTCACGTCCGGAGTACGCCCCAAGCTCGCGTCGAGGAGTAGTCTCTGCGTTCTCGTGCTGCACGCGCTGCTGTGTCTCCTGCCCGCCGTCGTAGTAGCGATACCGCTGCTCGCGCGGCGTTTTCCGGGCGAGCGGGCGCTGCTGGCCCTGCGCAGAGCCGAGCCGCCTCACTGGCTGCGCCCGCGCCGTTGCGCGCGCCCGCGCCGGCCCGCGGCGCTGCTCGCCGTGCGCGGTGGGCTGCTGATCGGCCTCTCGCTCGCGGTGCGCCCGCCGCCCGTGGCGAGCGCGGCGAGCTAGACACTTCGCGTCCCGTCCCGGGACCCGCCGGCTCGTCGATGGTCAGTTCGCCTGCTCGGGCCCGCGCGTCGGTGCGTGCCCGCAGCGTTCGGTCGTACACGCACTCATCCGAGGAGCCTCTCAATGTTCGGTCCCAAAGCTGTCCCGTTCGTGGCCGTGGTCGCGCTGGCTGTGTTCGTCATGCTCGAGAGTGCCCCGGCGGCGTCGGCGCACGCGCAGCTGCTCGGTACCTCCCCGGCGTCGGGCTCGACGGTCCAGTCCCAGCCGCAGGAGGTGATCTTCGAGTTCAACCAGAACGTCGGCGGCACGCTCGGCGCGGTCCGTGTCTATGACGCGCAGGGCAACGAGGTCGACAACCTGAACGTCTCACACCCCGACGGCAACGAGCACTGGATGGGCGTCGGGCTGAAGCCGCACCTGCCGGACGGAACATACACGGGCACCTACCGTGTGATCTCGGCCGACACCCATATCGTCTACGGCGGGCTCGTGTTCAACATCGGCCACGCAGGGGCGGCGCCGAAGTTCACGGTCGCCGGGCTGATCGGTAGGAACAAGAGCGGCAGGGTGACGGAGGTCGCGTTCGGCGTCGTACGCGGCCTGGACTACCTCACGCTGGCCCTGATGGTCGGTGGCCTGAGCTTTCTGTTCTTCGTGTGGAGAGGAGCACTGAGGACGGTCGCCGGGGGCGAGCAGCGCTGGATCTCGGCCTCGCACGCGTTCGCCCGACGACTGCGGCGCCTGTTCGCGGTCGCAATCGTGCTCGGCGCCCTCGTGGGCGTGCTCGGCGTGCTGTTGCAGGGCGCGAGCGCGGCCGGCGTCTCTCTGTGGGCCTCGCTGAAAGGCTCGATCATCAACGACACCCTCGATAGTCGCTTTGGGACCGTCTGGGGCCTGCGCGCCGTCGCTTGGATTCTGCTCGGAGCCGTGCTGCTGGCGGCACGGGCGATGCGTCGAGACGCGGTCCCGGTGCTGCGGTCCGACCCGACGCGGCCAGGCAGCTCGACGTTGAGTGCGAGTCCGCCACCGCTACTGCTCGCGCTGCTCGCGATCGGCAGCGCCTACCTGGTGTGCACCCCCGCGTTGGCCGGTCACGCGAGCATCGAGAGCCCGCGCGGCGTGTTCTTTCCCTCCGATGTGCTGCATGTGGGCGCCGCCAGCATCTGGGTTGGAGGGATCGCCTGCCTGCTGCTCGCGCTGCCGGCTGCCACGCGCCGGCTCGAGGGCCCCGAGCGCAGCCGGCTGCTGATTGGAGCGCTCGCGCGCTTCTCGCCGATCGCGCTGGCGTGCGTGGTCGTGATCGCGATCACGGGGATCATCCAGGCGTACATCGACGTACGCAGCCTCCACGGGCTCCTGCACTCGACCTACGGCGCGCTGATCATCGTCAAGACGGTCCTGCTGGCGTCACTGATCGGCATCGGGTGGGTCAACCGCGAGCGAATCATCCCTGCGCTCGAACACCTCGTGGGCGACGGCCGCTCGCCCGGCGGGATCGGCGCCCTGGCACGGCGTACCCTGCGCGGCGAGCTCGCGCTGATGCTCTGCGTCTTCGCCGTGACCGCCGCGTTGATCAGCTACGCACCGCCGATCGACGCCGCAACGGGACCCTTCTCCACGAACACCACGATCGGCGCGGCCGAGCTCGAGATGACGGTCGAACCGGCGCGCGTGGGACTCAACACGGTCCACCTCTACCTGATCGATGCCAAGACCGGCGCTCAGTTCACCGCGACCAAGGAACTCACCGTCAGCGCGAGGCTGCCCGCGAAGCACATCGGGCCGCTGCCGCTGAAGCCGAACGTCGCCGGGCCGGGCCACTACGTGCTGAACGCCGCGATCCTCAGCCCGGGCGGCACCTGGGAAATCGAAATCACCGACCGCGTCTCCGAATTCGAACAGTTCACCCGCACCGTCAAGGTGCCCATCCGATGAGCAGTCTCAAATCAATCCAGACCCCCGTTCACACCAACTCAGGAGCGAGACAGACATGAAATCCAAGTCGATCGGCGCGCTGGCTGCGGCGGCATCGCTGCTCGCCCCCGCCGCCGCGCAGGCGCACATCAGCCTGCACCCCAACACGATCCCCGCGGGGGCGTTCGCGACGCTCGATGTGCGGGTTCCTGGCGAGCAGGAAGGCGCCCACGTGACGAAGGTCGATGTCCTGTTCCCGCAGGGCTTCACAGGTGTCGACTACGAAAACGTGCCCGGCTGGAGCACGAGGATCATCGAAGCAAGGCTCGCGACCCCGATCAAAGAAGACGGCGAAACGATTGATACAGAGGTCTCCCAGATCGTGTGGACCTGGACCGGCCCGCTCGGCAAGGTCGACAACGGCCAGTTTGTCAACTTCCCGCTGTCTCTGGCGATCCCCCTGGACGCGACTGGAAAGGCGCTCGAATTCAGGACGGTCCAGAGCTACAGCAACGGCCAGGTGATCCATTGGATCTCTCCGTCACTGACGGCAGAACATCCCTCGCCGAGGATCAACGTCACGACCAAAGGCGGCGTGATCCAAGAAGTCGCCGGCGCCGAGGCGGGTCCGCAAGCGGGACAGACGGGCGCGGGCCAATCTGCACCGGCGACGACACCGGCCACGGTGGAGTCAACCAGCGGCGGGGCGAGCAAAGGTCTCGCGCTCGCCGCGCTGATTCTCGGTGCGCTCGGGCTGATCGCCGGCCTCGGCGCGCTTGTGGCGACTCGTCGCAGGGGAGCTGCCTAGCGGGTCCTGTCAAGCTTGCCGAGCTGATGCCCGACCGCGAGATCCGCTCTTGGCTGATGGACATGGACGGCGTGCTGGTGCGCGAGGAAGTGGCGATCCCGGGCGCGGATCGCTTTCTCGAGCGCCTGCGCGAGCTCGCCCTGCCGTTCCTGGTCCTGACGAACAACTCGACCTACACGCGGCGTGACCTCTCGGCGCGCCTTGCGGCCAACGGTTTGACCGTCCCCGAGGAGGCAATCTGGACCTCCGCGCTGGCGACCGCGCGCTTTCTGCGCGACCAGCGCCCGGGAGGCTCGGCGTTCGTGATCGGCGAGGCCGGGCTGACGACCGCACTGCACGACGCCGGCTACACGTTGACCGAGCGCGAGCCGGACTACGTGGTCCTCGGCGAGACCCGCACCTACTCGTTCGAGCGCATAACGCGAGCGATCCGGCTGATCGCGGCGGGCGCACGCTTCATCGCGACCAACCCCGACGCCACAGGCCCGGCGGCCGAGGGTCCGTTGCCGGCGACCGGGTCGGTCGCGGCGCTGATCAGTCGAGCCACCGGCGTGGAGCCCTACTTCGTCGGAAAGCCCAACCCGCTGATGATGCGCTCCGCGCTGAACGCCATCGACGCCCACTCCGAGACAGCCGCGATGATCGGCGACCGCATGGACACCGACGTGATCTCCGGGCTCGAGGCCGGGATGGAGACCGTCCTGGTGCTGACGGGCGTGACAACGCGCGAGGCCGCAGAGCGCTACCCGTTCCGCGCGTCGCGGATCGTCAACTCGATCGGCGATCTGCTCGAGACGCTCGGGTGAAGAAGCGTGAGCTGACATCGATCGGCCCGAGCCCCGGTGGCGCGCCGTATTGGCGCGCCACCGACTCGCTTTGGAACTCAGGTCTTGAAGTTGTAGCTCGAGCCCGTGGCTACCGACGCATCGAGCTTGCCGGTGTATTTGGCGTTCATTTCCACGCCGGTGTGTTCAACCGTGCTTTTCAGCGTGTTCACGAAATACGCTTTGAGTTCCGTGGTCTGGAACAGGTGCTTCTGGAGTTCTTCGTTGTAGACCGATTCGGTGGGCCCTTTGATCATCTTGAAGATCACTCCGGTGCCACCGAACACGATTTCTTTTTCTCCGAGCAGGCAGCGGCTGCCGCCGATCGTGAACGTGGCGAACGTCGTGCCTTCCTTCGGCGCAAGCAGGAAGCCATTGGCGCCCGCTGCGAGTTCTTCTTTTTCGGCGGCCGATTTGGTGAGGTAGGCGGTAGTGATGACCAGAGGCTTAGTCAGGAAGCCGCCGCCGAGTTTGCCGTTGATCGTGCATTCAGCGAAGCCGACGACGCCGCAGCCGCTGTAGGAGATCCTGCCTTCGCCGCTCGCCGGTGACAAGGGACCGGCCCCGATCAATTTCGAGCTGACCAATTCGAGTTTGGTGCATTCGAAGGTGCCAGCCAGAAGTTTGAAAGCCTGATTGCCTTCGGCTTGTCCGGTGATCGCCTCCGTTTCGGCTTCGCCGAGCGCTTTGCCGTTGACCCGCCACCCAACGTCTGCTTCCGAAGCGGCCATCGCATTGGCGGCAAACGCGAGTCCGATCGCCATCAGTGTCAAGAGCGCTGCAATCGCCTGCTTTGTTCTCATGTCTACTACTCCTGTCTGAGAGCGTCGAGCCGCGTGGATCGCCGCTGTCGGCGAGGCCCGGCAATGCCGCGTGGCCCGGCTCGGTGCTTTCGTGGATTGGTCAGCGGTCCCGCGACGGGCGAGGACCGCCCGAGCCGCAACGGTCTAGCAGCGACCGGGTCAGCTGTGCAAACGGACGACTCCTGCTCGCGTTCAGGCCTAGCATTGGGCTTCGGCTGGCGTCTCCGACACTTGGGCCGCCGCCGCAACGGACGGGTCTCGGCATATTTGTTCGGTGCAATTAGTTTGGTATCAGCCGCACACATAGAAAGATGTTCGGTACAATTGGATAGTGCCCCAACCGAACAAAACTGCGAAGAGCGGTCGCGGTCGGCCCACGCGAGCTGCCGTCTACGATCGTCTGCGCGTTCAGATCGGCGAACTGCGTGACCGGCTCGGTGGTCTGCCCTCGCCTGGCGAAGCAGATGAGATCTGGCGCGGGATATGGCTCGAGGAGGCTCACCACTCGACTGCGATCGAGGGCAACACGCTCGTGCTCAAGCAAGTCGAGCAGCTGCTCGAGGAGGGCCGAGCAGTGGGCAACAAGGAGCTCAGGGAGTACATGGAGGTACGTGGGTACGCCAATGCCGCCAGCTGGATCTACGGTCAGGCGCTCAACCCTGGTGCATGGTCGAGCGGCGAGCTTCTCTCGCTGACCGAGCTTCGACACATCCATCGGCTCGCGCTTACACCCGCATGGGATGTCGCGCCTCACCCAAGCGCCGGCGATAGCGAGCATCCGGGCTCATTCCGCGAGCACGACATCCGGCCGTTTCCAGGCGGTATGCGCCCACCGCCGTGGCCCGAAGTCTCCGCCATGGTCACCGACTGGATTCGCGAGGTGCGAGCACTGGGTCGTAAGGGTGAGGGCATCGAGCCCGAAGCGCTAGCCAAGGTGCATGCGCGCTTCGAGCAGATCCATCCATTTCTCGACGGCAACGGGCGCACCGGCCGGCTTGTTCTCAATCTGCTCCTGGTCAGGCTTGGCTATCCCCCCGCGATCATCTTCAAGGGCGATCGCCGGCGATATCTGGCCGCACTCCAGAGCGCCGATCGTGGCGACCATGGCCCGCTCGCAGAGCTGCTCGCCCGCGCCATCCTCGACAACCTCTACAGGTTCGTGGTCCCCGCCGTCGCCGGTCCATCACGCCTGGTCCCGTTGCCTGCTCTGGCCTCCGAGGCAATCTCCGCAAACGCGCTACGCGTGGCCGCAACGAGGGGGCGTCTCAAGGCCTCCAAGGCGGCCGACGGCACGTGGCGCAGCACGCGCGCATGGGTTGAGGAATACCTGGCTGGGCGCTACGAGCGCGAGTGATGTGAGTGATGAACTGCGCAAGTGCCTCGCGGACACTTGACGCCTGAGTGGCAGCACCGTACACTTGTACGTAGCTAAGGAGGATCGCGTGGCGACCAAGGCGGAGCGTCTAGAGGCGCGACTCACATCAACAGAGCGCAAGCAGATCGAGCAGGCAGCAGCCCTCGCCGGCGAGTCGGTGTCGTCGTTTGTCGTATTCGCGGCGCTAGGGCGTGCCGACAGCCTCGTGCGGGAGCAGGCGTCGACAGTAATCCCGGCCGACTACTTCGATCGGCTCGTCGCATCTCTCGATGAGCCAGAGGATGCCCCCGGACTTAGCCGGGCGGTTAAAGAGGTCGGGCGGCGCAGGCGAATCAAGCCGACGTGAGCTACCGCGTCGAACCGCTTGCCGCCGACCACTACCTCGACGCCTTCGACTGTGGGCACGACGCCCTCACCGTATGGTTGCGGCAGCACGCCCGGCATGCCACAGGGCAGGGCACTCGCACATATCTGCTCGTAGAGGAAGCTACCGGCGCTGTCGCCGGCTACTTCGCCCTTGCCCCTCATCTAGTCGAGCGGGATGACGCCCCGCGAGGCGTCGGCCGCGGGGCGCCTCAGCGTATCCCCGCGATCCTCCTTGCCAAGCTGGCCCTTCATAAGGGTCTGCATGGCCAGGGGCTCGGCGCCGAGTTGCTGGTTCACGCCTTGACTACGATCGTCGTGGCCGCGCGCTCCGCTGGCGGGCGCCTCGTCGTGGTCGACGCGGTGGATAAGGACGCAGCGAGCTTCTATTGTGCCCACGACTTCCAGCCCTCGCCGACAGACCCTCGCCGGCTGATTATGAAGCTCAGCACCGCAGCGCGTGCGCTTGACCTCACCTGGCCGTAAGCGAGTCGTAGGTATTTGTCTCGGATGGATCTCACTCCCCACAACCAGCTACAGCAGTGGCTGATCCTGGCGCTGGGCCAGATGGGTGGCAGCGCATCGCGCGCGGAGGCGCTTGCAAGGATCGAAGCTACCTTTGGTTTGTATTTCACTACCCCTGCTCGACCCAACCGAACGAGCGCTGCACGGCCTTCTTCCACTGCGCGTACTCGCGCTCGCGCCGTGAGTCGGCCATCGCGGGCTCCCAGCGCTTGTCCTCGGACCAGCGCTCGCGCAGCTCGTCCTGGTCGGACCAGAAGCCCACGGCGAGGCCCGCTGCGAACGCCGCGCCCAGCGCCGTGGTCTCCGTCACCGCCGGTCGTATCACTGGCACGCCGAGCACGTCGGCCTGGAACTGCATCAGCAGCTCGTTGGCGGTCATGCCGCCGTCGACCTTCAGCTCGCTGAAGGGAACGCCGGCGACAGCGTTGACCTCGTCGACCACCTCGCGGGTCTGCCACGCTGTCGCCTCCAGTGCCGCGCGCGCAATGTGCCCGCTGTTGGCGTAGGCGGTCAGGCCCACGATCACGCCGCGTGCGTCATCGCGCCAGTAGGGCGCGAACAGCCCCGAGAACGCCGGCACGAAGTAAACGCCACCGTTGTCCTCGACCGTGCGCGCCAGCTGCTCCACCTCGGGAGCACTGTCGATCAGCCTCAAGCGGTCGCGCAGCCACTGGATCAGCGCACCCGTGACAGCGATCGAGCCCTCCAGCACATACCTCGGTGCGCCGTCGCCGAGCTTGTACGCGAGGCTCGTCAGGAGCTTGTCTGAGTGCACGACATCCTCGCCGGTGTTCACCAACAGGAACGAGCCGCTGCCGTAGGTGTTCTTCGCCTCGCCGCGAGCGAAGCACGTCTGCCCGAACAGCGCCGCCTGCTGATCGCCGAGGATCCCTGCGATCGGCCGCCCGCCGGCGGCTGTCCCCGACGCCAGGCCGTACACCTCGCTGGAGGAGCGGATCTCGGGCAGCATCCAACGCGGGACGCCCATCAGCTCGAGGCTGGGCTCGTGCCAGTCGAGCGTCTCGAGATCCATCAACATCGTGCGGCTCGCGTTTGTCACGTCGGTGACGTGCACGCCGCCGTTTGGTCCTCCGGTGAGATTCCACAGCACCCAGGTGTCCATCGTTCCGAAGGCGAGCTCACCGTTCTCGGCACGTCCGCGCGCGCCCGCGACGTTGTCGAGCAGCCACGTCAGCTTCGGACCGGAGAAATACGTGGACAGGGGCAAACCGACGTGCCCGCGCAGGCGATCGACGCCCTGCTCGCCGGCGAGCTCGCGCACGAGCTGGTCGGTGCGCGTGTCCTGCCACACGATCGCGTTGTGAATCGGCTCGCCGCTCTCGCGGTCCCACACGACCGTCGTCTCGCGCTGGTTGGTGATGCCGATCGCCTCCAGGTCCCCCGCCTCGGCGTCGGACGTCGCGAGCGCGCCGCCGATCACCTCACGCGTGCGGCGCCAGATCTCGCTCGCGTCGTGCTCGACCCAACCGGCCTTCGGCGTGATCTGCTCGTGCTCGCGCTGATCCACCGCGACGATCGTGCCGTCTCTGTCGAACAGGATGAAGCGGCTGCTCGTCGTCCCTTGATCGATCGCCCCTACGTACTTAGGCATCTGCGACTCCTCCTCGGTTGCCACGCGACCCTATTCGCTGATCTCCTCGCGGTGCGCCGAAGTCGCGCGGGTCTATCGCATCGGGCGCGCCGCCGGTGCCTTGCCGCTACTCTCGCCCCATGAGCTCATCGGCGCCGGTGGCCACGGAGACGATGGTCGCTGCCGTCGAGGCCGACCTCGAGGCGCTGGTCGCGATCTCGAGCCCGTCGGGTGACGCCGGCGGCGCCGACGCCGCGCTCGCACTGTGCGCGCAGCGGCTGCCGGCCTCGGCGACGCTCGAACGCGTCCTCTGCTCGTCCCCGAACCACACGCGGGACCTGCTCGCGCGCGTGTCCGGGGATGGTTCCGGCCGTGTGCTGCTCCTGGGCCACGTCGACACGGTGGTCGCCGGCTGCGCGCATCGCCCGCTGCGCCGCGAAGGCGACATCTGGCAAGGCTCGGGATCTGTGGATATGAAGGGAGGCGTGGCGCTCGCACTCGCGCTCGCGCGCTCGCTCGCGCAGCGACCCGATACGTTCGCCGAGCTCGGTGTGCTGCTGGTCGTCGATGAGGAGTGGCGCTCAGAGCCGTTCGCCCATGTCCATCGATTCAGCGGCTATGACGCGTGCCTGTGCTTCGAGGCGGGCGAGCGCACACCCACTGGCGCGGAGGGCGTCGTCATCAGACGCAAGGCCGCGGGCACGCTGCGCGTCAGCGCCCACGGGCGAGCCGCCCACGCCGGGTCGAACCCCGACGCGGGCGCCAATGCACTGCTCGCGTTGGCCAAGGCCGCCACAGCAGCGGCCGCCCTGCACGACCCCGCCGGCCGCGAAGCGCTGAGCGTCGTGCCGAGCCGCATCGGCGCCGGCGGCGCGATCAACGTCGTGCCCGCGGAAGGCGAGCTGATGATCGACGTGCGCGCCGACAGCGACTCCGCGTTCGCGCGTGTCAGCGGCGCCGTCCGCGACACCGTCGGCGACACCGACGCAGGCGTGCGCCTGGAGGTGGAGCTGGTCCGCAGCTGGCCCGGGATGGACACGCGCGCCGCGAGCGCTCCGCTGCTCGAGGCGGCGAGCGCACGCCTCGGCCGTGAGATCGTCGGGGTCGCGCGCGGCGGTGCCAGCGATGCAAGCCACTTCGCGAGCGCGATCCCCGTCACGATCGACGGCCTCGGGCCTCGCGGCGGCCACGCGCACTCGCCGGAGGAGTACGTCTACGGTCCTTCGCTGCGCGAGCGCGCCGAGCTCGCGCTCGCGCTCGCGGAGACGCTGCTCGCATGACCTGGAAGAAGCTCCGCCACGCCGCGGTCGTCGAGCTCCTCGTGATCGTCGCCGTCGCCGTGGGATTGGCGTTCGCCGTGCAGGCATTCGTGATCAAGCCCTACCGCATCCCGAGCGGGTCGATGGAACCGACGCTGACGGTCGGACAGCGCGTGCTGGTCAACCGCATCGGCACCGACTTCGCTGGACCGCACGTCGGTGAGGTGGCCGTCTTTCACCCGCCCGCAGCCGCCGAACAGCAGCAGTGCGGACCGACGCCGCACACGGTCCAGCCCGGGGGTGCCGCGTGCGCGCAGCCGCTTCTGCCGGAGTCGAGCGTCAACTTCGTCAAGCGGATAGTCGCCGGGCCGGGCGATCAGATCTACATCAGCGAAGGCCACGTCTATCGCAAGCCGACCGGTACGAGCCGGTTCGTGCGGGAGAAGGACCCTTACATCAAAGCGTGCGGCGGCAGCTCCGAGTGCAACTTCCCCACCCCGATCACGATCCCGGCGGGGCACTGGTTCATGATGGGCGACAACCGCGGCGACTCCGATGACAGCCGCTTCTGGGGGCCGGTTCCGACCGGCTGGATCATCGGCCAGGTGATCGTGACCTACTGGCCGCCCGATCGCATCGGGATCTTCTAGCCCCGAGACATCACCCAAGCGCCTCCAGCCGCCGCTGCGGCGATCGTCGGTGCTCGCAGCGACGTGACGTCACTGAGCGGACCGCTGCGGCCGATACGATCATCGACCCATGAACGACACGACGGCGACGGGGTCTCTTCAGGCGACTGCATACCTGAGCGAGTCCGCTCCCGCCGCTCCCGCAGCGGTCTCCTGGGCCCGGCAGCTCATCGGCGACTTCGCCGCCGCAGCCGGTCTCTCCGGCCAACGCCTGGAGGACGTTCGTCTCGCGATCTCCGAGGCTGTGACCAACGCCGTTGCATACGCATACGACGGCGTGCCGGGTGAGATCCACCTGATCGCCGCGGTCGTGCCAGACGAGCTGTGGCTGGTGATCGCCGACGACGGCAACGGCATGCGCGCCAGGCCCAGCGAGACCCGCGGGCTGGGCCTCGGCCTCGGCTTGATGGCGCAGCTGAGCGACGCACTGACGATCCTCGCACGCTCGAGCGGCGGCGTCGAGGTGCGCATGCGCTTCGATCTCACGCGAGCGTGAACCACACGCGCGTGCCGTCCTCGTCGGGAACGACTCCCCACGCCTTCGACAGCGCCTCCACGATCCGCAGGCCGCGTCCGGATGGCTCGAGCACCGTGGGCGAGCGCAGCGTCGGCCGCCCACGCCCCGCGTCGCTCACTTCGACGCGAACCTCGCCCGGCCGGTCGGATATCGCAAGCTCGAAGTCGGAGCGTGCGTGTTGCACGCAATTGGTGGCGAGCTCGCACGCCATCAGCTCGGCCGCGTCAACCAGCTCTTGCGCCTGGTCGCGGAGCGTCTCCCTGACGAAGCCGCGCGCGGCTGTAACCGATTCCGGGCGACAGGAGAATCGACGTACGCGAGTCACGACTCGATGCGCAGCACGTCCGACAGGCCGGTCAGCTCGATCACGCGGCGCACCGCCGGCGAGGGGTCACGCAGCCGTACGGCGTTCACCTTTGCTGCGACCCCCAGCAGCACGGCGATGCCGGCGCTGTCCATGAAGCGCAAGCCGCTGAGATCGAAGATCACCTCGGCGGAGCGCTCCTGCGTGAGTGGCGCCAGCGACGCATCGAGCGCATCTGCGTTCGCGCTGTCGAGCTCGCCCGACAGGCTCACGATCCGCGCGCCGGTTTGATCGGCACGCGTCTCGACGACGACGTTCTCGCCGGCCTCCCCCTCTAGTTCTGCCATTGGATCCCCACAATCGCCGTGTCGTCGTGGTGCTCTGCGCTGGCGAGCTCACGCGCGAGGCGGCTCAGCAGCTCGTCGAGCTCGAGGTCGGTCCCGGTGGCCGCCTCTCGCAGGCGCTCCAAGCCCACGTCGAGGACCTCGCCCCGACGCTCCACCAGGCCATCTGTAAAGGCCACCAGTGTGGCGTTTGGAGGAACGGTCACGAGTGCCTCCCGATAGCGAGACTGGCTCGCGACGCCGATCGGCGCATCGACATGAAACTCGACATAGCGCCCGTCGTCGCCGTCGATCAGCAACGGCGCCATGTGACCGGCACTGGCGACCGTCACAGTGTGACGCGGCACATCTATCAGCGCGCACAGCACCGTCGCGAAGTAGTCGTGCTCGCCGCTGTTGACGAAATCGGAGAGCTTCGCGAGCACCGTCGCCGGCGCGCTGTCCTGCACCGCGTAAGCCAGCGCTGCGTGCCGCAGCGACGCCATCGTGGTGGCAGCGCGAAGCCCGTGACCGGAGACGTCGCCGATCAACAGCAGCACACCGTTGTCATCGGTCTCGACAACGTCGTACCAGTCGCCTCCGACGTCGATCCCCGATGCCGCCGGGACGTAGCGCGCGCTCACGCTGAGGCCCTCGAGCGCAGGCAACGCGTCGGGCAGCAGCGCGTGCTGCAGCGTCTGCGCGATGCCACGCTGCTGGGTGTACATGCGCTGGTTCTCGGTGGCGACACGATCGAGGTCGACAGCCAGCTGCTCGGCGTGCGCTCGACGCCGCGCCAAGCGGTCGGTGATCAACGCGGCGGCCAACGTCAGCAGCACCCCGACGCCGGCGATGATCCACGGCAGGCTGTGGAAGAACGCGCCGCCGAGCGATTCCCTGGGCGTGACCACGAGCGTGAAGGCGCTGTCGCCGAACGGCACGACCTCCGAGACCTGACGGCCGCTGACCGGGAAGTGCCGCAGGCTCGTCAGCAACAGCTCTGCGTGGCTGCGCGAGCGACCCAGGTAGAGCGCGTAGTTGAGGTCGGAGAAGCCCGAGCCGCTCGCGATCCGCGAGCGCCGGTTCCTGGGCAGCAGACCTTCGGCATACGCCCCGTAGCCGTCCCCGACCCCCGGGATCGCGTACAGGTAGCCGAGGGCGGGTGTCTTGGAGCCGAGGATGCCGGTCACACTCAGCTGTGAGCTCCCCTTCGCATGCGTGAAGAACTGCTGTGCCTGCTGCGGCAGCGACGCCAGCACCGGCGCGGCCCCGACGACGGCTGTCGGCGACGGGCGAGCATCGCCCAGCCGCCACAACGAGGCCGACTGGAACTGGCGACCCGCGCCGACGTAGGGCGCCATGAACGCGCGGAACTTCTGGGCGTTCCCACCGGTGGCGTCGGCGAGCTCTGCGGCTGAGACCAGCGGCGTCTGGACCGTCGGCACGGCGGCGCTCAACAGCGAGCTCAGCTCGAGCGCGCTCAGTTTCAGCAGGCGCGTCTCGTTGCGGTCATACAGGGCCAAGGCCGTCACAGTCAGCGCCGCCGTCACGACCAGTCCTAGGATCAACGCGATCACACCGGGCCGCGACGGCCTCTCCAGAGTCATACCCCTCGCTAGCTTACCCGCCGTCCCCGGCGAATGCGAAAGTGACGGTTGACGCGGCCGCGCGCGTGCGGATAGGTTAGCCCGACAGCGCTGCCAAGCCGTCTGGCCGACCCAGAACGTCGGCCAGGACTTGGCGCGCATTCATACGAGAGAGAGAGGGAAGAGGATGGGGAAACGTAGCCGAATCATCGGCTTGGCTCTGCTGTGCGTTGGTGTACTCGTGCCGGCAGCGTCGGCCGCCGCGGCGCCGCAGTACGTCGCGCTTGGGGATTCATACTCATCTGGGGTGGGGAGCCGCGTCTTCTATGAAGAATCCGGCGAATGTGATCGCAGCCCGGACGCATACGGACCGAAGATCGCCGCAGCCAAGGGCTACACGCTGAGCTTCCAGGCGTGCAGTGGTGCAAAGACACCCGAAGTGAACGAAAAACAGCTCGGCACGTTGAGTGCCACCACGAGCCTGGTGACGATCACGATCGGCGGGAACGATGCGGGCTTCAGCAACGTGATGCTCAACTGCGCGCTCTACTACTTCACCTGTGGCAGTGCGATCAGCGAAGCGGAGGAATTCGCGAAGAACAAGCTGCCGGGTCTCCTGGAAACGACGTACAAAGACATCCGCGCGAAGGCGAGCACCGCCCAGGTGATCGTGCTCGGCTACCCGAAGCTGTTCACCAAAGAAGGGACGACGTGCAACGTCAACTTCCTCACTTCCGGCAACGAGAAGAAAATCAACGAAGCGGCGGAAAAACTGGACGCCGTGGTCAAGGCTCGTGCGGAAGCGATGAAATTCACGTTCGTCAATCCGACGAGCGCGTTTGAATCGCACGCGGTGTGCGCGTCCGAAGAATGGCTGAACGGGCAGTCCAATCCGCTGTCGGAAAGCTACCACCCGAACGTGAAAGGTCAGGAAGAGTTCACCAAGCTGGTGGAGGCGGCCATCTAGGAGCGCCACTGCCCGCACCGGCGCGGGCTATCGCTCGGGAGTGACGGGCGAGAGGGTGAGTCCGGCGCCTGCCCGGCTCACCCTCCATGCGCGGCGGCGGGATTCCTGGCGAGGACCGCCAGCTCGCCGAGCCGTCGCTGGAGCAGTCGCCGCTCGGCCTCGTCGTGCACGAGCGCCAGCGCGCGCTCGTAGGCCGCTCGCGCCTCGGCGGTGCGACCGAGGCGCCGCAGCAGCTCGGCGCGTGTCGCGTGCAGGTAGTGGAAGTCCTCGAGCGCGAGGCGATCGAGGATCGTCAGCCCCGCCTCCGCGCCGAGCTCCTCGGCAACCGCGATCGCCCTGTTCAGCTCGACGACCGGTGAGCCGGTCAGACGCGCGAGCTCGCCGTAGAGAGCCGCGATCTCGTGCCAGTCCGGGGTCTGCTCGACGTGCAGCGACGAGATTGCCGCCTGCAGGACGTAGATGCCGGCCGCGCCACCCTTGGCCAAGGTCACGGCGCGATCGAGGACGATCCGCCCTTCAGCGATCTGCGTCCAGTCCCACCGTGTGCGGTCCTGGTCGAGGAGCAGCACGAGCTCGCCTTCGTGCTCGCGCGCGTCACGTCGCGAGTCGTGCAGCAGCATCAGCGCCAGCAGGCCATGCGCCTCGGCCTGCTCGGGCATCAGCTCGGCCAGCGCACGGCCCAGTAAGAGCGCCTCGGCCACCAGAGCGCGACCGCTGGAGCGCGTCGAATACCCCTGGTTGAAGATCAGGTACACGACCGCGAGCACCGCCGCCAGGCGTTCCGCAAGCAGGTGCTCGGCGGGCACGCGGAAGGGGATCCCGGCCGCCTTGATCTTGCGCTTCGCGCGTACGAGCCGTTGCGACATCGTCGGCTCCGAGACGAGGAACGCCTGTGCGATCGCGTCGGTGTCGAGGCCGCCGAGCGTGCGCAGCGTCAAAGCGACTTGCGCCTCCGTCGCGAGCGCCGGATGACAGCACGTGAAGATCAACTCGAGCCGTTCGTCGGGAAACGTCGACGTCTCGATTTGATCCTCGCTCGCGTGCGGCACCTCCAGCAGCCGAGTCTTCGCCGCGAGCGTGCGCTCGCGGCGAAGCCGGTTGATCGCGCGGTTGCGCGCGGTCGTCACGAGCCACGCGCCGGGGTGGGTCGGCGTGCCGTCGCGTGCCCAACGCTGGGCGGCAATCGCGAATGCTTCCTGCGTCGCCTCCTCGGCACGATCGAAGTCGCCGAGAAAGCCGATCAGCGCAGCGAGCACGCGCCCCCACTCCTCACGGAAGGTCCTCTCCAAGCTCCCGTTCATCAGCTCCTCCAGATTCGTGTTCAACCCGCTAGCGCTCCACCAGCGGACGCACCTCGATCGCGCCGCCCATGCGAGCCGCCGGGATCCGTGAGGCAAGCTCGATCGCTGCGTCGAGGTCGTCGGCCTCGTAGAACAGGTAGCCGCCGAGCGCCTCCTTCATCTCGACGAACGGCCCGTCCGTCGTCAGCGTCCTGCCGTCCTGCACACGCACGGTGCTCGCCATCTCGGGCGGCTGCATCTGGACGTCCGCCGGCGTGACCCCGGGGGTTTCGTTGATGGCCTTGTAGTCGGCATAAACGGCGTTCTGCTCCTCGGGCGAGAGCTGCGCCCACGCAGCCGGATCGTTGGGCGTCGGCGTCGCGCCCTGGTGAATCAACAGCATGAACTTCATCGCGTCCTCCTTCTCGAGAGATGGTCCTCTCTGAGACAAACGAGCAGCTGCTAAATCGACAGCCCGCTCGCTGATCTCCTCACGGACAGCTAACCCTCCGGCACCTGGCCCAGCTTGAGCCGGTTGCCGTCGGCGTCCGTCAGCGTCGTGTGACGCACGCCGTTGCTCATCACATCCACCGGCCCGATCGCGACGCCGCGCGCCGCCACGCCGGCAAGGAGCGCATCGAGATCCTCCACCAGCAGCGTCTGCAAGCTCGAGCCCGCGCGGCCAGGGTCGGCGATCAGATAGATCCAGCCGCTGGCGCTGATCCGCCACGCCGCCTCATCCTCGTTCGGAACCAAATCGGGCGGGCGTCCGAGGAGAGTTCCGTACCAGCTGACGGCCGCGTCGCGGTCGCCGACCGGGATGCTCGCGAACACATCGGTGACGGCGACTCCGGTGACGCCGGCCGGCGGGAGCGGAGCGCGCCCGTCGCTGCCGAGCCGGATGACGCTGCGTGTGACGCCGTCGAGGATCTCGAGCAGAACAGCGCTGAGAACGATCTCGCCGTTGGCGGGGCCCGGTGGCAGCTCGCTGGCGAGCAGCCCACGGACGCGCGCGACGACGCCCTGAGCGTCCATCCCCTGCGGCCCGCCGGAGGGGCCGGTCATCCCCACGTCGGTGACGAGCGCCGTGCCGCGCGCGAGCAGGTGCAACGGCAATGTCGGCTCGTGGGTGTGCGTGCCGAGGACCGCGGCGACCTGCCCGTCCAGCGCGTATGCCAGCCCTTGCTTGGCCGCCACCGACTGTGCGTGCATATCGATGATCGTCGTCGGTCCGGGCGCCAGCGCCCTCCACGCGCTGTAGGCGTCGAGCGTCATGCGGGCGAACGGTGGAGCGAAGTCGAGCGCGTCACGATCAGCAAGCACGACCACGCGCACGGCCTCGCCGGCCGCTTCCAGCGCGAGCATGCCGCGTCCAGGAACCTCCTCGCCGACGTTGAGCGGGCGCAGCACGCGCTCGTGCGTGAGCACCGCCTCGACCTCGGCGCCGTCGAAGGCATGGTTGCCGCCGGTGATCACGTCAGCGCCGGCTGCCAGCAGCAGCTCGACCGCTTCGACGGTCATGCTCGCAGCGTCGGCGCCGCAGTTCTCCGCGTTGACCACAGCCAGGTCGACGGCGTGCTCGGCGCGCAGCGCCGGCAGGCGGCCGGCAAGCCAGTGGACGGCGCGCGGGCCCACTACATCGCCGACGAACAGGACGTGCATCGCTGTAAGTCTGAACGGTCGAGCCTCACGGGCATCGGCGCGCGATAATCGCGTCGTGGTCAGGTCGTGGTGGCGCTCGGTGATGCATCCTAGGGGTCGCTCGACGACCGACCCGGAGACGAACGCCACGGGCTACACGGGCCGCACGGCCTGGGCGCGAAGCCTGACGGCGCCGGTGCGCAACTTCCTCGGCACGGAAACCGGCGGCGCAAGCGTGCTGCTCGCCGGCACCGCGCTAGCCCTCATCTGGGCCAACTCGCCCTGGTGGCATTCGTATGAATCGCTGTGGACCACGGAGATGTCGGTGAGGATCGGCAGCCACGGCCTCTCGCTCGACCTGCGCCACTGGGTCAACGAGGGGCTGATGACGCTGTTCTTCCTGGTCGTCGGGCTCGAGGCCAAGCGCGAGCTCGACCTCGGCGAGTTGCGTGAACGTCGAAGGCTCACGATTCCCGCAGCCGCGGCGCTCGGGGGCATGACAGTTCCGGTTCTGATCTATCTCGCGTTCAACGCCGGCGGGCCCGGCGCCCATGGCTGGGGAGCGGCGATGTCGACCGACACGGCGTTCGCCCTCGGCGCCGTCGCGGTGCTGACGCCGCGCGCGGCGACGCGCACGCGTGTTTTCCTGCTGACGCTCGCCGTGGTCGACGATCTCTTCGGCCTGATCGTGATCGCGACCGTCTACACGGCGCACGTGTCGGTGCCCGCGCTGGTGGTCGCCGCGGTGCTGTTCGGCGTGCTGCTGGCACTGCGCTCCCTACCTCCGGAACGACGGCGCCCGCTGTTCTGGACGGTCGCCCTGGGACTGTGGATTGCGATGTTCAAGTCGGGCGTCGACCCGGTGATCGCGGGGCTCGCAGCCGGCCTCGCGACGAGCGCTTACGAGCCGGCCCGTCAGGATCTCGAGCGGGCGACCGAGGTCGCGCGCTCCTTCCGCGAGCAGCCGACACCGGAGCTGGCGCGCTCCGCGCAGCAGAGCGTGCTCTTTGCGATCTCGCCGAACGAGCGCCTGCAGTATCGCCTGCACCCGTGGACCAGCTACGTGATCGTGCCGCTGTTCGCGCTCGCCAATCTCGGCGTCCATCTGACGGGAGGCCTGCTCAGTGACGCGATCGACTCCCCGATCACGCTCGGCATCGTCTTCGGCTACATCGTCGGCAAGCCGATCGGGATCACGGGCGCGTCATGGCTGGCGTCGCGACCGGCGATACACGGCCCGCGCTCGCCGCTCAGCCCGCCGCTGCTCGTCGCTGCGGGCGCGTTCGCGGGGATCGGCTTCACGGTCTCGGTCTTGATCGCGAGCCTCGCGTTCTCCGGAGAGCGACTCGAGGAGGCCAAGCTCGGCGCGCTGGCGACGGTGGTACTCGCGCCGCTGGTCGCCTGGGCCGTCCTGCAGGTCGTCAAACGGCTCCCCGCCAACGTGCGCGCGCGCCAGATCGCGGGCACCGCAGAAGACCTCCTCGATCTCTCCCAGGATGTCGATCCCGAGCGCGATCACATTCGGGGCGCCGAGGACGCACCGGTGACGCTCGTCGAGTACGGCGACTTCGAGTGTCCCTTCTGCGGACAGGCCGAGCAGGCGATCCGTGAACTGCTCGGGTCATTCGGCGAGGACGTCCGCTACGTCTGGCGCCAGCTCCCGCTCAACGACGTGCACCCCAACGCACAGCTCGCCGCGGAGGCCTCGGAGGCGGCGTCGGCCCAGGGCCACTTCTGGGAGATGCACGACGCATTGCTGGTGCACCAGGGCGAGCTGCGCCCCGCGGACCTGATGAGATACGCCGGCGAGATCGGGCTGGACACGGAACGCATGCAAGAAGAGCTGCACCGCCACGAGTACGCACCCAGGGTCAGCGAAGACGTCGCCAGCGCCGACGAGAGCGGCGTCTCCGGCACGCCGACGTTCTTCGTGAACGGGCTCCGCCACTACGGCGCCTACGACATCGACACGCTGAGCGCGGCGGTGCAGGCAGCCGGCCGACGCTCGAAACAACTGGCGGCCAGGGTCGCGTGAGCCGGGCGCTGCGGTGGCTCAGGCGACGCGACCACGATCTGGTGGCACTGCGCCGGGCGGGACGCGCCGCGATCGTCATGCCTGCGATGTTCGCCCTGGGCGAGGAGGTCATAGGCAACCCCGTCGTCGCGACGTTCGCGGCGTTTGGCTCGTTCGCGATGCTGCTGCTCGTCGACTTCGGCGGTCCGCTGCGGGGACGGCTGCAGGCCGAGGCGGCGCTCGCTGTCGTGGGCGGCGCGTTCATCTGCATCGGCACGCTCGCCTCACGCAGCGTCTGGCTGGCCATCGCGACGATGGCGATCATCGGCTTCCTTGTGATCTTCGCCGGCGTCCTCAGCTCGATGCTGGCGGGCGCCACGGCGGCGTTGCTGCTCGCGCTGATCTTGCCGGTCTCACTCGCAGCGCCCGTCTCGGCGATAGGAGACCGCGTCGCAGGCTGGGGTCTCGCTGCGGGCGCCGCACTCGTCGCGATCGCGGTGTTGTGGCCGGCACCCGCGCATGACCCGCTGCGCGCGGCCGCGGCCACCGCGTGCAAGGCGCTTGCGTCGCGGCTGCGCGCCGAGGTCGCGTACATGCTGGGTGACAGGTCGGAGTCGCTCGCGCGCGAGCGGGAGTCGGCGATGCGCGAGGCGGATGGCGCCGTCGCGGCGTTGCGTGGCGCATTTCTCGCCACGCCATATCGCCCGGCCAGCCTGAGCACCGCCGACCGGGCGACGGTTCGCCTCGTCGATCAGATCGACTGGGTGGACACGATCGTCGTCGGGTCGGCGCGGGCGATGGATCGCAACCCGGTCAGCCACACGGCCTGCCAGCTCAGGACAGCGGCAGCCGCGGTGCTCGAACAGTCAGCCCGGCTGCTCGAGATGACCGGGGGCGACTGCGCCCAGCTACATGGCGCGCTGGACGAGCTCATCGGCGCGCTCGCGAATGTCGAGAGGCGCGCGCTTGGTGGCCTTCCGAACCCGAGCGCCGTGGCGCCGAGACACGTCGACGAGAACCCCGCCAGCGGCTTGATCACATCGCTCGATCCCAACTTTCGCGCGCAGGAGCTCGGCTTCGCCGTGTCGCTGATCGGGCAGAGCGTCGATCTGACGGCGGCCGCCGAGCGACGGGACTGGCTTCAGCGACTGCTCGGCCGTCAGCCCGAGGGCCTCGCGGGCACACTGACCGCGGTACAGCAGCGCGCGAGCGCGCACATCGATCGCAACTCGGTCTGGCTGCACAACAGCCTGCGCGGAGCCGCAGGCCTGGCACTGGCCGTGTTCGTGGCAAACCAGACCGGCGCTCAGCACGCCTTCTGGGTCGTTCTCGGAACGTTTTCGGTGCTGCGCTCGAACGCGCTCAGCACGGGGCAGAACGTGGTTCGAGCACTGGCTGGGACGGTGGTCGGGTTCGTCGTCGCCGCGGCGATCCTGAGCGTGATCGGAACAGACGAGACGCTGCTGTGGCTGCTGCTGCCGCCCGTGGTCCTGCTCGCGGGGGTGGCCCCGGCTGTGGTCTCGTTCGCGGCGGGCCAGGCGGCGTTCACGCTGACGGTGGTGTTCCTGTTCAACATCATCCAGCCGATCGGCTGGCGGGTGGGCCTGCTGCGCGTCGAGGACGTCGCCCTCGGTTGCGCCGTCAGCCTCGCCGTTGGCCTGCTCTTCTGGCCGCGCGGCGCCCGCACCGCGCTGCGCCGCGCGCTTGCCGACGCCTATGTGCAGAGCGCCGACTACCTCGCCGGCGCTGTCAGCTTTGGGGTGCTCGGCCGCGAAGCAGGCGCCCCGCGAGCGCAAGCACCCTCGGACGAGGCGGGCCGCGCAAGCGCGGCTGCGCACCGGCTCGACGACGCGTTCCGCGGCTTTCTGGCCGAGCGCGGCGCCAAGCCGCACCCGCTGGCAGCGGTAACGAACGTCGTCACGGGCGTGGCCGGCCTGCGCCTCGCCGCCGACGCGGTTGTCGATCTCTGGGAACAGGAGGACGGCGCAAGCACGATCGACGGGGCCGCGCGTCAAGAGCTTCTGAAATCGAGCGAGCTCGTGAAGCGCTGGTATGAGGATTTCGCCCGCAGCCTCGTCACCGATGAAGAGCCGCGGCCGCCGCTGCCTCACGATGACGCCGCCGAACGGCGACTGCTCGATGCCGTCCGCGACGATCTCGGCAGCGACAACGCCGATGCGAGCGAGAACGTCGTGCGGATCATCTGGACCGGTGACCATCTCGACGCGGCGCGCCGCACGCAGGCGCTGGTCCTCGCGCCGGCTGAGGCGGAGATCTAGGATGGTGCAGTGGCCGCTCCGGTGACCCGCGTGCTGTCGAGCTCACAGCTCGCGATGCTCGCCGAGCACGGCGAGGAGCGGACCGCCGCGGTCGGCGACACGCTCTTCCAGATCGGCGACGCGAGCTACCCGTTCGTCGCGATCATCAGCGGCGAGGTCGCGGTGATCGACGCGGCCGGTCAGGAGATCATCCGCCACGGCAGCTCAGGCTTCCTCGGCGAGGTCAACCTGCTCTCCGGGCAGACCGTGTTCCTGACGGCGGTCGTGACACAGCCAATGCGCTATATCGCCGTCGATCGTGAAGTGCTGAGAGGGCTGATGTTCGAGGACGGCCCGCTCTCGGACCTGCTCCTGTCGGCGTTCGTCGAGCGGCGGGAGCTGCTCCAACGCCGTGACGGCATCGGCTTCGAGATCGTCGGTCCGCGCGACTCGCCCGACACCCGCAGGCTCGAGGAGTTCGCCAGGCGTATGCGGCTCCCGCATTCATGGCGCGTACCGGGGGAGGATCCGCAGGCGGCGGCGCTGCTCGAGCCGCTCGACGGTGACGAGATCCCGCTTGTGCGGCTTCCCGGCGGCGGCGAGCTGCGACGGCCGAGCAACGGCCAGCTCTCCCGAGCGCTTGGCATCGGCCTCGAGCTCGAGCAACGCGAGGAGGTCGACCTGCTCGTCATCGGCGGTGGGCCGGCCGGCCTCGGCGCGGCTGTCTACGGCGCCTCGGAGGGCCTCGACACGCTCGTCATCGAGAGCACCGTGCTCGGCGGGCAGGCCGGCACGTCACGACGGATCGAGAACTACCTCGGCTTTCCGGCCGGCATCAGCGGCACCGAACTCTCGAGCCGTGCGATCAACCAGGCGCGCAAGTTCGGCGCGCGGACTGCGACTCCCTACCGCGCCAGGTCGCTCGCGCCCGGCGGCGAGCGCCACCTCGTGAAGCTCGACGAGGGCAACACGGTGAGCGCGCGGGCGGTGCTGCTCGCGACCGGCGCCGAATACCGGCGCCTGCCGGTCCCCGAGCTCGAGGCCTACGAGGGCGTCAGCGTCTTCTACGCCGCGGGTCCGCCCGAGGGCCAGCTCTGCGCCGCACAGCGGGTCGGCGTCGTCGGTGGCGGCAACTCTGCGGCTCAGGCTGCGGTGTGGCTCGCACGGGGCGGCGCGCTGGTCACGCTGCTGCACCGCAGGACCGACCTCAGCGAGACGATGTCGCACTACCTGATCGACGAGCTCGATCGTTTCGGTGTCGCGGTCCGCGACCGCAGTGAGGTTCGTGCGCTACACGGACAGCAGGGGCGGCTCGAGTCGGTCACCCTCGCCGACGGGGCGTCCTTGGCGCTGTCGTTCCTGTTCCTGTTTCTCGGCGCCTCACCGTGCACCGATTGGCTGGGCGACGTGGTTGCGCGAGATCCACATGGGTTCATCCGCACCGGCCGCGACGCCGGGGCCGAGGGGCTGCTGGAAACGAGCGTGCCCGGCATCTACGCCGCGGGCGACGTGCGCGCGGGGTCGACCAAGCGCTGTGCGACTGCCGTCGGTGAGGGCGCGGCGGTCGTGGGCTTCGTCCACCAGCGCCTCGCGCCGGTCGTGGCCTCGCCGCGATAGCACGCTCTCAGCCGGCGCGCTGCGCAGGCCATCCGGCCTATTCGATGAATCCCGCCCGCAGCGCATTGGCAACGGCCGCCGTCCGGTCACGCACGCCGAGCTTGCGATAGATGTGTTCGAGATGGGTCTTGACGGTCGCCGGGCTGATCATGAGCGTCTCGGCGATCCCGCACACCGACAGGCCCCGTGCGGCTAACGTCAGCACCTCGACCTCGCGCAGGCTCAGGGGCGTGAGGCTGAGTTCGCCGCGCCGGCGTGCGAACAGCGCCCCGAAGCCGGCCCCGGCGTGGGCCAGGACCTGCATCACATGCCCGCTCCACTCGGGCCGGGCGCTCGAGTACAGCTCGACGACCCCCAGCACCTCGTCAGACTTCGCGCACGGGAAGGCAAGCGTCGCGCCAAGCCCCTGCGGCGGCAGCTGCTGTCCTGAGGCGGCGTCCGCTCGAGCGCAGACAGGACGGTCGACCGCCTCGCCGAGCTCCCACGCGCGGCCGGCGAGCCCCACGCCTCTCGGAACTCGCCAGCCGCCGAGCGCGTGCTTGAGCGCTCCGCCGTCCACGCCGGGCATGCTCCAGATCGCCCGCGCGATCAGCGACTCCCCCTGCGGCAACCACAGCGCCGCGGCCATCTGTCCGAGCGCACCGGCCAGTTCCCGCAGCAGGCGTTCGCTGCCCTCGCCGAAGCACTCCCATGCGGTCAGCGTCCGCAGCACCGCCAGCACGACCGCCAGCTCGAGCTCGCCGTCGTCGAGCGCATGTGGTGTGCGGACGGGATCGGTCTCGGACGGGCCCGGTGGCGCAGCGCTCGGTTGGGGCGGTCCGTGGCTAGACATACTCGTCTGTCTATTTGACTATACATACCTGTCTGACTACGGTCTGACGATGGGGGGAATCAGATAGACGCAGCTGCCAAAGATCAGCGCGAGCGTGATCCGCTGCGCGCTCACGACGCGCGTGAGCGCATCCTCGGCGCCTCATACGACCTCTTCTCCCGCCACGGCATCCATGCCGTCGGGATCGACAGGGTCATCGCCGAGGCCGGCGTCGCGAAGGCAACGCTTTACCACCATTTCCCCTCCAAGGAGGCGCTCGTGATCGCGTTTCTGGAGCGGCGCGGGCAGCGCTGGACGCACGGATGGC
The DNA here is from genome assembly GCA_035485155.1 of Solirubrobacteraceae bacterium. Taxonomy (GTDB): domain Bacteria; phylum Actinomycetota; class Thermoleophilia; order Solirubrobacterales; family Solirubrobacteraceae; genus Palsa-744. The sequence continues at coordinate 89,066 of DATHOH010000016.1, forward strand.
TCGAGGTCGAAGCCGATCGCCGGGCCCCGAGACCGCAGCAGCGCGCGCTCGCCGTCTTTGACGCCCTCGACGCGTGGTTCCGGCGTCCCGACTACGAGGGCTGCTCGTTCATCAACACGTTGCTCGAAATCAAAGACCGCGACAGCCCCGTACACCGAGAGACGGTTCGCCACCTCGGCGACGTGCGTGAGATCCTCGCGGGCTACGCCGAGCAGGCCGGAGTCAGTCGTCCCGACGAGACGGGCGAGCAACTGCACATCCTGCTGATGGGCTCGATCGTCTCGGCGAGTCGCGGCGAGCTCGACGCGGCACAACGCGCACGGCCGCTGGCCGCAGCGCTGCTCGCCGACGCGAGCTGACGCGCAGCCCGGGCGCCAGCGCCGCCGCCCGTCCCGGCGTTCAGGCGGGGTCCGGCGAGCTGTACGCGTCCTGATCGCCGCGCACGTCGCGATAGCGGCGGTCGAACAGCTCGAGTACCGCGGTCACGTCGGACGGTCCGTGAACGGCATGGCGCACCACGTCCGGCTCGGACGGTGAATCGACCGGCTCGGCATCGCCGTGTTCAACGAGCGCGTCGTGCTCGGGAACCGAGAATCGCAGCTCGGCGATGCCGCTGTCCGCGTCCAGGACGCCTAGCTCGAGCTGCTCGTAGCGCACCACCGCGACACCTTCCGTGACGCGCTCGATGCGTACTCCGGGCCATGTGTCGAGCTCGTTGGCGAGCTCATCGACGAGCGCGGCGTGGGACATCCTTCGATCCTACCCCTCTCGGGCGAGGGCGTCGAGGGGCAGCGCCGCGTCCGCGGCATGTCGCTCGTCCGGGGCGCCCGCGGAGGACTCGGGAGCCCCGTCTCGCTCGGCATGCACGATCAGTACCGGGACGGGGCTGTGGTTCAACACGTAGTGGCTGACGCTCCCGAGTAGCACCGACCGCAGCGCGCCGCGCCCGCGAGATCCCATCACAACGAGATCGTGCTCTCCCGCGGCGATCTGGGACACGAGCGCGGGCCTGACCGGCTCGCCGCTGAGCACGGAGACGACCGAGACGTCGTCGGGAACCCGCTCGACGGCCGTCCGCAGGACCGCGTCGGCCTCGGCTTCGGCTTCGCGGATGAGGTTCGCCGTCACGTCGCCGCTCACGCCGACGTAGGCGACAGATGGAGGCGCGGTGACGGCGCTGAAGAGCGTCAGACGTGCGTTCTCCGAGCGGGCGAGGTCGATCGCCTGCGCCAGCGCCTGCTGAGCGTCCGCCGATCCATCGACGGCCACGAGGATGTTCCTGAACATGATCTGCTCCTTTCTGCGGTGGAGCCAAGAGGTCGCTCTTGAAGGATATAGCACAGAACTATATAGTTCGCAATATGTCTGCGGAGATCGAGTCCAGGGCCGAGCGCGTCGACTTCGTCGCCGAACACCTGCTCTCGCGTAGCGCGCTGCTGGTGCGCCTGCTGGTCAAGCAGGTGCATGCCCCCGAAATCTCGCGAACCGAACTCGAGGTCCTGAGCATCCTCACCGAGGGGCCTCGACGGATCACCGAGCTCGCCGAGCTCGAGGGGGTCGCGCAGCCGACGATGACCCTGCTCGTCAAGCGCCTCGAGCAGAAGGGCTGGGTTTACCGCGAGGGACTGCCGGGCGACGGCCGCGTGGTCATGATCGCTGTCACCGACGCAGGAGGCGCCGCGCAGCAGCGGTTCCGTGAGCGGTTTCTGGCCGCCCTGCGCACCGACCTGCGCGATCTCAGCGACCAGCAGCTCGAGGACCTCGCTACCGCGGCCGAGACCGTGAGCTCGTTCGTAGATGAGCTCCAGCGGCGCACCGGCAGGTGACACAGCGGCAGCATCCCGCATTCTGCGGCGAAAGCTTTCGTTCAGCCGTCCGACGATTGGGTGATACTTCCGCAATGGATCGGGAACGGTCGTCGCAGGCCCAGGAAAGAAACGTTCTGGTCGAAGGCTCCGAGCAGGCGCGGGTCGCTCGCTACATCGCGCTCGAGCGCGAAAAGGACGAGCTGCGACGCGAGCGCGACCACCTGATTCTCGACCTCGCGGCGAGTCTCGGACCGGCAGGGCTGGCTCAGCGCTTCGGCGTCGAGCCCCCGGTGATCGCGAAGCTCCTCGAGGGCGCTCGCGGGCGCCTGAACAGCGCCCCGGCCGAAGATGACCACCTCAGAGCCGAGATCATCGCTCGCCGCGTGCGCGCGACCGAGCCTCGGTGGGTCGTCGCCGACGCGCACTTCGAGGCGCTCGGGCGCGCTTCGCGGTAGCCGCCGAGCACGGCCGCCGTGGAGGCCGTGGTCTTCGATCTCGACGGTGTCCTGATCGACTCGGAGCGAGTGTGGGATCGCGCCCGTCGCGAAGTCGTCGCGGAAACAGGCGGAAGCTGGTCCGCGCGAGCCACCGAGGAAATGCTGGGAATGAGCTCGGGCGAGTGGTCGCGATTCGTACACGATCGCCTCGGCGTTGCACTCGAGCCGGCCGAGATCAACGACCGTGTGGTGCAGCGCGTGCTCGCCTCCTACGAGCGTGAGCTGCCGCTGCTGCCCGGCGCCGTTGCAGCTGTGCGGCGAACGGCGGCTGTATGGCCACTGGGCCTGGCCTCCTCAGCCAACCGATCGGTGATCGACGCGGTGCTCGCGTCGAGCGGCCTCGATGCGTGCTTCGAGGCGACGGTCTCGGGCGAAGAGGTCGTGCACGGCAAGCCCGCGCCAGATGTGTACCTGGCGGCGACCGACGAGCTGGGCGTGGACCCACGACGCAGCGCCGCGGTCGAGGATTCCGCCAACGGCCTGCGCGCAGCGGCAGCCGCCGGCATGGCGGTGATCGCCGTGCCCAATCGCGAGTTTCCCCCGGACGACGTCGCGCTCGGTCTCGCCGACCTCGAGATCGAATCGCTCGAGCAGCTGAGCCCGGCCGCGATCGAGGGCCTCGACGCCGACGGGCACCGGCGCAACCCTCGCTGAACGCGCCGTCGCCGGCCGGGCCACGTGACCCGGCCGGCGACGCTCACCTCGTCAATGCGAGGCCGTGGCGCTCATTCCCCAGCCAGACCGCTCCCCGTTTCACCTGGGTTGCAGTCGTACGGCTTGACGAACGCGCTCCCCGGCAGGCACCGCCACATGCTCTGGTTGGTCTCGCTCGGCGCCCCGGAGAACGTCGAGTTGGGAATCGTCGCCGAGAGCATGTACGCCGGCCCGGACTGGCGTGCGTGCGTTCCCTGTTCGAAGGCATAACCGTCGTCCAGGAGTTCCGGCTCGCCGTAGGCGGTGTCGATGAAGTCGACTCCGATCGGGTCGCCACCAGTGGAGCTGTTCTCAGCGGCGAACCCGGCCGGAACCGTCAACACCGGGTAGCCGGCGCGGTCGGCAATCCCGACCAGCGGACTGCCACTGGGCACCATGATCGCCGAGTACCCTTCTTTCAGGATCCCGTCGATCACCGCTCGGTCTTCGGTCTGTCCTTTGGTGAGGTTTTCTTTGTAGGTGGTGGTCGTCGCCGGGTTGGTGTATTCCACCGCCTCGGCCGCGAGCAGCCCACCCTGCCCGAACTTCAGACCCTCGACGGCGTTGGATTCGTTGTATTCGATGATCTGCTGCAGCGACTTCGGTACCTCCGGGCCGGTGCTGGACAGGTAGCTGTTGAGGTCGCGATGGAACTCATACGGGACGATGCTTGGAGCCGTCGTGCCCGTCCCGAGCGTGACCACGCCGGTGCTCGCACCGAGCGCTTCCAGCTCGGCGACAGCGGCCGGGTATGGCACGGAGGTGCTCGAGACCACCGCGATCTTCTTCCCGCTCAACGCCGTCGGTTTGAGTCCGGCGGTGTAGCTCGGCAGCGGGCTCGGCTGGCCCAGCGTGACCGGATCGGCCGGGTCGGGACCGGCGAGCACGCTCAGCGCGGTGGCCACGTCGCCCACCGTCTGGCCGATCGGCCCCGGCGAGTCCTGCGACTTCGCGACCGGCATCTCGCCCGCGCGGCTGACGAGGCCGACCGTCGGCTTGAGCGCCACGACGCCGGCGTTCCCCGCCGGCGCGATCAGCTGCGCCGCTTCGGTCGAGCTCTCCATCCCGATCGCCAGGGGTGCGACGCCGACCGACACCGCCGCCGCCGAACCGGCTGACGATCCGCCGGGTGACTTGTTGGTGTCCGAGGGCAGCAGCACCTGGCCGCCCAACGAGGAGTAGCCCTGCGGCATGTTGGCCGCTTCGAACTCGCCTCCGAGCTCGGTGGTGTTCGTGTCACCGAGGATGATCGCACCGGCCGCCTTCAGTCTGGCGACAAGCGTCGCGTCGGCCGCAGGCAGGTTTTCCTCCAGCGCGATCGAGCCGCCGCTCGTGGGCATGCCCGTGGCGTCGATCGAGTCGTTCACCAGCACCGGGATTCCCGCGAGTGCAGACTTGACGCCCTTCCTGCGCTGCTTGTCGCTTTCCGTCGCTTCCTGCATCGCGTTCGGGTTGATGTCACGGATTGCCTGGATGGCGGGCCCCTCGGCGTTGGTGAGCGCGATGCGGTAGAGCTCCGCTTTCACCAGTTCTTTCGAGGTGAGGGTGCCGCCGTTCAGCATTTCCTCGAGGCTCGCCGCTGAGGTTGTTTCGAGCGCGAACGGCAGCACGGTTTTCGTGGCCGAGATGTTCTTGATCGAGTCGGCGTCGGGGTTGCAGTGACCGCGCCCCGCGAACGGCTCGGCGGGGACGGTGTGAGCGCACCGATACATCGCCGGGTCGACTTCCGCCGGTGTTTTGTGCAGTTTTGTCGACTGTTCCATCACGTAGCCGACACCGAGCAGGTTCAGCTCGTCGTAGGCGCCGCCGTTGACGTCCACGTCGATCGAGCGGCGCTGCGTCGGCGTGAAGCCCATCGGGATCGCGATCTCTGGCAATCCCGCCTGCGGGCCGCTCGGCACCGAGCCGACGACGGCAATCACGGGGCCCCCACCGCCACTCGGTTCGTTCATCATCTTTTCGATCGCTTCGTGGTAGATCTTCTTGCGTTCCGGCAGCGCTTTGTCGTACGCCTGCTGGTTCGGACCGCCGGGCGTGTCTTCGGCCGCAGCCTCCGACGCGTGGGCGGAGTTGCCGAACTTCAGCGCCTCCTGAGGATCGGTGTTGTCGACTTCGATCTCCTGCACGAGGCTTTTGACGGGCGCGCCGGCACCGAGGTGTCTGTAGTAGTCGTCGATCGTCGCGTGCTGCTCGTAGCCGGTCGGCAGCGGCGGCAGGGTCCCGTCACTCGTCTGAGCGTCCGGCACCATGATCGCCCCAGCGGCTTCGAGCGCGGTCACCGCCTTTTGCACGGCTTCCTCTTGAGCAGTCAGCGTGCAGGTCGGTTGCGGGCTGCAGGTGTTGCCGTTGTAGCCGATGCGCTTGCCCTGCACGTAGCTCATCTTCAGCGCCGAGGAGTAGTTCGGCAGCGTCGTGAACGGCGCCAGCAGGATGTCCCCGTTCTCGAAGAATTCGGGGCCCATGATTTCCCTGTACTCCTGGTTCTCTTCAGGATCCGCGCCGGGGACCTCGGCGATCGACTGCAGCGTGATCGCCACATCTTCGACCGTTTTCTCCATCGGTCCGGCCGTGTCCTGCGAGGCGTCGATCGGGGCGATGCCGTAGCCCGGGACCAGCCCCAGGGTGGGGCGCAATCCAACAATGTTCTCGGCGGTGGACGGGCTGATGATCGACCCGGACGTTTCAGTGCCGATCGTCAGCGTCGCAAGCCCCGCAGCGGCAGCCGCGCCGGGCCCGGAGGACGAGCCGCTCGGACCTTGGGCGGCGTCGTTGGCGTTCAGCACTTGACCGGTGAGGTTGCTGAACCCCGAGGGCTGGCTGCCGAAGCTGTTGGCCCACTCCGACAGACCGGCCTTGCCGAGGATGATGACCCCGTGCGCGCGCAGCTCCTTGGCGACGCCCGAGTCCTTTTCAGGGAATGATTCGCGCAGCGCCCAGTCGCCCGCGGAGGTGTACATCGGCGTGGCGTCGATGATGTCCTTGAGCAGGATCGGCACCCCCATCGCCGGTCCGAGGTTCTCATGTTTGTTGCGCTCCTTGTCGGCCGCCTTCGCTTCAGCCAGCACATCGGGGTTGATCTGCGTGACAGCGTTGAGTCCGGGGCCGGACTTGTTCAGCGCGGCGATCCGCGCGAGGTAGTCCTTGACGAGTTCCACCGAGGTGACTTCACCATTCTGCAGCATCTTCTCGGCCTGTCCAGCGGTGAGTGTTTCGAGGTTCAGCGTCGATGCGGACGCTGAGGAGACGCCGGTGGCCAGCGCGAGCGCTGCAAGCAGTGCGATCGCGAGGAGTGCGGCGAGCCGTCGAGGAAGCATGAAAGCGAGCACGAGCGGTCCTTCCTTGGAGTCGGATGGATTGGCTCTCACCGGCGTGGTCGGGACGAGCAACAGCCACTCGTCGATCACGGGGAGGAGTCGGAGACGGGCTATAGGGGATGTAAGGCGCGCGCCCCCACGACGGCGCCCCGAACTAATGAACCGAAACGTACCCTGTCATCAAGTGCCGGCATAGCAGCATGGGCAAATGTCCAAACTTCTCTCGACGGCGATTGGCTGGCTGTCTAGACCGGGCTCAGCCGCGCGACGGGCGATGTGACATTTGCTCACATCTCTTGTGTTACTCAACACTTGGTGCAGCGCAAATTGCAGGCAAACCGGTGTCGAGCGCCCGGACACGAGACCTCCACAGCTGCCGTCCTGTCCCATGCCCACAGGTGACCGGCGACTCGACAGAGGAGAATAAGAATTAATGAAGACGGACGGCTCACGGGACGATCCTGCACGGGCAGCTGGGCCGCCTGCCCTCAGACGACTGGATCCTCTGCGCTCCTCCGACCAACTGGCTGCTCGAGCAGCCGCGCGTATGCCTCCGGGCGGCGCGTTGTCAGAAACGGGAACAGCTCGAGCCAGTCGTGACGCTGGTCGAGGTCGAGGTCGGCCACCAGCACAGCCGGCTCGCGCCTGGGAGCCTGGACGAGCTTGCGTCCGTAGGGGTCGCAGATGAAGGACGAGCCGTAGAAGCTCAGCGGCGGCTCCTCACCGATGCGATTGATCGCGACCATGAACAGGCCGTTTGCGATCGCGTTGCCGATGATGACCTGCTCCCACAGGGGCTCTGTGTCGAAGTCTGGATGCTCTGGCTCGGAGCCGATCGCCGTCGGATACACGAGCACATCGGCTCCCTCGAGGCTGTAGGCACGAGCGAGCTCCGGGAACCATTGATCCCAGCACGTCGGCAGACCGAGATGCGCGTCGTCGAGGTTGATCAGCGGGAATGCATCCTGCCCGGCAGGCGCGGGCCGAAAGTAGTGATCCTCGTGGTATCCCGCCGTGATCGGAATATGCAGCTTGCGGGTGCGCGCGACGAGCTCACCGCCGGGACTCACCAGTATCGCCGTGTTGTAGCCAAGCCGATCGCCGTCCTGCGATGCGCGCTCGTAGAGCGAGGCGTGGACGTAGATGCCGGCCTCGCGCGCCATCCGTGTGGCGAAGCGATGCGTGGCACCGCCGGGGAGCTCCTCGGGCTCGACGTCGTGCCGCCGTGGCCCGCCGGGCTCGACCGCGAAATAGCGGCTCAGCGTCAGCTCCTGCAGACACACCAGTCGAGCGCCCTCTCCTGCCGCGAGCCTGATGGCGCTGGCCAGAGCGGCCTCGTGCTCGTCTGCGTCGGCGTGCCAGCGCTGCTGAACGGCTGCCAGCCGCAGCGGCGCTCGACGCGGCGGGCGCGTGCGGGCGGGCGAGGGCTGAAGCCCCGGCGCGACGATCACGCGAATCTCCTCCACGTCGATGACTCTAGTGTCGTGATCGAAAAGTGCGGGGAGCGTCCGCGGCTGCGCCACTATTACCTGCGATGAGCGCCACGCTGACCACCACCCCCCTCGCCGACGGCTACCGCATGCCCGGCGAGTTCGAGCCGCACGCGAGCTGCTGGATCGCATGGCCTGAGCGACCGGACAACTGGCGGTTGGGGGCCAAGCCCGCGCAGCACGCGTTCGCGGCGGTCGCCGAGGCGATCAACGTCTGCGAGCCGGTCACGGTGGGCGTCTCAGACGCCCAGTTCGATCACTGCCGCGCGTTGCTCTCGCCCTCGATCCGCGTCGTCGAGCTCGCGAGCGACGATGCGTGGATGCGCGACACTGGTCCAACCTTCCTGCTGGACGACGTCGGCGGGCGGCGCGGGGTCGACTGGCGCTTCAATGCCTGGGGCGGGCTCGACGGTGGCCTGTACTTCCCGTGGGACCGCGACGAACGCGTCGCCGCTAAGGTCCTCGAGATCGAAGGCACCGAGCGCTACCAGGCGCCGATCGTGCTCGAGGGAGGCTCGATCCACGTCGACGGCGAGGGCACCGTGATGGCGACCGAAGAGTGCCTGCTCAACCCCAATCGCAATCCCGAGCTGACGCGCGAGCAGATCGAGCGCGTGCTGTTTGAGCACCTCGGCGCGGAGAAGATGATCTGGCTCGGCCGTGGCGTCTACAACGACGAGACCGATGGCCACATCGACAACCTCGCGTGCTTTGTCAGGCCCGGCGTGGTGCTGCTCACCTGGAGCGATGACGAGGCGGACCCCCAGCATGCGATCTCGCGCGACGCACACGAGCGACTCCAGGCGGCGACCGACGCTCGCGGTCGCTCGCTCGAGGTGCTGCGCGTGCCCTCGCCGGGGCCGATCACGATCACCGCCGAGGAGGCCCAGGGGGTCGACGGGGTGCCCGGCAGCCTTCCCCGCCGAGCGGGAGACCGCCTTGCCGCGTCCTACGTCAACTTCTATCCCGCCAACGCGCGGATCGTCTTCCCGCTGCTCGACGAGCGCCACGACGAGGCAGCCGCGTCGCTCCTGCGCGAGTGTTTCCCCGAGCGCGAGGTGGTGGGCGTGTCCGCACGCGAGATCCTGCTCGGCGGCGGCAACATCCACTGCATCACCCAGCAGGTCCCTGCGCTCAGGTGAATCGCTCCCTCAGGCTTCCTCGATCGCGAGAACCAGCTTCCCCACGTTCTCGCCCGCGAACAGCTTGAGCAGCGCGTCGGGGAACGCGATGACGCCGCCGTCGATCACGTCCTCGCGCGAGATCAGCCGGCCTTCGCGCATCCATCCAGCGATCTCAGCCGCCGCCTCGCCGTAGCGGGCGGCGTAGTCGAAGACGACGAAGCCGATCATCGCCGCACGCGCGACCAGCAGCGACATGTAGTTGGCCGGGCCGCGAACCCCGTCGCCGTTGTACTGCGACACGGCGCCGCAGATCACGATCCGTGCGCCACGCGCCAGACGCGTCAGGACCGCGTCGAGTATCTCGCCGCCGACGTTGTCGAAGTAGACGTCGACGCCGTCGGGTGCGGCCTCTCGCAGGGCGCGACGGACATCCTCGGCCTTGTAGTCGATCGCCGCATCGAAGCCGAGCTCCTCGACGAGCCAGCGACACTTCTCCTCGCCGCCGGCGATGCCGATCACCCGCGCTCCCTTGATCTTGGCGATCTGCCCGGCCACGCTCCCGACCGCGCCGGCGGCACCCGAGACGACCACGGTCTCCCCCGCCTGCAGCGCGCCAACGTCGAGCAGTCCGAAATACGCGGTCATCCCGGTGATGCCAAGCGCACCGAGGTAGGTAGTGAGCGGTGCGAGCGAAGCGTCGAGCTTGACGATGCCCTTGCCGTCGCTGAGCGCGAACTCCTGCACGCCAAAGGCGCCGTACAGGTGCTCGCCCGGGGCGAAGCCGGGATGCTCGGAGCTGACGACACGCGCGATCGCACCGGCGCGCATCACATCGCCGACTTCGACTGGCTCGATGTAGGAGGCGCCTGCGTTCATCCAGCCGCGCATCGCCGGATCGACCGAAACGTGCGAGATCGCGACGACGAACTCACCGGCGCCGGGCGTCGGGACGGGTTCACTCGTGAGCTCCCAGTCCGTCGGCTGCGGCAGGCCGGACGGTCGCGCGGCGAGGCGCACCTGGTTGTTGGTCGGGCTCATCTGTCTCCTCCTCCCGCGGGCTGGCGGTCCCGCGCGTTGACGGCTTCACGGACGCCTGGCTAGACTACTGCGCCGGTAAGATTTTTGTACCTACGAGAGAGAGGTCGCCATGCCGGGTCCGTCCGCTGCCCCCACTCCCACGTCGGTAGAGCTCGAGCTCGATGGGCTGACCGAACAGGCGTCGACGCTCGCCCGCGAGCTCGCGGCCGCGACCGAGCGCGAGCGCGCGCTACCGCTTGAGCTGCTCGACGCGTTGCGCGCCACGGGGTTGATGCGCGCCGGCGCGCCCGCGTCACTCGACGCGCTGCAGGCGCCGCCCGCTACGACGCTTGCCGGCGCCGAAAGGATCGCGCGGGGGGATGCGTCGGCCGGCTGGTGCGTGTCGATCGCGGCCACCAGCAGCCTGCTCTCGGCCTACCTCCCCGAGGAGGGCGCCGCCGAGATCTTCAGCGACCCGCGCATGGTGGCCGCCGGCGTGTGGGCTCCGCGCGGGCGGGCGGTGAGCGTCGAGGGCGGGCTGCGCGTCTCCGGGCGCTGGTCGTTCTGCAGCGGCATCTCGCACTCGCAGTGGCTGTTCGCCGGGTGCGTGCTCGAGGATCCGCAGGCTGGCGCCGAGGACGGACCGGTGCTGCGTGTGACTGCGCTACCGACGGCTGAGCTCGAGATCCTCGATACCTGGCACACCAGTGGCCTGCGCGGTACCGGCAGTCACGACGCCGTCGCGGATGAGCTGTTCGTTCCCGATCGCCACGTCCTCTCGCTCATGAACACGCCGGCGCGGATCGATGCGCCTCTGTACCGCTTCCCGATCTTCGGCTTCTTTGCGCTGTCGATCGCGGCCGCTGCGCTGGGCAACGCCCGCGGGGCGATCGACGAGCTCAGCGAGCTGGCCGGCGCGAAGACAGCGCAGGGCTCGAGCCGTACGCTCGCCGCTCGCCCGGCCACGCAGGCGGCCGTCGGCGAGGCGGAGGCCGCGCTGCGAGCAGCGCGCGCCTTCTACTACGGTGCGATCGAAGATGCGTGGCAGGCCGCGCAGCAGCCCGGCCAGGTTGACGTGACGCTGCGCCTCGGCCTGCGCCTGGCGGCAACGCACGCGGTCAGGACCGCCGCCGAGGTGGCCCGCTCGATGTACGACCTCGGCGGCGGCACCGCGATCTACGAGGACTCGCCGCTGCAGCGGCGCTTTCGCGATGCCCACACGGCGACCGCGCACTTCCAGGTCAACCCCGCGATCTGGGAGCTCACCGGACGTGTGCTGCTGGGGGTTCCGGCGCGGACAGAGCAGCTGTGATGCGCGAGAGCCTTCTCGTGCCGGGCGAGCTGGAGGTCGTCGCGCCCTACTGGCTGGACCGCCCTGACGATGAGGTGCTCGAGATCGCGCTCGCGGCACGGTGCAACGGCTTCGAGACGATGTGGCTCGGCGAGATGGCGACGTTCGATGCGTTCGCGCTCGCGACCGCCGTCGGCCTGCGTGCTCCCGGGCTTGCCCTGAAGATCGGGCCGCTGGCCGTCGGCGTGCGCAGCCCCGTCACCCTCGCACTGGGGCTCGCGTCGGTCGCGACCCTTACAGGCGCGCGCGTCGATCTCGCGCTCGGCGCCTCGAGCCCTGACATCGTCAGCGGCTGGCACGACCGTCCGTGGGCCGCGCTCGCGCCGCGTGCCCGCGAGACCGTCGAGGCGGTCCGCGCGATCCTCGCCGGCGAGCGCGCGGCATATTCGGGCGGGCACGTGCGGACACACGGCTTTCGCCTTCGACATCCCCAGCCCCAGGCACGCATCTCGCTCGCGGCATTCGGGCCGGAGATGACACGCGTGGCCGCGAGCACGGCCGACGAGCTCGTGCTCAACCTCGTCACGCCCGAGCGCGTCGCGCAGGTGCGCGCGAGCGTCGACGCCCACGCCCGGGCCGCCGGGTGCCCGGCGCCCGAGATCGCGGTTTGGGTGACCGTCGCCCTGAGCCCGGGTGCGGCGACACTCGCGCAGATGGCGGCGCAGATCGCCGTGTATCTGCGCCCCCCGGGGTACGGCGAGATGTTCACCGAGCTCGGCTTCGGCGCGCTCGTCGAGCGGGCTCGCGCAGGCTCCAGACGCAGCGAGCTCGCCGCGCTGATCCCCGCCGAGCTGCTCGGCGAGGTCTGCGCGATCGGCTCCGAGAACGCGATCGAAGAGCGCCTCGCGAGCTATCTGGCAGCGGGCGCATCACGCATCGGCATCGTCCCGGCGACGGCCGAGGATCCAGCCGGGCGGCGCGTGCTCGGAGCCCTGTCCTCGCGCACCGAGGTCCGTGCGCGATGAGCAGGCAGACGGGCAAGGACAGGCTCGATCTCAGTCATCGGCTGCAGGCCGACTCGGTGGGCCGTGCCCTGAGCCTCGTGAGCGAGCGCTGGACGATGCTGATCCTGCGCGAAACGTTCTTCGGCGTGCGCCGCTACGCAGAGTTCGCTCGCAACCTCGGCGTCCCGCGTCCGACGCTGTCGCTGCGGCTGCGCAAGCTCGTCGATGCCGGCCTGCTGGAGCGGGTGCGCTACTCGAGCGAGCCCGACCGCTACGAGTACCGGCTGACCCAGTCCGGGAGGGACCTGTTTCCCGCCGTGGTCGCGTTGATGCGGTGGGGCGATCGGTACTTCGCGGGGCCCGACGGACCTCCAATCGTGCTGCGTCACGACAGCTGCGGGAGACACACGCATCCGCGCGTCACGTGCGACGCGTGTGGTGAGGAGATCGATGCCCACAACGTCACCCCCGAACGCGGGCCGGGCTACCGCACCGCGCGGGCATCTGCTTAGTCGAGCTCGACCGGCTCGCCGCCGCAGGCCTGCTCGTCGTCGGCGGCGACGTCCTTGGCCGAGACACCCGTGCTCCGCGCCACGCGCGCGAGCAGATCATGGAGGGTCACGCGCTCGTCGGCGTCGAGCTCTGCGAAGAACTCGTCCTCGATCTGCATCGACGCGCGCTCCACTTCGCAGATCAGCTTGCTACCTCGATTTGAGATCTCGACGAGGTGCCGGCGCCTGTCCTCCGGGTCGCGGCGGCGCAGAATCAGGCCGTCCGCTTCGAGGTCATTGAGCAGCACGACGAGGTTGCTCGCATCGATGTCAAGTGTCGCTCCTAGCGCCTGTTGACTCATCGCTCCCTCGTCGCGCAGCGTCAGCAGCGCATTGGTCTGCCTGGGCTTGAGCCCGGTCGGCGTCAGCGCCGAGCGGTACTGGCGCGTCACCGCGCGCCCGAGGCGGGCGAGCAGAAAGCCGGTGTGCTGGGCGAGACCGCCACCGAGGGCTGCAACCGGCTTGTCCGTGACATCAGTCTTCATTGAAAGATCGTACCGCACCGCGGGTCATTGGTAAAGACCAATGATTGCTAGACTACTGCGACCCACGTCTTACCGACCATCCATGGAACGAGGTTGTGTTGGCTGTCTCCGCGGTATCCAACTCCACCAAGGCGAGCCCGGCACGCGAGCCCGACGTCGGACGGATGTCGATTCGCGCACGCGTGCTGACGATGCTGCTGCTCGTTGCGATGACCGTCTCGCTCGTGGTCGCGCTCCCGGCGTTGAACGGCGTGGCGCGCGAGATCGCGCACGTCGACCCGCTGTGGTTGGCGCTCGCGGGCGCTTTGGAGCTCGCTTCGTGCGCGAGCTTCGTGGTCGTCTTCCGCTATTTCTTCGCGGCGGTTCCCGCGCCGGCTGCGCGTGAGCTCGCATGGACGGAGATGGGCTCCGGCGCACTGTTGCCAGGCGGCGGCGTCGGCTCACTCGCCGTGGGCGGCTGGCTGCTCCACCTCGCGGGGACGCCCACTCGTGAGATCGTTCGCAACTCGAGCAGCCTGTTCTTCTTCACCAGCGCGGTCAACGTCCTGGCGCTGATCGCGGGCGGATCACTGCTCGCGAGCGGGCTGTCCAACGGCAACGACGAGCTCGTGCTGGCAGCCGCCCCGATCGTGCTCGGTGTCGGCGTGATCGCCGCGGCGATGACAATCGCGCGTTTGCGCGATCGGCGCCGTCGCGGGCTCGAGGCCTCGCACTGGATCGAGGCGCTCGCGAGCGGGATCGGCGAGGCGCAGCGCGCGGTCAGCCACCCGGGCTGGCGATTGCTCGGCGCGATCGGCTACCTCGGGTTCGACATCGCAGTGCTCTGGACGACGCTCAGCGCGGTCGGCTACTCCCCCCCGATCGCGGTCCTGCTGCTTGGCTACATCATCGGCTACCTCGCCAACCTGATCCCCGTTCCCGGAGGCGTCGGCGTCCTCGAGGGAGGCCTGGCCGGCACGCTGGTCCTGTACGGCGCGCCGGTCACCCAGGCCGCCGCCGGGGTGCTCATCTACCACGCCATCGCCTTCTGGATCCCCAGCCTCGGCGGCCTGGCCGCCTACCGACTGCTGCGGCGTGGGCTCGAAGCATCGCAACCGACGCGGGCGCGAGCTCCCTCGGTTGCGTACCTACCCAACCAACCATCAGAAAGCCCCAAAGATGATCAGATCCGTCCCGACACTCCCCTCTCCCCGCGTACATGCGGAGCGCCCCTCACGACCCGATCCACCCGAAGTCAAGCCGCAAGCACGTCACCTCGAAGGACAGGTGGTGCAGTGGCTGCGTACCCTGCGGGCGAACAGCGCACAGCATGATCGCAAGCCCCGGAGCCCACGCCCGATGACTCCTTGAAGGAACGTCAGCCGCGGCGGCGCAAGCCCCGGTTGGTTACGCTCCGAGCGTGGATGACGGGGGCAGCAGCGGGCGCCGCCCGCGAACGGCGGCGATGGCAGCGGCGCGACGAATGTTCGCGCTGCATCGCGAGGCCGAGCGGACCGGCATCCCCGTCGAGGAGCTCTCCGCGCGTGCGCGCGAGGCACACACGGGCGGTGCCCTGAAGACCCGCCGCGAGTTCATCGCAGGCGGAGCAGCGGCGACTGCGGCGGTCGCGCTCGCCGCTCACCCCGCCGCCGGGCTCGCGCGTGCGCTCCGCGCCCGCTCGCAACCGCGGATCGCGATCGTCGGCGCGGGCCTCGCGGGCCTGCGCTGCGCGCACCTGCTGTTCACGGCACGACCGCACCGGCCGATCCTCTCGACCGTGTACGAGGCCAACGCCGAACGCAGCGGCGGCCGCTGCTGGACGCTGAGAAGCTTCTTCGCCGACGGGCTCCTCACCGAGCACGGCGGCCAGCTGATCAACACCGATCAGACAGCAGTGCGGAGCCTAGCCGCGCTCCTCGGGTTGCAGGAAGAGGACGTCAACGGCGGCAATCTGTTCCAGGGGGAAGAAGTCTTCTTCATCGACGGTTCCCCCTACCTGCTGCCCGAAGCCAACGCGGACTGGGAACAGGTCGGATATCGCACCTTCAGGTCGGCGGGCCGTGAAATGCGAACGCAGGCAGGCGCGGCGAGGCTCGACGCGATGTCGGTGCCCGAATGGCTCGACAGCACCGAGATCGGCGCCCACAGCCGCTTCGGCAAGCTGATGCAGGCCAACACCGTGACCGAAAACGGCGGCGACCCGGCGGACCAGTCGGCACTGGATCTGATCGTGCTCCTGACCGGCAATCCCCGCTCCTCGGTGGTGCCGCTCGGGGGCGACGACGAGCGCTTCCACATCGTCGGCGGCAACGACCAGCTGATCAGTGGCATGGTCGAACGACTCCCACCCGAAACGGTTCAACACGGCCACGTGCTCGTCGCGGTGCGTGCGAACAGCGACGGAACGGTCACGCTGACCTTCGAAGTAGGCCGGTCGCTCACCTCCGTCGTGGCCGACCAGGTCGTGTTCGCGCTCCCGTTCAGCACGCTGCGGGACGTCGAGCTGACGCTCTCGGGCCTCTCGCCGACGAAGCAGACGGTGATCGACACGATGGGTATGGGCACGAACGCCAAGGTCCATCTCGAACTCACACACAAGACCTGGCCCGCGCTCGGCTTCAGCGGCGCCGCCTACGGGGAATGGAACCGCCTCGCTTGCGGCTGGGACGACTGTGTGCCGCTCGGGCCCGACGCTGCGCCGGCGCTGTACGTCGCCTTCCCGGGAGGCCGTGTCGGTCGCTCGAAGCTCACCGGCGCGGCCCACGGCCCCACGCCGCCAGCCGATGCCACGTGGGCGCTCACCGAAATCGACAACGTCTTCCCGGGCACGACCGCCGCTTACACCGGGCGCTCGTACGAGGACCACTGGGCGCTCGACCCATGGGTCAAAGGCGCCTACTCCTACTATCGCGTCGGCCAGGCCACGAGCTACGCCGCCCTCGCGCAGGCGCCCGAAGGCCCGTACCTGTTCGCCGGCGAGCACACCTCCAGCGAAAACATCGGCTTCCTCGACGGCGCCGTCGAAACCGGCGCGCAGGCCGCGAAGACGCTGCTGCACCGCCTGCGCTGACTCACGGCCGCTCGAACGCCCGGCGCGCGGCGTCGACCGCCGCCTGCGTCTCGCAGCCGTCGAGATGGTCGTTGACGAGACCCATCGCCTGCATGAACGCGTACACGGTCGTCGGCCCGACGAATCGCCAGCCGCGCCGCTTGAGGTCCTTCGCGAGCGCCGCGGACTCGGGCGCCGGTGCGAGCTGCACGAGGCGCGCACGATCCAGCTTGCCCCGCCGCGGCTTCGGCTCGAAGCTCCAGATGTAGCCGGCGAGCGAGCCCTGCGCTTCGACGAGCTCGAGCGCACGCCGCGCGTTGTTGATGACCGCCTCGATCTTGCCGCGGTGGCGCACGATCCCTGCGTCGCCCAGCAGACGCGTGACGTCCTCGGTACCGAAGCCGGCGACCGTCGCGATGTCGAAGCCGGCAAACGCCGCTCTGAACGCCTCGCGCTTGCGCAGGATCGTCAGCCACGACAGGCCCGCCTGGAAGCCCTCGAGGCTCAGCTTCTCGAACAGCCGTACGTCGTCGGAGACCGGAAAGCCCCATTCGCTGTCGTGATAGGCGACGTACTCGGGACTCGAGCCGGCCCACCAGCAGCGCGTGACCCCGTCCGCGCCCGTCAGCAGGCCGTCGACGGGCATCTCGCTCACAGCTCTCGCCGGCGTGGGTCATTGGCTTCGAGCAGCCAGTGACGCACCACGCCGGGACGCCAGCTGCCGTCCTCCTCGCGCGTCACGATGAAGCGGCTGATCGTCAGCTGCCCACCCTCGTGGTCGCCGTAGAGCAGATCGACGGTCAGGATTCCCGCGTCGCGGAAGGCCTCGTCCAGACCGTCGCGGAACGGATCGTCCGCCTCGCGGATCGCCCCCTGCCAGAAGCCGGTGTCGCCCGCGGGCACGTACAGGTCGCGTGTCTGGGAACGATGCTCGGCGGGCGCGGCATGTGGCGTGTTCAGGTCGGGGCGACGGGCCTGAAGGCGCCAGGCCTGCAGCACGGCGAGCCCGTTGCCGACGTTGCGCAGCGGGATCACGAGGTAGTAGTTCCCGTTGTCGTGCTCGACGGCCGCCATGCCGCCTTCGACGCTCACCATCCGCCCCTCACCGAAGCGCACCACCTCCGGCGGATCCGTCACGCGCGCCGGTGCGAGCACCGGGCGCAGGCCGAGCAGCAGCGAGCGCTCGGCGATCGCCGTGGAACGCTCGGCGATGCGCGTCGAGCGCTGCCCCGAGCGCACCGCCGAGAACGTGGCGAGGGCCAGCACGAGCGTGCCGGCCGCCGTCGCCAACGAGGCGATCGTGGGCCAGTCGACGGCGAGCGGTGGCATCGCCTACCAGCTGGTCAGCACGGGCGCGAGTACCCGCCACTGCTCGGCGGGCAGTTCGAAGGCGTCCGCGCCGAGCGCCTGGATCATCACGTGATCCGCGCCTGCTTCGTGATGCTCGCGCACGCGCGCGGCGATCGTGTCCGCGTCACCCCACGCGACCATCGCCTCCTTCAGGCGCTCGGATCCCCCGCGAACGAAGTCCGCCTCGCCAAAGCCCTGCGTTTCCCATGAGCCGCGATAGTTGGGCAGCCCCGTGTAGATCTCCAGATGCCAGTGCGCGCGCCTGAGGAACTCGTCGCGGTCGGTGGTCAATGCGACGGCCTGCTCGACGCACAGGATCGGCTCAGGGCCGAGGATCTCGCGCGCGCGACGTGTGTGCTCGGGGGTGACAAGGTAGGGATGCGCGCCGTCGGCGAGCGTTGCCGAGAGCTCGAGCATCTTCGGACGCAGGGCGGCGAGGACGCGCGGCGGGGCGGTCGCGGGCCCGGCCGCGAAGAACGGCGCAGCGTCGAGCGCTTCGAGGTAAGCGCGCATCGTGCTCAGCGGCCTGCCGTAGCTGTGGCCGCGCATCCGCTGCACGAGCGGCTCGTGCGAGATGCCCCACCCGACGACCAGCCGGCCGGGATACGCGCCGTGCAGCGTGCGTCCCGCCGCGTTGCCGGTGACGGCGTCGCGGCCGTAGATGTTGGCGATGCCAGTGGCGACGACGAGACCTTCGCTCGCGGCGAGCAGCACGCTGGCGTTCGTGAACGCCTCGCGCCCGTAGGCCTCGCCGAACCACAGCGAGCCGTAGCCGAGCCGCTCGAGCTCGGCGGCATATTCGCCTGCCTCCTGGGAGGACACGGTTTCAAGCGCTGTCGTCCACACGCCCACGCGCGAGGCTCGCAGCGTCTCGAGCGCGGTCTGGTCACGGGCCGGCGGCGAGCTCATCCGCGCCATCCAATCACGTCTGCGCGGATGTCGCCGCTAGACTCGCGAGGCCCTCGGCGGCATACCCTGTCGTCATGGCGATCCGGTGGTTCGGGAAGCGCAGCACCACGAGGGAGCCGGCGGTGGCGATCGCGGACCCGCGCTTCGACAGCTGGGAGACGGTCAGCACCTTCGAGGAGCAGACGACGGCGCTGGCATGGCGCGATCAGCTGCGCGGCATGGGGGTCGACGCGGCATGCGCCGCCGACCACCCACTCGACCAGTTTGGCCGTGGCGACATCTATCTCGTGGTCCCGCCCGAGCAGTGGTCGCGAGCGAACGAGATCATCGAGAACCTCGACTGACGCTATCCGAGCGCGGCCGCTGCATGACGGCCGGCAGCCCGGCCGCTGAACAGGCAGCCGCCGAGGAAGGTGCCCTCGAGCGAGCGGTAGCCGTGCATCCCACCGCCGCCGAAGCCGGCGATCTCACCGGCCGCGTACAGGCCCGGGATCACCTCGCCGGCGCCGTTCAGCACGCGCGCGTCGAGGTCCGTCTGCAGCCCGCCGAGAGTCTTGCGAGTGAGGACCGACAGGCGCACCGCGATCAACGGTCCGGCCTTCGGATCGAGCAGGCGGTGCGGCGCCGCGGTACGGATGAAGCGGTCGGCGAGGTAGCTGCGCGAGCCGCGCAGCGCTGTCACCTGCAGATCCTTGCTGAAGGCGTTGGCCATCTCACGGTCGCGCGAGATCACTTCGCGCTCGACGCGCTCGAGCTCCAGTCGCGGCGTAGACCCCGTGATCCTGTTCATTGCCTCGACGAGGTCGCTGAGCCCTCGCGCCGTGGCGAAGTCCTCGCCGCGCTCGACGAAAGCCTGCACCGGGCCGGGGACGCCGCCGCGCACACGCTCGAGCAGATCCCGTATCGAGCGGTTGGTCAGGTCGGGGTTCTGCTCTGAGCCGGACAGCGCAAACTCGCGTTCGATGATCTTGCGCGTGCACACGAACCACGAATGGTCATAACCGGTCTGTTGCAGGTGGGCGAGCGTGCCGAGCGTGTCAAAGCCCGGGAACAGCGGTACCGGCAGGCGCTCGCCGGTGGCGTCCAGCCACAGCGACGACGGCCCGGGCAGAATACGGATCCCGTGCATGGCCCAGATCGGGTCCCAGTTGTGGATCCCCTCGACGTAGTGCCACATGCGGTCGCTGTTGATCACGTTGGCGCCCGCGCGCGCGGTGATCTCGAGCATGCGCCCGTCGACGTGCGCCGGGACGCCGGAGATCATGTGTTGCGGCGGTGTGCCGAGGCGCGCCGGCCACGCCTTGCGTACGAGCTCGTGATTGCCGCCGATACCGCCGGCGGTGACGACCACCGTCTGCGCGTGCAACTCGAACGCGCCGAGCGCCGTGCGCGAGCTCGCGCGCCCGCGTGCGACCGACGAGGGCTCGAGCACGGTGCCGCTGACGCCGTCGACGGCACCGGCGCTCGTCGTCAGCTCGTCGACCTGGTGACGGAACCGAAGCTCGAGACGTCCGGCTGCGGCTGCGGCTCGCACGCGCCGCTCGAACGGCTCGACGATGCCGGGACCTGTGCCCCACGTGATGTGGAACCGCGGGACGGAGTTGCCGGGCCCCGTCGCGTCGTAGCCGCCGCGCTCGGCCCAGCCGACGATCGGGAACAGGCGGTGGCCCATCGCGTGCAGCCACGCGCGCTTCTCGCCGGCCGCGAAATCGACGTAGGCCTGCGCCCAGCGACGCGGCCACTCGTCCTCGGGACGATCAAAGCCGGCCGTCCCCAGCCAGTCCTGCCACGCAAGCTCCTTCGAGTCCCGAATGCGCAGGCGACGCTGCTCAGGGCTGTTGATGAAGAACAGCCCGCCGAACGACCACCATGCCTGCCCGCCGAGCGACTGCTCGGGCTCCTGGTCGAGCAGGATCACCTTGCGACCGCCGTCAACCAGCTCGGCCGCCGCGGTCAGGCCTGCGAGGCCCGCGCCGACGACGATCGCGTCAGCGTCGTGCTTCAACGCCCGGCCCGGATGCGCCCGTGCCGTCGCCGGCGCGGTCGCGTGCGCGCTCGGGAGCGCGCACGCCGTCGAGGACGATCTCCAGATGGCGCCGCCAGTCGGCGCTGCCCGGTTTGAAGTACATCGTGGAGGTGATTCCACACATCAGCATGCCGAAGTCGGCGAACGTGAAGTCGGGGCGGATCACGCCGGCGTCGGCCGCGCGGCCGATGATCCGGCCGACGGCCGCATCGAGCGCCGCCTTCTCCTGCTCGATTCCCTCCCACTCGAGCTCATCCGAGCCCATCATCGCGAGCTGAAAGCCCGCGTCGCCCTCGACCGCCTCCGCGGATCCGCGGATCACGGTCTCGAGCGCCGCCAGCGGATCGTCGATGCTCTCGGCGAGCTCGGCGATCTCCGCGAACTCGCGGAAACGGTCGCGCACCATCGCCGTCAGCAGCGCCTCCTTGGTCGGGAAGTGCCTGTAGACGGTGCCGATCCCGACGCCGGCATGCGCGGCGATCTCATCCATCTGCGCCTGTGGCCCGAGGCGCGCGAACAGCTCACGGCCCGAGGACATGATCCGCTCGCGGTTGCGGCGCGCGTCGGCTCGAAGTGTTCGCTGATCTATGGACATGACCTTGACAAACGGAATCCTAGCTCCGTATGCTGCTATAAGCAAGAGGAACCGTAGCTCCGCTTCCGAATCACGTCGTGCTTGCTTCGCCCGATTTCGCGCACCAACCACGAGAGGACCGGCATGACCACTACCGAGACCAAATCCCGCGGTGAAGCGTCGATCGCCCAGCCTGGACGCCGCTCGGGGCCCGACCTGAGCACCCAGCGCGGTAAGAACCTCGCGCTCGCGCTGCTGGCGATGACGCAGTTCGTCGTCGTGATCGACGCGTCGATCGTCAACGTCGCGCTGCCGTCGATCGGCACCGCGCTGCACTTCTCGCGCGATGACCTCTCGTGGGTCGTCAACGCATACACGCTCACGTTCGGCGGCTTCCTGCTGCTCGGCGGCCGGCTCGCCGACCTGCTCGGGCGCAGGCGGATGTTCATCGTCGGGCTCGTGGTGTTCTCGCTCGCGTCACTCGCGGGTGGCCTCGCACAGTCGGAGGCGTGGCTGATCATCGCCCGCGCGGTCCAGGGCCTCGGCGCGGCGATCGTCTCGCCGGCGGCGCTGTCGATCATCACGACGACGTTCGCCGAAGGCCACGAGCGCAACCGCGCGCTCGGGATCTGGGGCGCGGTCGCGGGCGCAGGCGGCGCGGCGGGTGTGCTGCTCGGCGGCATCCTCACGAGCGGGTTGAGCTGGCGCTGGGTGCTGTTCGTGAACGTCCCGATCGGCCTGATCGCGGCGGGCCTCGCGCCGCGGCTGCTGCTCGAGAGCCGCTCCGAAGACGGCACCGAAGGGTTCGACATCCCCGGCGCGGTGACGGTCACGGCGGGACTCGCGCTGCTCGTCTACACGGTCGTCGACGCGGTCAACGTCGGCTGGGGCTCGACGGGCACGCTGCTGCGGCTAGCGGGCTCGGCGGTGCTGCTCGCGGCGTTCGTTGTGATCGAGCGCCGCCAGCGCCACCCGCTGCTGCCGTTCTCGATCTTCCGCCTGCGCACGCTGCGCGGGGCGGACATCGTCGGCCTGCTCGTCGGCATGTCGCTGTTCTCGATGTTCTTCTTCATCTCGCTCTACCTCCAGGACGTCCTGCACTTCTCGCCGATCAAGACGGGGCTCTCATACCTGCCGCTCGCTTTCGGCATCATCATCTCGGCCGGCGTGGCCTCGCAGCTTGTGACCCGCATTGGCTTCAAGCCCGTGTTGATCACAGGCCTGCTGCTGATCGCCGGCGGCCTCATATGGTTCTCGCGCGTCCCGGCCCCGGGGGGGTCCTTCGGCGCCGACGTGCTGGGGCCGTCGGTGCTCGCGGCATTCGGCCTCGGGTTCTCCTTCGTACCCGTGACGATCGCCGCGGTGACGGGCACCAAGCCGCACGAGGCCGGGCTGGCATCGGGGCTGATCAACACCTCCCAGCAGGTCGGGGGCGCGCTCGGGCTGGCGATCCTTGCGACCGTCGCCAACAGCCGCACCCAGAGCCTGCTGAGTCACGGCGTGCACAGCCAGTCGATCGCTCTGACCAAAGGCTATGACCGCGCCTTCCTCGTCGGCGCGGGCTTCGCGCTGGTCGGCGCGATCCTCGCTGCAGTCCTGTGCTCCTCGCGCGACAGCCGCGAGCAGGCTGAAGCGGCGCGCCGGGGTGAGCTCGACGCCGTCGCCGTCTGAGCGGCGGCTGGCCCCGTTGATCACCTCGCGGCGGTCACGGCCTGCAGCTCCTCGAGCGAGTCGCGCATCAGCTCTTGCAGCCCCTGCCGGTTGGCCTCCTCGACCCAGCGTTCGAACGCGACCTTGAACACGGCGATCCCCGCCTCGGCCGTCAGGCTCGCGGCTGGGTCGCCGACACCTCGCCGGCGCAGCACGTCGGCGATGGCCGCGGCCAGCGATGCGAGCTTGATCAGCTCACGCTCTTGGAGCTCGGCGTTGGCAGCGATGACGCTCTGGCGCTGGACCGCGAACTCCCGACGCTCCTGTAGCAATGCACCGGCAGCGTCGAGGCCGGCGGCAACCGCGTCGATCGCAGCGAGCGAGTCGGGCGCGTCGGCGACTGCGCCGACGAGCAGCTCCTGCAGGCCGCCCGCGCCTCCGAACAGCACCTCGCGCTTGTCGGCGAAGTGCCGGAAGAACGTTCGCTCCGTCAATCCCGCGCGCTCAGCGATCTCGGCCACCGTCGTCTGCTCGAACCCGCGCTCGCTGTAGAGCTCGAGGGCCGCCTGCTCGAGCCGCCCGCGCGCGTTTGGCTGCCATCGCGTCACCCACCGATCCTACTTGATGACAGCGGCTGACATCCCTGCTAGTCTGATGACAGTAACTGACATTGAACTGCCTGGGCGTAACCCCTGCGACCGAGGCAGTCGAGAACCTGGAGGTTTTCTCATGCGTGTATTCGTCACAGGCGCCAGCGGTTGGATCGGCTCCGCCGTCGTCCCTGAGCTCATCGACGCGGGCCACGACGTCGTCGGGCTCGCACGCTCGGACGCGTCCGAGGCGTCGCTCACCGCCGCCGGCGCCGACGTGCGTCGCGGCAGCCTCGACGATCTCGACGGCCTGCGCGATGCGGCCGCCGTCTCGGATGGCGTGATCCACCTTGCGTTCAAGCACGACCTCGCCTTCACCGGAGACTTCCAAGGCGCCGCCGACGCCGATCGCCGTGCCGTGGAGACGCTCGGCGAGGCGCTCGCGGGGTCCGATCGACCGCTGCTGATCGCCTCCGGGACGCTCCTGATCGCGCCCGGGCGCGTTGTCACAGAGCTCGACGGCCACGGCCCCGCCTCGGCCATGCCCGCCTTTGGCGACGGCCCGCGGACTCGATGGGAAACCGCCGAGCTGGTGCTGTCCCTGGCTTCTCGCGGAGTCCGCTCGTCGGTGGTCCGCCTGCCGCCGACCAATCACGGCGACGGAGACAACGGCTTCGTGGCGGCGCTCGTCGCCATCGCGCGCGAGAAGGGCGTCTCCGGGTACATCGGCGACGGCGCCAACCTCTGGCCCGCCGTCCACCGTCTGGACTCCGCGCATCTCTTTCGCCTCGCGCTCGAGCAGGCGCCGGCCGGATCGACGCTGCATGCGGTCGCGGAGGAGGGCGTGCCGATCCGCGACGTCGCCGAGGTGATCGCGCGCCATCTCGAGCTGCCCATGGCGTCGGTCTCTCCCGAGGATGCAGGCGAGCACTTCACCTGGCTCGCGCACTTCCTCGGAGCCGACAGCCCGGCCTCGAGTGAGCTCACCCGGGAGCTGCTGGGATGGAGCCCCACGCAACCCGGATTGATCGAGGATCTCGAGCAGGGCCACTACTTCCCCAACCCACCCGCGTGAGCCACGGGGCCAAGCCACGGAGCGGGCGTGCTAGCGAATCCCGGCCCTGAGCATCGCCCGCTCGAGATCGAACGCGTCGTGTTCCTCACCGGTGGCGTTCGGGTGCACCGGCACGCCGGTGAGCGACCCGATCAGTGGTTCGATCCAGCGCACGCCGACCGGTTCGCACGCGTTGTGACCGTTGCTCGGTCCGAACGTGTCGACGAAGATGTCGTGGTGGGCGAGCGCTGAGCGCTCGAGCAGCGCGTTGCCGCGTGCGGTGACCGCGTCACGGAACCACCGCAGATCGCCGGTCGTCCACGGGATCGCCGCCGGGCAGTAGCCGTTCTCAGGGGTGATTTCGGGGTAGCCGACGATGAACACCTTGGCCTTCGGGGACAGAGCGTGGATTTCTTCGAGCGCTTTTTCGCGGGGAGGCAGATCCTCTTCGAAGCTCCTGTTGACGAACGACGCAAACCGCTTCTCGCACGGCGAGCCGATGTTCGGCCGGCCGGCGTCCGTCGCCGTGCAGCCGAGGACCAGGCTGATGAACAGGTTGTTGTCGTTTCCGCCCATCCCGACGGAGATGACCTGCGTCGCTGCAGACAGCGCGTCGAACTGCGGTGGCTGGTTCGGGTACTGCGCGACGGTGAAGTTTTCGGTCTTGGCGCCACCACAGCTCACGTCGGTGAGCGACAGGTTCAGCGCCGCGGCGGTGAGATGCGGGTAGTTCAACGTCGACTGGCCGCACTCCGGAGGGGCGCTCGGCGCGAGCGGCGTGACCCCGAAGGCGGAGGTGTAGGAGTCGCCGAGCGCCGAGTAGGAGAGCTGCGTGGCGCCCGCGGCCGCGGGCACAGCGAGTCCGAGGGCGACGCTCGCCACAACCACCAGGACCGTCAGGCGTCGAGCGCGCGCGGCCCGTCGCGCGCTCTGTGTGCGGTGGCGCTGCTCGTCGATCGATCCCATGTAGTCCTCTCCCAGTTGCGCGCGCCCGCAACATCCGCGAGCGGCGCTGGCCACGCTGCCAGTGGAGGCGATTGTAATGCCGTCCATTCCCTCAACGCGTGGTGTCAAAACACAGATCGCGATCAGCCGGCGGTGCTCTCGAGCGTGGATGGAGTCGCCTCGCTGGGGCGGGCGAGGATCGCGAGCAGGTCGCCGACCCTTTGGTTGCGGGCAAGCGCGTCTGGGAGCGGGCGGTCCGTGTGGATCAGGTAGGCGTTGCGTCGACCGGTGCGCTTGCGGGTGATGTAGCCGGCGTCGGCGAGCTCGGCGACGATGCGGTGCGCGGCTCGTTCGGTGATCCCGACGCGCTCGCTGATGTCGCGCAGGCGCACCCCGGGCTCGTCGGCTATGCACACAAGCACTTGGGCGTGGTTGGTCAGGAATGCCCAGCGGGGTGCCGACGACTCGACCATAAAAATAGACTAGCAACTCTAGATTCAGATTTCATGTTATGGTGGTCGTGTAGCGACGTGCTCATCCAGCGAGCCGCGCGCACCCATCGAAACGAGGCTCCTCGTGTCAAGCTCAGTTCTGCCGCAACCGTCTGCGCCGCCTACCGGCAACGGCGCGACGCCTTCCGACACGGCGGCCCCAGCCGCCGCTGCGAGCAGGCATGAGCCGCGCGACCCCGCGCGCGCTCCACGAAGCCCACTGCTGGCGAAGCTGACCAGCCTCACCTCGATCGCGATGGTCGCCGCGGCCGGAATGATCGTCGTCGGCATTCTCGCCGTCCTCGGCGGACACTACGACAAGCAGGTCGTTCACGACCAGCTGGCTCCGCAGAAGATCTTCTTCCCCAAGCCGGCGACAAACCCCGGCCTGAGCTCCTACGCCGGCCAGCAGGTGCTCACCGGCAAGCAGGCAAAGCTCTACGCCCAGAAGCAGATCGGCGTCGACCTGACAAAGGTCGCCGGCGGCAAGACCTACTCGCAGGTCAGTACTGAATGGATCGCCGGCGGGATGAAGAGCACGAAGCTCGCCGGCGAGCGCACCACGCTGTTCATGGGCGAGACCCTGAACGGCCTGCTGCTGGGCGCCTGGGGCTGGTCGGTCATAGGCAGCATCGCCACCCTTGCCGGATTCATCCTGATCCTGCTCGGAGCTGCCCTCCTCTTGCTACCACTCGCTAACTGGCAGCTCAACCTCAAAGGCCGCGGGTCTATGGCCGCCGGCGCCTGAGATCTCGGCGCCACCGAAAGGAGAAAGATGACACAGACGGCAACAGACGAAACAGCAGCCTTGGTAAGACGCTTGGCGCGTCCTCATGCCTCCGGGGGAATGGTGATCGAGCGCTCCGTGATCCTCGCCGAGGGCGCCAGCTCGCCCGCGATCCTGCGCTGGATCTCCGAGCACGACGGCATCGCGGACTCGACAGCACCGTCCGCGCGCAGCCACGGGCTCCACGGCTCGCAGGCCCGCACCCCACTCCAGGACGCACCAGCACGACGATTCGTGCTGCCGGCAAGCGCGTTCATGAGCGCGCCAGGCAGTTGAGCGGACATTGATGCCCGGAGCCGCCAAGCCTTCGGCGGGCGCATGCCTAGAATGGAAGACCAGCACGCCACTACGAAAGCGAGGCCTCGAGCATGAACGATCAGCCAAACGCAGAGTGGAATGTGGCCGAGTGGCACGGCAAGGTACTGGTCGACAGCGCTGGCGAAAAGATCGGCAAGCTGCAGGACGTCTACGTCGACATCGAGACAGACGAGCCGCAGTTTGCGACCGTCAAGGAAGGCTTCATCGGACGGCACCTGACCTTCGTGCCGCTCGGCGGGATCACCGTCGGCCCGGACGAGCTGCAGGTGGCGGTCACCAAGGAGCAGGTCGAGTCCGCGCCCAACATCGAGCAGCACGGCGAGGAGCTCTCACAAGCCGACGAGTCGGCTCTCTACCACCACTTCGAGCTCAACTACACCCCTCCTGACACCGAGAGTGGACGCCGGCTCGCTCGCCGCTGACTCGATCGCTATCGAAGCGACACGGTGCCGCGTACGCTCAGCTGCCATCGGGCGACGGCGCGATCTCGCCGCGTCCGGCTTGTTGCAGGTCGACAGGCAGGGGCGCGCCGGCGGCACGGGCCAGAACCATCAGGCCGATGCGCCAGCGGATGATCGCGGCGCGCTGGGCAGCCTGCGTGTTGGGCAGGTCGGTGAGTTCACCGTCGGCGAGGCCGGTGATCGGCTCGACCTCGCCGATGTAGCGCTCGATCGCTGTCCGCTGCGCACGTCGCGTTGTGGCTGCCGTCCCGGTTTGGCTCGCGCACCCGACGAGCCCGGCCGCGCACAGACAACCGGCGGCCAGCGCGCGGGGCCGATGTCTCACAGCCACGAGCGCTGCCCGTCCAGCTTCCGGATCGTTCAGTAGCCGTATGCGCCGCCGCCACCGCCGCTTGATTCTTCCTTTTCCGATGAGCTGGCGGTGCTCGCCGCGGGGGCGCTGCCGGAGCTTGTCGTGGCGACGCTCCAGGTACCTACGTCTTTGATGCCCTGCCCATTCGTTTCGCCAGCCTGTTTGTCCTGCGCAAACGTGTAGAGCGGCGTGCCCTTGTAGGTGACCTGCAGAGTCCCTTCGGGGCGTTTCACTGTTCCGAGCGAGCCGACCGGACCGCTGGGAGTGGCACTGGATGGCGCGATCAGCGGATGCCAGACGCCAAGGCAGGCGGAGCCGGTGCAAATGAACTTGCCGTCCTGCTCGCCGCTGAGGTGGTAGAGCGTCATACCCTGACTGTTGACGAGGATCGTCCCGAGCGAGCTGGACGCAGTCTTCACGACCGCACCCGAGGAGCTGCCGCTTGTCTGTGCGGCGGGCTGCGCGCCGGCAGCCGAGCTGGTCGTGTTGCTGCTGGTCGAGCTGCTGCCGCAGGCGGCAAGCAACAGTGAAATGGCGGCTGCCGGTAGGGACAACTTCAGTAGATGACGCAATGTGTTCACTCCTCTGGACAAATCGGACGCCGTGGCGGCGGTCAGGGGATTCTGCTGTTACCGAAAAGGACTCCGAGCCGGCGCGTTCCTTCCGCGATGCCTATGCTGCGAGGACGATGCCAGCGGTGACAGAGCCCGACGCGACCGCCGCCGGCGAGCGGCCGCTCGCATCCGAACGGCGTCCGGCGATTCTCGTGGTCGACGACGAGCCGACGGTGCTCGCGGCGGTCTCCCGCGACCTGCGTCGCGGCTTCGGCGAGCGCTTCAGGGTGCTGCGGGCGGGGTCGGGTCCACAGGCGCTCGAGCTGCTGCGCGAGCTGGGCGTTCGTGGTGACCAGGTGGCGATGCTGATCGCAGACCAGCGCATGCCGGGGATGTCCGGCACGGAGTATCTGGCACAGGCGCGCAAGATCGCGCCGGACGCCAAGCGCGTGCTGCTGACGGCGTACGCCGACACGGAGGCGGCGATCGCGGCGATCAACGAGGTGGCACTCGACTATTACCTGCTCAAGCCCTGGGATCCTCCGGAGGAACAGCTGTTTCCGGTCGTCGAGGATCTGCTTACGACGTGGGAGGCGGGCGCCGCGCTCGAAGCCGGCGGCGTGCGTCTGATCGGCCACCGCTACTCGAAGGAGTCACACGACCTGCGCGACTTCCTCGTGCGCAACCGCGTGCCGGCTCGCTGGCTGGACATCGAGCGCGACGGCGAGGCGCGCGAACTGCTGCAGGTCGCGGGCGTCGACCCCGACCGGCTACCGGTCGCGCTGCTCGAGGACGGCACCGTGCTCGAGCGCCCGACGATCCTGGAGCTGGCCGAGCGTCTCGGCGTCGTCGGCACGCCGGCGCAGAGCCACTACGACCTCGTCGTCGTCGGTGGCGGCCCCGCGGGGCTGGCGGCGGCAGTGTACGGCGCCTCGGAGGGACTGAAGACGGTGCTGGTCGAGCGCGAGGCACCGGGCGGCCAGGCGGGACAGTCGAGCCGCATCGAGAACTACCTCGGCTTTCCTGCGGGCCTGAGCGGCTCGGATCTGGCACGCCGGGCGACCGACCAGGCGCGGCGGCTCGGGGCGGAGCTGCTGACGGTCCACGAGGCGATCGGCCTGCGCACCGAGGGCGCGGCTCGGATCGTGGAGCTGAGCGGCTCAGAGACGCTGAGCGCGAGCTGCGTGATCGTCGCATCGGGCGTCTCCTATCGCCAGCTCGACACCCCCGGCTTCGCCGAGCTGACGGGAGCGGGCGTGTACTACGGGGCGGCGATGACCGAGGCGCGTGCCTGCCAACAGCAGCAGGTGGTCGTGATCGGCGGGGCGAACTCCGCCGGGCAGGCGGCCGTCTACTTCAGCGGCTACGCCGCGAAGGTGACGATGCTCGTGCGTGGCGCCTCACTCGAGCAGTCGATGTCGCACTACCTGATCGAGCAGATCGCGGCGCTCGCGAACATCGAGGTGCGCACCGGCAGCAGCGCGATCGCCGCCGAGGGCGAAGACGGCCATCTGCGGCGGCTGCGTGCGCAGGGGCCCGACGGCGAGCAGACGCTGGAGGCAGACGCTTGCTTCGTGTTCATCGGCGCCTCGCCGCGCACTGACTGGCTCGACGGCGTCGTCGCCCGCGACGAGCGTGGGTTCATCCTCGCTGGGCGCGACGCGCTGAACAACGGCTGGCCGCTACAGCGCGAGCCCTACGTGCTGGAGAGCACCGTGCCAGGGGTGTTCGTCGCGGGCGACGTGCGCTCGCGCTCGATCAAGCGCGTTGCGAGCGCCGTCGGCGAGGGCTCGATGGCGGTGTCGCTCGTCCACGAATACCTGCTGGACGCGTGAGCGCAGCGCCTATCACCGGCGAGGAGCTGCGGACGATCGACCTGTTCGACGAGCTCAGCGACGAGCAGCTCGCCGAGTGGGTGGCGGTCGCCGTGCCCCTGAGCGTCGCCGCCGGTGAGGTGATCGCCGAACAGGACGATCAATCGCGCGGAGCGCAGCTGCTACTCGAGGGGGAATCGGAGGCGCTGATCGTCGATCGCGGTCGCAGCGAGCCCGTCAACAGGCACCGCGCACCGACCTGGATGGGCGCGATCTCGGCGCTGACGGGCGGCTCGCTCGGGGTCAGGATGGTGGCGCTCACCAGCTGCCGGCTCGCGCTGATCGGAGCGGAGGACTTCCGCAGGCTGGCACTCGCGCAGCCGCCGGTGCATCGGCGTGTGATGCAGCAGGTTCAGCCGGTGATGAGTCGCGTCACCGAAATCGAGCAGAGCCGCGAGCGGTTGGCCTCGCTGGGGACGATGGCTGCGGGACTCGCACACGAGCTGAACAACCCGGCAGCGGCCGCGCGCAGCGCCGCGGCGCAGCTCGCCGAGGCGCTCGACGCGATCGGCTCGGCGCTCGCCCAGTTCGTCGAGGCGGGCGTGGAGCGCGAGGAGGC
Source organism: Solirubrobacteraceae bacterium (assembly GCA_035485155.1). Classification (GTDB taxonomy): domain Bacteria; phylum Actinomycetota; class Thermoleophilia; order Solirubrobacterales; family Solirubrobacteraceae; genus Palsa-744. The sequence continues at coordinate 119,862 of DATHOH010000016.1, forward strand.
GGCGCAGCTGCTGGCGCTGCAGAAGCAGGCCGTCGCGCACGCGTCGTCGGCCACCGCGCTCGACACGCTCGATGCAGCCGACGCCGAGGACGAGCTGCTGGCGCGCCTTGAGCAGCTCGGCATCGCGGAACCGTGGAGCCTCGCCGAGCCGCTCGCCGCCGCCGGTATCGACGATCAGTGGCTGAGCCGCGTCGCCGAGCTCGCCGGCCCAGCCACGCCCGCCGCGCTGCGTTGGGTCGCCGCGACCCTCACCGCCGGTCGCCTCGCCGCCGAGCTGCAGGAGTCCACCGAGCGCATGTCGATGCTCGTGAGCGCTGTCAAGACCTACTCCTACATGGACCGCGGCGAGCTCGTCGAGGTCGACATCCATGAGGGCATCGAGACGACGCTCACGGTCCTCGGCTTCAAGCTCAAGCAGACGACGATCGACGTCGTGCGCGACTACGACCGCACGCTGCCGAAGCTCACCGTGCGCGGCTCGGAGCTCAACCAGGTGTGGACGAACCTGCTCGACAACGCGATCGACGCACTCGGCGATCACGGCACGATCACGATCACGACACGACGCGAGGGCACGAACTGCGTCCTCGTCGAAATCGCCGACGACGGACCGGGCGTACCCGACGAGATCGCCGAGCGGGTATTCGACCCGTTCTTCACGACCAAGGACGTCGGACACGGCACCGGGCTCGGCCTGGCGACCGCGCGGCGGATCATCGTCGACCGACACGACGGCTCGCTCACGCTCAACACCCAGCCCGGCCGCACCGTGTTTCAGGTGCGCCTGCCGGTGACGGCCACATAACACCGGGTACGAGCTCGGCGAGCTCGAGCTACGGGGCGATGCGCGTGAGCTTCCAGCCGCGCTCGTGAAGCTCGTACAGCCAGCGGTCGTGAAGCCGATCCGGAGCTTCGGACCATAGCTCGACAGTGTCGGGCGTTACACGAATCGCGCCCCAGTCCTCGGGGCAGTCGGGGGGTGTCTCCATCGTCGCTTTGAGGTGGGCGTGTCGTGCTCTCAGCGGTTGGAGGTCTGCGATCGGCGTGCCCTGGCGCGAGACGAGCGTCTGGAGCTGGTTGGCCAGGTCGCGCTCGGCGAACAGCTCGCGTGCCAGATCACGCTCGGCGAGCGCAGCATGTCCGGTGATGTGGACCTGGCGGCCGAGCGACGGCCAGTGGAACAGCAGGGCGACGTTGGGGTTGCCCTGCAGCTCCGTTGCTTTGCGGGTCCACAGGGCGCTCGTGAACGTCAGCGTGTCGTGATCGAGACGCTTCAACGAGACGGTGCGGGCCGACGGACGGCCATTCGCGCCGACAGTCACGAACGCGACCGAGGACGGCGCCGGCGCACCGCTCGTGTGCGCCTCCTCGAGCCACGCCTGCAGCGCGTCCAGCGGGCTAGCCGGTGGCACGGCCCCGGCATTGCCGTCGACGTCTGCGCTGTCATCAACGACGTCGGCCATCGCCCTGGACCCTACCTGGCTGGAGAAGCCTTGATGACGTGCTGCGCGCGTCGGCTTTGGCGAGGACATTGCGCCAGCCGTCGGCGCGGTTGAGGGACGCCCCGCTCGAGGCGCCCCTCCCACCCCAGCGCCCCCGCGCGAGGCGCCCCCACCCGAGGGCCCGACGCGTCAGAGCGCCGCGCGCAGCGCCGACCCGTTAGGGGTACCGAGACCGGTGCAGCAGTCCCAGCCGACCTTCGCCTCGTAGCCGGGTGTGCCCTTGACTCCCTGTGAGGCAGCTATCGCGTTCGTACCGACGGTGACGTCGCGCAGACAGCTCCGCCCTGTCGAGGAGTACAGGGCCGTGTTCAGGAAGCCGAGCTGACGCTGTTTTTCCTTGTTCAGCCGCGCCGTGATGCCCGCCCACAGGGGCGCCACCGCACTCGTGCCCCCGGCGACTTCCGCTTTGCCGCCGCAGTACATCCGATAGCCGGTCTCGGCGTCGGCGTCGCCGGCGACGTCGGGGACGCCGCGGCCGGGCTTTTTGCCGGGGGGCGTCACGGGGTTGAGCTCAGCGAGCGCTGCTTGCTGCCACGCCGGCGGCTTGAAGAATGCGCTCACGCCGCCACCGCTTGCCCAGCCGTTGCCATCGTTCCAGACGGTCTCGCTGTCGATCACGGCGCCCTCCCCCTCCAGCCGAGTCCCGCCGCACGCGATCGCGTGCGGGGCTGAGGCGGGGAAGTTAACGTGAGCTTTGCCGTCGTATTCGGGGTTGCGGACGAGCTGTCCCTGTTCGTTTTCGATGAACTGCAGCCGATCGGCCGAGCCCTGGTCGCCGGAGGCGACGAACACGCTGATGCCGAGTGCCGCGGCGTCGGCGAACGCTTCGTCCATCGCTTCCATCGCCTGCGGAGTCCAGCTTTCCTCCGGGCCTCCCCAGCTGATCGAGACAACCGACGGCTTGTTGGTCGTGTCGTGGATGGCTTCGTTGATCGCCGCCAGGAACCCCTGGTCGGTGTTGGGGGCGAAGTACACCGCGAGCGTCGCCGCCGGAGCCATCGCCCCCGCCACCTGGATGTCGAGCGCGACCTCACCGTTGGCTCCCCCGCCGCCGGCGAAGTCGTTGCTGGCGCCTTCGACTCCGACCGCGACCACATCCGGGACGGGCACATCAAGGCCGCCGAAGAACAGCTTGAGGTCCTCCTCCTCATAGCCGCCGCCGAGCTCGATCAGGCCGATGCACTCGCCCGCTGCCGATGCCTCGGCGGGAAAGCCATAGAGCTCGCCCACCTGCACGGGCGTATAGCTCGTGTTCGCCCCCGCGCCGTTAGATCCCGACCGGCGACGACGGTGAATGTGGGGCCTGGCCTGCGCGCGATCGTCGAGGCCCAGCACCGCGACCACGACGCCGTCTAGCTCCTTTGGCACCGTGATCGCCCCCTCACGGCCGCGGTAGCGAGTCTTGCCGCGCTCGTACTGCTTCAGCTCGACCCCAAACGCCTGCGAGAACGCCGCCGCGCTGCCGGTGAGCGTGACGGTCCTAGCGGCGGGATCGGCTCGCGATACCCGCAGGCCGCTGTCCGCGGCGAAGCGCTCCGCCTTCTCGAGGTCCTCAGGGTCCGCGCCGTACCTGCTCGCGAACTGCTCTCGATCCACGCGCGAGGTGGGACTCGTCAAGTCGGGCGCTTGCTTGCCACGCCGAAGCACCATCGTCACGGTGAGCTGCTCGTCCGGGTTGACCTCCCCAACCGGCTTGGCGCCCACGAGCGCGCTTCGCTCACTACCGGGGATGCTTGCGCGATCGGAACCTGCAACGGGATTCATCTCATGCCTCCTAGTCGTTTTGCCGCCCAAGAAAGGTCGGCCCCAATTCCGAGGAGGCGACCATGTCCGACATTACGCCCCCCGCCGATCGAGCACTGTGACGCTGCGCACCCTCGCTCGCGATAGCCGTACTCCAGCGTCGGCCCGCTTTCCAAGGTGAATCCTTTCCAGTTGTCTCCTTGGGTGAAAACCGATATGTGCCTTGCTGCGTTGGCCAAGACGGCGGCAACCCAGGCGCGATGTGATCGAATGGGCGCCACGACGTGCACACGCAGCGAACCGGGAGGAGCAGGCGAGGTGGAAGCACAGACAGCCCCGATTGGACTATTCACCGATCAGGCATACAACACGATCCTGCTCGCCGAGGACGAGGCGCGGATGCTCGGCCAGGCCGTCGTCGAGCCTGAGCATCTGCTCCTGGCGGCGGCTCGAAGAGGCAATGTGGCGCAGCTTCTGGCTCGCGAGGGGGTCGTGGCGAGCGCGATCCACGCCGCGGTGGTGCGCATGCGCGGTTTCGGAGCGCAGCTCGCCGTGGGGCCGGTACCACGCTCGACGGCCAGCGAGGAGGTGCTGCAGCAGGCGGTCGCGGCAGCCGCCGAGCGTGGGATCAGCGGCCCGAGCACGCAACACCTGCTGCTCGGGCTGGTCCGGCAGGACGACGTTAACGCTCTGCTGCGCGAGCTCGGCCTGGTGGACGTCACGGCACTGGTCGATACGGCGTATCCGGCGACGCGTGCGGCTCTGGATCCGCATGTGCTCGAACGCGGTGCGCAGGCGGCCATCGCCCGCACACCACCCAGCCCCGGCCCGATGCCTCCGGTCTTCGAGCGCTTCAGCAGGGAGGCCCACCAGGCGGTCAAGGCTGCGCAGGAGAGCGCTTCCTCGCTCGAAAACCAGTACGTGGAGCCGGCTCACCTGCTACTCGGGCTGCTGGATGTCGAGGACGGCGTCGTCGCGAGCGTGCTTACCCGTCGCGAAGCCCAGCGCGACGCGATGGCGAGGCGTGCGGCCGAGCTGCTGGCCGGCCACGCGACGGCTGCGCGTCGAAGCGCGGAGGCCGTGGTGGACCGGCGCGCCCGCGTCTCGACAGCCCCCACCGGGATATTCACCGCGCCGGCGCGACGGCTGGTGGCCCAGCAGGTGCTCGAGGTCGCTGATCGGCTCGGCCAGCGCTCGCTAGGCACCGGGCACCTGTTCCTCGCCATCCTCGAGAACCCGGACGAGGACAGCGTCGCGATTCTTGAAGCACTGCCCGACACTCAGCAGCTTGCGGCTGAGCTGGTGGAGGCGCTGCCGGGCGACGAGCACAGCTGACTCTTCGCCAGCGGCGCTTTCGCAGACGCTCCAGTTCGAGCAGTGCTACCGCGCGCCGTGCGACGGCGATCGCACATGCTCGCCGCGCGGGATCTGGACTGTCACCTTGCCGAGCGCGGTGAAGGCGACGTTGTCGTCGATGGCGCGCGTGTAGTCGACGGAGATCTTCGCGGAACGCGAGCAGGCATCGGAGAGGACCGAGGTGATGCTGATACGCACGATCGCCCCCTTGGCGACATCGTGGTCGACGCCTTCTCCGCTGAGGACCCCGCGGCATCCGTAGGAATCGACCGAGTAGCTCTCGGCCCCGCTCGTCACGGGATAGGGCGCGCGGAAGACGAGGTAGGCCGCGGTGAGCGTGTGCTCGCGGACCTCGAGCTGTACGTGCAGCGGAACGTGGACGACCGGCAGCGGCTTCGCCCGCAGCGGCCCTTCGGAGAAGCCACAGGCGCTGAGGGCGTTTCCGTGGCCGACGACCGTGCACGTACGCTTGCCGAAGCTGTAGGTGATCGCCGTCAACGTCCCGTCCGGGTCGACGGGGTGACCTTCGGGCGCAGGCGAGGCGCTGGCTTGCCCGAGCTGGCCGCCATGGGTCGCGCGTTGCACGATCAGGTATGCGCCCAGACCGGGGAGCACTTCCGCGGTCTTCACGCCGTCTTCGGAGCGGTAGGCGATCTTGCGCGCGTGCTCGCCGAGCAGTCCGAAGGAGACCTCCCTCAGGCTCGCGCGCGAGCCGTTCGCGCTTGCGTCGCTCGCGGCGCTTGGCGCGAGGCCGACGTCGCTTGGCTGCAGGCCGATGATTGCAGCCGAGAACCCCGACCGGCCGGACAGCTCGCAGCTGACGCCAAACGCCTGCTGTACGCCGAGCGCGTCGACCGGCAGGGGATGGAAGCGGCCGTCGTCGTGAAAGGCGCCGTCGATGCCGAGCTCGCCGAGCATGCCGTCCTGCACACGCCCGATCTGTACGCAGAGGTAGCCGCGGGTGGTGCGAATGAGGCGCATGCCCCAGGGTGGCCCGCCTGCCGGGTCCGGCGCGCGCAGCGGCAGCAGCTCGCTGCCGCCGCGTGTCGGGACGCCGATCTCGTAGTCGGGGCGCAGGCGCCCGTTGGTCGGGACGTTGGAGCCGGTGAGGATCACCCCGCTGGCGGCGAGCGCGATCGTCGTTGTGCCGAGCAGCGCGAGCAGCGCGAATGCCGGCAGTCGCAGTGACGTCGCGCGGATGCGCGCAAGACGTGTTCGGCGTCGGGCGACCTGGTCGCGGGCGACGGCGTCGAGCAGCGCGTGCTCGACCTCGGGCAGCAGCGTCATCGGTCGACTCCTTCGTGTTGAATGCGCCTTCGCAGCGTGTTCAGGCCACGACTGACGCGCTTGCGCGCGGCTGCGGGGCTCACTTGCAGGCGGACGGCCAGCTCGCGGTAGTCGAGGTCTTCGAGCACGCGTGCCCGCACGGCCTCGCGCTGATCTGGGGGCAGCTCGGCGAGCAGCCGCATCGGGTCCTCGGCCTCGAGCTCTTCGAGCGCTGCAACGCTCGCCGCGGCGAGCGCGATTGCACCGACCTCGAGCCGCTTGCGCGCCGACGCCTCGACGCGTGCGCGGCGCATGCTGCGCAGGAGCTTGTGGCGCGCGATCCCGAGCAGCCAGGCCTGTGCCGGCTGCGGTCCGGGACGGAATCGCGGCGCGGCGACATAGGCGGCGGCAAAGACCTCGGCGACCAGATCGGCGGCGAGCTCCAGACGACCGCAACGGCGCATCAGCCAGCTCGCGACGAGACGCTCGTGTCGACGGTAGAAGACGGCGAACGGCTCCTCCTGCGCATGACACGCGGCGAGCAGTTCCACGTCGGTGGCGTCCTCCCAGGCTCTCGGCATCGCAAGCTATCTTCCGCGGGCGTTGCGATTTGTGACCGCGGCCTATCTGGGGGCTGTCAGGACTTGTGCGGTCGGGTCCTCTACCCCCGGCAGGAAGGGTATGCAGGCCGTCAGAGCAGTGATCGCACCGCCGACGATGAGAGTTGGACGCACTCCGATCGCATCGGCCGCCGCGCCGGCGGCCACGAGGCCGAGCGGGCTGAGCGCGAAGCCGAACAGGTAATCCACCGACGAAACACGTCCGAGCAGCGCTTCGGGGACGCCTTCCTGGATCAGCGGGTTGAACATCACCGAGCCGTAGGCGTCCAGTCCGTAGGTCACGAACGCGACGCCGCCGGCCAGCCACAGATCAGGAACGAACCCCAGGCCGAGGACCCCCACACCAGACAGTCCCCACCCGATCCACAGATGCACGAGCCGGCGCCGCGGCGGCCTTCGTCGACCAGCGATCACCGTCGCCACCGCTCCACCCAGGCCACCAGCGGCGAGGACAAGGCCGAGGGCAACTCCACCGCCGTGCAGCACGTGTTTGACCAACAGCGGGATCATTGCGCCAAGCGGCGAGAACGCGACGAAGTTCCCCACAGAAGCGCCGAGCATCGAAACCCAGAGCCAGCGCCGTGACACGCAAAAGCGCAGGCCCTCACGCAGGTCCTCCAGCGGCGAATGGCCGCTTGGCATCGGCCTCGAGCGCGCGCTCATCGCGGAGATCGCGGCCGCGCTGACGAGGAACGAGACGGCGTCGATCCCGAATCCCCAGGCGGTGCCCAGAAATCCGACCAGCAGACCACCGATCGCGGGGCCAATCAGGACCCCGGCCACCTGCAGGCTCGTCCCGTTGAGAGCGCTGGCGCCGACGAGCAGCTCGGATGGGAGCAGCTCGGGCGTGATCGCCATCGCCGCGGGAAAGAACACCGCGTCGCCGAGACCGAAGACGAAGGCCATCAACACCAGCCACGTGAGATGGATCCCGCCGGTGGCCACGAGCACGGTCACAATCGCGACGGCGGCGCCACGCGCGAGATCGGACGCGAGCATCACCAGACGCCGCGGCACACGATCGACGAGCACTCCGCCCGCGAGCGTGAACAGGACGGCCGGCAGCAGTCGCGCGGCCAGCACGTAGGAGAGGCCGATGGCGCGGTGATCGAGGCGCAGCGCCTCGATTGCGAGCGTCACCGTGAAGACGCCGTCTCCGAGCTGGGAGACGGCCTGACCGGACCACAGCAGCGCGAAGTCACGATGCCTCAGCGGCTCGAGGTACCGGCGTGATGGCATCGCGGACGACACGATGTCAGATCCCTCGGCACCCTCGCGAGGTCTCGCGAGGGGCTTCGTCAGATTTCGCCGGCTCCGTGCCGTGAGAGGCTTCGAGCTAGTCCACCTCGAGCTGGGCCTCCCCCGTGCCGGAGAGATCCGGCAGCGGCAGCGGATGCGCCGACGGTGTCGATGACGTGGCGGCTTCGATTGGCTTCTGGATGTCCGGACGCGCAAGCGCGAGGTAGGACACCAACACGAAGACGGCGACGGCGAACACGATCGCCGTGGGGCCGTCGCCGAAGTTGAGCCCGCTGAGGTTGCGGGGCTTGCTGATGTAGTCGGCGAAGGACGCACCGAGCGGGCGGGTGACGATGTAGGACATCCAAAACGCGGCGATGCCGTTCAGACCAAACCGCCAGTGCGCCAGTGCGGGGATCAGGATGATGATCGTAAATAGGATGCCCGAGTCCAGATAGCCGAGGTTCAGCGAGGTCGCGGTGAAGTCTCCGAGCGCGGTCCCGAGGGCGAAGGTCGCGAACACCGTCGCCCAGTAGTAGGCCTCGCGTCGCTGGGTCGTGATGCTGTGGATCGACAGCGTGCCCTCACTGCGCTGCCAAAGCCAGAAGATCGCGGCCAGGACGACTGCCCACAGCAGGGTCGTCCCTGCGTAGGGGATATGGACATCGAGATGCAGGAAATCCGAGACGCCCGTTCCCGTGATCGCGATCGCGAAGGCCAGCGACCAGTAGGCAAAGGCTCGGTAGCGGCGCGTTTCGAACTGCGCCAGCAGCCCGACGACGATCACCAGCACCTCGACCCCGCCGCCGACGAAGTTGCCGAACGTCTTCAGGTAGTCCGACGTGGCCTCCCCGCCCGCCGTCGTCAGGATCTTCACCACCCAGAAGAGAAAGATGACCTCCGGCACCTTCGCCGCCACCGGAGCGGGGAAGAAACGACCGATCAGCGGGACCAGATCGTTCCCCGATGCCGCCCGGCGGCCAGCCCTCGGCGAAGGCCGGCGGTGGCGGTGAAGAGATCCCACGTAGCGTATGCCTCCCTCGACTGGACGACGCCCACGACAGTAAGCGGCCGGGCCCCCGGCACTCGCTCAGCGCCGTGCGTTGCTCATTCCTGACGATAACCAGAGGGGGCCGGATATCAATCAGCCCAGAGGACCAATTTTCGCCGGCTCACCTCATCCGGAGGGCTGACTCGCCTCATCATCAGGTCCTGGATACGCCTCCGGCGAGCGAGCCGGTCTCATCACTTGATGGCGCGGTAGCCGAGGTAGAAGTGAAGCGCCGCTGGCGCAATGAACAGCGCTCCCCACCATGTGCCGCGGGAGCACACGTACGCACCGAGGCCAAACAGCCACGTACCGACGGCGAAGCGCACGCCGGCAACCGCGTGACCGTGTCCTTGAGCGTATGAGTTCAGACGTTTCATGCCTCACGGCAAGTGTAGGCGTGGCGGTGGCTAGTGAGGCAGCGGTGCGCCGAGCACGCCGGCAACAGCCCCGACGGCGCCGGCGGTGATCAGGGTGAGTACGACGCTGCGATCGAGCACCAGCAAGGCGACGGCTGCGACGGCGAGCACTGCGTACTCCCATGTCTCGCTGAGGGCACCAGCCAGTGGGATCGACGAGCCGACAATCGCTCCGGCTGCTGCGGGCGCCGCCCCGGCTAGGAACGCGACAACTCGCTCGTTGACGAGCAGACGCTCAAAGCGCGCGGCACCGAACAGGATGAACGAGAATGACGGCGCGAACGCGACCAGTGCAGCCAAGAGCGCCGAGGGAATCCCGCCTGCGGCGTAGCCGACCGCCGCAACGGTCTGGACGACCGGCCCCGGAGTGACCTGTCCGAGCGCTACCGCGTTGAGGAACTGCCCTTCGGTCATCCAGTGGTAAGTGCTCACGGCGTCGGTCTGCATCAATGGAACGATCACGAACCCACCGCCGAACGCAAGCGCGCCGACCTTGAACGCCGTCCAGACGAGCGCTCCTGTACCGCCGGGGTCGCCCACCACAGCGAGCAGCGGCCAGGCGTGAACACCGACTTCACCCCGGAGCAGCTTGCGTCGCGTCAGCTCGATCGCCCCGCACGCGAGCAGGACGAGCAGGAGCCACGCGCCAACCGTGGCAGCCGTGAGCGCCCCCGCCAGCGCATACACCAGGATCGGAGGGCGGTGCGCGTGCGTCGCCCGCCGCCATATGGGGAGTCCAACGCCCAGCCCGGCGCTGACCGCGACCGGTGCAACCGCCGAGCCGGCACCCATCCCCGCGCCCCGTATCCATGTCGGCGGTGAACCCGCGAGGAACAGCGCGGACAACGCGAGGATGATCGCAAGGCCGGGGAGGATGAAGCCGAGGCCGCCGACGAGCGCGCCCGTGCGGCCGCGCAGTCGCCAAGAGCAGTAGATCGCGAGTTGTGTCGAGGCCGGTCCCGGCAGCAGGTTGGTCGCCGCTATTGCGCGCTCGAACTGCTCGTCAGTCATCCATTCTCTGCGGGTCACGCACAGCGCCCGGAACAGCGCGATATGCGCGGGCGGACCACCGAACCCCATACAGCCGATCCGGCCCCAATCCCGCGCTATTTCGGCAAGCGATGGCTCAGGACCGGCGGGGCTCATCGCGGGAGCGTATGTGCTCGATCCGTCCAACAAGGGTTGTGGGGTGCTCGCCGCCGCGCAATAGCCAAGGGGCCTGCTCGTGCAGAGGGCTGGCAATCGCCTGCCAGTGAGGATCTTCTCACCGACTCCTCAGCGAGCCTTTAGCAGTTGCCTGGATGCTGGGCGCGATGTCCTCTCGACGAAGCGCTGCGCGTCGGCAGACGATCAGGCGCCGCCGGGCGGTGGCGCTGGCTGTCCCTGTCGTGTTGGCGGCTGTCGTCGCGATCGTCAACGGCCAAGACGGTGGGAGAAGCCGCGCGGCCACAGGTTCCCGCTCCCGGAGGGGGCTCCTGGACACGCGCGTTGGACCGGCGCTGGATCCGCGCTCTCGGGCGAGCGGCGCTGGCGCGACCGGGAATCTGCGGTCGGGCTCTGACCCGAGTGTTCTGCCCGGTCCGGTCCTCATCGCCGATCGTGACAACAACCGCCTGTTGAAGGTCAGCCCCGATGGACGGGTGCTGTGGCGCTTTCCGGCCCCTGGCGATCTTGTGCATGGTCAGACATTCCTCCTGCCGGACGATGCGTTCTTCTCGCCCGACGGCCGGGAGATAGTCGTGACCCAGGAGGATGACTCTGCGATCAGCGTGGTCGACCTCGCAAACGACCGGATCGTCTATCGCTACGGGCATCCTGGCGTGCCCGGCTCAGAACCCGGCTACGTCCACAATCCCGACGACGCGATGCTGATGCCATCGGGAGACCTGCTCTCCGCGGACATCAAGAACTGTCGCGTGCTCGTGATCCGCCCGCCGGCTCACCGGCCGTCGCGCCAGCTCGGCGAGACGGGCGTATGCGAACACCAACTGGGCGTGTCCTACGGCAGCCCCAACGGCGCTTTCCCGATGTCCAACGGCGACACGGCTATCACAGAGATCGACGGCGACTGGCTGGATGTGATCGCTCCTGACGGCACACCGGTGCTCGCCACTCACCCGCCGGGGTTCACCTATCCGTCGGATACGAACCAGATGCAACCCGGATTGTTCCTGTCGGTCGACTACACCAACCCCGGGGCGATTGAGACGTTCACGAGCGACGGCGAACTGCGCTGGCGCTATGAACCGGCGGGCGCGGCGGCACTCGATCAGCCCTCGTTGGCGGTGCCGTTGCCCAACGGCGACATCCTCGCCAACGATGACAAGAACGATCGGGTTATCGTGGTCGACCCGCGCACCGACAGGATCGTCTGGCAGTACGGTCACACCGCTGTGCCGGGCGCGGGCGAAGGCTTCTTGAGCAACCCCGACGGTGTCGACCTCGCGCCGCCCTACTCGCTGGATGAGCGGTTTGCTGCCACGCTGCGCGCGCCTTGAACGTCGCGCTACAGCGGCGTGGGCGTGAGTTCGAGCACGGAGTCGACGGGACCGTTTGTGCTCAGACCGCCAGCGAGCCACGCCCTGTCGCCGAACGGGATCGCGGCGGCGTCTGACAGTGGTTGTGGCAGTCGTCCGTCGAGTGCGGATCTGCCCGTGGCGGCATCGACCGCAAAGATCGCGGCGCTTTGTGTGCCTGGCGCTGAGCCTCGCCCTCCGATGATGTAGGCATAGGACCCGAGCGCGACCGCCGCGGCGTGCGTGACCGGCTCGGGCAGATCGCCGATGTGGCGAAGCGTGTGTGTTGCCGGGTCGTACCTCAGGATCGTTGTGGTGGCGGCTTCGACGTGTGAGCCCCCCACGATCAGCAGGCGGCCGTCGGTGGCGGCGACGGCTGCGTAGCGTAGACCGTACGGCAGGCGCGCGACGAGCTTGGGCGGTCCTCCGGGGCGCCAGGCGATGATCGTGTCGAGCGCCTGCTGCCCGTCGTAGCCGCCGACTATGTAGGCGGTGCCTTCGAGCACGGCGACCGCCGCATCGGATGTGGGCGTCGGCAGGCGGCCGACCTGGGTCACGGCGCCGGTCTCGGGGTTGTAAGAGAGGATGTGGTCGTAGGAGCTGAACTGGCCGCCTCCGAAGATGTAGGCACGCCCATCGAGCACCGCGCCCTGAGCGTCGTGCTGGGCTTCGGGCAGGCTCGCGCTGGCCGTGACGCCACGTAGATCGAGCACGCTCACGGTCGCGGTCGAGGTGTCGGCGGCGTTCAAGCCGCCTAGCAGCACTGCGCGCCCGGACCCAAGCGGCACGCCGGCCGTGTCTTGCAGTGCGACCGGCAGGGTGAGTGGCAGGCGCCTGACCAGCAACCTCTCGGGCGAGCTCGCGGATCGGGGGCGCGATGTGTGCCCGCTGCCCACCTGGGTCGAGCCGTGGTGTGCTGTCAAGTGGGTGGTGGTGAGCCAGGCGATCAGTACATAACCAGCGACGAGGACAACGGCGGCCGCGCCGCGCCGCCTCCTCAGCGCTTGGCGGCGCTTGGCTGATCGACGCTCGGGGCGAACGGAACCCCGGACCACGTTTGCACTAGTGGGGGATCTTGGCTCGTTCGCCATCGCTGTGGGCGCTCGCTGGGCGTGTCGACGTTTGCGGCGGGGCGCTATCGGCGAGCGCGGCCGTGAAGCGGGGAAGGTCGAGCTCAATACATGCGCCCCCCTCTTGGGACCGGCTCGCCTTCACAGTGCCGCCGTGCGCTTTGGCGATCGCGTCGACGATCGCCAGCCCGAGGCCCGTACCGCCAGAGGCGCGGTCGCGCGCTTCGTCGGTACGGTGGAAACGATCGAAGACGCGCTCACGCTCGCCGGCCGGGATACCCGGGCCGTCGTCCTCCACGACGAAGCGGATGCGGTCGTCTCCCGCGTTCTGGACCCGCATGAGCACGAGCCCTCGCTCGGGGCTCGTGTGCTCGATCGCGTTGGCGAGCAGGTTACGCACGGCTTGCGCGAGCCGGTCTGGATCAGCGAGCAGCGTTCCTGGCGACACTGGGTCGAGTCGAAAGCGACGACTCGCGAGCAGGGTGCTGGCGTGCCAGATCTCCTGCGCGAACTCCGACACGTCGATCGGCTCGACGCGCAGGAACTCGGCCTGCTCGGTCTTCGCCAGCAGGAGCAGGTCGTCGACCAGCCGCGTGATGCGCGCGATCTCGGCCTGCACGAGTCGCTCAACTCGGCGTAGCTCCGCGGGCGCGGGGTTCTCCTGCGCCGCGAGCACTTCGAGCTGTCCGCGTATCACGGTCAGCGGGGTGCGCAGCTCGTGCGAGGCGTCGGCGACGAACGCGCGTTGGGCCGCGAACGCCTCCGTCAACCGCTCCAGCATGTGATTGAACGCGTCGGCCAGTACACGTATCTCGTTACCTTGCGCATCGGCACTGGGGATGCGCGGATTCAGGTCGCCCGCGTCAACGCGAGCGGCAACCGCGGCGATCCGGCGCAGCGGACGCGAGATACGCGTACCGATGAGATACGCGCCGAGCAGCGCGCCGATGAGCGCGAGAATGCCCGCCAGGATGAACGCGCGCGCGACGCCGCGCTGAGCGTGGGCGACCGGGGCCAGAGGCTCTCCAACGCCGATGACGACACGGCGAGATGGTGAGCCTGTGAGGGCCACTGAGCGCTTGAGCAGCCGCAGGTTGCCCACATCGGGTAGAGGCAGGGTGGAGTAACCGTCGCGCACGGTGCGTAGGCGTGCCGCGAGGCGGTTCTCCTGGTCTTGTTCGGCGACCGTCTCGCCCTGGTCTGGCGGCCCACCGTCGAACAGCTCGGGGACATTGGTGCTCGTCGGCGCGCCTGGGATGAGCGCGAAGAACACGGTGGCGCCGGAGCTGAACGGCTGGGCGCGGAGGTAGCGTGTCGCGTCTCGGGCGGCTTCTTTGGAGGAGCGCGGGTTGGCGAGCGCCAGGCTGCGCACGAATGCACTCGCGTCACCTGAGATCTCCGTGTCGATCTCGTGGCGAACCTCGGTACCGGTGCCACGGTAGACCGCCACGAACGCGATCCCGAGGCAGGCGAGCACGACGACCGCGACCCAGCCCGCGAGGCGCCAGCGCAAGCCGACATCGGCGAGCCGATCCCGGAGCGAGCGCATGTTCAGCTCGTGCTGCCCAGGCGATAGCCGACTCTGCGCACCGTGAAGATCGGCGCGGGATCATCCGGACGTCCGAGCTTGCGGCGCAGGTAGCCGACGTAGACGTCCACAACGTTGGTCTGCGGGTCGTGCTGGTAGCCCCACACGGAGCTGAGAATCTGCTCGCGCGAGAGCACCCTTCCGTGATGGCGGAGCAGCAGCGCCAGCAGCTCGAACTCAGTACTGGACAGGGTTACGGCTCTGCCGTCTCGCTGAACTCTGCGGTTGAGCAGGTTCGCCTCGATCCCATCGGCGCTCAGCGTCGTCGTAGAGCTCTGCGCGTAGGCACGCAGTTGCGCGCGCACGCGCGCGACAAGCTCGGCCATCGAGAAGGGCTTGACCAGGTAGTCGACTGCGCCCGCGTCGAGTCCAGCGACGCGGTCCTCGATCTCGCCGCGAGCAGTCAAGACGATCACGGGCACATTCGATTTCGCGGCCCGTATGGCGGCAAGGATGTCCAGCCCGCTGCGGCCCGGGAGCATCAGGTCAAGCACGATCGCGTCGAAGCTCTCGTTCAGCGCCAATCGCTCGCCCTCGACCCCATCGCAGGCCACCTCCATCGCGAAGCCGCTCGCCTCGAGGCCACGGCGCACGAAATCGACGATGCCCGGCTCGTCCTCGACGAGCAGCACGCGAGCCGCGGCCAGCGCTTCTGCCGCAGCACCGCCCGCCCGCGCAGCCTCCTCGGTCGTTCCCATCGTTCAAGGATAGGCGTCGTCACATGCCCCGCTTTCCCTGCGGGCACATTCAATGAGTTTTCTCATCTGCCTGTTATCCGATCGTTAATGACTCTCCACACACTGCGTGGCATGGCAACCAGCCGCAAGCCGGCGCCTGCCGCCCGGGCCCACGAACACTCTGAGCGTGCCCGTGCGACGCATCTGACGGGTGGAGGGACGCGCGGCAACGAGCGCCTTACCGCTGCAACGGGCGCTGCGCTGCTCGTGTTGCTGGCGGTGATCGGCGTGACGATCGTGCGGATCGGCCAGCTCCTTTCAGTGCACCTGTTCGTGGGGATGCTGCTGATCCCGCCCGTGTTGCTGAAGTTGTCGAGCACCGGCTATCGGTTCGTGCGCTACTACACCGGCAACCCCCGCTACCGAGAGGAGGGACCGCCGGAGTGGCCGCTGCGGATAATCGCGCCGATGGTCGTGCTCTCCACCCTGGTCGTGTTCATCAGCGGCGTCGTGCTCCTATTCGTCGGACCCTCCGCGCGCGCCACGTGGTTCCCAATTCACAAGGACAGCTTCTTTGTGTGGGTCGCGTTCATGGCCATCCACGTCCTTGGACACCTACCCTCGCTACCTGGACTGCTGCGGGCCGACTACAGCCGTGATACGGCCTATGACTACGACGACCTCAGCGGCGATGTCACCGGGCGCGCGGGCCGGATGCTGGCACTCAGCGGTGCTCTGGTGGCGGGGGTGGTGCTCGCGATTCTCGTAATCCCCGAGTTCGGTCCGTGGCTGAACGGCACCGGCCTGTTTCACCACCATCATTAAGGACCTTGATGCCGATTCACACAGTCGACACGCGCGAAGCGGCGCTGCGCCAACTTCACCGAATCACTCGCTGGCTGATCGCCGGCAGTGTCGTCCTCACAGGCGCATTCGTGGAGGCGGCCGCGCACGCCTTCCCCGGCAGGGCCGCCAAAACCGCGTCGACCAGCAAAGTGAAGCGGACAGGCGCACGCGTCGGCAGTCCGTCCAGGACGACGACACACCCACTGCAACCGCCCGCCCACGCCCCGCAGGCCACGACCGAATCCTCGCCGTCATCGCAATCGGCGACGCCTTCGCCGGAATCACCGGCGACTTCGCAGGAACCCGAATCAGCGCCGGCGCAAGAAGCTGCGCCGGCACACGAATCGGTTGAAGCAGAAGAGCCCGCGGCTGCGGCGGAATCGGCGCCGTCGCACGAATCCCCGCCCGCCGAAGAATCGGCTCCGGTTGTGTCCGGCGGATCCTGATATGCGCGCGACCGTCACAGCCGCTGCGCTCGGCTCCTGCGTGTGGGAGGCGCTCGGCACAAGCGCCGTGCTGCGCGTCACCGACCCCGGAGCGCTCGCTGCCGCGCGCGCGGCGGTCGAGCAGGAGCTCGTGGCCATCGACCGCGCGTGCAGCCGCTTCCGGTCCGACTCCGAGCTGTCGAGCGTGAACAAGCGCGCGGGTCGCCTCACGCAGATCAGTCCGCTGCTGAGCGAAGCACTGGAGGTGGCATTGCGCGCGGCCGAGCTGACCGATGGCGACGTCGATCCCACCGTGGGCCTGGCGCTTGAGCTCGCGGGCTATGACCGCGACTGGCGTCTGCTCGATCCCCCCGGCCCACAGCCCGAAATGGCCCCCACGGCCACGCTGCAGGTGCGCAGCGGGTGGCGGACGATCGTGCTCGATCGGGCAAGCCGCTCGCTGCGGATGCCGGCGGGCGTGCGGCTCGACCTCGGCGCGAGCGCCAAGGCGTGGGCGGCCGATCGCGCCGCTGCAGCGGCACAGAGAGCCTGCGGCTGCGGCGTGCTCGTGAGCCTCGGAGGTGACATCGCAACATCTGGACCCGCGCCGGCCGGCGGCTGGCGCATCAGAGTGACCGACGATCACCGCAGCGACTGCTCGGCAGCCGGACAGACGGTCGCGATCCGCTCGGGTGGCCTGGCGACGTCGAGCACGGCGGTCAGGCGCTGGAGCCACGCAGGGCACACCATGCACCACATCATCGACCCGAGTACGGGCGCACCCGTTCGGCAGACCTGGCGCACGGTCAGTGTCGCCGCCGGCAGCTGTACCGACGCCAACATCGCCGCGACGGCAGCGCTCGTACGGGCGCGGGCCGGCGCGGCCTGGTTGGCGCGACGTGGCCTGCCAGCTCGACTTGTCGACTGGGATGGCACGATCACGGCGGTCGCTGACTGGCCCAGCGAGTCGACCACCGATCCGCTCACGGCTCACGAGCGGTCCGCGGAATTCGCGGCACTCGCGGGATGAGCGCGCAACTCGCCACGGCTGGGCCAAGCGCCTACTGGTATCTGACCCGCTCGACGGGAGCGGTCGCACTGCTGCTGCTGACGCTGGCGATCGTCCTCGGTGTGATCGACGTGAGACGCTGGAGCAGCTCACGCTTGCCGCGCTTCGTCATCGACTCGCTGCACCGCAACGTGTCGCTGCTGGCGCTGGTGTTCTTGGTGCTGCACATCCTGACGTCGGTGCTCGACGGCTTCGCCTCGATCTCGCTCGTCGACGCGTTCGTCCCATTCGTCGGCTCCTACCGGCCGTTCTGGCTGGGGCTTGGAGCGGTCGCGTTCGACCTGATCCTCGCGGTCATCGTCACGAGTCTTCTACGCGCACGCTTGGGGTTTGCGACCTGGCGCGCGGTGCACTGGCTCACCTACGCGAGCTGGCCGATCGCGCTGCTCCACGGCCTCGGCACCGGCAGCGACGCCAGCAGTACCTGGCTCTTGGTGCTCAGCGTCGTGTGCATGGTTGCGATGCTCGCCGCGGTGCTGACGCGCGTGATCGCCGGCTGGCGCGCGAACGTTGCAGTGCGGGGTACGGCGCTCGGCAGCGTGGGCGTGTTCTCGTTGTTCATCGCGCTGTGGCTGCCGAACGGCCCGCTGGGCTCGGAATGGGCGCGCCGGTCGGGCACACCCACGGCCCTCCTACCGCACCATCCCGCGACAGCCAAACCCAACGGGAGCGGCGGGTGAGCGTCAACTCGACGCTCACCGAGTCGCCGGCCCCTACCGGCCAGCCAGCGCCAGCGGCATTGCCCCGGCTACTTGTCGGTGTCCCGCTGCGCGGCGCGCTGTCGCTCGAGGAGCACATCGCGATCCACGGCCCCCTACCCGCAACCAGCGGACGCGGCCGGCGCCGCGCTCGCGAGCGAGCCGCGCTGCTGATCGATGAGATCGAGCGCTCCGGGTTGCTCGGGCACGGCGGCGCAGCGTTCCCAACAGCGACCAAGATGCAGGCGGTGGCGAGCGCGCGCAGACGGGCGATCGTCGTTGTCAATGCCGCCGAGGGCGAGCCCGCGAGCCGCAAGGATCGCACGTTGCTGGAGAGGCTTCCCCATCTCGTGCTCGACGGCGCCATCCTCGTCGCCGGAGCCGTGGGCGCGGACGAGGTGATCGTGTGCGCGTGCGAGTCCGCGAAGGAGGGGATCGAGAGCATGGCCCGAGCGATCGAAGAACGCGCCGTTGCCGCCGAGCGCGCGCCGAGAGTACATCTGAACGCGGTGCCGAACCACTACGTCGCGGGCCAGGAGTCGGCCATGGTCAATTACCTGAACGGTGGACCGGCCAAGCCGACGTTCACCCCGCCGTTGCCCTTCGAGCAGGGCGTCAGGCGCCGCCCGACACTCGTCAACAATGCGGAGACGCTTGCCCACGTGGCGCTGATCGCTCGTCACGGAGCCTCGTGGTTTCGCCAGCTGGGAACCCCGAGCCAGCCAGGGTCGGCGCTGGTGACGCTCTCCGGTCCGCTCGCCGATCCCGGGGTGTATGAGATCGAGCACGGCGCCTCGCTGGCGTCACTCATCAAAGCGGCCGGCGGGAGCACCGCGCGGACGCACGGCGCTCTCATCGGCGGCTATGCCGGCTCGTGGGTCGCCGGCGAGCTGTTGAACGGCGTCGCCCTGTCGAACGAACACCTCGCCGCCCACGGCGCCTCGCTCGGCGCAGGCGTCGTGCTGCTGCTCTCCGAGCGGGCGTGCCCCGTGGCAGAAACAGCCCGGATCGCCCGCTGGCTCGCCGGCCAGAGCACCCGCCAGTGCGGGCCATGCGTACACGGCCTTGACGCGCTCGCGACCACGATCGAGGAGATCGCCGGCGGCGTGGTTCAAGCCCAGGCGGGGCAGCGCATCGGGCGCCTTGCGTCGCTCACGGCTGGACGCGGCGCCTGCGGGCACCCCGACGGTGCCGTCAACCTGATCCTCAGCGCACTGGAAACGTTTGAGGCAGAGTTCGCCGAGCACGCCCGGCACGGGCCATGCGACCGCTGCGCGCGCCCACCGGAGCTGCCGATGCCCGCGCGTCCGGTCAGCCAGGAATCCACACGTGGGATGCTGGCGCGCCGATGAACCACCGCGCACGAGTGAACCCGATCGCGTGCGAGGCGCACGGCATGTGCGCCGAGCTGCTCCCCGAGCGGATCACGCTGGACGAGTGGGGCTACCCGATAGTGGACGGGACGCCGCTGCAGGATTGGCAGGTCGCACACGCGATCCGCGCGGCGCGCGCGTGCCCCACCTTCGCGCTGCTAGTTGCGCGCGAGCGCACGCCACCCCCGTTGCGTGGTCGTCACGGCGAGCGTCGCGGCTAGGAGCATCACCGTCAGCTGCACGGCGAGTGAGGCGCCTGTGCTCACAAGCTGAAGAGGCCCGTTCGCAGAGGCGGCCAGCGGCGCAGCGTCGGCGAACAGGTCGATTGCGTAGACAGCCGTGGCGAGCGCGATCGCGGTCATGGCCGCGGTCACCAGCGTGCCGCACACGAACGCCGTGACGAGGCGCCAGCGCGGCACCGGAACAACAAACAGGGCAGCGCGCGCGCCGAGCACGCAGATGGCGCCGCACGCCAAGCCGGCGAGGCCCCATGCGAGGAACACGATCCCGCCTGAGGAGCCGGTATGACGAGCAGGCTCGGAGTGGGCAACCGCCACCAGCATCCCGGTCAAGCCCGCGAAGACGAGGACGGCCAATGGCGGCAGGCTCACCAGCCGCCGCAAGCCGGGCTGTCGGCGGGCCTGATTCAGCGCCGCGACGATCAACGGCAGCGCCCCGGCCAGCACGGCACCCGAGGCCAGGACGGCAATGACCTGGATCGCGACGTGTGCGCCAGCGAGCACGGGATGGGCGTGACCGGCGGCCGTGAAGGGGGCGTCCTCGGTCGTGTTGTAAAACCCGAACCCGGCTGCCGCGAACAGGACCCAGCACGCCAACTGAGCGCTCATGCTCGCTCGCATACGGTCGCCCGAATCGACGCAGCCAGACACGGTGTCCTTCGGTCGGAGATGCGCGGCAAGCGCGCCGCGCAGCAGATCGAGCACCGCCACCGGGCGCGGCGATGACCCATCCAGCAGCGCGCGCAGCTCCTCGCCATAGCGACGCCGAAACGCCAGCGGGTAGAGCCACAGCGACCAATCCGCCAGCCGCCGCGTCATCGCATCGCCCCCGCGACACGCAGGCGCTCGAGGCCGCGGCGTGCTACGCGCTCCAGCGTCTGCAGCTCCTGTGCGAGCGCCGCGCTGCCCGCGCCGGTGAGGCGGTATGGGCGCCGACGGTCTTCCGCCGGAAGCGCCTCGATCAGACCCCTGCCCTCGAGCCGGGACAAAGCTCCGTACAACGTCCCTGGACCGAGCTTGACCCCCGAGAGCTGCTCGATGTCGAGAGTGATCGCGTAGCCATGTTTGGGACCGTCGGCGAGGCTCGTCAGCACGAGCAGACCGGGGTCGGTAGATCGCGCGCCGATAGATCGCATAACGTAGTAATAGCACGCCGAGACTGCGACTGCACAACGCCACTCCAAAGGAGCGCACGAGAGCTTCCTGCGGAATTGTCGGCTGCCTTACCGGCCGTGCTGCGCGTAGCTCACGGCGGCGGGCCTGTCGGCGCACCCCTTCAGCTCAACGATGTGCCCATTGCGGATCGTCACGACCATGTAAGCGATCCCCTCGTCCACCGGACGGTCAAGCTGCGCCGGCTGCTCGGGACGGAACGCCACGATGACGCGCGGCCCGTCTTGGATGGTCTCCTCGACACGGCCTCGCAGGCGGCCAGCGAGGTTGCGACTGATCACGGCGATGATTGCCTTGCGGCCATCGCAGAGCTGCCCGTCCTCCACGCCGTACCACTGTGCATCAGGCGCCAGCACTTCGCCCAAGACCTCCGGGCCACCCGCGATCAAGGCCTCCCATGCCCGGCGCACCAGCTCAATCTCGGGACTCTCGCCCATGGCCGCGATTGTCCCTCATCCACTCGCCGGATGGCTGCGGTCAATTTGCGGTCGCTCTTCGCGTCCGCTGCGGTCCGTTTGCGGTCTCCAGACAAACGAACAGCCGCGAACACGAGCGAACACAGTCCCGCGAGGCCCAGCGTTTTCGGGAGTTATCGCCCGTGTTTGGATCTGGGCCGATCGTGTCCGCTGGATTCCATCCCCACCCACCTGGAGGCCATCGGGAAGATCCGCCGCATCGCCGGCGAGCCCGAGCGCTGGGCTCCATAATCCCCGGATGCGCATCGACCGCCTGGCCTCCTCCGGGCCGACGTTCTCCTTCGAGTTCTTCCCGCCCAAGACGGAGGCGGGGGAGGAGAACCTGCGCACGGCGCTCGCCGAGCTGCGCGGCCTGGACCCGTCGTTCGTGTCCGTCACCTACGGCGCCGGCGGCTCCACCAGGGGCAAAACGATCGAGATCGTCAAGCGCATCCGCGAGCAGCACGGGCTGGAGGCGATGGCGCACTTCACCTGCGTGGGCGCCACCGTGGCGGAATTGCGCGCCACGCTCGACGAGATGCAGAGCGCGGGCATCGACAACGTGCTCGCGCTGCGCGGCGACCCGCCCGCGGGCCAGGAGCAGTGGCGCAAAACGGAGGGCGGCTTGGAGTACTCGCGCGAACTGGTGGAACTGATCGCCGCCGACTACCCCTTTGCGATCGGCGGCGCCTGCTTCCCCGAGACGCACATCCACGCAGTCAGCCCCGAGGATGACCTGGAACATCTCGCGGAGAAGGTGGCCGCGGGCGTGCAGTTCCTAATCACACAGTTGTTTTTCGACAACGCCCTCTACTTCGACTTCGTCCAGCGCGCACGCGCGGCGGGCGTGAACGTGCCGATCATCCCCGGCGTCATGCCCATCACGCAGGCGGGGCAGGTCGAGCGCATGGCCAAGCTCTGCGGGGCCTCCATGCCCGACGGCCTGCGTCGCGAGCTGAAGGCGCGCGGCGAGGACCCCGAGGCGGTGCTCGACTTCGGCGTCGCCTACGCCACGCTGCAGTGCGCGGAGCTGCTGCGCGAGGGCGTGCCCGGCATCCACTTCATCACGCTCAACCGCTCCCCCGCCACGCGCGCGATCCTCAGCGCGCTGAGAATCGCGAAGCCGTGGTAGCCGGCAGGGGCCCCCGGGCCGAACTCAAGGACAACCCAAAGGGGCCGCTCAGCTCCCAATAGGGAGGGTCATCGCTTGCCTCGGCTGCGGCGGGCTTGATATCGAGCACTGAGCCGTCCGAAAGCTTGCAACGCAGCTCGCCGGACTCCTCAGGCCTGCCGGAATTGCTTGATCATCGCGATCGACGATGCGACACGCCTGGCCTACGTCGAGGTGCTCACCGACGAGAAAGCACTAACAGCGATCGCGTTCCTGCGCAGAGCTGTCGCGTACTACGAGAGCTACGGGATCAACGTGCAGCAGCTGATCACGGATAACGGCAGCGCCTACCGCTCGAGCGTGCACGCGATCGCCTGCCGCGCTTTGGGGATCCGCCACCTACGCACACGCCCTTACCGCCCCCAGACCAATGGCAAGGCG
>DATHOH010000017.1:0-4031 GCA_035485155.1 Solirubrobacteraceae bacterium
CAACTCCACACGATTGTCGTGATCGAGCAGCAACGCCGACCCAACCTCACGCCGCGCCGCCAACGTCTGCACCGTGCTCAACGGCACCTGCCGGCCAAAACTACTCGGCTGAATCGCACCCAACAACACAAAGAACGCGACCGCCAACCCGACCGAAGCCAGCAACAAAAACAACGAAATCGGATCACGCAGCAAAACCCTGCGCGTGCCCGAGAAGAAGTCGCCCAGCGTCGCCAGGACCGGGTTACGGCGGTGGGCCAAACCCGAACGCACCGCCGCCTTCTGCGGGGCAGAGCCTGCGCCGTTGCTGGATTTGGAGTCGGTTGAGGGCGTCGGGTCGTCTGTCATGTCAGCAGTCCTCTCTCCGGCGGCGCAACGTTGATGGCGGCGGCCGCTATTGCCGCGGCGCCCACGGGACAGCGGTCAGACGCAGCGCCAAGCGACGGCAGCCTCACATCCGCCGAGCAGAAATGCAAGACCTTCACAAAAACGACACATCAGATCGTTTACAAAGTATTCACGCGGCCACGCCTTCCGCATGCGTGAGCGTCACGGAGGGCCGCGCCGGCGCGCGTTCACAAAAACGAAACACACACCGGGGCGGCGGTCGCCAGTCTACCCGCGAGGTGGCGAGCAGTCGCGCAACGGATCAGCGCACCGCATCGAAGTCTTCCTCGGGTTGTTCCGGCGCCCAGCGTCGAACACGCTGACACGCCACCCAATTTCAAACGAAAAGGAGCAACGACTTGCGCGCGCACCGCACCCTCATCGTTTCGCTGATCGTTGGCCTCACCCTCGCCGGAACGGCGAGCGCTGCCCCGAAGCGTCTGCTGATAGACGGCTCCACTTCGATGCTGCCACTCGTTCAAAAACTCGCGAGCGCCTACCACAAGGCGTTCCCGAAGATCCCGGCGCCGAAAGTCGGCGGCGGAGAGTCGGACATCGGCATCAGTGACGTGGCCGCCGGCCGCGTCGACATCGGCGATGTCTCGCGGGAACACGAAGCGCAGGACCCCACAGGTCTGTTCGGCTACAAGATCGCCCGCGACGGAATCTGCGTGATCACCAACAATGCCAACCCGCTGGCAAACCTCTCCGCGGAAACGATCGTGGGGATCTTCACGGGCACGATCCGCGACTGGAGCGAAGTCCCGGGCGCGAAGGTCTCGGGCACGATCAGCCTGTTCGACCGTGAAGCCACGTCCGGTACCCAGGCGGCGTTCCAGAACATCTTCCTGGGCGAAGAACGCAAGATCACACCGAGCGCCACCACCGAGTCCTCGACGGGACTCGAGGTCAACGCGGTCGGCGCCGAAAAGACCGCAATCGGCTTCGTGTCGCTCGCGGCGACGATCGCCGGCGGTGTGCACTCCGTCCCCTACCAGGGCATCCAATGCACCCTGCCTAACGCGAAGTCCGGCCAGTACGGTGGCGTACGTAACTTCTGGATGCTGACCAAAGGCCCGAAGAAAGGCGAAGCCGCCAAGTTCATCAACTGGGTCGAGTCGGGCAACAAGACGGTCAAGTCGATCATCACCTCCGAGTGGATCTCCCTCAAGTGACGTTCGCGTCCTCCCGCCGTCGCAGCCGCACACGCAGCTTGGCGACGGGAAGCGCGCGCGACTGAATCATGGGCAGGACACGCAGCTGGGCCACGGCAAAGACGGACCAGCGCGTCGAGCGGGCGCTCGGCGCGCTGGCGGCTGCGGTACTCGTCGCGATCGCGGCGATGCTCGCCACGGTCCTGATCAAAGCGTGGCCGTCGTTCTCGCATAACGGGTTGCGGTGGTTCGGACCGGGCGGCGACGTCGACACGCAGCTGCGGGCGATGGCCGAAAGCAAGCCGCTGCCGGGACGCTCGATCTATTACTTCCGTGCGTGGCCGCTGATCTGGGGAACGCTGTTGACGACCGTCGCGGCGGTGCTGATCGCGCTCGTCATCTCGATGCTCGCGGCCGTGTTCCTGACCGAGTTCGCGCCCCCGGCGGTCCGGCGGGTGCTCGACCCGGTGATCCGCCTGCTCGCGGGGGTGCCCTCGGTGATCTACGGGCTGATCGGAATTCTCGTGATCGCGCCGTACATCGACAAACACCTGATCAGCGACAGCCGCAGAGCATCCGTGGGCTACGTGGTCCAGCTCAACGGCAACAACGTCACGACCGCGATCCTGATCCTGACGCTGATGATCCTGCCGATCATGGTCGCGATCAGCGCCAGCGCGTTGACGTCGGTACCGGCCTCGTGGCGTGAAGGCTCGCTCGCACTCGGCGTGAACCGCTGGCGCACGATCTGGCGGGTGTCGCTGCGTACGGCGCGCCCGGCGATCGCTGCCGCCACCGTGCTCGCGACCGCACGCGCGCTCGGTGAGGCCGTGATGCTCGCGATGGTGGCCGGCGGCCGCGGCTTCGCGCCGAACCTGCTCGACGGATTCACCGCTCTGTTCGAGCCGGTACGCCCGCTCGCGGCGACGATTCTGCAGAACTCCGAAGGCCTGACGATCCCCGTGCTCGCGCACACGATGTACGCGGTCGCCGCCGTGCTGCTCGTCTCGGCGGCGATGCTGTCGTTCGGCGGCTGGTACGCCAAGCAGCGCTTCCAGCGCTACGGGGTGGGCGCCTGATGGCGGCGGCCGAGCTCGCGCCGTCGCCCCCGAGCGGCACGGCAATCGCGAGAGCCCCACGCGAAGGAACCACGTCGTGGCCGCTGGTTGATCGGATCGGCTACTGGCTGTGCTGGACCGTAGGTATCGGCCTGTGCCTGGTCGCGCTGGCGATCGTCCTGTTCATGCTGGTCAAGGGGATCTCCTACCTGCGCATCGGCCTGCTCGTGCACTCGCCCGCCCCGTCTCAGATCCAGAGCCAGAGCGGCGGCTTCCTCGACCCGATCGAGGGCACCCTGATCGTCGCGCTGATCGGCACCGTGATCGCGGTTCCTGTGGGCGTGGCGATCGCGACGTGGCTCTCGGAGTACCGCCGCCCGGCGGGGCTCGCGCGCGCGGTCGAGTCGGCCATCGAGATCACGGCTGGCGCCCCGAGCGTCGTGCTGGCCCTCTTCGGGCTGCTGATCTTCGCCCAGGGCTTCCTCGGCTTCCTCTCACAGCGCGCCGCAACGGGAGCCGTCTACGGGCGCTCGTTCTTCGCGGCGGGCGTGGTCATGGCGGGCCTCGCGCTGCCCCTGATCGTCAGCTCCACGCGCGAGGGGCTGGCCCAGCTGCCCAACCACCTGCGTGAGGCCTCCTACGCACTCGGCAGGACACGCGCTACTACGATCCGCCGCGTGCTGCTGCCCGCCATCCGCCCGGACATCTCGACCGGCACCGTGCTCGGGATCGGACGAATCATCGGCGACACGGCGATCATCAGGATCCTGCTCGGACTCACGCTGACGACGCAGCCGGTTGGCCAGGTGCCGGTCCTCGGGCTGCTGCGCGGCACCGGCTCGACGCTGACGAGCTACATCTATGAAAACTCGCCCGCCGGCGAAGGCCTGTCACCACAGAAGGCCTACGCCGCCGCGTTCGTGCTGCTGGCGATCGTATTGGCGCTCAACGGGCTCGTGACGTGGACGACGAACCGGGGTCCCCGATGGACCCGCTGATGCCCCCGCCCGTGCGGCGGATCGCGGTCGACCGCGACCCGTACGTCGCGCCGGAGCGCCCGCTCGGCAACGGCCACGCGACGCCAGCCGTGAACGCCACGCGCCTGCGCGCCACCCGCGCGCCGGCGGCGCTCGTGCGCGAGCGCATGCGGGTGGAGTCGGTGTGGCTTGCCTACGGCGAGAACTGGGTCGTGCGCGACGTCAGCCTGACGGTTCGACAGGGCGAGGTGCTCGCGATGATCGGCGCGTCCGGCTCGGGCAAGACCACGCTCCTGCGTTCGCTCAACCGCCTCACCGAGATCACCGACGGCGCCGCCCGCAGCGGACGCATCACGCTCGACGGGACCGACATCCACGAGCTCGAGGTCAACCAGCTGCGCCGGCACGTGACGATGGTCTTCCAGCAGCCGAACCCGTTCCCGATGAGCATCTTC
>DATHOH010000018.1:0-80019 GCA_035485155.1 Solirubrobacteraceae bacterium
CCGGCTGACCGGCGTCGGCTCACCGATCAGCTCGCCGGACTCCCGCAGCTGCTCGACGATCCGTTTGCGCGCCTGGTTGATCGTGCGCCCCTGCAGCTCTCCGTAGCTGGCGCGAGCCCGATCGGGATCCCGTGACTCCCAGCCCGGCGCGCCCCACGGAACCTCCAGCAGGCGACCGTCGCCTCCGAGCGTCGAGCGCACCGGCAGCCCCAGCTCGCGCCACCACATGACGTCGGTCAGGTCGCCGAACGTGCACACCATCACCAGGCCGGTGCCCTTCTCGCGCTCGACCTGCGGGTGCGTCATCACCGGCACCCGGGTCCCGAACAGCGGTGTCAGCACCTCACGACCGACGAGCCCGGTGTAACGGTCGTCGTCGGGGTGCGCGAGCAGCGCCACGCACGCGGGGATCAGCTCCGGACGCGTGGTCTCGATCAGCGCCAGCGGTTCAGATCCGGCGTCCTCGCCGGTCGGCTCGAAGCGCACCCGGTGCATCGCCCCCGGCCGCTCGCGGTCCTCGAGCTCGGCCTGCGCGACGGCCGTCTGGAAGTCGATGTCCCACAGCGTCGGCGCCTCGAGCTGGTAGGCGGCGCCCCGCTCCAGCAGCCCGAGAAACGAGCGCTGGGAGATGCTTTGCGCGAGCGGACCGATCGTCGTGTACGTCATCGACCAGTCCACCGACAGTCCGAGCGTGCGCCACAGCGCCTCGAACGCCTGCTCGTCGCTCTCGGTCAGCCGCAGGCACAGATCGACGAAGTTCGGCCGCGACACCGCCACCGGCTCCTTCGGGTCCCGCGCGTCCTCGGCTGGAGGCTCGAAGTCGGGGTCGTAGGGCACCGACGGATCGCAGCGAACGCCGAAGTGGTTCTGCACTCGCCGCTCGGTCGGCAGGCCGTTGTCGTCCCAGCCCATCGGGTAGAAGACCTCCATCCCGCGCATCCGCTGGTAGCGCGCAACGGTGTCGGTGTGCGTGTAGGAGAAGACGTGTCCGACGTGCAGCGAGCCGCTGACGGTCGGTGGCGGCGTGTCGATCGAGTAAACACGCTCGCGTGGCGCGGTGCGGTCGAAGCGGTAGACGCCGTCGCGCTCCCACACCGCGCTCCACTTCGACTCGAGCCCGTCCAGCGTGGGGCGCTCGGGCACACACGCGCGCGCACCTGCCGTCGGTCCCCCGTCGACCGCGGCGGCGGGCCCATTATCGATGTTTGGATCTTGCGAGCGCGGCAAGTTATTGATCGTAGCCGCCACCCGCTCGACGGCGCTCGTGGGTGACCACGTGCCCGACAGAGCTGCGATGAGAAAAATTTCCACCAACAGGCTCCGGCGGTATAGGCTCGCGCCAAGCACGGAGGCGCTTGCGCGGCAGGCATGGAGGGCGAGCGAAACCGAAGGGCAGGATTGACGTGAGCCTGTTGGCAAAGAAGGTTCTAGGCGTCAGTTTGGCAACGGCTCTGGTGGGCGCGTTGATCGGGTTGTACGTGGCCGCTTGGGCCACCAGCCAGCCGCCGACGATCGTGGCGACGAGCGCCCCGCCGTCCAGCGGCGGCGATCGGCTCACGCTGATGACCGTCCCTGCGATTGGTCCGAAGTACAGCCCGACGCACCCCGACTGGGTCTCCTACCTGATCAGGAAGAACGGCAAGTGGGTCCACAGCACGATCTACACGGTGCCCGCCAACTCGATCATCCACGTCACCATCTACCAGTACGACTCGCCGACGGGTCTGCGCAACCCGTATCTGTCTCAGGTCCAGGGGACGATCGGCGGGACGATGACCGTGGACGGAAAGACGGTCAACTCGATCCCCCCCGAAGAAACCTCGCACACGTTCGTGATTCCCGAGCTCGGTGTGTTCATCCCGCTGCCGGGCGTGTCAGAAGAAGCCAAGAACCCGTGCGAATTCGCGCCGTGTGAAGGCGCGGATACCCGTACCGTCACGTTCAGCTTCTACTCAGGCAAGAAGGGCCGCTACCACTGGCAGTGCTTCGTTCCGTGTGCGGCCGGCTTCATCAACGGCCTTGGCGGTCCGATGCAGACGGTCGGCTACATGGACGGGTTCCTCAATGTCGTCTAGCCAGGCGGCCGAGCCGCACGGGGGCGGTGGGGAGCCGAACCACGCGGTCCGCTTCGCGGTGCTGTGGGTGGTGGTGACGGTGATCGCGCTGCCGGTCGTGATCTTCGTGATCGGCCCACTCCTGGGACCGGGCAACGGCAGCGAACAGTCGGGCGCGCAGGGAACCGACTACACCGTCCTGGCCACAGTGGCGACACCGGTTCTGACGCTGGTGGTGCTGTACCTCCTGTACGCGGTGACCTTCTTCCGCCAGCCGAAGGGCGCAGCGCTCGAAGGGCCGGCCATACGCGGCGACGCGCGCGTGCAGACGACGTGGATCATCATCACGTCGCTGCTGGTGCTGGGGCTGGCCGCGTTCGGGACCGTGCGCCTGGAGACCAACTACGGCTCCGGCTCCGGCTCGGGACCCAGTCCCTTGACCGTGCCGAAGGGCCCGAAGCTGCCCGTGCAGGTGATCGCACAGCAATGGTTGTTCACATACCGCTACCCAACCTACGGCGGCGTCGAGACCAGGCAGCTGTACCTGCCCAAGGGCGAGATGGTCGAATTGCACGTGACCTCGATCGACGTGATCCACTCCTTCTGGGCCTACAAGCTCGGCGTCAAGGCCGACGCAAACCCCGGCGTGGACAACGTCGCCTTCGTCAGACCCACGAAGCTCATGAGCTTCGGCGTGCGCTGCGCGGAGCTGTGCGGCGTCTGGCACGGCTACATGTACAACAACGAAAACAGGGTCGTCACACCTGCGGCGTTCCTCGCTTGGATCCACGCGCAGCAGAAGCGGCTCGCGCCGGCCACGAAGGTCCTGCCGCCGTACGCCAAGACATACATCCCCGAACCATCGAGGCGTGGAGAATGAGCGCGATCAGCGAAGCCGCATCCGCCCCCCAGCCGATCAGGCAGCCGGTGTGGCGCCGCCTGCTCGGCTTCAACCTGCTGACGGCCGTGATCCTCGGCGTCGGCGGCTACTACCTCGGCTGGTGGATCGGCCATCTGATCAACGGGCCCTCGTTCGAATACGAGAGCGCGACCGACGAGAACGACGTCGCGCTGCTGCTCGGCTACATCTTCGGCGTGGTCGGCTTCCTGGTGGGTCTCGGCTTCGCCAACTACCCGATCTCGCGCCTGCTCGGACGGCCCGCGTCGCTGCGCGAGAAGGAGAGCGAGGGGATCGGGCGCTACTTCGGCCTGTGCACCGACCACAAGGTCGTCGGGATGCAGTACCTGGTTGGGATCGGCGTGTTCTTCTTCGTCGGCGGTCTCAACGCGATGCTGATCCGCGCCGAGTTGCTGCGCCCGGTGCCCACGCTCGTCGGGCCCAGCCAATACCTGTCATTGGTGGGCATGCACGGCTCGATGATGATGGGAATGATGACCTCGGGCATCCTCGGTCCGTTTGCCAACTACTTCGTGCCGATCATGATCGGTGCCAGGCGCATGGCCTTCCCGCGTATCGAGTCGCTGACGTTCTGGCTGCTGATGGCCGCGGGCTTCATCCTCGTCTCGACGATCTTCTTCGGCGGCTTTCCCACCGGCTGGACGGGCTACGCGCCCCTCAACGAACAGGCGGTGATGGGCATGGATTCCTACATCGTGTTCTTCGGGCTGGTCGGGATCTCGATGTGCCTGCTGGGGCTGAACATGATGGCCACGATCATCACGATGCGCGCGCCCGGGATGACCTGGTCGCGCCTGCCGATCTTCGTGTGGTCGGTGTTCGCGACCGCGATCCTGATGGTGCTCGCCGCGCCGATGCTGATCGCGACGCTGGCGATGGCGGCGCTCGACCGCACGATCAACACGTCGTTCTTCGTCGTCGGCGGGGGCGGCAGCGCGTACCTGTTCGAGAACCTCTTCTGGTTCTTCGGACATCCGGAGGTGTATGTGCTCGCGCTGCCCGGCTTCGGCATCGTGCTCGAGCTGCTGCCCGTGTTCACACGCAAGCCCCTGTGGGGCTACCGGCTCGCGGTCTCGGGCATGCTCGGCGTCACGCTGCTCAGCTTCTTCGTGTGGCAGCACCACCTGTTCGTCAGCGGTATCAACGCGGATCTGCGCCCGTTCTACATGCTCTCGACCGAGATCATCTCCATTCCCACGGGCTTCATCTTCCTGTGCGTGATCGGCACGCTGTGGAAGGCGCGCATCTGGTTCAGCGTGCCGATGCTGTTCGTCCTCGCGTGGGTGTTCAACTTCCTGATCGGAGGGCTCTCCGGGGTGGCGCTATCGGACGTTCCGACCGACGTCGGCCTGCACGGGAGCTTCTTCGTGATGGCGCACTTCCACTACACGATCATGGGCGGGCTGATCTTCAGCTTCTTCGCCGCGATCTACTACTGGGTGCCGAAGATGACGGGCCTGCGCTTCAACGAGATGCTCGCCAAATGGCACTTCTGGCTGATGTTCATCTCGTTCAACTCGACCTTCCTGCCGCTGTTCGTGCTCGGGCTCAAGGGCATGCCCCGGCGCGTGAGCACATATGAACCGAGCCTGCAGGGCCTCAACGTGTGGGTGTCGATCTCGGCCTTCGTGCTCGGCTTCTCGATGCTGATCTTCCTGTTCAACGTGGTCTACTCGCTGATCTTCGTGCGCAAGCCGGCCGAGGCCAACCCGTGGCACTCGAAGTCGATCGAGTGGCAGCTGCCGACGCCGATCCCGGTCAACAACTTCGAGCAGATACCCGTGTTCGACTCCGACCCGTACGACTACGGCACGCCGCTGCAACTGGACGGCGGCGGGGGCGGCCAGCCGGCGACGGCGGGTGCGTGAACGATGTCATCTCCGAGTGAAAAGCTGCCACTGGGCCTGATGGTTCCGCCGGTGCCCGCGGGTGTCGAGATCCCGCCCGAGCCGCCGGACGTCGGCGGTCGTGCGCTGTCGGTCGCCGCGCGGATGCTGTGCGGCGCGACGACGTTCTTCTTCCTCGCGTTCCTGTTCGCGTACTTCTACCTGCGCTCGATCGACGCCCACCACGTGTTCCACCCAGCCCACATCAAACCGAATCAGGCGCTAGGCGCGGCCTTCATCGCCTGCGTCGTGCTCAGCGCGGCGGCGGCGGTGGTCGCCGGGCGGCGCATGAAGGCCTCATCTCGGAGCTGGCTGACACCGGGGGTCGCGAGCGTCGTGCTCGGGCTGATCGCGGTCGCGCTGCAGTGCATCGAGTACACCGTGCAGCATTTCGGCCCCACCAACGGCGCGTACGCGAGCGTGTTCTGCTCATGGACGGGCTTCTACATGATCGCCGTGCTGTTCACGATGTACTGGCTCGAGACGCAGGTGGCGACCGAGATTCGTGCCCGCCGCTCGCCGGCGACCGGCCAGGGTGACATCGCGGATCCCGACAAGCTGATCGCGCCCGCGCTCGACGCTGCGGTGTTCTACTGGAGCTTCCTCGCGGCGATCGGAATCGTGACGTACGTGACGCTGTATCTCCTCTAGTGCTGGCCACGACGCCAGCGGCGACGCCGGGCTTCTGGGACTGGGCCTTCGACCCGCCCCTGGTGCTGGTGATCGACCTGGCGATCCTCTACCTGCTCGGAGCCCATCGCACGTTCACGCCCGAGCGCAAGCGCGTGGCTCAGCGCCGGCGCTGCGCGTGCTTCTGGACGAGCCTCGCGGTCCTTGCGATCGCGCTCGCCTCGCCGATCGAGCGGCTGAGCGCGAACCTCTTCTGGGTGCACATGATCCAGCACGTGCTGCTGATCGCCGTCGCGGCGCCGCTGTTCGTCGTCGCGGCACCCTGGATACGCCTATGGCGCTGCCTGCCGCTCGACACACGTCGCTGGCTGGCGCGGGGGCTGAGCCACGGACAGCGCACGGCGCCGCTGCGCGCGCTGAGTCGCTGGGTAGGCAGGCCTGTGCCGAGCTTCGTGGCCTTCTCCGTCGTGCTGCTCGGCTGGCACGTGCCGGCGCTGTTCGACGCGACGCTCCAATCGACGACGCTGCACGCGTTCGAGCACACGCTGTTCTTCTTCACGGCTGTCCTCTTCTGGAAGCAGGTGATCCCCTCGGCGCCGCTGCGCATTCGCCTGCTTGCGCCGCAGCGGGTCATCTACCTGGTCGGCGGCATGATCGTCAGCTGGGCGCTCGCCGTGGTGCTCGCGCTCGCCCCGCACCCGCTGTACAGCTACTACGCCGATCTGTCTCCGCGCCCCGGCGGGATCTCGGCGCTGGCCGATCAGCAGCTCGCTGCAGGCGTAATGTGGGTGCCCGGCTCGATCACGTTCCTGATCGTCCTGTTCGTGTACGTCCACCGCTGGCTCGTCCCGCCGAGTCCGGGCAGCTCCCGGTCACCGCGGCTGGCGAGCGGGCATTAGCGGGAGAGAGCTCATGTCACACCTCACCATCCCGATTGCCACACACTTCCTGACCGGATCGATCCTCTCGCTGGTCCTGCCGTTGGGGGTCCTGATCTGCGTGGCCGTCTGGTACGTCGTGCTGTGGCGGCGCGGGTCAGGCGAACGCTGAAGCGGCCTAGAGCTTCGCGAGCCTCGGCACGTCGTGGGCGATCTCGCTCGGTTCGAATTCGGCGGGATATACGGTCATCAGCTCGCCAGTCGCGCTGACGCCGTAGACGAGCGCCGAGTGGGACACGAGGTTTGGCTGATTGACCTCGCGCGTCGAGCCGACGCCCCACGCGTGCCAGGTGTGCGCAAGTTCAGCGCCGGAGCCGATCAGGTACTGCATCCTGCCGACCATGCCGTGCGCGCGCACGAAGCGCGCGACGTTCGCGGCGGTGTCGCCGCGCGGGTCAACCGAGACGGCGATCACCTGCACCTGCGAGGCGCGGTGGCCGAGCAGGTTCAAGGCGACGCGCAGGTTGGAGGTGATCAACGGACAGATGTCCGGGCAGTTGGCATACAGGAAGGTCACGAGCACGGCCTTGCCGCGATAGGCGCTCAAGGAGACCGGCTGGCCGAGGTAGTTGCGCAGGTCGATCGGCGGAGCCGGGCGGGCGGGCAGCGCAAGCGTCCCGTAGAAGCCGTTGCCGGCGGCTGACTGCTGCGCTCCGCCTGGCAGCACCGGCTTGCCAGGGCCCTTGATCAGCACAAAGCTGGCAGCGGCCAAGACGCCGAGCAACAGTGCCAGCGCCGGCAGCACCCTGAGCCACATCTGCTGAGGGGTCCGTCCGCGGAGGCTGCCACTCGGCTCGTTCATCGGAGTGCGTCCGACGCGAGTTTACCGTCCTCGTGACGAGCCTCCTCAGCTCATTTCCACATAGCCGGTGGCTTCGGTTGGGCTGCGCACGTTGGCTGCGACCTTGTTTTCGTAGTTGCCCTCGATCGTCTGGATCTGCCCGCTGGGCAGCACGTCCCTGACGATCCCCACGTGTTCGTCGCCGAACACGATCAGGTCGCCCGGCTTTGGCACCACGCCGGGGCCGTTGGCGATCGCGCGGCCCGTGCTCTGCGCCCACGACCACACGTCCGCGACCGCACCGGCGCCCTGACCCATTTCCCCGATCGGCTCACCGGCCTGGCGCGCCACCCACGAGGCGAAGTACGCGCACCACGGCGCTCCCGGCGCGGCGCCCGCGGTCGCGCTGCGGTACTGGGCGATCGCCGGTGATTCGTTTGACCCGGGTGGCTGCTCTGTCTGTCCGAGCTGGCTTTCCGCGATCGCGACGATGCGCGCGCCGGGCGAGCTCTGATAGGCGGCGTCGGCGGGCGAGAGCGCCGAGGAGCCGGCGACCCCGTCGAGCCCCGGCAGCGAGTAGGCGGAGTCCACGCCGGCCGCGCTGCTGAGGCTCGCCGGGTCGCCGAGCGATGGCGGAGTGCTCAGCGGCGAGGCACCGCTCATGTCTGCCGCGTCGGTGAGGCCCGGCACGGAGGACGCTTCGCTCGGGGCTTCGTAGCCCGCGCTCGCCTGCTCGAGCTTCGCAGCGAACGACGATTCGCCGCCGGCGCTCGTCGACGGCGCTTGCGCTCCGCCGCTCAGCGCGGCGCTGGAGCCCAGCATCGTCGCGGGGTCGGCCAGCGCCTGCCTGAGCGCCGAGACCCGCTCGAGCGTCGCTTCCAAGGTCATCGCCCGGGTAATCGGCAGGCGCGCGGCGGCGTTGACCGGCCGTGGCGCCGCTCGTCGATCGCAGGAGTGATCGCCGGGCGTGCGTGCGAAGAGATTAAAAAAGGAGACGGGCAGCCGTCGCTGCCCGTCTCGACCACCGTTCCCTCGATGAAGCGGCGGTAATGTGGCTTCTGTCGGCCTTTCCCGGACCGCCTGAAGCGTTATGACTCATCTGCCCGCGAGCGGCCGATCGAAAACATCGGCCAGCGTTCAGAAGAGCTTCACTGCAGCGGTGGCGTCCTCTAGGCGCCACCGCTGAGGAAGTTGTTGGCTTATTCGAGCAGCTTCAGCGTCGCGTCAGGCAGCTGGTTGGCCTGCGCAAGGATCGCAACGCCAGCCTGCTGGAGAACCTGGTCCTTCGTGAAGTTGGTCATTTCCGTGGCCATGTTCACGTCGACCAGGTCGCTCACAGCCGCCGTCAGGTTCTGGCTGTAAACTTCCAGGTTGGACTGGGTGTACTGAATGCGGTCCTGAACGGCGCCGAATTCACCGGCGAGGCCCGAAACCGTGGCGATTGCTTCGCTGATTTCTTTCAGACCCGTCGGTTCGTGCTTGGCGTATTCGCCTGCGATTTTCTTTTCGGCTTCAACGACTTCGCGACTCAGTTCGTTGATTTCCTTGACTTCTGCTGCAACCGCTTCTTCGACTTCGGTGCCAATTTCCGCTTCGGTGGCACCGGCCGCGCCTTCTTTTGCTTCACGTTCGGCTGTCTTCAGCGTTTCGCGTTTGGTTTCCAGTTCTTTGTGCTGTGTCGCGAC
The DNA here is from genome assembly GCA_035485155.1 of Solirubrobacteraceae bacterium. Classification (GTDB taxonomy): domain Bacteria; phylum Actinomycetota; class Thermoleophilia; order Solirubrobacterales; family Solirubrobacteraceae; genus Palsa-744. The sequence continues at coordinate 8,894 of DATHOH010000018.1, forward strand.
TGCGGTTTCTTCGGCTTCGATGGCGGTTTTTTCGGCCGGTTCGAGTTTGGTCGCGCCGGTCGCGGTGAGCCTCGCGCCGAGCGTTTCGACCCGCACGAGAGTTTCGATCGATTTGTAGAGTTCGATCGTTTTCACGCCGACACCCTCGCCGTCGTTGGCACCAACCTGGAAGCGGATTTCTTCATTCGCGTTCAGCAGGTTCTTGCCGTTGAACTGGGTCGTTTCACCGACGCGCTTGATCTCGTCGACGAGCTGACCGACCTCGGAGATGATCGCTTCCTGATCTTCCGGGGAGGTCGTGCCGTTCGAGTACTGCACGGCGAGCTCGCGGATGCGCTGGAGCATCTGGTTGGTGTCGTTCAGAGCGCCCTGCGCGGTCTGCGCAAGTGCGACAGCGTCCTGAATGTTTTCGCTGGCCTGGTTGAGGCCGTTGACCTGGCTCTGCAGGCTTTCGCTGATCGCGTACCCGGCGACGTCGTCGGAAGCCGAGTTGATCTTGAGGCCCGAGGACAGACGCTGCATCGACTGCGACAGCATGTTCTCGGTGTTGTTCAGGTTCCTGCTGGCGTTCATCGCCTCCAGGTTGCTGTTGATCGTTAGGCCCATGCGTTCATCTCCTTGATGACGTTATTTGGTTAGGTCCCGAGTCGACTCCGTGTCAACCCACGCCGATTATCGTCCCGCCCACAGAGAAACTTGAGGGGGCGCGCCCTCTTGCAAGCGGATTCGTCCTGCGGGCCCAGATTCCTGCGCGCGACGACGTGTGCTCAGGCGCGAACGTCGATGTGCGGGTGCTCCCCGTCGTCGGGGTCGCGCTCGGGCTCCGGCTCCGCCGGCGGCTCGCGCCGTCTGCGCTGCTGCGCGTCCCTGGAGGGACGGTCGCGCTCGCGCGCGACCCGCGCGAGCGGCTCCACCGGCAGCCGCGCAATCTGCGACATCGGCGATGGCCCCGGCGTGATCGGCTGTATCGGGTCCACCGCAGCGCCTCAGCCTAGGACGCAGCCCTCGAGCTTGGCCGCTCGGCGGAGCCTGCCGGCAACTCGCGCGGCGGACGTGCCGCGTGAGCGCCTGCCAGCAGCTTCTGCTCGCGGCCCTTGATCTCCAGCATCACCAGCCGGCGCCACAGGAACACCGCCCCCGCCCAGGTGGCCACGTAGCACACCACCCCGGCGATCAGAGCGCGCAGGCCCGCGGCCGCGAGCGTGTTCGTGGGCAGCGCCATGTACCCCGCCAACACGAAGCCTGCAAGCCCACCCCAGCCCTTGGCGCGCGCGACAGCGCGCGCGGCGCGCGGGTGAGCTGCGATGCTCGGCGCGCCGCCGTCGGGCTGCTCACCCCCGCCGGCCTCGGCGTCCTTGCCCTTCTTGCCCTTCTCGGCCTTGTCGGACTTGCCGCTCTTCTTGGCGTCCTTGGCCTTCGGCTCGCTCTTGGCGGCCTTCTTCGCGGCCGCCTTGGACTCGGGCGCGGCCTCAACCGGCGCGTCGAGCACCTCTTGGATCTCCGTCGCGGGCTCTGTGGCTGTCTCAGCTGCCATTGTGTCCGTCCGGTTCCAGGCCGCGCTGGCGTTCGGCGCGTTGACACTCGAAGATGAAGCGGATCAGCCGGCGACGGTCGAGCTCGGTGATCGAGTCGAACTCGACCGCGCGTCGGCCCCGGGCGTCGACGCGCACGACCCTGCCGGTGCCGCTGATCAGCAGCACACCGGGCGTGAGCGTCAGCTGAAACTGCACCTCGTCGCCGATCCTCAGCGTGTCCGGGCCCGCGAGCAGGAACCCGCCGCCGCTGACATCGACCGTGTAGCTCTGCATCGGCAGCCTGTCGGGTCCGCCGTAGACGAGCGCGGGTCGCGCGGACTTGATCCGCACGTATTCGCGTTCCTGGAGCACTTCGATCGAGCGCGGCCCGTCGATGCGCACCACGTCCGGCTCGGCGGGATTCTCGATGCTCACCGTCCCCGTCAGGCGCACGCGGCCTCGCGGCGCGACGAACTCCAGAACCAGGCCGTCGAGCTGCCGATAGCTGAGCGGCTCGACGGGCACCATGATCGCCACCAGCAGCGAGTCCGGCGCGCACTCGAGCACGCGCGCCGGCAGTCCCTTGCCACCCGCCGGGACCAGCGTCACGCTCTGCGAGCGCTCGGGCAGCTCCACCGCGCTCGACTTCTCCGTGTGCCCGCGCCCCAGCTTCATGGCAGAAGCCTTTCCGCAAGCGCGCTGGGAGCGATCTGTCGCAGCCGCCAGCCACCGGCGCGGGCGCGCTCGAGCAGGTATTCGGGCGCGAGGGCGAACCTGCAAGCAGCCTCGACGGCGACCCCGAGCTGGTCGGTCTCGTCGGCATGAGTCACGGCCATCGCGTTCGCTCCCAACGGTCGCAGCGCCTGCAGCAGCTGCGCAGCGGCGGTCGCGCCGAGCGTCGCGGGGAGCGCGATCACAACGCGCTCCGGCTGCAGCTCTGCGAGCAGCTTTGCGAGCTCACGAATGCCGGCACGGTCCGATGGCGACACGCTGGGCGTGTCGAGCACCGCCATGCCGTCACCGCGAACCCTGCGCAGCGCACGCAGCGCCCGCGGAGCGCGCGCCGGGGAGGGCTTCATCAGGTAGGGGCTGAGGACCATTTGCAGCTCGCCCCGCTCGGGCTCGCGCGTAACCGTCGCGAAGCTCGCCGGCAAAGTGCTGCTCTTGCGGTATGCGCCGAGCAGCGCCGCGCAGCACGTCGTCTTACCGGCGCCGCCGGCCCCCACGACCACGATCGCGGCGCCCTTGGTCGGGAGCGAGGGCGCGACCGGGATCCGCTGCGCGAGCGTCGCGCGCACCGCCTGTGCGAGGCCGGCGCGCGGCGCGAGCGCGAGCGCGTGGGCGCTCGCGCCGTCGATCAGCTCGCGTGTCAGCTCCTCGCCGATTCCGCAGCGCTCGAGGCTTCTCGCCACGCCCGCGCGTGCACGGCTCTGAGAACCGGGCGCGACCTCGCGCCGCTCGCTCGCCGCCCAGCGCGGCGCCGGGCGCTCGAGCGGCGCCTGCTCGACAGGGGCCCGCTCCACCGGAGCCCGTTCTACCGCGACACGTTCTACCGGCGCCCGCACCGGAGCGGGGGCACGGGTAAACAGCTCGGGTGCATTGCGAGCGCGCAGCTCCTGGAACTCGGCGCGCCACGCTGCCGGGTCGGCCGTTGGCGCGGGCGCCGGACTCGGGGCGAGGGGTTTCGTGCGGTCGGCGCGCGCGAGCGCCGCCAGGTGCGCCGTCACGTACGCACTGCCGCCTCCGCCGCCGGGCGTCGCGGCGCCACGCGCGTAGAAGGGCGTCGGCGGCGGCGGCGCCACCGGCGGGCCGGGCGCGGGAGGCTCGGCGGCGGGCTCGGTCGGCGGATACGCCGTCGAGGCAGCGCGCGACGGCGGCGGGTAGCCAACGCTCGCGGGCTGCTCAGCCGCCGGGACGGGGGCCTGGGGCTCTCGCGGCGGCGGCGGAACGTACGGGGCGAATGGCTGGGACGTCGGCGCGGGAGCGCGCGGCGGGCCGGGGCTGTAGGGCGCTCCAGCGAGGGGAGGCTCGAAGGCGGGCGCCGGCGCGGCTGGGGCGTGCGGCGCGACGGCGGGGGGCAGGACGCCGGGCGGGGCGGGCGCCGCCGGCGGGTTGTCCTCTTCGTCGTACACGTCGACGCCGGGCGCCCCCGGCATCGCCTCGATCTCCACATAGGCGCGCTGGAAGAAGCCGAGCACGCCGCCGGTCAGTCCCTCACGGCGGCGCACGATGATCGCGTCGGCGCCGAGCTCACGCTGGATCTGGGGGACGAGCTCGTCGACCGAGCGTCCGCGGAAGACGCGCATCGGCGTCGTCCCGCCCGCGCCGAAGCGGGCGCGCGCCTCGCGTCCGAGTGCTTCGAGCAGCTCCCCCGGGGTGCTCATGCGTGGATCACCCCGATTGTTTCTACGTCGATCCCCGGCGCGATCTCGTTGTACGAGCAGACCGCGAGGTGCGGCTGCGCCTGGGCGATCAGCCGGCGCAGATGGCGGCGGATGCGCGCCGAGCACAGCAGCACGGGACGCGAACCGCGTGCGGTGGCGTGCTCGACCTGGGTGCGCAGCGCGGTCACGATCGCCTGCGCGCGCGGCGGATCCATTGCGAGGTACTCGCCGTCCGTAGTTTGGGTGATCGAGGTGGAGACCTCCTGCTCGATCGCGGGATCCAGGGTTATCGCTTGCAGTCGCAACCGCTCGTCCAGGTGGGGAGCCGTGATCGCCCGGCCCAGCGCCTGGCGAGCGTACTCCGATAGCAGGCTTGTGTCACGTGTTGTTCGCGCCTTGTCGCCGATCGCCTCCACGATCGTGCCGAGATCGCGAACCGGCACGCCCTCCGACAGCAGCGATTGCAGCACACGCTGGATCTCGCCGACGGACAGCGTCTCGGGCACGACCTCGTCGACGACCGCGGCGTTGGTCTCCTTGAGCTTGTCGAGCAGCGCGCGCACGTCCTGGCGCGTGAGCACCTCGGCGGCGTGCGAGCGGATCGTCTCGGTCAGGTGCGTGACGATCACCGACTCGGCGTCGACGACGGTGTAGCCGAGCGCCTCGGCCTCGCCGCGGGCGGACTCCGCGATCCACACGGCCTCCAGGCCGAAGGCGGGCTCGCGCGTGGGCACCCCCTGCAGCGTGCCGCTGGCGTCGCCGGGGTCCATCGCGAGCAGGTGTCCCGGCATGATGCTCCCGCGCGTGACCTCCGAGCCGCGCACCTTGACGACGTACTCGTGCGATTCCATGCCCAGCTCGTCGTGGATGCGCACGGGCGGAATCACGATGCCGAGATCGCCCGCGAGCTGGCGGCGGATGGCGCTGACACGACGCAGCAGCGAGCTGCCGGAGCCGCCGTCGACGAGCGGCACAAGGCCAAAGCCGATCGCGAGCTCGAGCGCGTCGACGCCCACCTCGGACATCGGCTCCTCGCCGGCTTTCGGCAACGTCGTCTGGGCGGCTTTGCGCGCGGCGACGTCGGCGTCGGTGGCGCCGGGCAGCCCTTTGCGCACGATCCAGGCGGCGGCGCCGAAGATCGCGGCGATCAACAGGAACGGCAGCTTTGGCAGGCCCGGGATCAGCGCGAACAGGCCGATCGCGCAGGCGCCGACGAGCGGCGCCTTACGCTGGCCGAGGACCTGAGTGGCGATGTCGGAGCCGAGATCGCGGTCGGAGGCGGCGCGGGTGACGATGATGCCGGCGGCGACCGAGATCAACAGCGCCGGGATCTGTGCCGCGAGGCCGTCTCCGACGGTCAGCAGCGAGTACTGGTGGGTGGCTTCTGAGAAGCCGAGGTGGCGCTGAAGCATGCCCACGATGATGCCGCCGACGAGGTTTATCCCGGTGATGATCAGCGCCGCCATCGCGTCACCTTTGACGAACTTGGACGCCCCATCCATGGCGCCGTAGAAGTCGGCCTCGCGGGCGATGTCCGAGCGCCGGTCGCGCGCCTGCTGGTCGGTGATCAGGCCGGCGTTGAGGTCGGCGTCGATCGCCATCTGCTTGCCGGGCATCGCGTCGAGCGTGAAGCGCGCGCCGACCTCGGCGACGCGCCCGGCGCCGTTGGTGACGACCACGAACTGGATCACGACGAGGATCAGGAAGATCACGAGGCCGACGATCACGTTGCCGCCGACGACGAATTCACCGAACGACTTGACGACGCTGCCGGCGTCGCCGCTGGTGAGGATCAGGCGCGTCACCGACACGTTGATCGCCAGGCGGAACATCGTCGTCAGCAGCAGCAGGCTCGGGAACGAGGCGAAGTCCAGCGCCTTGCCGAGGTACATCGTGGCGGAGACGATCGTCAGCGCTGCAGCGATGTTGAGCGTGATCAGCAGGCTCAGCAGCTCCGACGGGAGCGGCACGACGAGCATCGTCACGACGAGCACGACCGAGACCGCGGCGAGCAGGTCGGTGTGGCGCAGGAGCCTGCGCATGCCGGGGCTGTTCACGACGCGAGCCTTCGGTTCCTCGACGACGGGCCAGCGGCACTGCGCCCGGCGAGCCTGTAGACGAACGCGAGCACGCGCGCGACCGCGGCGTACAGCTCCTCCGGTATCACCTGGCCGATCTCGACCGAGCCGTGCAGCGCGCGCGCGAGCGGCGGGTCGCTGATCACCGGCACGTCGTGTTCTTCTGCGATGCGCCTGATCTGCGCCGCGATCAGATCCTTGCCCTTGGCCACGACCTCGGGAGCGGTGCGCGTGCCGTCGTAGGTGAGCGCGACGGCGTAGTGCGTGGGGTTGGTGACGATCACGTCGGCGTCGGGAACCGCCGCCATCATGCGCGCCCGCGCGGCCTGCATCTGGCGGCGGCGCTGCGCCGCTCTGACCTCGGCGGAGACCCCGTACTGGCGGGTCTCGTCTTTGACTTCCTGCTTGGTCATCATCAGCTGCTTCTCGTGGCGGTGGCGCTTCCACGCGTAGTCGACCAGCCCGATCAGCAGGTAGGCGAAGGCCGCGTGCTCGGCGACGCCGAAGGCTTTGCCGCTGGACAGCGCGCCGAGGCCGAGCGGGGGGATGCCGACAACGGCCGCGAGCCCGGTGAGCCCGGGCAGCAGCGCGAGCGCCGCGACGGCGTCGACGATCGCGACCTTGGCGACCGTCTTGAGCGCTTCGAACACGGCGTTCGCGCCAAGCAGGTTCTTCAGGCCGGAGGCCGGGTTGATCCGCTTGAAGTCGGGTTTGAGCGCGTGCGCGCTCGGCCTGAAGCCCACCTGCGCGACGCCTGCGACCACGCCCCCGAGCAGGCAAGCGCCGGCGACCGGCGCGATCGCGACGGCGACCGTCGCGATCGCCGAGTGCATCATGTCGTCGAGCCCGGCCGCGGATGTCGCCTGTGCCGGGTTGGCGATCGCTGCGAAGGCAACGTGAAACATCGCCGCGCCGGCGTCGACGATCCGCGAGCCCATCATGCCGAGCGCGAACAGTCCGGCGGCGACGACGGCAGCACCGCCGAGGTCGCCGCTGCGCGCGACCTGGCCCTTCTCGCGCGCGCGTTTGCGGTGCTTGGGCGTCGCCTTCTCTGTGCGGTCCTCGCGCGGCATGGTTCAGGCCACGTGCAGCGAGCCGAGCGCGTCGCCGACGCTGACCGAGAGCTGGTTGGAGATCCAGGTGGCGGTGAACGGCAGCGAGGCGCCGACCACCAGCAGCACGACGGCGACCTTCGTCGGGAAGCCGACTGCGAACACGTTCAGCTGCGGCACCACGCGCGAGACGATTCCGAAGGCGACGTCGGTGATCAGCAGCGCGACGACCACCGGCGCGGCGACCTCGAGCGCGGCCGCGAAGATCGTGCTGAACACCTGCTCGGCGCCGCCCACCAACGAGGACAGGCGCGGCGCGCTCGTGAGCGGCACAAGCTGGAAGGTGCGCGCCAGGCCGCGCAGCGTCCACGCGTCGCCGCCGATGACGAGGAAGATCAGCGTCCCGACCAGCGAGTAGAAGCGTGTCATGACAGCTGTTTCCTGGTTGTCCATCGGGTTGATCAGCGCGCCGTAGGAGAAGCCGGAGAGCACGTCGATGACCGAGCCCGCCGATTCGACGGCGCCCATCAGGACGCCGAGTGAAAAGGCGAAGCCGAGCCCGACGAGCATCCCCTCGACCACGAGGCCGGCGAGCGCCAGCGGGTCACTGGGGATGTGCTGGCCGTGCAGCGCGATCGGCGCCAGGCCGATCGAGATCCCGACCGCGATCATGCCGCGCACGTGCGGCGGGATGATCTTCGAGGAGAACAGCGGCGCGATGAAGAACAGCGGCGTCACACGCGCGAGCACGAGGATGAAGCCGGCGAGCTCGTTGCCCGCCAGCTCGCTCAGGAGCTTCGTCACGAGCCCACCATCGAGGGAATCGACGTGTACAGCGCAGTCGTGTAGGCGACGAGCTGGCCGAGCATCCACGGGCCGAGCAGCACGACCACGACGCCGACGGCGGCGATCTTGGGGATCAGCGAGAGGCTCTGCTCCTGGATCTGCGTGACGGCCTGGAAGACGCTGATCAACAGGCCGACGACGAGCGCGACCAGCAGCAGCGGGCCGGCGATCTTCAGCGCCAGGCTGATGGCCTGCGTGGCGAGGTTGACGACGGTGTCCTGGTTCATGGCGGCTGGGGGAGGGTGGGCGGGCTCTAATGGAAGCTCTGGACGAGCGCCTTGATGACGAGATCCCAGCCGTCTACGAGGACGAACAGCAGGATCTTGAAGGGCAGCGAGATGAACGTCGGCGGCAGCATGATCATGCCCATGCTCATCAGCACCGAGGAGACGATCAGGTCGATCAGCAGGAACGGCAGGAAGATCAGGAAGCCGATCTGGAACGCGGTCTTCAGCTCGGAGACGATGAACGCGGGGATCAGCACCTCGGTCGGCACTTCGGCGCGGGTATGCGGCTGCTTGTCGTGCGCAAGGTTGATGAACAGCTCGATGTCCTCGGTGCGCGTCTGACGGAACATGAACCCGCGCATCGGGACCTCGGCGCGTTCCAGCGCGGCGGTCGTGCTGATCCTGTGAGCCTCCAGAGGTTCGACGGCACCCTTCTTGATCGCGCCGATCGTGGGGGCCATCACGAAGATCGTCAGGAACAGCGCGATCCCGACGAGCACCTGGTTGGGCGGCGCGGTGGTGGTGCCGACGGCGCTGCGGATGAAGCCGAGCACGATCAGGATGCGGCTGAAGCCGGTGACCGTGAACAGCACCGCGGGGACGAGCGTCAGACCGCCGACGAGCAGCAGGATCTGGACGGCGTTGCTGGAGTTGACGGCGGGCACCGCCGCGCCGAGGGCCGCGGCGTGCAGCACGGGTGCGACGTTCATCGCCGCACCGTCAGTTCACGCAGGCGCTCGAGCAGTCCCGAGGAGGGGGATGGCATCCGCATCGGGTCCGGGCGCGAGCTCACCTCGCCGGAGAGCGGAGGGCGCGGCGCGTAGGGGAGCTGACCGGGGATCCCACCGTCGTCGTGATCGGTGCCGTCCGTTATCACCCGCTGTGCGTGGCGCGAGCCCTGGCTGACGCCGGTGAGCAGCTGACCGGTGAGCTTCGACAGACGCGAGCGCTCGACGGGCTGCGCCACGACGAGCCCCGGCTCGGCGAGCAGCCCCGCGTCGAGCGCCTGCTCCTCGGTGTAGCGGTGGATCGGGGCGACGCCGTGCTCGGTGCTGCCGAGCAGCACGTAGTCGTTGCCGGCGCGCACGAGGTGCACCGCGCGCCCCGAGCCGAGCGGCAGCGCCGCGACGCTGGCCAGGCCGGCGCTCGACTGACCCGAGTCGCCAACCCCCTCGCGGTGGGCCTTGACCTGGCGCATGATCCACGCGAGCCCCCAGATCACGGCGATCACGATCGCCAGGCCGACGATCGTGCGCACGATGCTCGCTCCGCCGGAGCTGGTCGAGTGCGACGTGCCGGTGGAGCCGCTGAGGTTGAGCGGCGCGTTTTCGCCGCCCGTCTTGGTGGGCGGCGTGAACGCAGACGCAGGACTCGCGAACGCGAGCGCGCAGGCGCCGAGCGCCGCGGTCGCAGGGGCGACCGCACGGGAAAGCAGGATCGACTTGATCATCGAGGGACGACTCCGAGGAAGAGTCGCCCTCGTTATCGGCCCTGAAGGCGCGGTCTTGAGCCGAATCCGGGCCGACGCGCAGCCTGACGCGCGGGCCGTCGCGCGTCCGCCCTACTGGAGCAGCTCGGCCACCTGCACGCCCCACGCGCCGTCGGCCGTGACGACGAGGCTGCCGTTGGCGAAGCACAGCCCGTTGGCGAACAGCTCGACGGGCGCATCGACTCGCTGGTCGAGTTCGACGACCACGCCCGAGGCGAGCTCGAGCGCCTGCCCGAGCGGAAGATGGGTCCTGCCGAGCTCCGCCCACACACGCACGAAGATGCTGCTCAGGATGGCGCGGCTTTCAGGGTTCGTGCGCGAGGACTCGAGGTGCGCGCGCGCCCGTTCGAGCTCGCTGCGCCCGAGCGTCGCGTAGGTGTCCGCACGGACGGCGGCTTCGCCGGTCGAGAACAGCTTGACCGCGCGTCTGGGCCCGCTGCGACCAGGTCGTCCGCGACCGAGCGAGACCCCCTCGGCGAACAGCAGCACGCCGTCCTCGGCGCTGTCATCCAGGGTCAACAGCGCACCGGGGGTCAGCCCGAGCATCCGCTCGATCGGCATCTGCACCGAGCCGACCTCGGCGCGCAGCAGCACCTGCGCTCCCGCCACACCACGATGCAGGGCATCGGCCCCGCGGGGGTCGGCGACACGCGACTCGCCGCCGCCGCCGCGGATCCGCTCCATCATCGGCTCGATCGCGCCCCACGGCACCAGCAGCGACATCGCAGAGTGCAGGGCGTCGATCTTGAGCTCGAGCGCCACCGACAGCGTCGGTTCGCCGATCGGAGTGTGCACGCCGGCGTCGCCCTCCATGTCGACGTCGCCGCGTGCGAGCGGTGGACCTCCCAGCTCGCCCCACGCCACCGACAGCTGATGCACGACGGCGTCGAGCGTGCCACGCGTGAGCACCCAGTCGATCTCCGTCAGATGCCGCTCTGCTGGAGCTTGCGCCGCCTCGCCGCCGAGCAGGCATTCGAGCGCCTGCAGCACGAACGGCAGCTCGACGCTCAACAGCATGTGCCGCTCGATGCCCTCAGCCTCGACGGCCACCGCGATCGAGTCCGCGGGGAGCTGCGACTTCGCCGCCGCCCACGTGTGCTGGCTGATGTCGGTGAGGACAACCTCGACTTCGGCGTTCAGCTCGCCGGCCAGCGAGCCGCCCAGCGCCTCGCAGAACGGGTCGAGCGCGCGGACGATCCGCCGCCGCAGCTCGGTCGTGAACTTGGTCGGTTGGGAGAAGTCGAGCGTGCGGACCTGCTCGGCGCCTGCGTGCCTGGCGCCGGCGGCGTGCTCGGGCGGCGCCTCCTGCGCCACCCCTCCCTGCGTCTCCTCCTCGCTCGCGCTCATGCGCGGCTCAGGCCGTCTCGGGGGACGATCCGTCCGCGTCCGCCGACGCGGCGGCTGCCGGCGTGCGAGCCGCGGACGCCGTCTGCGCCGCCTGCTCCTCGGCGGCGGCGAGCTCGTCCGAGGTCGAGGGCTCGTGCTCGGACTGGGCGTCCAGGATCTCGGTGACGCGCAGGCCGTACTGCTCGTCGATGACGACGACCTCGCCGCGCGCGATCGCGCTGCCGTTGACGAGCAGGTCCGCGGTCTCGCCGGCGAGGCGCTCCAGGGTCACGACCGAGCCGACGCGCAGATCGAGCGTCTCACCGACCGTCATGTGGGTGCGCCCGATCTCGACGCTCAGCTCCATCGGGATGTCGCTGAGACGACTCAGGTCGGTCTGGACGGCGGCGACGTCGGCGCCTGGCGCGGTGGGCGGGCCTCCATCACCGTTCTGGTCGAACTGCTCGTACTCGATCGTCTCGGCCACGCTGTCTCCTATTGGACGGTGAGATCTGGCATCAGGACCGATTCGACCTTCACGTCGGTCTGCTTCTGGATCGCCTTCAGGATCTGGTGCTTGACCGCGCGCCGGCCCGATTCGCTGACTAGCGTTTCGCCGTTCTGATTGGTCACGGCGTCGGTCACGATTTCACGGACGATCGGTTCCTCGGGGAGCGTGCCGACGGCGTTTTCGCCGCTCGCTGCGGCTGCCGTCGCGGAGGCGCCGTCGCTCTGCCCGGGAGCGAGCTCGAGCGCGACGGTCAACTTTGCGAAGCGGCCGTCTTGGAGGTTGAGCAGGAAGGGCGCCGGCATCACGTAGATCGTTCCCTTGATCTTGTCCTTGTTGACGGGGGCCGGCCTGGTCATCTTGTAGCCGACTCCCAGTATGAGAATCGGCAGGGCCACCGCGAGCATTAGCTTTTTGTTCTTGAGCATGGTCTGTCGTCCTTGACTTCTAGTGGTGTCGTCCGTGACTACGGTTCCTGTGCACCTTCATCTTCGGCAGCGCTGATCCGTCGCATTACTATCTCGACGCGTCGGTTGCGCGCGCGTCCGGCTGTGGTGGCGTTGCTGTCAAAGGGGCGTTGTTCGGCGTTACCCGTGGCGGTGAGCCTGCCGGCGCCGATGCCGTGAGCTATCAGGAAGCGCACGACGGTGCTCGCGCGCGCCGTCGAGAGCTCCCAGTTGCTGGGGAACTGGCTCGAGTGGATCGGCACGTTGTCGGTGTTGCCTTCGACGGAGATCGGGTGCGTCTGATCGACGTTCAGCAGCTGCGCGATCTCGGCGAGCAGGCCACCGGCGCGACCTTCCAGCGCCGCCTTGCCGGACGCGAACAGGAGGTCGTCGGTGAGCACCCTGATGACCAGGCCGCGCGCTTCGATCGTCGTCTGGACGCTCTTGGCGAAGCCGTGCGAGGCGGCGTAGGCGTCGAGCTCGCGCTTGATGCGCGCGAACTCCGCCGCCTGGTTCTGGGCGGCGGCCTGCTTGAGCGCGGCCGCGGCGGCGCTCGCCGAGGTGCTCGTCGAGCTGCTCGCGCCGGCGGTGGTGCTCGCGGCGGTGGTGCTCGCGGCGTGCAACGAGCTGTTCTGCAGGCTGGCGGAGCCTTCGGTCTTGACCGGCTCGATCGCCTGCAGTTCGACGCTGGCGGGCGTCTGCGCCGCGTTGTCCGTGGCACCCTGCTGCGCGACCGCCTTGCCGCCCGGCAGGATGTTGCCCGAGAACGCTGCCTTCAAGGACTTCTGCAGGGTCTGGTACTTGGAGATGTTGACCGAGGAGATCGAGAACAGGACCATGAACAGCGCCATCAGCAGCGTGATCATGTCGGCGTAGGTCAGCAGCCAGCGCTCGTTGCTGCCCTCCTCCGCGCCTCCGTGGCGACGGCGGCCGTGTCCGCGAGGCATCTCAGGCTGCCTTGGCCTCGACGTCGAGTCGCGCCACGTTCTGCTCCTCGCCGGAGGTCCGCTCGGCGGGCGGCAGGTAGGACATCAGCTTTTCGGAGACCAGGCGTGGGTTGTCACCCGCCTGGATCGAGAGGATTCCCTCGAGCGTCATCATCCGCAGCTCCATCTCTTCGGCCGAGATCGCCTTGAGGCGGTTGGCGATCGGCAGGAAGACCACGTTGGCCGAGCCGACGCCCATCAGCGTGGCGATGAACGCGGCGGAGATCGACGGGCCGAGCGAGGCCGGCGCGGCGAGGTTCTGCAGCACGTGCACGAGGCCGAGCACTGTGCCGATGATCCCCATCGTCGGCGCGAAGCCGCCGGCCTTCTCAAACGGAGCAGCGGAGGCCTCGTGGCGCGCGGCCATGCCGTCGACCTCGGCCTCGAGGATCGCGTGCACCATCTCGGGGTCGGTCCCGTCGACGACAAGCTGCAGGGCGTTGCGCGTGAAGGCGTCGTCGATCTCGCCGAGCATCGCGTCGAGCGCCAACAGGCCCTCACGACGGGCCTTGTCGGCCAGCGACACCAGCCGGTCGAGCTGGCCGCGCATGTCCGGGGGTTCAGCGGAGAAGACGAGCTTGTACAGGCTCGGCACACGCTTCATCGAGGTCATCCCGACGCTCGCGAGCGTCACGCCGCCGGTGCCGCCGAGGATGATCAGCAGCGCGGGGATGTCGATGAAGGAGGCAGGACTCGTCCCGCCCATCAGCGAGCTCATCATCAGGGAGCCGAAGGCAACCCCGATCCCGATGGCTGTTGCAGCCTTCATTGCTTGCCACATCGGCGCCTCGCAGAAAATCCTTCAGTTTTGCTCGAAACGCGTGCACAAACGGTCGATTCGGCCGACGCGCCGCTGCCCGTTTCGGGCAGTGGCTGACGACGCTACGTCGGGTCGTCTTCGACTGCTGAGAGCCGCGGTGACTCGCGTCCGGCCTCGCGCAGGACGGGTGCACCCGGAGTCTGGCGCTGCGCGGCGCCGCGGCGCCGGAAGGCCTCCGCGAGGACGTCGGCGCGATAGGCGTGGACCTCCGCGGCGACCTCCGCCGGCGTCTCCGCCACCACCACCTTCGCTCCGGTCGCGAGCGTGATGACCGTGTCGGGCGTCGATTCGACCGTCACGATCATGTCCGGGTTGAGCTGGAAAGGCTCGTCGCTGTGGCCGAGCCTGTTGAGCGTGATCATGGGCACGCACCCCCTTCGCCAAAAGCTTAGCCGCAAGGTGGGACGGCTTCACACCGCCCCACCTCGGGCTCCTCGGAGTTGTCCCTGCCTGAGCGCCGTCCTTTCGTCGATGATCGTGGTTGGGGGTTGGCATGGCCGCATGCGGCCATGCCCGGGGGCGCATGCGCCCCCGGCCAGCCGGCACATGTGCCGGCTGGAAAAACAGCTCGATAGCCCAAGCATTTGCTCGATAGCCCAAGTATCTGCTCGAGAATCGCTCGGGAGTCGGCTACTGCATCGTCACGAGCGTGCCGAGCATTTCGTCCGCGGTGGAGATCACGCGTGAGTTCGCCTGGTAGCCGCGCTCGGCGGTGATCATGTTGGTCATCTCGGTCGCGAGATCGACGTTGGACTGCTCGAGCTCACCGCCGACGGTCGAGCCGAAGCCCGGGGTGTCGGGAGTGTTGACGATCGGTGCGCCCGAGTTGGCCGTGCGCGCCCACTGCGAGCCCCCGAGGCGTTCGAGGCCGGTTTCGTTGGCGAACGTCGCGAGCGACAGGTAGCCCGCGGTCACGCGCTGGAGATAGTGTTCGGTTCCTTTCGCCTCGTCGGTGTAGCTGACCGAGCCGTCCTGGCCAATCGAGACGTTGCTCGACCCCGGCGGGATCTGGATGTAGGTGTCTTCGGTGCCCGGTTCGTAGGTGTCGCCCGTTTCTGATTCGGTCGCCACCGCGGCGTTGCGGCCGATCACGTATTCGCCTCCCTGCGTCGTCAGGTAGCCGGCCGTGTTGGTCGTCAGATCGCCGGCGCGGGTGTACTGGAGGTTCGCCGGGATGTTTTCCGTCAGTTTCCCTTCGACCGGCGCGCCCGGTCCCACGCGCAGGAAGCCCGGACCCTCGATCGCGACGTCGAGCGGGTTGTTGGTCGACTGGAACGCACCCTCCGTCATTTCGTTGACGGTCGCCTGCACCTGCGCCCCGAGCCCGATCTGCTCCGGGTTGGTTCCACCGTTGGTGGGTGTCACGCCGGAGGCGCCGCGGAGCACCTGCGTAAGTGAGTTCGCGAACGTCACGCTCACCGCCTTGTAGCCGACCGTGTTGACGTTTGCGAGATCGTTCGCGGTCTCGTTGAGCATCGTCTGGTTCGTATCGAGGCCGCTGATAGCGGCATACATTCCTGCCATCATCCTGACTGCCCTTCCTTTCGCGGCCTCCTCGATGAGGTCCGGCCGTAGTCGTTGCTGACCGCTCGCTTCATGCGATGACGGCGCTGTCGATGTTGGTGAACACGTTGTCCTTCATGTGTTCGGATCCGACGGCCGTGATGACCGTGCGATTGTTGACGGACACCACGAAGGCGGTGCCGTCGACAAGTACGAGGGAGTCGCGCGAGCCCTTGCTCGCGGCGCGTTCGACGCCCTGCGAAAGTCGTCCGAGCGTGCTGGCGTCGAGGTCGATGCCGCGGCGTTCGACGCGCGCGAGCGCGTGTTTTGAGAACTGCAGCTGCTGAGACTGACCCGCCTGCGTGAGCGCGTCGGCGAACGACGGGCCGCTCTGACCGTCCTTGCGCTCGGCGCCCGCCGGCCCGCCCTTCCCGGTCCCGCCGGCCCCCGGCGTGGGCGCGAGCGGAGTCGAGAGCCCTCCCGGTGGGACCAGCGCTGGGTTGGTGATCGGGCTCAATTGACTTCCGTGATGCTCGACAGGGTCACGCCCGGGACGCCTTCGACTGTCACCGAGGTGCCGGACGCGGAGGACTGAACGCTTTCGACGGTTCCGCTCGCTGCAGCTCCGGACGCGTTGTTGTAGGTGACGGTGCGTCCGATCAGCTGCACCGCGCCCGAGAGCTCGCTCGCGTTCGCCAGGTTGGTCGTCTGCTCGACCTGCGTCAGCTGCGCGAGCTCGTTGACGAATTCGTTGCTGTTGCCCGGTTCCAACGGGTTCTGCGCCCGCAGCTGCGCGACCATCAGTTTCAGGAAGTCGTTCTGGCCGAGGATGCTGCTGGGGTTTTCCGGCGTCTTTTCAGGCGCGGCGCCGCTGGTGGCTGCGCCGGCGGTTGCAAGTGGGGTGGTGGTCATTGCGATCGGTCCTTTCGTGGTGTTCAGGCGAGCACGTCGACGAGTGTCCCGCCGGCGATCGACGCCGACCGTGCCGGGCCGTCTGGCTGTCCCGGCGCCTCGACGCCATCGACTTCTTCAGAGCTGGACGCGGAGCCCGATGGGCTTGCGGGCTCGGGGTCCCCGGCAGAGCGATCGTCGCGCTCGCCCGTTTCGGACTGGCCGAAGCCGATGTCGAGCCGCAACAGCGAAACGCCGAGCGTGCTCAGCGACTGGTGCAGCTCTGCGCGCCCGTCCGCGAGCGCCTGCGCGGCGGCGGGGGTCTCGGCGCTGACGCGCGCCAGCAGCCCCTGGCTCGTCTGGCTGAGGCGCACGTTGATCTCGCCGAGCTCGTCCGGCTGCAGCGCGATTCGCGCTTGCGTGGCCCCCTGGCGGGCGACGATGTCGATCGTCGCGCGGATCGACTCGATCATCTCGTGCATGCCCACGCCCGATGCCGACACGGCGCTGGTAGCGCCCGCCGCGAACGGCGAGTTCGCCGGCGCCGGCGTCGCTGCCACGGCGGCCGACAGCTGGCTCGCTTCGCCACCGCCGGCGGCCGCGCCGGTCTGAACCGCCGCTGTCGCCGACGCCGACGCCGGCGCCGCAGCGCCTGCAGCCCGAGACGTGCCCGCCGGGTTGGCGTCCTGCGTCGCGGTGCCCCTGCCACCGGCGCTGCCCTCGCCGCCGGATCCCGTATTGCCTTCGCCACCGCTCGCCGCGGCGTCCTGTCCGCCGGCGAGACCCGTGCCGTTCGCCTGCGAGGAGGACGGAGCCGCGACACCTCCAGCCGAGCGCGCGGCGCTCGAGGCTGTTGCGGGGGCCGGTGCCGGCGGCGCGCCTGCCGTGCTCGGCGGCGACCCCGCTGCCGGCGGCGACGCGGCCGTGCTTTCTTCGCTCGCCTGCGTCGCAGCGGGCGCGGCGGCTTCGCTGATCGCTTCGAGGCTCGACGCTGACGCAGACGCTGCGCTGCTCGCGCGGCCGGCGTCGCGGTCGTTCGTCGCGGAGCTCGCAGGTGCCGTCGCCGTCGCCGTCGCCGTGCGCGAGGCCGGCGGTGTCGGAGCGGGCGTGTCCGCCGGCGCGGGTGTCGGCTGGCCGGTACCCGTTTCTGCGGCGCTCGCTTCGGGGCTCGCGCTCGCGAGCGAGGGGCTCAGGCCCACCGCTGCGGGCGCTGCGCTCGCGGGTGAGATGGTTGGCGCTGCGGACTCGCCTTCGAGCGCGCTCTGGCCGGATGCGCCCGCGACGCCGGCCGCGGTCGCTTCCTGTGCCGCGCCGGCGCTCGCGTCTTCGCCCGCGCCTGCGGTCGTGGATGTGGCGGCGGCTTCGCCGCCGCCGCTCGGCGGCGCCGGGGCTTCGGTGCCTGAGCGCAGCTGCGCGGGTTCGCCCTGCGCCTCAACGTCGGCGGAGGCTTCGCCCGGCGCACCGGTGGATTGCGCGGCCGCGACAGCCTGACGGCGCGTCGCGACACTCGCCTGCCCCGCGGCGCTCGTAGCGCCTTCGCTCAGCGCATCAGTTGCGCTCGGCGCGCGCCTCGGCGTCCTCGCGCGTTCGCGCTCGCGAGCGCGGAGCTGTTGCGCGTCGCCGGCTTCGGAGCGTTTTGGTTGCTGGCCTTCCGCGTTTGCGGTCCGGGCCGAGTGCTCGTCGAGCGCGCTCTTGAAGAGCTCCGCGCCCGGTGGCGGTGGTGCGCCCGGCGGCGCGCCGGACGTCGATGGCGCCGCGGACGGCGGCGCGAGTAGAAGCGTCGGCGCGACGGTCATACGAGGCTCCCCACGGTGCTCGTCGGGTGAGACTGGCGAAAGGCTTCGGCGTTGGCGAGCACTTTGCTGACGTAGCTCTGGGTTTCGGAGTACGGCGGCACGCCGCCGTACTGCTGGACGGCGCCCGGACCGGCGTTGTAAGCGGCGAGCGCGTCTTCGGCGTTGCCCCCGAACTGACCCATCAGCTGACCGAGGTAGCGCGCGCCGCCTTCGATCGATTCCGCGGGGTCGAGCGGATTGGCGACGCCGAGCGAGGACGCGGTGCCGGGCATCAGTTGCGTCAGCCCGGCGGCGCCGGCGCTGCTGGTGGCGCTCGGGTCAAAGCCCGACTCCTGCTCGATCAGCCCATGCAGGATCGCGGGGTCGAGGCCGTTGCGGGTGGCCGCCTGGTCGATCAGCGATTCGTATTCCGATTCGCCGCCCAGGCCGGCGCCTGCGGTGCCGGCGGCTTCGGTGCCGGCGGCGTTGGCGCTCGCGGCGTCAGAGCTGGTTGCCGCCTGCAGCGCCGAGGCGAAGTCGCCCGCACCGGCGCTCGGGGCGCCCGCGGAGGCGGTGCCGGCGCTCGTGATCACACCGCCGTTTGAAACCTGACGGGCGGATTCGATCAGTGCCTGCAGCTGCTGCATGCGCTGCAGCGTCGCCAGCTCGCCGGCGGGCACCGCGGCTGCGGCTCCGGCAATCGACTGGGCGCTCATGCGGTGCTCCTGCGAAAGCGGTTCGAGGCGATCTCATCGAGCACGCCCTGCTCGCGGCGGTCGGCCTCGCGGTCGTGTTCGCCGCGATGACGGTCGCGCAGTCGATTCAGCATCTCGTGCTCGCTCGCAGCGGTCGCCAGTTCGGCGTCGCGCTCGGCGACCTCGAGCTCGCGCTGCTCGAGCTCGCGGGCGCGCAGCCGGCGCTGCGCCTCGACACGCTCGAGGAACGCCTGACGCGCGAGGAGGTCCGTGGCGCTCACGGCCTCGCGCTCGCCTGCAACCGTGCGCTGCTCCTCGAGCGCGTGCTCGAGGTGGGCGTCTGCCGAGCGCAGCTCGGCGACGCTGCTCGAGCGCCGCGTGAGCGCATCGGCGAGCTCGCGCTGGGCCAGCTTCTCCTTGCGCTCACGCACAGCGCGTACGCGCTCGAGGCGGAAGCGAAATGTAGAGGCGCTCACGGCCCGGTTATCGGTTGCGCGGTTCGGTACTTGAGCGCCCGCGTCCGACGGTCGTTTGGGTGTGCGGCTCCTCCGCTCACGCGCTCATCTCAGATGCTCAGTCCGAGCGCCGGGATCGCGGGCGGCCCCGCCTCGTATGCGCTGGCGTTCGCGGTCGTGTCGGGGCCGGGAACGACCTCCTCGGCATCCGCGATCTCGCCGCCGACGCGCTCCAGCTCGCTGGCGAGCGACGCGCCGAGCTCCAGCAGGCGCGCGTCTGTCTGCAGCGGGTCGCTGCGCTCCTGCACGGGTTGGCGCAGGAAGCGCTCGATCCGCGGCCGGTGCGCGAGCGCGACGTCCAGGGCCGGGTCGCTGCCGTGCTGGTACGCGCCGATCGACACCAGGTCTTCCTTGTCGTGCAGCACCGCGAGCGCCCCGCGCAGGCGCTGTCCCGCCTGCTCCACCTCCGGTGGCACGATCTCGCCGATCAGGCGCGAGACGCTCTGCAGGACGTCGATCGCCGGGTAGTGCCCGGCGTGCGCGAGCGAGCGTGTCAGCACGACATGCCCGTCGAGGATCGAGCGCACGGCGTCGGCGATCGGCTCGTTCATGTCGTCGCCGTCGACCAGCACCGTGTACAGGCCCGTGATCGAGCCCTTGGCGCTGGTGCCGGCGCGCTCCAGCAGGCGCGGCAGCAGCGCGAACACGCTTGGCGTGTAGCCGCGCGTCGCGGGCGGCTCGCCGATCGCGAGCCCGACCTCGCGTTGCGCCATCGCAAAGCGCGTCACCGAGTCCATCATCAGCATCACGTCGTGACCCTGGTCGCGGAAGTACTCGGCGATCGTCGTTGCCGTGAACGCCGCCTTGATACGCACTAGCGCGGGCTGGTCGGAGGTCGCGACGACGACGACCGAGCGCTGCAGGGCGTCACCGAGGTCGCGCTCGACGAACTCGCGCACCTCGCGGCCGCGCTCGCCGACGAGCGCGATCACGTTGATCGAGGCGCTGGTCGAGCGGGCGATCATGCCCAGCAGCGAGGACTTGCCGACACCGGAGCCCGCGAAGATGCCGAGGCGCTGCCCCAGCCCGCACGGCACCAGCCCATCCAACGCCCGCACTCCCAGACCGACGCGCTCGCTGATGCGTGGCCGCGAGAGCGCGCTCGGGGGCGCGGCGATCGTCGAGCGGCGCAGAATCGGAGCCCACCCGCCCGGGCCTCGCAGCCTGTCCGGCGCCGGGTCCATCAGCGGGCGTTCGTCCTGCGGCTCACCGAGCCCGTCCACGACCCGTCCCAGCAGATGCTCGCCGACGGCGACGCGAAACGGCGCGCCGCTCGCGAGCACGCGCGTGCCCGGGCCGATGCCCGTCAGCTCGCCGAGTGGCATCAACAGGGTGCGGCCGTCACGAAAGCCGACCACCTCGGCGGACACCGGCTCGCGGTTGCGCTCCGTGCCGACGAGGCACAGCTCGCCGACCTCAGCCTGCAATCCGGTGACCTCGATGATCAGCCCGATTAGGTTGGTGACGAAGCCTCGACGCCTGGCGAGATCGGCGTCGCGGATCGCCTCGGTCGCTCGTTCGAGCAGCGGCGCAGGGCGCTTCTCGCCCACCGGGGCCTCGCTCACGCGGCCTGCCCGTCGGCCTCGAGCGCCGCGGCCGCCACCTCGCTGGCCCGCTCCAGCTGCGTGTACACGCCGGCGTCGACCTCGCCCTCGCCGGTGCGGACGACCGCGCTGCCCGGCTCGACGCGCTCGTCGGCCTGCACGTCGCACACCTCGACACCACTTCCCTGGCCGGTCAGCCGGCCGACCGCGCCCTTGACGACCTCGAGGTCGGCGGGGTTGACGAGCACCGTGATCGTGCGCCTGTCGCTGATGCGCCGCAGCGCTCCCTGAACGACCTCCACCACCAGCTCCGGGCGCGCCTGCAGCGCGCCCATGAGGATCTTGTTCGAGAGCGCGATCGCCAGCTTGATCGAGTCCTTTTCGACGGTCTGCACGGTCTCCACGCGCAGCGCCTGGACTGCCTGCACGGCCTCGCCGAGCGCTCCCGCCGCGTTCGCAATCTCCGCCATGCCCTGCTCGTGGCCCGCCGCGCGACCCTGCTCGTAACCCTCGGCGCGCGCGGACTCGCGGATGCGTTCGCCGTCGGCCATCGCCTGTGCGAGGATCCGCGCCATCGCGTCGCGCGGCGGCGGATCGGATGCTTCGAGCGGCTCGAAGTCGTAGCTGGTGGCCGCGTCAGACAACCGCTTCGCTCTCGTCCTCGCTATCGCTCGCGATCACGATCGCACCGGACTCCTCGAGCTGGCGCACGACCGCCACGATGCGGCTCTGGGCGGCGTCGATGTCGCGCTTGCGCTGCGGTGGCTGGATCTCCATCTCTTCCTTGATCATCTCGGCGCCGCGCTCGGACATGTTCGTCAGCACGACCTCCTTGACGTTGTCCGGCGCGCCGCGGAGCGCGAGCACGAGGTCCTTCTGGTCGGCCTCGCGCAGAACCTGCTGCACCGCGCGCTGTTCGAGCTTGACGATGTCCTCGAACACGAACAGCATGCCGCGCACCTCCTCGGCGAGGTCCTTGTCGGTCGTCTCGAGCTTCTCGAGCACCGCGCGCTCGGTCGTGCGGTCTGAGTGGTTGAGGATCTCAGCCAGGGTCTTGGTGCCACCGGCGGCTGAGTACTCGCGCTCGGCGACCGCTGTCAGCTTGTGGCGGATCACGTCCTCCACCTGCTGGACGACCTGGGCGCTGGTCTCGCCCATGCGCGCGATCCGCAACGCGATGTCCGGCTGCTGGCGCTCGGGCAGGCGCGCCAGCACCTGTGCGGCGCTGGAGGTCTGCAGGCTAGCGAGGATCAGCGCGATCGTCTGCGGCGACTCGCTGCGCAGCAGCGCGGCGGTGCGCTCGGCGGGCACGCGCTGCAGGAACTCGAACGGCGGCGTCTCGGTGCGCGCTGACATGCGCCCGAGCAGTTCGGCCGCACGCTCGGGCCCGAGCGCGCGTTCGATCACGCCGCGGGCGAACTCCATGCCCCCGGAGGCGCCCGCATCGCGGCTCGCGAGGGCCGCCAGCTCGGAGAAGATCGAGTCGGTCGTCTCGGGGCCGACCGCGCTCAGGCCGGCCATCTCCATCGACAGGTTCTCGATCTCCTCCTCGCCGAGCCGCTGCAGCACGTTGGCGGCGCGCTCGGATCCGAGCGCAGCCATCAGCACGGCCGCCTTGCGCGTCCCAGGAAGCGCGTCGATCGTCGCGGGCAGGTTGTCGCTCGGGGCCGGCGGCAGCGCCGGCGGCGCGTCTGCGGAGGCTTCCGCCGGCATCGGGCTCAGCCCTCCTGCATCCAGCTGCGCAGCTGCTGCGCGACCCGGTCAGGGTTGCTGTCGACGAGCTGCTCGACCTGCCGGCGAATGCTGTCCTCGCCATCGCTGTCGTGGCCGTTGGCGCTGCCCGGCGCACGCGGCGGGGCGACGCCGGCCATCACCGCAGCGGGCCGGGTGGCGGTTTCGCGTTCGAGCTCTGACAGTCGCATCGGAACGTCGAGCTCGCGCAGCCACACGGGCTCCTCGATCGGCTCCTTCTCGCGCTTGCGCAGCGAGCGGGTCGTGAAGAACAGGAAGACGATCGCGCCGAGGCCGAGCAGCACGTACTTGGCCATGCTCAGCGGGCTGCTGGCGGCAGCCGCGGTCGTCGTCTTCGCGAACGCCACCTGGCCGATCGAGATCGTGTCGCCGCGCTTGGCCTGGACGCCCGCCGCGTTGGTGACCGCTTCGCGGATCGCCGGCAGCGCCGAGGCCGGCACCGATTTGTCGAGCAGCACCGACACGTGCTGGCTTTCGACGACACCGGGAGCGATCGTCGAGTGGGTGACGGTCTTGTCGACGCCGAGCGAGGAGGTCGTCGTTTCGTGCTTGAAGTTCGACTTGCCGCCGGCGCCCGCCGCCGCGGTCGTGAGGTTGGCAGTGCCGGTCACGCCGCCTGCGCCTGCGCCGGTGCCGGTCAGCGTTTCGATGTCCTTGCTCTGCTGGGTCGGCGTGCCGGCCTTGCCGTATTCGAGGGATTCCTTGGTCGTCTTGTTGACGTTCATGTTGGCGTACACCAGCACCTGCGCCTTGCCGGCTCCGAGCGTCTGGCCGAGCATCGCGTCGAGGCTCGCCTCCATGCTCTGGTCGTAGTGCTGCTGCGCTTCCTGCACTTCGCTGCCCGATCCGCCGCCGCCACCACCCGCGCCCTGCGGCCACAGCAGCTCGCCGGTGGCGTCGGTGATCGTGACCTTGTCGAGCTGCAGGCCGGGGACGCTCGAGGAGACCAGCTGCGCGATCCCGCGCACCGAGCTCGCGTCGAGCGAGCTGGTGCCCGACAGCAGCACGGCCGCCGAGGAGACGTCCTGGGTTTCGCCGAAGATCTGGTTCTGGGAGCTCGGCAGCACGAGCTCGACCTGCGCTCCGGAAACCCCCTGGACGCTGTCGATCGTTTCGTCGAGCTGCCCCTGCAGCGCGCGCTGGTATGTCACCTGCTGCTGGAAGTTGCTTTCACCGAGGTTCTGTTTGTCGAACAGCGAGAACCCGGGCTGGGTGTTGCCGAGCAGGTTCGCGCCCGCGAGCGCCACGCGCGCCTTGGCCGTCTCGTTCGACTGCACGGCGATCGCGGTGCCGTTGTTCTGCAGCTGGTAGCTGATCCCCTGCGCGCTGAGGGTGCTCGTCATCTTGCCCGTCTGCGACGGTTCGACGCCGCTCACAAGCGTCGAGTAGCTCGGCGCAGAGACCGTGTGCACGAACAGGTACACGAACAGGATCGCGGCAACGGCCACGCCGCCCGCGATCATCCATCCGCGCGGGGTGAGCCTCGAGGCTAGCTGGGAGACGGGCATCGATCAGACCTGGGTGTTGAAGATGCTCGTGGCCGCTTCGGTGGCCTTGTTACGCAGCTGCGAGGCGAGTTCCATCGCCAGCTGCGCGTCCTCGACCGTCACCACCGCGGTCTCCGGGTCGCTGACGCTGCCGGTAGCGAGCGCCTGCGAGGCGGAGGAGGCGCTGTTCTGCGTCTGCTCCAACGAGGAGATCGCTTCCGTGAGCTCGCCGCCGAAGCCGCCCGCTTGGCCGCCCGCAGCCGTGCCGCCAGCGCCGGCGTGGCCGTTCTGGGCGAGGCCTTCCGCCGCGCTCACGGACAACCCGCCGCCCAGTCCTCCCACCGGTGGAATGATCACTTGAGCACCTGAAGCGTCGAGGTGAACATCGACTTGGCGGTCTGCATCGCCGTCACGTCAGACTGGTAGGACTGGGACTCCGAGATCAGGTCGGTCATTTCTGTGACCGTGCTGACGTTCGGCATCTTCACGTAGCCCCGGGCGTCGGCTTCGGGGTTGCCCGGGTCGTAGACCTGCTGGTCCGGCGTGTTGTCGGAGATGATTCCCGTGACCTGCACGCCGCCCGGCTGCTGGCCGATCTCCGATCGGTCGCCCTGCTGCATCGCGCTCGTCAGGGCGCCGCCGAAGTCGCTCGAGCCGACCTGGGCGAGCTCGACGTCCTGGCGCTGGTAGGGCTGGCCGTTTGCGGCTTTGGTCGTGTCGGCGTTGGCGAGGTTCTCGGCCGTCACGTCCATGCGGATGCGCTCCGCGGTGAGGCCGCTGCCGGCGATGCCGATCGCGTCGAAGAGTCCCATCAGGGGGCCCCCGGCGCGCCGATCGCGGAGTGCAGAATGCTGTTGCGCGCGCCCATGACCTGCGTCAGGGCCTGGTAGTCGAGCCCGTTTTCCGCCAGCTTCGCGGATTCCTGGTCGATGCTGACGCCGGTGCCGTTCGGGCCCGCTTCCTGCGGCCGCGTCACCGTCTCAAACTGAGTTTCGCTCGGTTCCTCGCCGCCGTTCATCGCACCCTGGAGCTGGGACTCGAAATTGACTTCCTGCGGCTGGTAGCCGGGGGTGTCAGCGTTGGCGACGTTGTTCGTCAGCGCCGTCTCACGCTGCCAGGAGCCGCGCATCGCAGCCTCCAGCAACTGCTGGGTCGAATCAACCAGAGCCATTTGACGGGTGTCCTTTTTTTCCCGCCCTCCCTGGGCTGAAACCGACGCTCTCCCTGAGGTCGCTGACATCCTGGCCATCGAGGGGCCGCTCTCTTGATCGGCCGATCGCGGTCGATCTTTAGGCCCGGCGCCGAGGTCCGGCAACAGGACCAGGCGGCGCGGGCACGCGCCGTACGCGGGCACCAGATCCCCCTGCCGAGACGTCCACGCGCGTCGTTCGCCGCTCACGAGCGCGGACGCGGCGACCGACGCAGCAGCCGAGAGATCGCCACCGAGTAATCGGCCGCACCGTGGAAATGTCAAGCCCCCGACCCCGACGCCATCGTCATCCCCGTCGCGCGCGGGCTGCAGTGGCGTTCGCGTGCGCAGCCGCGCTCGCGCTCGCAGCTTCCCCGGTCGCCTGTGCGTCGCTTTCGCGCTCGGCCTACCGGGCGCAACGGGCGTGCGCCGCTCCCCCGCCCGGGTCGGCCGCCTGTCTGGGCGTGCGGCTCGTCACGGTGGCGTTGACCGAAGCCGACCTCAAAGCCAACGCCCGACGCCAGGCCGCGGAAGCTGCGGCGGGTTCCCCGGCGGTGGCCAACAAGAACCCGATCGCCGGCGGCCTGACCCCCGAACTGCTGCACGCCGCCTACGCGCTGCCGAACGCGACGTTCCCCTCCTCGCAGCAGACGATCGCCGTCGTCGACGCCTTCAACGACCCGACCGCCGAAGCCGATCTCGGCGTCTACGACAGGCAGTTCGGGCTCCCCGAATGCACGACCGCAAACGGCTGCTTTCGCAAGCTCAACCAGGAAGGACGCGCGAGCCCGCTTCCGCAGCGCGAAGGCGGATGGGCGACGGAGATCTCACTCGACGTGCAGATGGCCCACGCGATCTGCCAGGGCTGCCACGTGATGCTCGTGGAGGCCAACAACGAATCCTTCGCCAACCTCGGCGCGGCGGTCGATGCTGCGGTGAGCGCCGGCGCGACCGAGGTGAGCAACTCCTACGGTGGCGCAGAGCTTTCCGGTTACACGGCTGATAACGGCCCTTACAACCACCCCGGCGTCGTGATCACCGCGTCGGCTGGTGACTGCGGCTACTTCAACGAGGGGTGCCGCGGCGCCGAAGCGGCCAACTTCCCGGCGAGCTCCCCGGACGTCGTGGCGGTCGGCGGGACGACCCTGACCGAGTCCGGTCCAACGTGGACCAGCACCGTCTGGGAAGGCGGCGGCAGCGGCTGCAGCGTCGTGTTCAGCGCGCCTGCGTGGCAGAGCGCGGTCGCTGGCTTCTCCGCCACCGCTTGCGACAGCGGACGCTCGGTCGCCGACGTGGCGGCGGTCGGCAACCCCTACACCGGCGTCGAGGTCTACGACAGCACGGCCAACCCCGGGGGCTACCCGACCGGCTGGGGAGTGTGGGGCGGCACATCCGTCGCCTCACCGGTGATCGCCGCCGAGTTCGCACTGGGCGGCGGCGCCCACGGCGTCGCATACCCCGCGGCAACCCTCTACTCCCACATCGGCGAAGGCAGCGCCCTGTACGACGTGGTGTCGGGAAGCAACGGCTCCTGCACCGATGCCAGCTCCTGCAGCGCCAGGCACGGATACGACGGCCCGACCGGCGTCGGCAGCCCGATCGGGCTGAGCGCGTTCGCGACCGCCGTCAGTCCCGCCGACGTCTCGCCGCCGAGCATCTCCGGCACGGCCGAGCAGGGCCAGACGCTGAGCCTGACCCGCGGCGACTGGACGGGCAGCCCGAGCACGTACAGCGAGCGCTGGCTGCTGTGCAACGCCTCGGGCTCCGGCTGCTCGCCGATCACCGGCGCGAGCGGATCGACCTACGCACTGCCGGCGAGCGCCGTCGGCTCGACGATCCGCGTACAGGAGACCGCCAGCAACGGATCCGGGAGCGGGTCACCCGTGGTCTCGAGTGCGACCGCAGCGGTGATCTCCGACGCTCCCGTGATCACCTCGTTCACGCCGAGCACCGGGCTCACCGGCAGCTCGGTCACGATCGCGGGAACGGCCTTCACCGGGGCCACCGCTGTGCGCATCGGCGGCGTCAAGGCGACCTTCACCGTGCACTCCTCGACGCAGGTCGAAGCGACGGTCCCGAACGGCGCGCTCGCAGGGACGATCTCGCTGACCACGCCTGTCGCGACCGGGACGAGCGCCGGCGTATTCACGCCGAGCCTGTCGTTGCACTCGTTCAGCCCCGCGAAGGCGGCGCCTGGGGCGACCGTGACGATCACCGGCTTGGGCTTCGAGAGAGGCTCGACGGTGAGCTTTGGCGGAGTCAAAGCCACCAGCGTCACATACGTCAGCTCGGTCAAACTGAAAGTGCTCGTGCCGTCGGGGGCCGCGAGCGGGGCGATCACGGTGACCAACCCGACGGCGCCGAGCGGCACCGTCTCGAGCGCGACCAGCTTCACCGCTACCTAGATGATTGATTCCAGGGTGGAGGCCGTGGTTGTTGGGGCGCCGGCGGGGCGTGTCCTCAGCTAGGATCTGCGTCGAGGATCCGACACTGTCGGCTTACATGTGCTCTACCTGGATCGGTCGAGACGTATACCGACCCAGGTAGAAGAATCACAGGCACCTGCGGGAGACTGCCTTCGCCTGGGCCCTAGGTCATCACTTCGATCATCTTCGTCGGCGTGAGCGCGACTTCTTCGGTGATGTTCATGCAGGCCGATTCGAATCCAGTGCCGTCGTTGCTTTCGAATTTCGCCGTCTCTTCTTCGCCTGCACTATTGAAGTATTTCGTGTGTTCCTCTTTATCGCCAGACCCACACTTAACGGCCACTTTAAACGATTCTGTAGTGGTCACAAATTTGTTCGCGGGGCCGAACGGCACAACAAACGAACCCTGAATCCTATCCATCACAAATCCGCATTTAATGATCGTGGTCGGAGTTGTGTACAGGACTCCGAGAATTAAGGGCATCCGGGATATGTACACGAGATGCCATTCGCCGTTATCGATTAAAATTAATCCTTCACCGTCTCCTTCGGTTTTACAGTTGTTTCCGTTCAGTTTTGAACCAGTGTATAACAGCTTCGCCTGCCCTGAGTTTGGTCCGCCCATCGCCACGAGTAATTCTAATAAGTACCCCGTTGCTGTGATATCGGCTCCTACAGATTCAATCGACACTTTGTTGGTGGTGCTGGTGCCTTTGAGTTCCATCGGGGCTTCTTCGCCGACTAAGAATAACAAGGTCGGCGAGGACGCTGACGCAATCCCTGCCATATAGGCGCCCACCACGGAGACCGCGACCAAAGCCAGACACAAAGCCTGCAAACGTTTCATTTCGACTCCTTGCTCACGAGATCAGAGCCGCTCATTCGGTGTCGCTCGGAAACCCCTACCCAAGCGCTTGTTATGGCTGCGAGACGCATCTGACCCCCAACTTCGCGCGCCTAGCGACAGACGCGCCTGACATGCGACTGCCCCAAAGTATGAATGGCACGCTACGAGGCGTCAAACAATCGGATTGTGTGTCTCTCACTCCACGAGCGCGCCCGATCGTATCGCCGACGGCAGTGTTGAGCAGCGACGCGCTGCCTCAAGCTCGAGCGGCACGTCGAGGCCGACGAGCTCGCGGCGCATACGGCGAACTACGCGCTGCGGTCGAGCCGCGGGCGACGCGTGAGCTGCCCGGCGTAGCCGTCGGCGGCGCGGCGCCCGCGAGCGGTCGCCGCGAGCTCGCCGAACAGCGACTCGCGCAGACGGCGCAGCTCGATGCCCGTGCGCTCGTGCATCAGGCGGGCGCGCTGGAGCAGCTCGGCCGCGGCCGGCGGCGGCTGCGCGGGCAGGCCGGCGACCAGCTCCTCCCAGCGCGCGTCGAGCGCGATCAGGCTGTCGATCTCGCCCCGGCCGGCGAGCTCGAGCTCGAGCTCTGCGTGCGTGTAGATCGCCTCGTAGCGCTCCAGCTCCGGCCCGCGTGCGCCGTCGCGCGCCGCGGCGCTCATGCGCGCTCCAGCTGCGATGCGGCCGCGTCGGAGGTCGTGCCCTCGACCTCGTTGGCGACCTGGCTCCAGGCGTCGCGTAGCTCGCCCAGCAGCTCGCTGATCTCTTCGATCTTGGCGGGGTCCTGGTTGAGCCGCGCCGCGCGCAGGTGCCTGAGGTGGAACTGGTAGATCGCGTGCAGACGCTGTGACAGCTCGCCCTGGTCGAAATCGAGCGTGCCGTCGAGGTGACTGATGATCCGTTCGGCGTAGCGCAGGCAGTTGTGCGTGCGCTCGATGTCGCCGTCGCCCATCGCGACGACCGCCTGGCGCAGGAAGCGACGCGCGCCGTCGTACAGCAGCACTACGAGTTGCCCCGGGGTCGCTGCCATCACCGTGCCCCGGCGGTAGGCGGCGTGGGAGGCGGCGGTCGGGTTGCGCATCTCACGCCCATCATCGGCGCCCCGCCCGGAAAATTGAGCGCCGCGACCTACGCGCCGGACTTGGTGAGCGATTCCTCCTGGCCGGCGAGCCAGGCGCTCTGCGTGGTGTTGCGCGAGATCACGCCTTCGAGCGCCGCGTAAGTGGCCTGCAACGCCTTTTCGCGGTGTTCGAGCATCTCGTTCATCGTGGAGATCTGGATGCCGAGCTGCGTGACCTGGGCTTGATCCCCGCTGATTCTCGATTCCAGTGAGCCGCCGGGGCCACTGACGGCGTTGACGAGGCCCTGGAGCTTCTGCGACCACTGTTCGAGCATCTGCTGGGAGCCCGTCGGGTTCGCCTTGATGGCTTCCGCGAGCTTCGTCGGGTCGAGCGTCAACAGACCTTCCAGCGATGACTGCGTGGAGCCGCCCCCGCCCGTGCTCTGGCCGGTGCTGAGGCCGACGTCGAGCGGGCTGGACATTTCCGGATCGAGCCCGGCGATCGATTCATACATCGTGTCGCGCATGTTGTTCAGCAGGCTCGTCAGTTCGATGTCGCCGAACAGCGCGCCGACCCCGAGCTCGCCGCTGGTCGGCTTGACGGGCGGCTTCGTCGCCAGCTCGGCCTGGACCGCTTCGACGGTCGCGTTGTAGGCGTTGACGAAGCTCTGCACGTGCGCTTCGATCGCGCTGACGCTGGGACCGGGCGCTTCGACGTCGATCGTCACCGGTCCGGCGGGGGTGAGGCCGCCGAACGTCAGCGTGATTCCCGGGATCGCGTTGGCCACCGTGTTGGAGGTGGAGCTGCCTTCGACGCCGTCGACGGTGTATTTGGCGTTCTTGCCTTCCCGTGCGGTGCCCGCCTTTTCGCTGAGCGCTTCACCGGTGACTTTGATGTATTCGCCGCCGGTGCTGCCGGTGGCGCGATTGGATAGGACGATCGAACCGTCTTCGAGCACCGCCGCGTAGACCGTGGCGCCGGCGTCGGCGTTGATCGCGCTCGCCAGTTGCTTGGCGCTCTCGCCCGCCTTGACCGTGAATTCGTGGCCTTCGATCGTCAGTTTCTGTTCGCTTACGGGGCTTTTGAACGTGAACGTCCGCTGCGCCGAGTTCGCGAGCTGCGTGACTTCGACCTCGTAGCCGCCGACGCCCGCGCCGGACTTGGAGACGGCGCTGACGCGGGCCGGTTCGCTCGACGTGACGGTCTGCGCGCTTTCGAACAGCGAAGGCAGGGAAAATTCGGAGGCAGCGGTGGCCACCTGCTCGAGACTCGACCGGACCTGCTGCAACTGCGACTGCTCGGCCTGGATCTTCTCCTGCTCACCGGTCAGGTGCGTGACGGGCTCGCGTTCGACGCCCATCAGCGCGCCGATTATCTTCGACGTTTCCAAGCCCGAGGCCAGGCCGGAGATCGTGATCGGGGCGCCGGTGGAGGCGTTGACGCCGAGCGCTGACGCGGACATCGCGGGCGACCTACTCCAGCGGCCTTCCGGCCGCCAGCTCGAGCGTCTCGGCAACCGACAGCGTGCGGTGCGCGTTGCCGTCGCGGTCCTGGAGCTCGATGCTCGTGCGACCGTCGTCGGCCGTCAAGAAGCGGACGTGCTCTCCAGCGTCGCGCAGCGCTTCGTCGATTCTGCCGGCAGCGGCGATCTGCTCGAGCACGTAGGGCGGCGGACCGCCCCTGCTCGCGACGACGTCGAGCGCCGTATCGAGCGGCGTCACGCCGGCGGCGAAGGAGCCGGTGTCCTCGGTGCTGGTGACTGCTTGAGTGTCTGTACTCGACGGGCTCAAATGGCCCTCAATAGGCAGAAGGGGCGAGCTCATATGGCGTTTTCTCCCTGAAAACGTGGTTACGCGGTCCAATCCATGGGCCGCCTCGCGCTTGCGTTCACCGTGTTCATCGACGGCCTCTGCGGAAACTTGAAGTATCTCCTGCAACTGCGACATGGTTTGCTCGAATCGCACCTTTGGCCTCGCTTCCTCAGGAGGCGCCGGCCTGCGAGAGCAGGCTCGCGGCGGCCTCGTTGTCGGGATCGCGCGACAGCGCAGCAGCGGCGAAATCGCTCGCCTCACGCGGCATGCCGCGTGCCGCGGCAATGCTTGCCAGCCCCACCAGCGCTTTCGTGTCCGGCCCGTGCCGGCACACCGCCATCCACTCCTCCGCCGCCGAAGCGGCGAAGCCTCGGCGCATGTACATCTCGGCCAGCAGCACATGACGCTCGCGCTCGGCGAGCGGGGTTCGCCGCAGCAGCCCGAGCAGCGCTTCGAAGCTCTTGAAGTCGTGGACCCGCAGCAGCGCCTCGAGCATCACCGTCAGCGGCGGGACCGCCTGCTCTGCCAGGTCGATCTCGGTGTGCCCGCTGCTCGCGAGCTGGCGCCAGGCGGTGAACACGTCCAGCTCCTCGGCATCCATTCCCGCGGCGCGGGCGCGGGCGAGCGCCGCCGCCGTGCCGGAGGCGTCGCCCCCCGCGATGCGCGCGAACAGCTCGGTCCGGCACGCGATCACCGCAAGCGGATCATCGCCGCCGAGCGCCGCCGCCTCCGCGGCCGCCTCGTCGTAGCGTCGCTGGGCCAGCAGCGCCTCTGCGAGCGCAACTCGCGCGCGGCTCGAGTGCGGCTGACGTGCGAGCACCGCCCGGAATTGCGTCTCGCCGACGCTTGTGGCTCCGGCCTCATACAGAGCGGTCGCGAGCAGGAAGCGGGCCGCCGGCGCCGGGTCGGGCATCTGCCGCTCGAGCTCGCCCACGACTGCCTCTGGCTCGATGCCGCTGGCCAGCAGTACGCTCGCGTACGGCAGCACCGAGCCGACGTAGTCGCGATGCTCGCGCAGACAGTGCTCGAGCTGCTCGAGCACGCGCCCGATGTCTCCTTCGGCGCGCCTGAGCTCAGCGAGGTGGAGCCGCGGCAGGTAGCTGCCGGCGCCGATGGTCGCCGTGTACGGGCGCGGCGCGTCGCCCATCTCGATGCAGCGTTCGCAGCGCTCGATCGCCCGCTCGCGCTCCCCGAGGGCGATCAGGGCGCGCGCCTGCTCCAGCACGAGATCGGTGAAGCCGGGGAAGCGCTCGAGCCCGTCCTCGGCGCGCTCGAGCGCGTCGCGCGGGCGTCCGCACGCGCGCAGAGCCTTCACCAAGCGGCTCACCAGCGCCGGCGCGAACTTGTGCGTGTCACGATCCGCAGCCGCCTCCAACAGCTCCCACGAGCGTTCCAGCTCGGCGAGCGCGGCCGCGTGGTCGCCGGCCGCGGCATACTCGCAGCCGATGTTGTAGTGCAGGAACGACGTCGGCGGGCTCTCGGCCTGCTGCAGGCGCAGCAGCTCGATGTTGCGGCTCGACTTCTGGCGCTCGTCGCGCACGAGTCCCAGGTAGCCGTAGTGCTCGACGCGGATGCTCGTCGCCTCGATGCGCTCCGGGAGATAACCCGGCAGACGGTGGGCGATCTGCTCGTGGACGCGGCCCTCGAAGCGGTACTCGGGGCGGTTTCGAAAAACGCGCAGCGCGTTGTGAGCGACCGCCGTGCCGTCCTGGAGATCACCGGTGTAGTTCGTCTCCGACACGTAGAACGCCTCGCGCCACGTGCGCCCGGTCAGCGAACGCAGCAGCGCGGCGTCCTCGCCGACGAGCACCTCGTCGGCGTCGAGATACATCAGCCAGTCGCCGCGGGCCGCGTCGCAGGACACGTTGCGTGCCTGCGCGAAGGACCCCGACCACTCGTGCTCGATCACGCGCGCGCCGAAGGACCGCGCGATCTCGATCGTGGCGTCGCTCGAGCCCGTGTCCACGAGGACGATCTCATCGACCGCGCCGGCAACCGCCTGCAGGCAGCGCGGGAGCATCTGCTCCTCGTCGCGGACGATCATGCACAGGCTCAGGCTCAGGCCGTCTGCGGGTTGGGCGGCGGCCGCGATCTCGAGCGCCCGGCGGGCGAGCTCGGGGAGCGCGGCGCGCAGCGGCGCCCGGCCGGCAAGGCCGGGCTCGTGGCGCCGTCGCGCGGCCAGCTCGCGGAGGCTGCGCTCCACGTCCGCGAGCTGCGGGTCCAGGCGCCTCGCGGCCTCGAGCAGCGCCTCGGCGGCGTCGAGGCTCCACAGCTCGAGCAGCGCTACGCCGGCCAGCCTCAGCAGACGCGGCTCGCTGGGTGCTCGCTCGAGCAGCTCCAGAGCGCCGCCGGCAAGCGTCACGAGCAGCGCCGGCGAACGTGCGGCAGTCGTGCTCGCCCGCGCCGCGAGGCCCGCTTCGACGAGGCTGATGCCCGCCCAATAGCGCCGGTGCGGATCGTCGATCGACGCGACCTGATCGAACAG
This sequence comes from Solirubrobacteraceae bacterium, assembly GCA_035485155.1. Taxonomy (GTDB): domain Bacteria; phylum Actinomycetota; class Thermoleophilia; order Solirubrobacterales; family Solirubrobacteraceae; genus Palsa-744. The sequence goes on from DATHOH010000018.1 coordinate 42,551, forward strand.
CTCCCGGTATCCGCGCAGGTCGTCGCCGGCCAACAGCTGACGAGCGTGCGCCGGCAACTGGGTCGCAGTCACGGAGCGTTCCTGGTGAGTCGGGCCTGAGAAGCGGAGGACCATGTCCTGGTTTGGTCATCGACCGCCCCCGCCCATCTCTGAGCGCGATCTGCAGATGCGTGAGCGGGCGGGAACCGGCTTGCAGCTCACTGGGCCGGCCGGCTCGCGCGGGCGCGTCTCGCGCCCGCCTACGTTCGCTCCCGCTCCGCGTGCGGCAGGGAATATCGCGGCCACAGCGAATCCAACGCCCGAATGGAAATCATCGGAAAGCGCGCAACCAGGGTGCCCGCGGCGGAGGTGCTCGCGATCTGGCAGGAGTACCGCAGCAGCGAAGACCGCGAGCTGCGAGACCGGCTGATCTTCATGTTCATGCCGATGGTGCGCTACATCGTCTACCGCAAGGTGCGCGGGGTGCCGGCGCAGTGCGACGTCGAGGATTTCCTCTCGTGCGGCCTGGAGGCGCTGATCCGCTCGATCGAGCGCTATGACCCGCAAAAGGGCGCGACGCTCGAGCAGTACGCGTGGACCCGCATCCACGGCGCCGTGCTCGACGAGCTGCGCCGACATGACTGGGCACCACGCTCGCTGCGCCGCGACGAGCGTGAGATCAACAGCGCCCGTGAGCGCTTCCTCTCGCTGCACGAACGCCAGCCCACCCGCGAGGAGCTCGCGGCCGCGGTCGGGATGACGCCCGGGGAGCTCACCCGGCGGCTCGATCAGGTCGCGCTGGCGGAGGTCGGCTCGCTCAATCGAATCGTGCGCTCCGACGAGAGCGCCACGATCGAGCGCATCGACACGCTCGAGAGCGCCGACGAGGAGTGGGACCCGATCGTGCAGGCCGAGCGCCACGAAGCCAAGGCGCGCTTCCGCAAGGCGTTCGCGCGCCTGTCCGACCAGGAGCGCGAAGTGGCGGTCCTGCTGTACGTCGAGGACTGGACGCTGCGCGATATCGGCGAGCGCCTCGGCGTCTCCGAGAGCCGTATCTCCCAGATCCACACACGACTGCGCCTGCGCCTGTATGAACAGCTCTCCGGCGAGCTGCCGCTGTTCACCTCCGTGCGCTGAGCTCAAGAACCGTGGGCGGCGGTCGAACACCCGAGGCAGATGGATCTCGGTCTTGACATCGCCGCGTCCGGCATGGTCGCCGAGCAGATCCGCCAGGATCAGCTCTCCAACGACCTCGCCAACGCCGCCACGCCCGGCTTCAAGCCCGACGAAACGCCGCAGCACAGCTTCGGCTCGATCCTGATCGCCAACACCGAGGGCGGCGCCGCCGTCGGCTCGGTCAACCAGGGCGTCGCGCTCGGCAAGGCCTACACCAACATGACGCCGGGCACGATGCAGGAAACGGGCGAACCGCTCGACTTCGCGATCGAGGGCAACGGCTTCTTCGCGGTCAAGACCGCGCAGGGCATCCGCTACACCCGCGACGGGCAGTTCGCGACGTCCGCCGCGGGCGTGCTGACGGACACCAACGGCGACCCGGTGCTGGGTGGGAAAGGCGCACAGATCAAGGTCGGCGCCGGCGGGACGGTGCCCCCGGGCGCGGTCGGCGTGTTCGAAGTCCCGGGCGCGGTCAAGCAGGGCGAAAACCTTTACACCGGCACCGCCGCGGGCAAGCCCACGGGCACGGTGCGCCAGGGCTCACTCGAGGGCTCGGGCGTGGACGCCGCCAAGGTGATGGTCGAAATGATCACCTCGTTGCGCAGCTTCCAGTCAGGGCAGCAGGCGATTCAGTCGATCGCCGGCACGCTCCAGGAGGCCGCCTCCCAGGTGGGCTCGCTGGGGTCCTAGACAGCACGGCGGCGGGGCTCAAGTCCACGGAGTGGCGGCCGATCACCGGGAAGAAGAGCTCCCGGGCCCGGCTGGACCGCCATGCGGAGGCCCGGGTTCGCCGCCGACCACGAACAGGATGGGCCGATGCTCGAAGGTCTGTATTCCGCAGCAGCAGGCATGTCAGCGCAGCAGGAACAGCTCGACGCGATCAGCAACGATCTCGCGAACCTCTCGACCGACGGATACAAGTCCGAGCGGGTCTCCTTCAGCGACCTCCTGTACAGCCCCGTGAATGTCGCCGGGACGGTCAGCACCGACGGCGCGGGCGCGAGCGCCAAGGTGATCGGCCGCAGCGAAGCGCAGGGCGCGATCACCGAAACGGGCGATCCGCTGGACCTGGCGATCGAAGGGCCGGGCTTCTTCGAGCTGACGCGCTCGAACGGCCAGAAGTCGCTTACACGCGACGGCAGCTTCGACGTCGACGCGAACGGCACGATCGTCAACTCCGAAGGCAGCACGCTGACGCCGCCGATCAAGCTGCCGGCCGGCGTCTCGCCGAGCCAGGTGAGCATCGGGCCCGACGGGACCGTCAGCGCCGGCACGCGCAAGCTCGGCCAGATCAAGCTGGTGACGGTGACCTCGCCCGAACACCTGCTGGCGAACGGCGCCAACGGGCTGACCCCGAGCGCCGCCAGCGGCGCGCCGCACCCGGCCACGGGCAAGATTCATCAGGGCGCGCTTGAGGCCTCGAACGTGAACGTCGCCGGCGAAATGGCGCTGATGGTCAGCACCCAGCGCGCCTATCAGATGAACAGCACCGCGATTCAGACCGAGAGCCAGATGATGTCGATCGCCAACCAGCTGCGACCGCCCTCATGAGCCTTCCCCCGGTGACCGGCTCGACGGGCGTGCCCGCCGTCGATCAGGCGCTCGAGCCCGCGTGGGTGCGCCACGGCTCGACCGCGACGCAGAAGGCGTACGCGAGCGCACTGGCTTTCGAAGAGACGCTCGTGGAACAGCTCTCACAGTCGCTGGCGAGCACGAGCGGGCTCGACGGCGAATCCTCCGAAGGCGGGTCGGGCTCCGAAGCGGGCGGCTCGGAAGGCAGCGGCGCGAGCAGCTCGCCGATCTCCTCGATGCTGCCACAGGCGCTGAGCGCCGGCGTCATGCACGCCGGCGGCCTGGGACTGGCAGCGCAGCTGACGCACGATCTCGAAACGGCAGACCGTGCGACCCAGGCGCGGGGCACCGGCGCCACCACGCCGGCGACGAGCGCCGTCGGCGCGACGCCCGCGAGCGACGTGCCCACCACGCAGTCGACGAGCGGAGGGACCGGCGCATGAGCCCGATGACGCTCGTCGGACACCCGGCCGCCCAGCAGGACCGCGCACTGGCCGCAGACGTGCTGGCCCACCTCGACGCGCAGATCGCCTCCGCGCGAAGCCTGCTCGAGGTCGTGCTGGAGCAGGGGGCGGCGATCCGCGCACGCGACGTGCACACGGTCGTGCGCCTGGCGGGAATCCTGCGCGGCGAGATCGGACGACGCCAGCTGCTCGAGGAGGAGCGCTCGCGTCTGCTCGCGCGCAGCGGCGAGCGCTTCGGCGTTCCCGCCGAGGCGGTTACGCTGGCGCTGCTGAGCACGCTGATGGACGGCCCCGGCGCCGAGCGCGCGAGCGCCCGCAGCGCCGAGCTCAGAGGCCTGCTGCACGAGCTCCAGCGCGAACACTCGTGCAACCGCGCCCTGATGCAGATCGAGCTCGGCTTCCTCGACCACCTGATGGGGATGCTCTCACTCGACGGCGTCGACGGCTATGACACCCACGGCTCCTCCAAGTCCATCACGCGGGCTCGCCCCCACGGCGCCCTGCACGTCCTCGACCTGCACGCCTAGGCCATGACGATCCCAAGCTTGCAAGGACTGCAGACAGCGCTGAGCGGGCTGATCGCCGAGCAGACGGCGCTCGACACCGCAGGCAACAACATCGCCAACGCCAACACCGAAGGCTATTCGCGCGAGACCGCGCTGCTGGAACCGAACCCGCCGCTGACGATCCCGGCGATCTCCTCGCAGACCGGCAGGGGCGCCCAACTCGGCACCGGCGTCAGCGTCACGACGATCACGCGCATTCGCAACACCTACCTGGACGCCCAGTACCGCACCCAGAACAGCGCCCTGAGCGCCGCCAGCGCGCAATCGGAAGTGCTCGAACAGGCCCAGGCCGCGTTCAACGAACCGTCGAGCGCGGGGATCGCGAGCCAGCTGTCGAACTTCTGGACGGCGTGGAACAACCTCGCCGTCTCGCCCACCAGCGAAGCGGCCAAAGAAGCGGTCGTGGCAGCCGGCCAACAGCTGGTGACCGTCTTCAAACAGCTGAGCTCGCAGCTCACGACGATCGCAACCCAGGCCGGCGAACAGTACAACGCGCTGACGGGACCGTCCGGCGAAGTCGAAGACTACGCCAACCAGATCGCGCAGCTCAACGGCCAGATCAAGCTCTCCGAAGAAGCCGGCCAGCCGCCTAACGAGATGCTCGACCGGCGTGACGAGCTGCTCGACAAGCTCTCCTCGCTGGCCAACATCACGGTCACCGAAGCGTCCGACCATATGGACACGGTGAGCTTCGGCGAAGCGGCCAAACCGCTCGTCGAAGGCACCAAGGTCAACTGGCCCCAGACATTGACCGAAACGGCCGGCGGACGGCTCGGCGCACTGCTCGCTCTGACCGGCCCCGGCGGCGCGCTGACCTCGCTGCAGACCGGCCTCGACACGGTCGCAGAAACGCTCGCGACGACCGTCAACGAACACCTCACCACACCGTTCTTCTCGGGCGAAACCGCGGCCACGCTCGCCGTCGCAGTGAAAGCATCCGAAGTCCAGGCCTCGGGCACCAAAGCCGTCGGCGGCAACGAAGTGGCCCGCGCGATCGCCGCGCTGCGCGGCGGCACCGCCGAACAGGGCTACGCGGCGCTCGTGGAGAAGGTCGGCAGCGACGTGCGCGCCGCGGGCGACGAACAGACCAACCTGCAGACGACCGTCACGGCGATCAGCGATCAGCGCGAGAGCGTCTCCGGCGTCTCGCTCGACGAAGAAATGACGAACCTCATCACCTACCAGCGGGGCTACCAGGCTTCGGCGCGTACGCTGACGGCGATGAGCGAAATGCTCGAAACGCTGATCGAGCACACCGGCGTGGTGGGGTTGTAGGCATGAGCGAGCGCATCACCCCAGCGATGGTCACCAGCGCGACGCTGAACGACCTCAACGCGTCGCTCGGATCCCTGACGCGCACGACCGACGAACTGTCCTCGGGCAAAAAGATCCTCGAGCCTTCGGACAACCCCTACGGCGCGAGCCAGGTCATCGACCTGCAGAGCCAGCTCGAAGGGCTCAGCTCCTACGAAAGCAACGCGCAGGACGGGATCTCGTGGGAGAACACCGCCAGCACGGCGATGTCGAGCATGGGCCAGGCGGCGCAGCGTGTGCGCGAACTGCTGGTCCAGGGCGCCAACGGCACCTACAACCAGAGCGACCTCGAAACGATGGCGCTCCAGGTCGAACAGCTGACCGAAAGCGTCAAGCAGGACGCCAACACCGAGTACGCCGGGCAGTACCTCTTCTCGGGGACCGCGACGACGACCGCGCCCTACGAACAGGGCGCGGAAGACGAATACCAGGGCAACAGCGAAAGCGTCAGCCGCGCGGTCGGACCGGGGGCCACGGTCACGGTCACCACGAACATCTCAACCCTGCTGGGCAACGGCGAAGCCTCCAAAGACGGCAAGCTGCTCGACACGCTGCGCACGATTGCCAAGAATCTGCGCGCAGGCACGGTCGAAGCGCGCGAAGCGCTGGGCACCACCGACCTGCAGAACCTCGACGGCAACCTCGAAACGCTGACGCAGCTGCAGGCGACCGCGGGGAGCGCAACCGATCAGCTGCAGACGGCATTGAGTCGCAACGAAGACCTGCAGGGCTCGATCTCGCAGGCGCTGTCGAACACAGACGACACGAACGTCGCCGCGGTCTCGGTCGAATACGCGAACGAGCAGGCCGCCTACGAGGCCGCGCTGCGCGCCGCCGCGAGCATCGTCCAGGAATCGCTACTCAACTTCCTGCAGTAGACCAACGCCAAGGAGACCCGCATCATGTCCGTCACATTCGAGAGCATCCGCTTCGGCACCGTCGAGATCGACGAGCAGGACGTGATCGAGTTCCCGTTCGGGTTGATCGGCCTCGGAGGCCTGCGCTACACGCTGCTCGATCGCAACCCCGGCAGCGGCTTTCTGTGGCTGCACGCGGTCGACAATCCCGCGCTCGCGTTGCCGGTAGTCAGCCCCTTCCAGTTCTTCTCGACGTTCACGCTCGAGATCGCGCCCGAGGATCGCGAGCGCACGGGCATCGAGGACGCCACGGGAGCGACGCTGTACGTGACCGTGCGTGCGACGCCCAACCCGGCCGACATCACCGCCAACCTGCGTGCACCGCTGCTGATCCGCGACGGCCGCGGCTACCAGGTGCTGAACACGCACGAGGACGCTCCGCTGCAGGCGCCGCTGTTCGCGCTGGCCGCAGAGACGCGAATTGCTTCATAATCAGCCTCGATGCTGATCCTGACGCGTCGTCCCGGAGAGCGCGTCGTCATTGGTGACGACATCCTGGTGACCGTCATGGGGGTCAGCGGCCACACTGTCAGGCTCGGGATCGCGGCCCCTGGTGGCGTACCGATCTACCGCGAGGAGATCTGGCTCGCGGTCAAGGAGGAGAACCGCGCCGCCGCCGCCGCGTCGGTCGATGCGCTGCCCGCCAAGGCGCCAGAGACCGTCACCGACAGCGCTCCCGCGGACCCGCCCGTCGAGGCGTCATGAGGCTCGCTGCCCTGAGCGCCGCGCAGCGGTAGACTCCGCCACGGACGAGCACCCTCCGTTGATCGAACAGGAGGCGACGGATGCGAGTTTCGCCGAGAAGACCGCGCTCGCGGCTTGCGAGGATCTCGCTGGGCGCACTGGTCCTCTTCGCCGCCGTCCTGGCCCCAAGCGCAGGCAACGCGCTCGCCGCAAGGGTCAACATCGTCAGCCAGGCGCCGACGCCGCCCCCCTGGCGCACTCCCCCCAACACCGCCTACTTCACCACGATCCAGGCGGCCGTCAACGCCGCCACCGCCGGCGACTGGGTCCTGATCGAGCCCGGCACCTACGACGAAGAAGTCAAGGTCTCGGCCGCCCACGCCGGCATCTGGATCAGGGGCATGAACCGCAACACGGTCGTGATCGACGGCAACCACGAAGCCTGCAGACACTGGCCCTGCCCAGAAGGCGCCAACGGCATCGAAGTCGTCGAGGCCAACGACGTGTGGATCGAAAACCTGACCGTGGCCAACTTCGACCGCGAAACGATCAACGGCCCCGGCGGCAACGAGATCTGGTGGAACGGCGGCGCCGACTCGGGCAAGATCGGAGCGCACGGCTGGTACGGGCGCTACCTGACGGCGTATGACACCGGCTTCAACGGCGGCTACGGGATCTTCACGGGGAACGAGACCGACGGCCTCTGGGAAAAGATCTACGCGTCGGGCTTCAACGACTCGGGCATGTACATCGGCGCCTGCCAGGAATGCCGCGCGCGCGTCAGCGAAGCGGTCATGGAAAACAACGCGCTCGGCTACTCCGGCTCGAACGCCGGCGGCTCGCTGGTGATCGAAAAGTCGAAGTTCGTGCACAACACCGACGGCATCGCCCCGAACTCGGAAAACCCCGGTGACCCGCCGCCGCCGCAGGACGGGCAATGCAACCGCCTGAACGTCGAACGCCCCGACCCGACGCCGCGCATCTACACCACCAGGATCAAACGCTGCACGATCATCCGCGACAGCGTGATCAGCGAAAACAACAACCTCACCGTCCCCGCCAACACGTCGGCCGCGGCTGCGCCCTGGGGCGCCGGGGTGGAGCTACCGGGCGACTACGCCGACCTCATCGAAGACAACGTCATCGAACGCAACCCCAGCGACGGCGTCCTCGCGTTCGAGTACCCCAACCCGTTCCCACCCGGCCCCGAAACGATCGACTTCCAGCTCGCGGGGAACGAGATCGCCGGCAACCGCTTCGCCGGCAACGGCTACGGCGGCGGCCGCTTCGCGGGCGATGTGATGCTCGAGGGGGGCCTGTTCGGCACGCGCACGTCGACCAACAACTGCCTCACGGGCAACACGTTCGGCGACCCTGTCTATCCAACCGACATCGAAAGCACGTGGGGCTGCCAGCATGCGACCACGCCCAACCCCAACACGGGCTACGCACACCCGGCGCAGACGCTCGTCTATCTGCTCTACCTGCAGTACGTCTCAGAACACCGCGAACAACTAGCGGAAGTGAAAGGCCAGCCGGCGCCGCCGCCGCAGGAAACGATGCCCAACCCGTGCGCGGGAGCGCCGAGAAACCCGCTGTGCCCGTGAGCCGGTAGCCGCGCCGGGCAGCAGCCGCCGGACAGCTTGTCTGACGCCGCCGCCAACCGGGCGGGGGGCCGGCGGCCTCAGCGGTCGCTCGACGCCGCGCCGGCGGCCAGCGCGCGGAAGCGCTCGCCGCGCTCCTCGAAGTCCCGGTAGTTGTCGAAGCTCGGGGCCGCTGGCGACAGCAGCACCGCGGAGCCCGCGGTCGCGAGGCTCCGTGCCAGCTCGACCGCAGCAACCAGGTCGGGGGCGTCGATCGCGCGCGAGGACGCGATGCCGGCGCTGCGCGCTGCGGCCACGAGCCGCGGGCCGGTCGTCGGCACCCCGATCACGGTCGCGCCGGCCGCAGCGAGGGCGTCTGCGAGCCGGCGGTAGTCCTGTCCGCGGTCCTGACCACCGGCGATCAGGAGCAGCTCGCGGCCGGGAAAGCTCGCGAGCGCCGCGAGCGCCGACTCGGGGGTCGTCGAGATGCTGTCGTTGACCCACTCGACGCGATCGCGTTCGGCGACCGTCTCGAGCCGGTGCGGCAACGCTCGAAAGCCGTCCAGCGCGCCGGGCAGCGGGGCCGGCTCCACGCCGAGCGCTTCGAGCGCGGTCAGCGCGGCGCAGAGGTTGAGCACGTTGTGCTCGCCGCGCAGCGGCAGCTCGTCGCTCCTCGCTTGCAGCTCGCCCCGCAGCGCGATCCCCCCGGCCGTCGCGTCCCAGCCGCCCGGCAACCCGAAGCGCAGCACCTCGAGCTCCGCAGCACTCTCCACCGGCCGCTCGTCGCGGGCGCTCAACACGGCGACGCGTACGCCCGGAAGGCCGAGCAGGCGCAGCTTGTCCGCACGGTAGGCCTGCTCGCTGCCGTGCCAGTCGGTGTGCTCGCGGTACAGGTTCGTCACCAGCGCGACCTCCGGCCCGATCTCCAGATCGGCGGTGTGGTAGCTCGAGAGCTCGAGCACCGTGACCTCGGCGGCGTCGCGATCGAGCAGGTCGAGCGCAGGCACGCCGATGTTGCCAGCCAGCTGCGCCGTGAGCCCGGCCGCGCGCGCCAGGTGCAACGCGAGCGCCGCGGTCGTGCTCTTGCCCTTCGTGCCGGTCACGCCGAGCACACCGGCCCCACCGCGATCCGCCAGCCACAGCGACGTGGCCGTCGTCACCGGCGTGCCTGTCGCGAGCACCGCCTGCAGCTCGGGCCGGTAGATCGACACGCCGGGCGAGCGCACGACCACGTCGCAGCCGCTCAGCGCCGCGGCGACCGCCCCGGGGCGGTCGCCGTCCCGGACCAGGATCCGCGCGGCGGGCGAGCGCAGCGTCTCGCGGACATCGGCTTGCGCAGGCGCGTCGAACACCGCCACCGCGATCCGCGCCGAGGGTAGGCGGCGGGCCAGCTGATCGGCGAACGACGCGATCTCGCGGCCGGCGCCCCACACGCCGACGCTCGCGCCGTCAAGCTCCGAGAACCGCACGGACCTCCGCCAGCAGCGACGCCGGCACCGAGTGTTCGTCGCTGAGCGCGAGCGCCGCGTCGGGCTCACCCGTCCCAGCGGGGAACTGCGGCAGGACCTCGTCCACCAGCCGCCGCACCACGCTGTGCCGACTCCAGCGCTCCTCGCGCGCGAGCAGGCGGATCGCCGCGAGGCTCTCCTGCTCCTCGCCCACGCACTCGAACGGCTTGTGCCCGCCCGTCGCGGTCAGCAACGCGAAGCCCTCGAACTGGCGCTCGTCGTCGAGCAGGTCCGAGCCGAAGATCTCGCGCAGCTGCTGAGGCGCCGTGAACGGCGCCATCGCCAGGAACACGAAACGGCACTTGGGGCAGTCGCAGCACCACGAGGCCGCGCGCAGCGCAGGGTCGATGCGAAAGATCGCGTTGCAGCTCGTGAACGCGCCGTGGTAGCGCTCCATGCGCGCGAACGCGCGCGCGATCGCGAGCTCGGATGCGGGGCGCAGGACCGAGAACAGCCGTGGGCCGCAAGCGCCTTGCGCAAGCGCCGCGCTCAGCAGCCGCTCGGCGCGGAAGCTCTTGCTGAACTGGTGGTTGACCTCGACGCCGTCCCACATCACGTTGCCCGCCGAAGCCGAGCGCTCGTTGGCCATCGCCACCGCGTCGAAGCCGTTCAGCGCCGCGCTCAGCAGCGCGACGCACGAGACGATCGCTGTGATCGGCACGTGGCCGTTGAGCGCTCCAGCCGCGTTCAACGCGGGCAGGCCGGGGTCGAGCGTGCGCGTCGCCAGCAGGCGCGGCAGCCCGGCGGCGGCCACCGTGCGCGCGATCGGCGGCGCGTCGCCGAGCGAGAACAGCGCCAGCTCGTGTCCCGAGCGCCTGACGATCTCGAGCGCCACCGCCGAGTCCTTGCCGCCGCCTACCGGGACCAGGATGCGCTGCGCTGCGTCAGGCGACGGGGCGCTCGTCCCCGCGGCCGTCACCGGCCGCGTCGACGACGCCCCGTCGCCAAACGAAGGTTGGGGCAGCGCCGCCAGGTCATTGGTGTAAGCGAGCTCGGCTAGGCCCTCGGAGTAAAGAGCTTCCAGCAGAGTGGCCACGGCCGGTGGAGGGACGCCGGTCTCGCAGGCGACGTTGGGAGGCAGCGCCGTCTTGTAGTAGCTGACACCCGCGACCCAGTGCAGCAGCGCCAGCAGGCCATCCACGCGCTCGCGCTCGGCCTCGTCCAAGCGCCGGCCCGGGTCGCCGAGCGGGAGCTCGAACACCTCCGTGAACGCGAGCTCCTCGTCCAGCGCGTAGCCCAGCGTCACGCGGCCGCGATCGTCCAGCTCGCGCGCGGTGAAGCGAAAGCTCTCGAACGCGCTCGGGTCGAACTTGGCGTGCGGGCGTCTGGTCTCGGTTGCCACGGTCATCTCAGCGTAGAGCCGGCGCGGGCGGCACGCGACCCCGCGAGCCCACTGATGCTCCCTCATCACCCTCCCAGCGCGTCCGCCGCTCCGACAGGATGTCAGCGGGTGGCAGGTGGTATACTGCAGAGTGTGAAGAAGACAAGTATCTACATTGACCCCGAGGTTGACCGTGCGCTTGCGCGTCGCGCCGCCGCGGAGGGCACAACCAGGGCGGCGCTCATCCGCGAGGCCCTCGCTCAGGCCGGCGCGGGTGGCGCTCTCGCAAAGCCTCGCGCGTCTGGGGTATTTGATGGCCCGGGTGATCTCTCCCACGACGTCGACGGTCATCTCGCCAGGACTGGCTTCGGCGAGAGTTGATCATCCTCGACACGTCAGTCGTACTGGCGTTCATGGACCGCAAGGACGCCGGCCATGAGACGGTCCGCGACTGGATCAGCCAAAACGAGGAGGAGCTCGCGACCACCCCTCTGGTCCTGGCCGAGCTCGATCACCTCGTACAGCGCTACGGGGGCGCAAACGCGACACGGGCGCTGCGCGAGGACCTTGCCAACGGCGCCTACCTTCTCGAGTGGTGGCCGACCGCTGTGTTCGAGACGATCGCGCTGGCTGAAGCGCACGAGTCGATGCAGCTGGGGCTCACGGACGCCTCGCTGCTCGCGCTCGCGTCGCACCTCCAGAGCAGCCAAATCGCGACGCTCGACGAACGGCACTTCCGGGCCGTAAGGCAGCATTCAGGCGAAGCGTTCAGGCTGCTGCCCGCCGATGCGGGCTAATCGTTGGCGGTGACGGCCTCGAGCAGGTCGCGGAAGCGCTCACGCGCGTGCTCGCGGCGCCGCGGCAGGTACTCGCTCGGCAGGCCGTCCGGCGGCGGCGCGTAGCCGCGCAGCAGGTGGCGGGCGACGGACTGGCGGTGGACCTCGTCGGGCCCGTCGTAGATACGCGCCGCGCGCGCGAAGCGGTACATCTGCTCGAGCGGCAGGTCGGTCGAGTAGCCGAGCGAGCCGTGCACCTGCACCGCGCGGTCGACGACGTCGTGGAGCACCTTCGCGCCGTAGAACTTGATCAGCGCGACGTCCGTGCGCGCCGCGCTCGCGCCCTGCGTGTCCATCACCCATGCCGCGTGCAGCGTCATCAGCCGCGCCGCCTGCATCTCCGCGGCGCTGTCGGCGATCCAGTTCTGCACCGTCTGCTTCTCCGCCAGCAGCGAGCCGTGCGCATGGCGGTAGGTGGCGCGCTCACACAGCATGTCGAACGCCCGTTTCGCCACCCCCAGCCAGCGCATGCAATGGTGGATCCGCCCCGGCACGAGGCGGTGCTGCGCGAGCAGGAAGCCCTCGCCCTCGCCGCCCAGCAGCGACTGCGCCGGAACGCGCGCGCCCTCATAGGCGATTTCCGCGTGTCCGCCGTAGCCGCCGAACTGCTCCCACGGATGCTCCATCGTCGGCACGTCGCGCACGATCTCAACCCCCGGCGTGTCCGTCGGGACGATGAACATCGAGGCCCGCTGCGCCGGGCGCGCATCGGGGTCGGTGACCGCCATCACGATCAGGAAGTCCGCGATCGAGCCGTTCGAGGAGAACCACTTGAGCCCGTCGATCACCCACTCGTCGCCGTCGCGCACCGCGCGCGTACGCAGCTGCGTGGGATCCGAGCCGGGGGTGTCGGGCTCGGTCATGCTGAACGCGCTGCGCAGGTCGCCCGCCAGCAGCGGGTGCAGCCAGCGGTCCTTCTGCTCCGGCGTGCCCGCCAGCGCAAGGATCTCCGAGTTGCCCGAGTCGGGCGCCGCGTTGCCGAACGCCAGCGGCGCGATCGGCGAGCTGCCCTCGATCTCGTGCATCAGGCCCAAGCGGACCTGGCCCATGCCCTGGCCGCCCAGCTCAGGCGGCAGGTGCGTCGCCCACAGGCCGCGTTCCTTGACCTGCTCCTGCAGCGGCGCGATCGCGCGGCGCAGGCCGTCGAGTCCAAGCTCGTGCCAGATCGACTCCAGCGGCCAGATCTCCTCGCGGACGAAATCCGCCATCCAGTCGAGCTGCTGCTGGAAGTCGGGGTCGGTGGAGAAGTCCCAAGCCATGCGCGTAGCCTACGCCTTGCGCGACGGCTTGCCGTGAGCCTGGTGTCTTGCTTTGCCGCGCGCCGCGTGGCGAGCGTGGCCGCGGACACGGTGCCTGGGCTTGCGTCGGGGCGTATGACTCGTGCATCGCCAGACAGCGATCGTCGGCGTTCGTTTGATGACCGCGCCGTTCTGGGCGATGAGCTCGACCGGCATCGTCAGACGCTGTCCGCACATGCTGTGCCGCGCCTTCGCCGGGAGGTCGGCCGCGAGCAGCGAGTGCGCCCCTTCGTCGAGCACGAGATCGAACGAGGAGATCGGCACGTCGGGCAGCGCTTCGAACGCGGCCGCGATGACGCCGCGCTTGATCGTCGTGTGGCCGACAACATCGATCGTCACGCCTTCGCCCTGCAGCACCAGCTCGAGATCAGGCGACGCGGAGCCGCCGTGGGAGACCAGATAGGCGGGGCCGGCGAGCGGCGCATGCAGGACCGGGCTGATGACCGTCGCCGTGCCCACCCTCGACGCCGCCGGGCACGCCGCCGGGTTTGCTTCGAGCACCGCCGCCACGCACGCGCGCTGCAACGTGCTCAACCTGCTCGGCAGCTGGCTCGGCAGATCGACCTTCACCTTCGCGATGTTCGCCTGGCCCGACTCGGTCACCAGGCGCACGTGCAGGTACGCGCCGTCGGCTTTGCTCGTGCGCGCGTGCGTCAACGCCGTCAGCTTCGGCTGGAACGCCAGCCGCGCACAGTCGGCCGCCTGAAAGCGCGAGGACACAGGCGCCGTCGCGCCGTCGCTGCTCGTGAGCGTGGCTTCGATCGCCGATGGCTGGCAGCTGGTCGGGTTGACGATGAAGCCGTTGCCGGCGATGTCCAGGTTGACCGTCTTGATCTGCAGCGGGATGCCATCGAGGCTCTGCGGCAGCGGATCGCTCACGATCGTCAGCGCCGCCGTCGTCGGGCTCACCTCGATCCGAGCCCCCACGACGATCGCTCCGAGGTTGAACGGCCCGGCCACCGCCGGCACGACGATCGACAGCCCGAACGGCGCACCCTCGTACGGACCCGTCAGGTACACGTGCCCGCCCTCGAGGAACAGCGGATCCGCACCCGGACCCGCGCCGACCGTTGCGCTGCCGATTTCACTCTGTGGCCCGCACGCGCCGGCGCGTGCCTGCGCTTGCGAGCAGGGCTGGACGGTGGACAGCATCCCCAGCAGTCCCGGCGGCAGGTGCACGCTGACGCCTTCGAAGTCCGCGTCCGCGTCCGAGCGCGAGAGCGTCACCGTCAGCGCGCTCGGCTGGCCGGCCTCGTTTGCGGTCGTTCCCGCGACGAACGACGGGTGGAACTGCGGCGTCGCGCAACCGCTCAGCGCGAACGGTTCGCTCGTGGGCTGGGCGGCCGATTCGCTGCTGTACGGCGTCAGCCACGAGCTCGCCGCCAGCGGCACGCCGCAGGCCGACGTGTTCGCCAGCGGCGCACGCGGTCCGCCGTTGAGATTCAGCTGGAGCTGTTCCCAAGGGAGCTGCGGGAGTTCGCGGAACCGCGCCGTCAGCTGACCCGTGCTCTGATCGATCGAAGTCGCTCCTTCGAGCTTGACGATCACCCCGGAGCCCTGGGCCTGCACCAGCAGCCGCAACAGCCTGCCGTCCTGCGCATCGCTCGATGTGCACAAAGCACATTCGGGCTGGCCGACGAACACCTCGCCTTCCAGCGGGCTCGACACTAGCGGCGTCGCGATCTTCACCGTGCCGATCTGCGCCTGCGGCGGGCACGTCGCCGCGGTGAGTGAGTGCAGGGCGAACTGGGCGGGCGAGCACGCCTGCAGGCCGCTTGCCACCGACGGTGAGAGCACTACGCCCGCCGGTAGGCTCACCGTCGCGTTGCGCAGGTCCGGCGTCGCCAGCGCCGTTGGGCTTTCGTTCTGGGGAACGCGCACGGCGACCGTGTAGCCGCTCGGCGCGCCCGCCTGGGTGGTTTCCGGGGCGAGGGTCAGTGACGGGGTGAAGGAGAGGTGTTCGCAGCCGGTGATCGGCGGGAGGTTCAGTTCCGGATGGAAAGCACCGGCTGGTTCAGGTTCGACCAGACTCAGCTGTTCCGGGTTCTGCCACGAGTCGCGGCGCACGCTCACGGGCAGTTCGCCGCCGCAGCTGCTCGGCAACGTCAGGAACGGCCTGGCCGGAGCGTCGCTGGGGCAGCGCGTCTGTTTTTCGACCCCGCCTTCGACCTGCACTTCCGGCTTGCAGATTTCGCCGCTCTGCTGTCCGTCTTCTCCCAGCGTGCCTTCGCGTTCGAGGTCGTGGCTCGCTTCCGCCGGCACCCCCCACAGGGTCAGGATCGCCGCCTGCAGCGGGCCCGTCTCGGGGATCTCGTTGAGCTCCGCTGTCAGCCCGTAGTCGCTGTCGCTGCGCACGTGGAAGAACAGTGGGATGTGCCCGATCCCGGCGACCGAGAAGCCGAGCTCGGCCGGCTGCCCTGGTGGAGGGACGATGTTGAAGACGGGGAAGACCGCCGACGCAAACGTGCCGTAGAAGAACGGCTTTACCGTCCCGACCTGCGTATCGAGTGGACAGTTGAGCTCTTCGCGTTCCAGAAACGCCCGCTGACTGCACTTTGGCAGCCCGTTTGGATCGCCGACCAGCCCTGGCGGAAGCGCGACTTCGACGTCCTTCGGGGCAGCGCTGGCGAGCGGCGATTCCGCTCCTCCGTTACCGGCAGACGGGGTTTCACGGGAGCTCACGTCGAACGCCAGGCTCGTCGTCAGCTCGAACGGATGCGAGCCGGCCTGCGTAGCCGCTTCTCCATCTTCCGCGACGGTGTCCACGTCGAAGAACGACAGGCCGAACGGGACTGGTTCGGCGTCGACTCTCGTCGCTTCTTCCGCCGACGCGGGCGGCGCGCCGCCCCCGGACACCGTCGCGGAGCTCTCGAGCTCACGGACCGCGAGGCCCTGAGGGATCGAGACCGTGATCGTCACCACGATCGTCGCCCCGGGCAAGATCCGGCCCTGTAATGGGCCTTCTTCGTAGGTGCAAGTGACGGAGCCCGTGACCGGCATCTGCGAGCAGGTCATTTCGTATCTCGGCAGACCGTTGCCGTTGGCTGCTTCTCCGCGGGCTGTGACCTTGGTCGCGGTGACTTTGGCGGGCAGAGTGTCGGTCACGGTCACCGTGCTCGCTTTCGCCGTCGCCATGCCGCCGTCGTTTCGGATGACGAGCACGTAGGCGTCGGACGTGTCGCCCGCTTTGAAGAACGTGGGCTGTGACTGGGTGAGGATCTGCCAATGCGGGCTCGCGGCGCTCGCCGCCGCCGGACTCGCGCCCACGCCGAAGGCGGCGAGTACCAGCACGAACGACGAGGCCAAGCTCCTAATCCTCCAGCGAGACGCGCCTTCGCGCGCAGCGCTCATCCGGATCGCCTGGAGGAGCCACGGCGCTTCGCTGTGCCGCCGCGGCGAGTGGTTCTGGCCCTGACCCCGTAGCGCCGCTTCGCCGACACGATGCATGCCGATCGCTTCTTCCCGCTCTTCAGCTTCTTGCATTTGGCGAGCGCGCGAGAGAGGAGCTGCGCACGCGTCGGCTTCGGCGCCGGCGCCGGCACGGTTGGGAGGTTCCCCTGCCCCACGAACACGGCAGAGATCGGTGCGGCGAGCGACGGCGGCGACCCGTATGGCTCCTGACAGGCGCTGCCCTGGCAGGGCGTTGGGACGATCGGCATGGAGAGGCCGCCGTCGACGCGCGCGTCGTAGACGTCGAGCAGTTCGTCGGCGTCGGTCGCAGTCAGCGGTTCGCGCGTCGCGAAGAAGACGTCGTCCCCGCTCGCGCTGGCGTCGAGGAACACCGCTTCTCCGCCAGCTTCGCTGCCTGAGATCAGTTGCGCCGCGCCGTTCTCGTACTCGAAGAGCTTGTCGCTGCCGCCCTGCAGTCCCGGAACGAGCGGGTCGGGGGAGGAGAAGAAAAGGCGCCCGCCGTCGTCGCTCAGGCTCCGCGGCTGGTGGAAGGCCGTGCTCGCCCGTTCGTCGAGCGTCGCGCCGATGAACGCGCTGCCAAGCGGAGGCACGTCGCCCGCATCGCACGACGCGCACACGAGCACGCCGGTTTCGGCGTCGTACTCGTAGACCTCGGGATCTGCCTTGCCCGTGCGCTGGTCGATGTTGTCGTACCCGGTCAACGGGTTCACCGACATGAACGCGAGATGCTCGCCGTCCGGTGTGACATATGCCTGGGACATCGTCGGGTGCTGCGTCCAGTCCTCCACGTCGCTTTCGTAAGGGAACGCTTCGCCCTTGTCTTCAGCTTCGACATGGGTTTCTTCTCCCTTGTCTGGCGCCTTCAACGTGGCGATGAACGTCGGCTTGGAGGCGCCGTCCCACAGATAGAGGTTCGGTTCGCCGGCTTCGGCTGCGCCCGCGAGGTCTGCCTTCGCCACGAAGTACACGCGGGACCCGTCGCTCGACGCGCCGACGACACCGAGCACTTCGGCGCCGTTCCGAGCCGCGGCGTCGGCGGTGAGGTCGGTCAGGGTCCGCGTGTCCACGTCGTAGCGGTAGAGGTCCTCGCCCGGATTCTGGGCTTCCGGTTCGGGGATTCCTTCTTCTTCGCGTTCGCGTTGTTCTTCGAGTTCCTGCTGGGTGCGCACTTCGCTGCCGGTGTTCGATTCCTTGGTGAGCGCCGCTTTGCTCGTGAAGTAGACGAGCGAGCCGTCAGCCGACGCCGCCCAGAAGCGCGCGGGCTCCGCGTCGCAGATCCCCCGACTGGTTTCGCATCTTTTCGGCTGGGCCCCGGGCGCCGGCGCCGAGATCTCGACCGTCGAGCTCGCGTCGATGCGGTCGTACAGCTCGGTCTTGCCCTGCTGTTGTGCATCGGGGAGGCCGCCGTCGGCCTTGGCCTCGAACACGACGTGCGAGCCGTCTGCGGAGATCGCATGATCCAGCTCGCCCGAGGCTTCGTCGATCGCGCTGATCCCGCCGCCGGCCTGCGCGCCGTGCGCCGGAATTTCGCCGTCGGGGAGCCGCTCGACGAGCTGCACGCGTCCGCCTGCGGTTTCGTAGAGGTTCGGGACGCCTTTGCCGGGAGCATCCTGGACGAGGCTGTCGTTGGCCTCGAAGATAACGTGAGCAAGGTCGCTCGACGCGCCGGCGAAGGCGGGCACGTCTTCGTGTTCGAAGCAGCGGCCGCACCCCGCCACCGGCGGTTCGGGTGGGCTGTTCGGCGTCAGCAGCGAGTAGGCGCCGCCCGGCTGGCGGAGGAACAGGTTGTAGACGCCGGCGGGGGCGCCTTCGGTGAGCTGCTGCAGCGGCACGCGCAGGATCGCCTGCGAGAGATCGCCCGAGAAGGCGTAGGCGACCTTGGCCAGGCCATTCGCCGGCTCCTGCAGTGTGGGCGGCGAAAGGGGCGTCGTCTGCCAGCCCGTGGGATCCCTGGTTGCGAGATACGCGTTGTCGAACTCGTTTCCCGGCGCACCACCAAACGCGGCTCCGACGTTCATGTACGCGAGCGTACATGGCTCGCCGTCTTCGCACGCCGAGCTTTGCGCGGGCTGTGGCGGCTGGAGCGTGACGGCGTCGAGCCCGCCGGTTTCGGTGGGCGAGACCTGCTCGAAGGCGCGGCAGTCCGGCAGCTGTTCGGAGGGGCCGACGCGAAACTGGGCGTTCGAACACGCAGCGGCGACCGCCGGCGCAGCCTCAATGCTCCCCAGCCATATTGCGGCAAGCACGACAACGCATGCCCCGAGCACGCGGAGTCGGCCGCTCGTCGATCCGCCGCAGGGCGACGTTCCGCGCATTCGCACCTCCTCTGCGCGCCGTAGTCTACCCCCGTGCTACGCCTGCCGCGCCACCAAGCCGGGGGCCGACGCTGTCCGTCGGTCCCCGGCCTCGTGTCTTTTTTCCCCGGGCGGCGCTACACCTGCGGCGAGGCTACGATTTCCATTCGACCGTGCCACCTTCGAGTTCTGCTTCGATCTTGCCGCTGTAGGACCCTTCGGTGTTTTCTTTGCTGCCGCACATCCCGCCGGTCGGTAGCGAGTGGATGCCGGTGACGGTCGCCGATGCGATCAGCTTCCCCGAGCTGTTGGTGTAGTTGACGTTGTTGAGCGTCTGCGGTTCGAGGAGCACTTTGCAGGTCAGGCTTTCCGACGAGATGGTCACGGTTTTTTCGAGCCTCGCGGTTTTGTTGGCGAGGAATTCGAAGTGGGCCGGCGTGACGGTGAGGGAAGTACCAAAGCCTGAGCAGCCGCTGTAGGTGAGGACTTCTTTGTGCGCCGTGAATTTCAAGGGTTCTTCGATTTTGCCGGTGCTCGTCACGGTCGTGCATTCGATCGTACCCGCGCCGGTTTTGAATACCTGAGGATTGATCTGTTTGCCCGTTGTTTTGCCGGTTTTGTTGGCAACGAATTCTTCGGTGTTTGCGGACACGGAGACAGCACTGGCGCTAACGAACGTAGTCGCTGACAGCAGGATTACTCCGAACATCATCATCAGGCGCCGCATCGTGGCTCACCGCTCCTTTGTCGATTTATGACTGACCGCAGGCTGCCGGCTTGTCGATCGAGAACACTCAGATCCAATTTTGTCATAATCTGGGAGGGTTCCGTTCTCCGGGCCTAGGGCAGTTACTATCACAGCACCCTACAGTTCTGTCAAGCGGAAAAGACCTGCATCTGCGCTAGTTTTCCTCCAGTGTTTCTGTCTTTTTGTTTCTGTCTTTTTGGAAGACGCCAGTCTGCGGGCTGCGCGCCACGCCGCGCAGGGCGTCGTCGGGCAGACAGGCCCCTGTAAATTGGGGCCATGGCGAGACCCGATCCGCTCGAGATGACGCTGCTGACGGGCGCGCGCGAGCTGCTCGCCGTACACGCGCGCGAGCTCCCCCAGCGCGACGACCTGTGCGGCGCCTTCTGCGGGGCTCTCGCCCTGAACGCGGCGGGCCTGATCGGAGAGGATGGCGCGCCGATCGACCAGGACGCCGTCGCGCTCGCCGCCGGGAGCATCGTCTCCGGGGTGCGCGACGCGGGCACGCTCCCGCATGGAGAAACGGGGCGACGCGACTACCGGCTCAGGATCCCGACGATCGAGGATCCGGACGTGTCCGGCACGACCGCCGCGGGGCTTGGCGAGGCGATCACGACGCTGTCAGCCGGCACGCTCGCGGCGATCCCGTTGGCGGGCCCGTGGAACGCGGCCACGCTCGCCGGCGTGTTCGAGCTCGCGGCCGCGCTCGAGCATCCGGTCACGCTCGTCGCCAACTTCGCCACGCACCACCTGTGGGGCGGGCGCCCGAGCGTCAACCAGCTGTTGAGCTACCTGCTCGACGGCGAGCTCGAGGGCCCGCCGCCGGACTGGCACGTCGGGCACTTCGCGTGCGTGTTCGGGTGTATACGCGGCCCCGGTGGCAGCCTGTACGGCGTCGCCGACACCTACCCCGCGCTCGGCGACGGCGGCGTGCACCTGCAGCCGCAGGAGCGGCTCGCAGCGGCACTCGAGCGGCGCGAGGAGCCGGCCGGCGGGCTGTTCGTCGTGGTGTTCGCGTCCGACGCCGCAGCGGTGCGCACGGGCGCTGCGGCGCTGGGGCTCGCAGAGCGCGTCTGGGACAACGGCACGCTCACGAGTGAGACACTGCGGTGAACGGCACCGAGCTCGTAGCACTCGTCTGCTGCGATCTCGGTTCGATCGTGCGCGGACGCGCGGTGCTGTCGACCGAGCTGGAGGAGCATCTCCGCGCCGGGATCGGCTGGGTGCCAGCCAACCACGCGCTGACGCCGCTTGGCCCCGTCGCCGAGCCCAACCCGTTCGGCTCGACCGGCGATCTGCGCCTGCTCCCGGATGCCCGCACGCGGGTGCGCGTCGGGCCGGAAGCCGAGCACAGCGCGCTGGAGCTGATGCTATGCGACATCGTCGATACCGCCGGGCAGCCGTGGGAGTGCTGCCCGCGGAACTTTCTGGAGAGCGCGCTGAACGATCTCGAGCACACGCTCGGCGCGCGCCTGGTGGCGAGCTTCGAGCACGAGTTCCAGCTGCTGGACGGTTCGGGGACGGGAGCGAAGCGAGCGTCTCCCGGTTCGGCCGAGACCGCACCGGCACTGCCGTTCACGCTCGACGCACAGCGACGCGTCGATCCGTTCCCCGCGAAGGTGATGGGCGCCCTGGTGGACGCCGGCGTCGAGCCGGAGCGCTTCTTCGCCGAGTACGCGCCGCACCAGTTCGAGATCCCGGTCGCGCCCGCAGAGGGTGTCGCCGGCGCCGATCGCGCGGTTGTGTTCAGGGAGGTCGTGCGGGAGATCTCCCGCCGCGCCGGCACACGCGCAAGCTTCGCGCCGCTGCTCGACCCCGAGCAGGCCGGCAACGGCGTGCACATCCACCTGAACCTGCTCGACGCGCGCGGCGCCTCGCGGCTCTACGACCGCGACCGGCCCGCGTGCCTGAGCGAGCTCGGCGAGCGCTTCGCCGCGGGCATCCTCCGCCACGCACCGGCGCTCAGCGCGCTCACGGCCCCGAGCCCCGTGTCCGGCGCGCGCCTGCGCCCACACCGCTGGAGCGCCGGAGCCGTGTGTCTGGCGCAGCGCAACCGTGAGGCGCTGCTGCGCATCCCGCCTGTGCTCGACCTCGCCGACGCGAGCGCCGAGGAGCAGCTGCATCTCGAGTACCGAGGCGCGGATGCAGCCGCAAACCCGTATCTGGCGCTCGGCGCAATCGTACGGGCTGGCCTCGAAGGGGTACGCGAGCAGCTGCCCGCGCCACCGATCCTCGACCGCGATCCGGCACAGCTCGACGCCGAGGAGGCCTCGCGCTTCGGCGTCGGAGCACTGCCGCAGACGCTTGCCGAGGCGCTGCGGGCGCTCGCCGACGACAGCGCCGTCCGCGGGTGGATGACGCCGCTGCTCTACCAGGCATACATCAGCGTCAAGCAGGCCGAGCTGGACGCGGCCGCGGGCGTGGACCTCGAGGAGCTCTGCCGGCGCTATGGCGCGATCTACTGAACCGCTGCTGGACGCACTGCTGCAGGGCATCGAGCGCGGGCTGCCGCGGGCGATCGCGTTGCGCCGTCGACTGCACGCGACACCCGAGCTCGCACACGCCGAGGCGCAGACCTCGGCGAGCGTCGCCGCCGAGCTGCCGCTCGCAGGTGAAGTCGTCGCCGGCACCGGGCTGCTCGCGCGAGTCGATCCCGGCGTAACCGCGGACGGCGGCGGCTCGCACGCCGCGCCCGTAGCGGTTCGCGCCGAGCTCGACGGCCTGCCGCTGCGCGAGCGCACCGGGGCGCCGTTCGCGGCCTCAGGCGATGTCATGCACGCGTGCGGCCACGACGTCCACATGGCCGCGCTCGTCGCGCTCACACGCGCCGCACACGCAGTCGCAGACGCGCTGCCGGCGCCGCTGCTCGCGGTCTTCCAGCCGAGCGAGGAGGCCTACCCCTCAGGCGCGCAGCAACTCGCCGACGAGCCGCTCCGACGGCTCGCGCCCGCGGCGATCGTCGCAGCGCACGTGCACCCCGAGCTGCGATGGGGAACCGTGGCGCTCGACCCGGGCACGGTCAACGCCTCGTGCGACGTGTTCGCGATCACCGTCGAGGGAGCACCCTCCCACGGCGCCTATCCGCACCACGGTCGCGACCCGATCCTCGCGATCGCGCAGGTGGTTGTCGCGCTCCACGCCCAGCTCGGCAGGCGCATCGACCCGTTGAGCGCCGCGTCGCTGACGATCGGTGTGCTCGAGGCGGGAACCGCCGAGAACCTGATCCCGGCGCAGGCGCAAGCGCGCGGCGCACTCCGCGCCCACCGGCCACAGGATCGGCTCGCGCTGCGCGAGCTCGTCGTGGACACCGCGACGGCGGTCGCCGCCGCGCACGGATGCCGTGCCAGCGTCGAGCTCGAGCCGGGCGAGCCGGCGCTCGAAAACGACCCCCGGATTGTCGCGCGGGCGCGTCAACTGCTCGCGAGCGCCGGGCTGACGGCCGCGCCCGAATGGCGCTCCTGCGGGTCGGACGATTTCGCGTTCTTCGGCGCGCTCGCGCCGGTGGCCATGGCGTTCGTCGGGCTGGACGGCGCCGCGGGGTTCGCGCCGCGCCCGCTGCACCACCCGGAGCTGCTGCCTCCCGACGAGACCGTCGGCGCGGTCGCGCGCGTGCAGGCACTCCTGTACGTCGCCGCCGCGCGGGCCGCGGCTGACGACGGCACGCGCGAGTCGGCTGGATCGACTCAAACCAAGCGCCAGTACGATTGACCGCGTGCCCGACCGCTTGTACTTCACCGACTCCGACGAAGCCAACGCGCTGATCGCCGCGGACCCGATGGCGCTGCTGATCGGCTTCGCGCTGGACCAACAGATCACCGTGCAGAAGGCGTTCTCCGGCCCGCTGGCGATCAAGGAGCGCGTCGGCACGCTCGACCCCGCGCGGCTGGCCGCAACCGATCTCGAGCTGGTCTTCCGCGCGAAACCCGCGATTCACCGCTTTCCAGCCAAAATGGCCGAACGCGTCCACGCCTTGGCCGAGTACGTGCAGGATGAGTACGGCGGGCGCGCCGAGCGCGTCTGGAGCGATGCCGAGGATGCCGAACAGCTGCGCGCCAACATCGCCGGCCTCCCCGGCTTCGGCGAGATGAAGGTCAAGTCGCTCGGCGCGGTGCTTGCCAAGCGCTACGGGCTGAAAGCCGCCAATGGACTCGTACCGCCCCACCCCACGCTCGGCGATGTCGACTCCCCCCAGGCGCTGATCGACTACCAGGCCGCCAAGCGCGTACACAAGGCGGAGTGGTCGAAACTGCGGGCGCGCAGGTAGCCGTGGTCGAGCGCATCGGTGACATGCCCGCCGGAACGTTGGGTTCCGCGCCTCGGGCAAGCTGAGCAAGGCCGACTATCTCGACGTGCTCGAGCCGGCGCTGCAGGAGGCGGTCGCGTCGAGTTCGCTTCGCCGTGCTGAGTGAGGCATGCCACACACCGACGCCGCTGACCCTGTCAAAGTCAGCTCATCAGAACTCGGCAGGCAGAAGGGGGCGCCGACATGAGCATCGGTCCATTCGTAGTGATCGTGACCGTCGTAGTGATGTTCCTCCTGGTTCGATCGATCGTCGATCGCTAGAGCCGCGAGCGGGGGCGGTCGGGCGCCCGGATAGCGACTCGCGACGCTAGACGACCGGCGGCGGGTGGCCCTCGGCGCTCCCGGCGAGCACCGGGTCCCAGCCGCACACCACACACGCGTGACGGAACACCGAGCGGGCGAACGCGATCACTGTGCCGTGCGGGTCGGCGCTCGCCCACACGTCATCCCAGTCGAGGATGTACTCCCCGAGCTCGGGCTCCCAGCGTGCCGCAGGCGGTTCGAGTGGCGCGGCGGCGAAGCCCTCGGGCGCCGGATGCGCGTACGCATAGAACGCCGCCTTGCCATAACGCGCGTCGCCTGGCCACCAGCCGAGCGCAACCTCCTGCGCGTCCATGGCGTTGCGCATGATGAAGTCCTCTGACGGCGGATCGGCCGGCACGCCGGAGAAGAGGTTGACGGCGATGTCGAAGGACCCCCACCACGTGTTCACCGGCGTCGAGCGCCCGCGATATGGGGCCCGAAACTCGCCCAGCACGAGCGCGACGCGCGTCGCCGCAGCGAAGTACGAGCGCACGCGCTCCTCGTCGTAGCTCGCGTGCTCCTCGTCCTCGTCCAGCGGCACGCTCCACGACACCTCCTGCGGCGTAGGGTTGATCGCGACCGGCCCAGCGAGCTCCTGGATCGCGCCGAGCAACTCCCGGGCGACCGCGCCGACCGATCGGTCAGGTGTGAGCGCCACCCTTCGCTCGCCGCCATCGCTGTGCTCCACCACCGCCTCGTGCGCCCGCAAGTCGAGCCCCGCCACGAACGCGCCCGAGTCGTCCGGCGCCGGCAGCGGATTCGTTTCGATGCCGCGCGCAGTCAGGCGCAACGCGGCGTGCTGCAACTCAGGCTCCGGCGGCGCAAGCGCGACTGCGAGCTTGCCCAGGACCTGCGTGTGCGCGTGGAGCGTGTCGCAGGTCGCGCTCCACTGGTCGTAGGCGGGCAACGTGGGCCAGCCGCGGGGCATACCGGCAAGCGTAGCGTCAGACCTCGTTTCAGGTTTCTTTCACGTTCGTCGGTCAGCATCCGGACATGCGTCTGCTGGTCGTCGACGACGACCCCTCCGTGCGCGAAGCGCTCGCGCTGGTGCTCGATCTCAACGGCTTCGAGGTCACGACAGCGATCGACGGGCGCGAGGCAATTCGGACGCTCGCGATCGATTCGCCCGACGCCGTGATCCTCGACGTGCTGATGCCCGGGCTCGACGGCCTGGAGGTCTGCCGGCGGCTGCGCGCCACCGGCAATCGCACCCCCGTGCTGATGCTGACAGCGCGCTCGGAGGTCAGCGAGCGCGTAGCCGGCCTCGAGGCCGGCGCCGACGACTACCTCGCCAAGCCCTTCGCTCGCGAGGAGCTGATCGCGCGGCTGCGCGCGCTGCTGCGCCGCACGGGCTGGGAGGGAGATGAGCAGCTTCTACGCTTCGAAGACCTCGAGCTCGACCCGCTGGCACACGAAGCGCGCCGCGACGGCCGTCTGCTCGAGCTCACCCGCACCGAGTTCCTGCTGCTCGAACTGCTGATGCGCCATCCTCGCCAGGTGCTCACGCGCGCGACGATCTTCGACCGCGTCTGGGGCTACGACTTCGGGCCGGCCTCCAACTCGCTGGAGGTCTACGTCGGTTACCTGCGACGCAAGACCGAGGCGGACGGGCAGCCGCGGCTGGTCCATACGGTCCGCGGCGTCGGCTACGTACTGAGGACGGCACCGCGGTGAGCTTCCGCCGGCGCGTGGTGCTGCTCGCGGCCGGCGCGGTGGCCGCGTCCGTGGTGCTCGCCTCGGTAGTCGTCTACGTGGTCACGCGCGACGAGCTGATCGGACAGATCGATGCCAGCCTACGCCAGAAGGTCACTCCCGGGTTGCCGCAGGCTGTCCAGATCCGAACCCAGCTCAACGCTCCCGAACTGCTGAAGCTCAAGCGCGAAGGGAAGCTACCGCCACTGCTCGCGGCCCAGCCCGGGTTCGGCGCACACGCAAGCGGTGTCGTCGCGGTCAAGACCTCCGGCGGCGGGAGCGCCGTGACGGAACGCGGCGCAAAGAGCCTCCTCGCGGAAGGACTGTCGAGCGAAAGCAAGCTGTCCGCGGCGGGCGGCAAGCGTGTGCAGCGGTCGTCGTCCGCGGCCCACGCCGGCGCGGTCGCACAGCTGGTGCTTCCCAGGCCGACGCTCGGCGGCGCAACCGGGTACGTGCAGCTCCTGCAATCCGACGGCACCATCCTCGGACCCGAAGGCAAGGGATCGCTGCTGCCGATCACCGCCGCCACGCGCGCGGTCGCCGCCGGCCGGCAGAACGCCTTCTTCAGCGACGCCACGGTCGCAGGTACGCACGTACGCATTCTGACCGAGCGTGCTCGCGCAGAGAACGGCGTGTGGCAGGTCGCGCTTCCGCTCACGGATGTCGCCAGCACGCTCGCGCACCTGCAGCTCGTGCTCGCGATCGTCAGCCTGGGCGGGATCGCGCTCGCGGCCGCGCTCGGGCTCGTGGTGTCACGCGCCGCGCTCGTGCCCGTGCGCCGCCTCACGCGGACCACCGAACGCGTCGCGCGCACGCAGGATCTCGGGCACCGCATCGAGGGGGGCGAGCAGGACGAGCTCGGACGGCTGGCGGCGAGCTTCAACACGATGCTCGCAACGCTCGAGCGCTCGCGCCTCGCCCAGCGCCAGCTCGTGTCAGACGCCTCGCACGAGCTGCGCACGCCGCTGACGAGCGTGCGGGCCAACCTCGACGCGCTTGCCATGGGCGACCGGCTGCCGGCGCGAGAGCGAGCGCGGACCGTTGCCGCCGCGCAGGCGCAGCTGAGCGAGCTGACCGTGCTCGTCGGCGACCTCGTCGACCTGTCCAAGACGGACGTCGAGGCGATCGAGGTCGAGGACGTTCGCCTGGACCTCGCCGCGGCCGGGGCGATCGAGCGCGCGCGCCTGCACGGGGTGGGCGGGCACTCATCCACGTTCGCGCTCGACGCCGAGCCCTGCCTCGTCCGTGCCGCGCCCGCCAGGCTCGACCGTGCGATCGCAAACCTGCTCGACAACGCCTGCAAATGGAACCCGCCCGCGCCGCCCGGTCTCCCGGTCGAGGTGCGCGTACGCGACGGACGACTCGACGTACGCGATCACGGGCCCGGGATCGCCGTCGAGGACCTGCCGCGCGTGTTCGATCGCTTCTACCGCGCCCCCGCGGCGCGCGGACGGCCCGGGTCGGGCCTCGGATTGGCGATCGTGCGGCAGATGGCCGAGACGCACGGCGGCTCGGTGCACGCCGCCAACGATCCCGATGGGGGTGCACGCCTGACGCTCGAGCTGCCGCCGCTTGCGATGACCGACTGTGAGTCAGCCGCGCTGCGAGCGGACGCGCCCACCGCCTGAGCTCCGCTCAGCAAGCTCCTCGGATCCTCTAAGCCGATTCTCAGGTTGCGGCGGCTACATGTGCCTGGCGCCGCGGCCGGGCCAACACCGGCCGGCGGCGCAATCGTAGAGCGACCTGCAAAGGAGAGCCATGCCCCGCCCAGCGCCTGCCCTGCTCGCGATCCCGGGCGTGATCGCCGCCACGGTACTCCTGGCCGCCTGCGGCGGCTCCTCGCCGTCCTCGACATCCTCTGCCGCCTCCGAACAGCAGGCCGAAGTGAAGCTCGCCGACTTCGCCAAGTGCCTGCGCGAACACGGCGTCAACGCCACGGCCGCGATCGCGCCCGGCAGCGAAGGCCACGCGATCAAGGTCCGCGGCGGCGGACGCGCCAATATGGAAGCTGCCCAGAAGGCCTGCAAGAAGTATCAGCCCGAACCGCAAAAGCTCAACCTCTCCCCGCAGGAAAAGGTGGAACGCGCGGAAGCCGTCGAAAAGTTCGCCAGGTGCATGCGCACACACGGCATCGAAGTCCACGCCTCGAGCTCCGAAGGGCGCATCTCGATCCAGATCCACGCCCATCCCGGCGGCGGCCCCAACCCCGAAAGCCCGGCGTTCCAGAAAGCCCAGCAGTCCTGCCAGAAGCTGCTTCCCTTCAAGAAGGGCAAGGGCCCGCTCGGCGGCCCGCCCAGCAAGCAGCAAGCCCCCGCACCGGGAGGCGCATCTTCAGAAAGCGGCAGCTTCACGGCCGGCGGCTGAGCGGTGGACGAGGAGCGCTCCTCTCGGCGCAGGCGCCTGCGCTGGCTGGTCGCCGGCGCGCTGAGCGTCGTCGCGGTGGCCGTGCTCGCGGTCGTACTGCTCGGGTCCGGTTCGGGCGGGCATCGCGGCGCGGAAACCGGCGTGCCCGCCGGCGACACGACTGCGAGCGTCACCCGGCGCACTCTGTCTGAAAGCTCGACCGTCGATGGCACGCTCGGCTACGGCACGACGCTGGAACTCTATGACAGGGTCGGCGGGACCTTCACCTGGCTCCCGTCCGTCGGTGCCGTGATCGGCCGCGGCGGGACGCTGTGGCGGATCGACGCCCTGCCCGTCGTGCTGATGTACGGCTCGGTGCCGGCCTACCGCACGCTCAAGCACGGCGCAGCCGACGGCCCCGACGTGGCCGAGCTGAACGAGAACCTGATCGAGCTCGGCTTCGATCCGTACGGCGCGATCACCGACGATGAATCCTTCAGCGTGGCCACCGCCGCCGCCGTCAAGCGCTGGCAGAAAGCCGAGGGACTGCCCGAAAGCGGCGAAGTCGGACTCGGCCGCGTCGTCTTCGCCCCCGGCGCCCGGCGCGTGACCGCCGTGAAGGTAACCCTCGGGCAGGACCCGCCCGGCGCCGGCACGCCCGCCGAAACGACCCCCACGACACCCGCCGCCAGGGAAAACAAGCCCGGCGCCGGCAAGTCGCCGGCGCAAGAACCCGGCAGCAAATCGCCCGGCAAAGGGAAAGGAAAACCAGCGAAAGAAAAGCCGGGGAAAGACGAAGCTTCCAAAAAACAGCCTACGAAAGAAGCGCCCGCCAAAGACGAAGCCGCGAAAGAAAAACCTGCCAAAGACCCGGGCAAAGAATCGCCCGGCGGAGAAACGGGGGCGAGCGCCGGCGAGGTCGCGCTGACGACGACCTCCACGCAGCAGATCGTCCAGCTGAAGGTGAAGCCCGAACAACAGCAGCTCGCGCGGCTCGGCGAGACCGTCACGGTGCTCCTGCCCGGTGGCGGCGAGGCCCACGGCCACGTCAGCGAAGTCGGCACCGTCGCCAGCGAACCCAGCAGCTCGGGTGACGAAGGAAAAGGCAGCCCCAGCGGCGAAAACGACGAACCCACGATCCCCGTGATGGTCACGCTCGACCACCACGTCGCCCACCTCGACGAGGCGCCCGTCAGCGTCGAACTCGTCAAGAGCGTCCGGCACAACGTGCTCACGGTCCCCGCCACGGCCCTGATCGCCGCGGCCGGCGGTGACTACGCCATCGAAGCCCTCGCATCGTCCCCGGAGGGGGAACAGGGCCGTCGCGTGACGGTGCTCGTGACACCAGGCATGTTCGCCAACGGCTACGTCCAGGTCCAAGGCGCAGGCGTCCGCGAAGGCATGACCGTGATCGAGTCGCAGTGAGCGCCGTGCTCGAGCTGTCCGACGTCGTCAAGCGCTACGACGGCGGTGTGCAGGCGCTGCGCGGCATCGACCTGACCGTGCACGAGCGCGAGCTGTGCGCGATCGTCGGCCCGTCGGGCTCGGGCAAGTCGACGCTGCTGCACATCATCGGCACGCTCGAACGAGCCAGCAGCGGACTCGTGCGCATCGCCGGGACCGACGTCGCCCACGCCTCCGACCGCGATCTGGCGGCGCTGAGGGCACGACGGATCGGCTTCGTCTTTCAGCAGTTCCACCTGCTGGAGGCGGACAGCGCGCTCGAGAACGTGGCCAACGGGCTGCTCTACACCGGGACTCCCGCCCGCGAGCGCCAGCGCGCGGCGGCCGCGGCGCTCGCGCGCGTCGGGCTCGGCCATCGCATGGACCAGACCTCGGCACTGCTCTCCGGGGGCGAGCGCCAGCGCGTGGCGATCGCGCGCGCGCTCGTCAGCTCGCCGGCGATCGTGCTCGCCGACGAGCCGACCGGCAACCTCGACACGCACAACGGACGCGAGATCCTCGAGCTGCTGCGGGCGCTCAACGGGCAGGGCACGACGGTGCTGGTGATCACCCACGATCGCGAGATCGCAGCCACGCTGCCCAGGCGCGTGGAGCTGCGCGACGGCCACCTGATCGACGATGAGGCTTGACCTCGCTCCCAGTCGCCTGCTGGCGGTCGACGTCCTGCGCGTCGCCAGCGTCGGCCTACGCACGCGCCGCCTGCGCGCAGCACTCTCGGCGCTGGGGGTCGCGATCGGCATCGCCGCGATGGTCGCCGTGCTCGGGATCTCCGACTCGAGCAAGGCAGGTCTGGTCGCCGAGCTCAACGACCTCGGCACCAACCTGCTCACCGTCACGCCCGGAGAAACGTTCCTGGGGGAAGCAGCCAAGCTGCCCGAAGCGGCCGTCAGGGACGTGCGCAACCTGCGCAGCGTGCGCTCGGCCGCCGCCGTGACGAGCGTCTTCGCAGCGACAGCCCGGCGCAGCGCTTTCATCGAAGCCGCCGAAACCAACGGCATCAGCGTGGACGCGGCCGAGCCGCAGCTGCTCGCCACGCTCGGAGGGAAGATGACCCTCGGCCGCTTCCTGAACGCCGGCGACGAACGCTATCCCCTGGTCGTGCTCGGCCTCGTCGCCGCAGAGCGGCTTGGGGTGGCGCGGCTGTCCGCCGACGGACGGCCCTTGCAGGTGTTGATCGACAGCACCTGGTTCACAGTCGCCGGCGTGATCGGGTCGCTGCCGCTGGCGCCCGAAATCGAACGCGCCGCGCTGATCGGCTATCCCGTCGCCAAGCGCCTGTTCGCCACCACGCGCCACGCCGGCATGCTCTACGTGCGCGCCGATCCCGAACGGGTGACTGAAGCCGACTCGCTGCTCGGCGCCGCCGCCAACCCCCAGAACCCCGAACAGACTAAGGTCAGCCGGCCGTCCAACGCCCTCCAGGCCCGCGCCGACGCCCAGAGCACGCTCACCGCGGTGTTCCTCGGGCTCGGTGCCGTGGCACTGCTCGTGGGCGGCGTCGGAATCGCAAACGTGATGGTGATCTCGGTGCTGGAGCGCCGCCCCGAGATCGGCCTGCGCCGTGCGCTCGGGGCGCGCGCGGTGCACATCGGCGTGCAGTTCCTCGGCGAGTCGATCCTGCTGTCGCTGCTCGGCGGCTGTGCCGGGATCGCCCTCGGCGCAGCCGCGACCGCCGGCTACGCCTCGAGCCAGGGCTGGATCGTGGTCGTGCCCGTGCTGTCGGTGCTCGGCGCCGTCGCGATCGCGCTCGCGCTGGGCGCGCTCGCCGGTCTGTATCCGGCCGTACGCGCGGCGCGTCTCGCGCCGGCGGCGGCGCTGCGCAGCGTGTGAGC
Organism: Solirubrobacteraceae bacterium; assembly: GCA_035485155.1. GTDB lineage: Bacteria > Actinomycetota > Thermoleophilia > Solirubrobacterales > Solirubrobacteraceae > Palsa-744. The sequence goes on from DATHOH010000018.1 coordinate 74,156, forward strand.
CAGCCGGTGTCAGACCGAGATGGAGATGTTCCGTTGAGAAGCGCAGACCGGGAGCTAGATTGAGTGATGTGGCAAAGACATGGGTCCTGGACACCGAGACGAAGGGCACCGGAGCGCACATTGCGCCGTTGAAGGACGGACGCCCGCGCCCCGAGCGGGAGCTGGCGACGGTGACGTTCGAGCGCCCAGCCCGGCCCGTCGAGGACCCCACGCCACCGGCTCCGCGCGTGTTCAAGGTGGTCGACGTGATGAGCGCCCGGGTACTCGTCGAGGGCGCCGACACGCGCGAGACACTGGCGCTGCTGGCCGGCATGAAGAGCGTGGTCGACGCGCGCATCTACGTGTGGGCCGCAGGCGCCGAGCGCTGGCGCCTGCTGAGCATCGCCGAGCAACGGGCGTTGTGGCAGCTGCGCGGCCACGCGCTGCCTGCGGACGACCAGGCGACGCCGCCCGAGAAGATAGTTGCGTAGACAACTAACTCTGTTATGATCGCGCGATGGAACTAGGGCTCGCGACGTTCGCCGATCTCGCCAGCGGTGTCAGTCCGCGCCAGCGGATGCACGATCTGATCGAGGAAGTCGAGCTCGCCGACCAGCTCGGGCTCGACGTGTTCGGCATCGGCGAGCACCACCGAGCCGACTTCCTCATCTCCTCCCCCGCCGTCGCGCTGGGGGCAGCAGCCGTCAGGACCGAGCGCATCCGGCTGTCGAGTGCGGTCACCGTCCTGAGCTCCGCCGACCCGGTGCGCGTCTTCCAGGAATTCGCCGAGGTGGACCTGCTGTCGAACGGACGCGCCGAGATCATGGCCGGGCGCGGGTCGTTCATCGAGTCCTTCCCCCTGTTCGGCTACGACCTCGACGACTACGACGAGCTGTACGCCGAGAAGCTCGAGCTCTTGCTGCTCCTTCGGCAGCAGATCAACGTGACGTGGTCCGGACGCCATCGCCCGCCACTCGTGGACGCCGGCGTGTACCCGCGCCCGGTGCAGGAGCGCCTGCCGGTCTGGGTGGCTGTTGGAGGCTCTCCGCAGTCGGTGGTGAGGGCCGGAACGTTGGGGCTGCCACTCACGCTCGCAATCATCGGCGGCCAACCCGAGCGCTTCGTGCCGCTCGTGGAGCTCTACCGCGAGGCCGCCGCGAAGGCCGGGCACGACTCCTCCGAGACGCGCGTCGCGATCAACACGCACGCGTTCGTCAGCGACACCACCGCCGAGGCCGACTCGGCCTTCGCCGCCTCGTATCTGGCGATGATGAACCGCATCGGGCGCGAGCGCGGCTGGCCCCCGTCGGGGCAGCGAGAGTACGAAGCATTGCGCTCGCCGAGCGGAGCGCTGGCTGTCGGCTCGCCCGAGCAGGTCGCGGAGAAGATCCTCTACGAGCACGAGCTGTTCGGCCACAACCGCTACATCGCCCAGATGAGCGTCGGCGCGGTGACGCACCGCGATGTGTTGCATTCGATGGAGCTGTTCGGGACGAAGGTCGCGCCGCTCGTGCGCGAGGAGATCGCGCGCCGCTCAGTTGACCTGGCGCTCAACACGAGCCCGGCACCGAGATGACCGAGCCTCGTGATCTGCGGCGATATGCGTGCGGCGCCGGTGAGCGTGAGCACTAGAGCGTGCGCGCGGTGCAATAAGCTTCGCGCCGATGAAGCGCAGCGGCTGGCGCGTGATCACCGCATACGGGCTGGTGTGTGCAGCGACGCAGGTGCTGTGGCTCACCTACGCGGCGATCACGACCGAAACGGCGAGGCGCTACGGCGTCTCGGTCAGCGCGGTCGGCTGGCTCGCGGAGATCTTTCCGCTGCTCTACGTCGTGCTCGCGATTCCCGCCGGCATGCTGCTCGACCGCTGGTTTCGGCCGGCGCTGGTCGGTGGCGCCGCGCTTGTTGCAGTCGGCGGCCTCGTGCGCCTGGGCGGCGAGACGTTCGCGTGGGCGATCGCCGGCCAGGTGCTGGTGGCGGTCGCGCAGCCGGTCGTCCTCAGCGCCGTCAGCAAGCTCGCCGGGGAGTACCTGGCGCCCGACCAGCGTGCCGCTGGCATCGCGTTGGGGTCGGCCGGCAACTTCGTGGGGATGCTCCTGGCGCTCCTGCTCGGACCGACGCTCGGTGCGCACGGGCAGCTCGAGCGCCTGCTGGTGGTCGAGGCCGTGCTCGCGGTGATCGCAGCGCTGGCGCTGACGATCGCGCTGCGCCGCCCTGGACATCCCAGCGAGGAGCACGCCGCGATCGAGGGGAGCGCCGCACGCGCGCTGTGGCGGCTCGCGCCGATGCGCACGCTGTGCGGCCTCGTATTCCTCGGCTTCGGCATCTTCGTCGCCCTGGCGACATGGCTACAGACGCTGCTGCAACCATCGGGCGTGTCGGAAACCGCGGCCGGGGCGCTGCTCGTGGGGATGGTGATCGCGGGGATCATCGGCTGCGCGGTGCTGCCACCGCTGATCGCCAGACGGCACGACGAGCGCCGCTACATGCGCACCACGGTGCTCGTCGCGTGCCTGGGCTGCGTGGCGCTCGGCGCGACCCCGTGGCTCGGTGTGCGCGCGCTCGCGCTCGCCGCAATGGGCTTCGTTCTGCTGCCGGCACTGCCGGTGATCCTCACCGCCGCGGAGCTGCTGGCCGGCGCCGCCGCCGGCACCGCCGGCGCGATCGTGTGGATGGCGGGGAACCTCGGCGGCCTCGTGGTGGCGCTGCTCGTGCAGGTGCTGGTGCACGACCCGCTCGCCGCGTTCCTGGCGATGGCGGCAGTGTCGCTGCTCGGTCTGCCGCTCGCCGCTCGTCTCAGCTCCCCCGTGACAGTCGAGCGCAGCGGCGAGCCCGCCACGGCGAGCGCGGGCTGAACCGGCGCCCTGCGGCTCAGCTCAGCCGTACCGGCGATCGCGTGCGCGCAGCGCCTACGGTGTGTGCGAGCGTAGATGCCCACCTCGATCCTCCCCTCTGCCGCCGACTGGCCGTCTTTGGTTCCCCACCCGGGGACGATCACGTGGCGTCGCGCCGGCGACGCGCGCGTGCTGATCGCAGCGGGGTATGCGCTGCTTCTGCAGGTCGCCCATCCGACCGTCGGCGCCGGCGTGAGCGAGCACTCTCAGTTTCAGCGTGACCCGTGGGGGCGCCTGCTGCGAACGCTCGACTACGCGTGCACGATCGTCTACGGCGGACCACGGGCCGCCGGCGAGATGGGGGGGCGCATCCGCTCCTTCCATACGCAGATCAAGGGCACCCGAGCCGACGGGCAGCGCTACCACGCACTCGAGCCCAGCGCCTACGCGTGGGTTCACGCGACGCTCGCCGAGGGGATCTTCGCGGCGCACAAGCGGTTCGGCCGATCGTTCACCGACGGGCAGCGCCAGGAGCTGTGGAGCGAGTGGCGCTCACTTGGGCGGCTGCTCGGGATACGCGCCGGTGACCTGCCGCCCGATTGGCTCGGCTTTCGCCTCTACGTCGAGGAGGTGGTCGAGACGCAGCTCGAGCGCACGGCGGCGGTCGAGGAGGTGTGGGCGGCGCTCGCGCTGCCCGCCGCCCCGCCGGCTCCCGCGCTCGGGCGAGGAGCGTGGCCGATCCTCAGCCCACCGCTCGCGCACCTGCTTCGTCTCAGCACGGCGGGGCTGGCGCCGGCGACGCTGCGCCGGCGCCTGGGGCTGGGCTGGACGCGAGCTAACGAGCTCGAGCTGCGCGTGCTCGGCGCAACGCTGCGTGCCGCGACGCCGCTGATGCCGCCGTCCCTGCGCAACACCGGGCCTGGGTATCTGCGCTGGCGCCACGAGGCGATCGAGCGTGGTGACGTGGCCTCGCCGGGGCAATTCGATCGTTCCCGCGCTCGGCGCGGCGCCTCGATCGAGCGCCTTGGCGGGATGTAGAGTCGATCATCGTGGACGGCGCCGGTACAGCCTCGCGGGAGTCGGTCGACTGGCGTGCGTGGCATGCGGGCTACGAGAGCCCGGACTCGGAGCTCGGACGGCGTCTCGCGCTCGTGCAGGCACAGCTGCGCGATGTCCTCGACCGCGCTGCTCCCGGCCCGATCCGGGCGATCAGCGTGTGCGCGGGCCAGGGACACGACCTGATCGGCGTCCTCGCCGAGCATCCCCGGCGTGGGGACGTCAGTGCGCGCCTGGTGGAGCTCGACGCGCAGAACGTCGAGCTGGCGCAGCGCGCCGCCGCCGCCGCCGGCCTCGACGCGGTCGACGCCGTCGCCGCGGATGCGTCGCTGACCGACGCCTATGTAGACGCGGTGCCGGCGGATGTGATCCTCCTGTGCGGCGTCTTGGGCAACATCTCCGAGCCCGACATCGTCAACACGATCGAGCGGCTGGGGCAGCTGTGCGCACCGCAAGCGACCGTGGTCTGGACCCGCCACCGGCGCCCGCCCGATCTCGTCCCATCGATTCGTGAGACGTTCGAACGCTGTGGCTTTGGCGAGCTCGCGTTCGGGGAAGCGCCGCCGTTCGGCGTGGGCGTCAACCGACTGCTGGTGGCACCACAGCCGCTGCAACCCGGCGCGAGGCTGTTTGACTTCATCGGCTACGAGGCGCTGTGGCCGCATCTCGAGCCTGACGAGCGCGCCGCGTTGGGCGCGCTCTTTCGCCCGGACTGCTCGCTCGTCGAGCTCGTCGAAGCCGTCCGCGCGCTGCCTCGCGGGCTTCCCGGTGAGCCGACCGTCGACAGCATGCTGCTCGAGGCACGCGGCACCTCGGCGATCAAGCACCTGTTTCTCGGGCAGGTGCTCGCGCGGCGCTTCCCGGAGACCGAGCCGGCGCTCGTCCACCGCGTCTACCGGCTCGATCGCGCTCGCGCGCTGGAGCTGTTCGGTCCCGCCGTCGCCGAGACGGTGCCGGCCGACGGTCTGACCGACGTCCATCGTTACCTGGCCGTCACGCTTGGCGAGCAGCGCGTCAGCCTCGACGCAACCCTCCCGGGCTCGCCGTGGGACGGTCGTTCGCCGCTCGAGCCCGTCTGCGGACCGGGATCGGACTTCGCGACCGGCGCGGACCCCGACGGCGCGATGGCAGCGCTCGCGCGCGGTCACTGCGACGCGGGCGCGCGGGCGCCGTTCCTGGCGGCGCTTGGCGCAGCGGGCGCACCGCGGCGCGCCTGATGAGGGCTCAGTGCGCGAATTCCTCAACTGAAGGGGTCGCCTCGGGCGTCGGCGCCCACGTCACATCCATGCGCACGCGCACGCGGGTGAGCACCTGCGCGAGCTCGGGCGCGAACGCGAGGCCGAAGAGGAAGCTCGCGACCACGCCGGTCACGTCGTAGGGCAGCCCCTGACCGGCGACCGCGAGGAACGCGGCCGGGGTGTGGACGGCGCCGAGCGTCCACGTGTACAGATCCATGATCTCCTCGGCGACGAGCGCAGCCAGCGCACAGGCGAGCGCGAGCGGCACGCGCCCGATGCGCCCGCGACTCAACGCCCCGAGCGCGGCGCCGGCGAGACCGACCGTGCCCCATGCCGCCATCTGCCACGGCGTGTAAGGGCCCTGGCCGAGCATGAAGTTGGAGACCAGCATCCCCAGCGCGCCGACGGTGAAGCCGGGGAGCGGGCCGAGCGCGTACCCGACGACGAACGTCATCGCCGTGATCGGCTTGACGTCGGGCAGCGCGACGAAGGCGTCGCGCCCGAGCGCCGTCAGGGCCGCCATGACCGCCACGACCGCCGCCATCCGCGCGGACGGACGCCTGCGCTCGTATGCGAGCCAGCCGATGGCGAGCACGACGCCGACCACCGCGAAGGATGCGATCGGCCAGCTCATCGAACGACTCCAGGGAGGATCGCGGAAGCGCGCTGCTCGCCGTCGATCGGTATCTGGGCACCGTCGGCGCGGGCGCGCAGAAGCTCGGCTCCCTGCTCCGGCAGCAGCGCACCGGCGGCGCCC
>DATHOH010000019.1:0-26479 GCA_035485155.1 Solirubrobacteraceae bacterium
CGGCGTGCTGCTGATCCGCCACCCGATCGGCGGCGTGCTGGCGGTGGCACTGCTCATCGGGATCTGGCTGATCGCGGTCGGCATCGTGCGCTTCGTGGGGGCGTTCGAACGCGAGCATCGCGCCTGGAACATCATCGTCGCGCTGATCGAGATCGCCGCCGGCATCGTGATCGTGGCGAGCCCGCCGATCGCGTTCACGACACTGGCGCTGCTCGTCGGAATCTCGTTCATCGCAAGCGGCGTCGCGACCTGCGCGCTGGGTTGGACGATGCACGCCCTCAGTCACGATGCGGCGGGTCCGGAGTTCAACACGGGCGTGACCGCCTGAGTGGGGCTGGCGCCCGGCACGCGAGCTACATAGTCAGTCTGTGGGTTGCCGCGCGCGGTAGCCGCCGGGCGTCGGACGAGTGTGTGCTCAATCGTCGGCGCCCGGCACCTCGCTGCTGAGCTCGTGGTCGCCGGCCTGCTCGTTGTCGGCGCTGGCCGGCTCCTCGGGCAGCCCCTGTTGGTGGAGGATCCAGTGCGCCGATTGTTCGTCGGTGTGCGAGGCGTGTTCGATCAGAGCCTTCTCGGCCTGCTCGAAGCCCTCGCTCTCCCCACCGCCGGCCTCGATGACCGCCCGTTCGACCGGATCGAGGTCCTCGTCCCCGGCGACGCCGCCGATCGCAGCGGCTTCCCTGGCCGCTTCGTCTGTCTCGTCCTGCTCCCACTCCAGCTCCTCCTCGCTCATCTGCGTCCTCCGGTCCCTGTAGTCGGGGTCTGATCGGCGCGGTCACGCCTGCACCCGGCGCCTACCCGCCGCGCGTCTGCGCAAACGGGCGCTCGCTCCAATGTCTAAACACAGCGTACGCGGGTAACAAGACTCGCGAGAAACGTGAGACGCGCGTCAGAGGGTCACGCATGGCCGTTCAGGCACGAGACATCGAGATTGCTGGCGGCGCGCACGTCGTCAAGTTCTATGAGCACGACGCCGAGCTTGTAGCGGCGGTGGGTCCGTACCTCGCCGCGGCGATCCACGCGCACGAGGTGGCGCTGGTGATCGCCACCGAGCCGCATCGCCGAGCCTTCGAGTCGGCGCTAGAGGCTCACGGCGTGGACGTCGAGAGCGCGAAGGCAAGTGGCAGGCTGGTGTCGCTCGACGCCGCCACAACGATCTCCGAGTTCTACGCCGCCGGAAAGATCGACGACGACTCCTTCCGCGGCCTCATCGGCGGGGTCCTGCGCGCAGCGACCGCCGCCGGCCGGCCGCTACGCGCCTTCGGCGAGATGGTCGCGCTGTTGTGGGATGCCGGCGACGTGCTCGCGGCGATCGCGCTGGAGAAGCTGTGGCACGAGCTCGGGCGCGAGCTCCCGTTCACGCTGTTGTGCTCCTACCCGACGGCGTCAGTCGCGGCGACGGGGCACGCGCAGGCGCTGGCCCAGGTCTGTCACCTGCACTGCTCTGTGCTCAGCCCCGCTGCCGTGCACGGCACGCCATCAGCCGCCACCTGCGCACAGACGGGCACCAGCGCGCCGTTCGACGCCGACCCGGACTCGCCTGGTCGCGCGCGGCGTCTGGTCGTCGACACCCTGCGGCGCTGGGACGCCACGAACAGGCTCGTCGACGACGTCGCGCTCCTGGTCAGCGAGCTCGCCACCAACGCCGTGCGCCACGCCGACTCGTCCTTCTCGGTCACCGTCCGCGCGTCTGGCTCGACGCTGCGTGTCGCCGTCCACGATGGCGCAGCGCTGGCGGGGACGCCGCCCGAGGCGTGGTTGATCCCCCAGCCACTGCACGGATTGAGCCTGGTGGACGCGCTCTGCACCCGGTGGGGCGTCGAGGACACGCGGCACGGGAAGCTCGTGTGGGCAGAGCTGCCGTACGAGGGGACCGTCGTCCCCGAGACCCGCCGCTAGGCCAGTGTCTTCACGTCGCTCTCGCCGTCGGCTGCGCGGGTCGCGTCGGCCCCGTCGGCTCCGTCGGCTCCGTCGGCCAAGCGTGGCAAGAGGACGAACGACTCGATGGCGATATCGGGGTCGATGTGGTTCGCGCTGAGGAACGCGAGCACGCGTCGCCCGGAATGCTCTTCAACCGCAGCGACCATCTCGCGGCTCATCGTTCGCTGAAAGGCTTTGCGGCTGGCAAGCACGAGCTCGACCTCGCCGTCGCGTACCAGGCTGCGCTCGCCCATCGTCAGCGTGTCCTGCAGCACGACCGAGATCAGATCCTCGTTGATGTAGGTCCTCGCGCGCGTTGGTCCCCGGCCGGTGTACTCGCGCATCAGCCCGACCACCGCCCCGGAGATCGCAGAGGCGATGGACCCCTTCTGGGTGTTCGTCACGTCGGACAGGAGGTCCTCGTTCTCGCCTCCCTCCTGAGCCTCGGGCCGAGCGAAGGAAAGGAAGGAGACGGAATGGAATCCGTCCGATCGGCCCGCGCATCCCCTCAGTGCCGCATTGACCGGCGACCCTTCACGAACTCACGTACACAGACTCTACCGGGTCCTGCGCATGGCGCTGCGAATCCTCGCCGCCCCGCGAGCAGACTATGATTGCGGATCCTCGTGGAGGCCTCGAGTGGCGTTTGACAGCGATCGGACAAAGAACGGGCTAGTGGTGGGCGCAGGCGGCGCGGTGGACGGCGCGCCTCAGCTGGCGCTCCGTGACGAGGCCGATGGGCCTCGTCACGTGCTCGTGCTGAGCGGCGAACTGGACATGGCGTCCTCGCCGGCGCTCGACGAAGCCGTGCGTGGGATCTGCACCGACAGCGCCGAGGCGCTGACCGTCGACCTCAGCGGGCTCACGTTCATGGACTCAACCGGTCTGCGCGTGGTGCTGCTCGCCAAAGAGCTGTGCGAACGCCACCGCTGCGAGTTCCTGGTGATCCCCGGGCCCGCGCAGATTCAACGCCTGTTCGAGGTCACCGGCATCCTCGAGCGACTGCCGTTCAGCGGCTGAGCTGCGTCACGCGACCGGCTGCAGCCGGCTGCGCTGGTGCGACTCGTGCTCAGCCAGCGGGAGCGGCGTGAGCGAAGACGTCGAGGGCGGCCCCGTCCTCGCCTCCGTTGCCCCCAAGTCAGCTCCAGGGTCGCTCGCCTGCGGCCACGGCCGGCCTGGACGGCTGAGGTAGAAGCCCTGGACAAGCGGCACGCCGAGGCGGCGAATGGTTCGCAGCTCCGCCTCGGTCTCGACTCCCTCGGCGACGAGCAGGCTGCCGACCTGTATCGAGTAACCCGCGAGCGCCTGCACGAGCGCAGCGCGCTCGTCGTCGCTGTCGATGCCGCTCACCAGCGAGCGGTCGAGCTTGAGATAGCTGGGATGCACCGTCGTTATCTGGCGCAGTCCCGAGTAGCCGGCGCCCATGTCGTCAACCGCCAGGCGGGCTCCGCGGGCTCGCAGCGGCTCGATCGCGCTCGCCAGCTGCGTGTCGCTGTGCACGAGTGTCTCCTCGGTGATCTCGACGATCAGGCCCTGCAGGTCGTCCGTGAGCGCATCGCCGGCCGCTTCCAACATCGCCGTCGTCTCGGGTTCGACCAGCACCGGCGCAGACAGGTTCACCGACAAGCTCGTCCCCGCCGGGCGGCTCGCGAGCAGCTCGAGCGCTCCACGCAGGCACGCGCGCTCGAGCGCGGCACGCTGCCCCAGCTCCTGCGCCAGCGAGAACCAGTGCAGCGGGCTCATGCTCTCGCGCGGCTGGCCAAAGCGCGCGAGCGCCTCATAGGCGTGCGCTGACACCGTCCCACCGCGCACGTCGGAAATCGGCTGCACGACCATCGTCAGGCCCTCGCCGGCGATCAAACGCGCGAGCGCGCCGGCGGCGCTCGCCAGCTCCTCGGAGCTGAGCCGCTCATCGTCGGACGGCGCGGGAGCCGCCGTGACGCCGACGGCACGCTCGCTGTGGTTGCTCATGCGCGCGGCGATGTCGCCTGCGAGCAGCAGCGTCTCCGCGCTCTCGGCCTGCTGGCGCGCCTGCATCAGCAGGTGGTTGAGCTCGCGTGTCAGGCGTCCGCACGTCAGCAGCAGCCCGAGCGCCGCTGCGCACAGGGCGATGTATTGGCCTTCGAGCTGCTCCATGCGCAGCACCGGCATCGTCAACGAGAGCACGACGATCGCGCTCCCCAGCCAGTGCACGCGACCGCCGCGCGCCATCACGCCACTGGCGATCGCCGCCAGCCAGAGGATGCTGAGCGCGGTGATGTGCTCGTTACTCATGCCGATGATCAGCAGCGCGGCGGAGCCCGCGGCTGCCTCCTCGACTTTCATCCACGACGGGCGCAGCGCCCACATCTGCACGACCGCGGTCAGCTCGATCGTCGCAAAGCCCAGCAGACCGAGCACCGGATAAGGGAGCAGCTGGGGCTGGGCGACGATCAGCGTGATCCCGATCAGCCCCACCGCGATCCTCGTCTTGGCAGCGCTCCGCCGCGAGCGCACGACGTGCTCGTCGTGCTCGATCGGCACGGCTGCCGGGATCGCAATTGACATGCTCATGCACGTCAGCATCGCCCCACCCCCGCGGATACTTGATTCGTGGCGGCCGGCTCTAAACGCTTTCGCGGACGCGAGACCGTGCGCATGCGACCGTGCCGCGCATGCACATCGGCGCGTTCCCTGCGCGCCCCGCGCCCTCGACCTACTCGTCAGCGAGCGCTGAGTGCACGCCGGGCGGCAGCCCGAGCCGCATCCCGACCCGCTGCAGCAGCTCCAGCAGCTGCTCGCGCTCCTGGGCGCTGAGCCCGGCGCAGAGGTCGCGCTCGTGCTCGACGGCGAGCGCGAACGCGCGGCTCAGCAGCTCGTGGCCCGCGTCCGTCAGATACAGCGCGTGGCTGCGCCGATCGCTCGGGTTCTGGCGTCGTTCCAGCAGGCCGCGCTGCTCGAGCGCATCGACGAACGCGACCATCCTGCTCGGCGGGATCTGCAGGCGGGCGCCGAGCGCATGCTGGGACTGCCCCTCTGAGGCGGCGACCGCTCGCAGCAGCGCGAACTCACGCGGCTCGAGATCCAGTGGCGCGAGGACCGCCTTGAAGCGGCGGGCAATCGCATAGCCGGCCGTCGAGATGGTGAAGCCCACCGAATGAAACGGCGCGGTAGAGTCGGGCGAGACGGGACCCTCGAGCGGGGCGGGCGCGAGGCCGCCCCGCCGTTGCCCGTCCGGCGGAGCGATGGGCGCCGAGGACACGAACGCGGTGGGCGCGTCCTGCGCGCTGTTGGCCACCGGGCCGTCGGGGCAGTTCTCGATGTTCACCACACGATCATATCCAGCCGGAACAACTTATGATATAGATTGTTCTGAACGGAACAATTCTTTGCATGAATCACTGGAGGCGCGTCATGCCGGACTCTCAGCTCGCAGTGCCACGCTCCCCACGCTCGTCGCAGCGTTCCGCCTCCGAGCCGCCCGCCGGGCTGCTCTCGCGCCTCACCCACACGGTCCTCGCGCACAAGCGCGCGGTCGTCGTCTTCTGGGTCCTGCTGACGATCATCGGCGGCGCGTCTGCCGGCTCGGCTACGAAAGCGCTCAAACAGAAGTTCTCCGAGCCCGGCAAGGAAGGCTGGCTGACCAATCAGCAGATCGAGCGCGACTTCCACGGCACCGGTGGCAGCGGGGCTCCGCTGCTGGCGGTTGTGACGCTACCGACCGGAACGTCTGTGAGCTCGGCCGACGTCGAGAGCGGACTGCGCGGGGTCGAATCGCGCCTGCAGCATGTCCTGCCGGGTACGCGACTGGCCGGCTACGCAAGCACTGGCAGCCGGAGCTTCCTGTCGGCGGACGGCCGCACGACGTTCATCGTCGCCTACCCGCCGCCTGACCCGACACAGGCATTCGAAGACAACCCCAACGCCGCCAAAAAGGCGAGCGTGGCGCTCTCCGGTGCGAGCATCGCGGGCGCGCCCGTCCACCTCACGGGCTTCGACGCGCTCTCAGCGCAGAGCGGCGGCGGCAACGGGCCGGGTGTCCTCTTCGAGGCGCTGCTCGGCGGTCTCGGCGCGCTGTTGGTGCTGGCGTTCGTGTTCGGCTCGTTCCTCGCGATCGTCCCGATCCTGATGGCGATCGTCTCGATCCTGACGTCGTTCCTGGTCGTCTGGGGCCTGACGACGATCACCGAAGTCTCGCCAATCGTGCAGTTCCTGATCGCGCTGATCGGGCTCGGCGTCTCGATCGACTACTCGCTCTTGGTGGTCGTGCGCTGGCGCGAGGAGCGCGCGCACGGCGCGTCGGGCGAGGCGGCGATCGAACGCGCGATGCAGACGGCCGGCCGCGCCGTCGTCTTCAGCGGCACGACCGTCGCGATCGGCCTGCTGGCGCTCGTGGCGCTGCCGCTGCCGTTCCTGCGCTCTGTCGGCTACGGCGGAATGCTGATCCCGCTGATCAGCGTGATCGTCGCGCTGACCCTGCTGCCGGTCGTGCTCAGCAAGCTCGGCCCGCGCCTGGACTGGCCGCACGTGCGCAACGACGACAAGGCCAGCCGCGTATGGACGGGCTGGGCGAGGCTGGTGGTCCGCGGCCGCTGGCTGGCCGCGCTCGGCGCGGCACTCGTGCTCGCTGCGCTCGTGCTCGCGGCGACGAACCTGCAGCTGGGAACGCCGAACCCGAACACGATCGCCAAGCAGGGCGACGCCAGGCGCGGCCTGCTCGCGCTCGAGCGCTCCGGAATCGGCTCCGGCGCACTGCTGCCCCACGAGGTGCTCGTCGGCGCCTCGAGCTCGCCCGCGAGCGTGGCCACGGCGCTTGCGGCGGTCCCGGGCGTGCACGGTACGGTGGCGCCTGCGAGCTGGCGGCGCCCGGGAGCCGCGATCGTGGACGCGTTCGCGACGCCGGATGCCTCGACCGCAGAAGGGCGCTCGACGCTCGCCAGCGTGCGCTCGGTTGCGCGTTCGAGTGGCTCCGACGTGCACGTCGGCGGCCTGCCGGCTCAGAACCACGACTTCATCGAAGCCGTCTACGGCAACTTCCCACTGATGATCGCCCTGATCGCGCTGATCACGTTCGTGCTGCTCGCGCGCGCGTTCCGCTCGCTGCTGCTGCCGCTCAAGGCGGTGATCCTGAACGTGATCAGCGTCGCCGCCGCGTGGGGCGTGCTCGAGATCGTGTGGCAGAACGGCCACGGTTCGAGCCTGATCTGGGGCATCTCCGCGACGGGCTCGATCACCGCGTGGATCCCGCTGATGGTGTTCGCGTTCCTGTTCGGGCTGTCGATGGACTACGAGGTGTTCATCCTGTCGCGCATGCGCGAGGAGTACGACGCGACCGGATCGACCGACACGGCTGTCGTGCGCGGCATCGGGCGCACGGGCAGGCTCGTGACGAGCGCCGCGCTGATCCTGTTCCTCGCCTTCGTCTCGCTCGCGTCGGGACCGGAGACCGAAATCAAAGTGCTCGCCACCGGCCTCGCGGCGGGCATCATCCTGGACGCGACGGTGATCCGCGCGCTGCTGGTGCCGGCAGTGGTGTCGCTGTTCGGGCGCTGGAACTGGTGGCTGCCGCCGCTGCCAGCACGGCTGCTGGGCGTCGAGCCGTCTCGTGCGCCACAGCGGCTGGTAGGCACCGCGACGCCGGAGGGGGCGGCGTGAACGGCGTGTCGGGCATGGGCGACAACGGCATCGAGGTCGACGGCCTGGTGCGCGACTTCAAGGGTGGCGTGCGCGCGGTCGATGGGATCGACCTGCGCGTGGCTCCCGGGGAGATCTACGGCTTCCTCGGCCCCAACGGCGCAGGCAAGTCGACGACGGTGCTGGTGCTGACCACGCTGCTGCCGCCGACGGCCGGCAGCGCGCGCGTGGCGGGACTGGACGTCGTGCATCAGGGCCCCGAGGTGCGTCGCGCGATCGGCGCCTCGCTGCAGGAGTCCGCGCTCGACCCGTTTCTGACCGGTCGCGAGCACATGCGCCTGCAGAGCTCCCTGCACGGGCTCGGCAAGGCCGAGCGCGAACGCCGCGGCACCGAACTGCTCGAGCGGGTCGGGCTGACCGACGCGGCCGATCGCAAGGTCGGCGGCTACTCCGGCGGCATGAAGCGGCGCCTGGACCTCGGGCTTGCGCTCGTGCACGCGCCACGGCTGCTGTTCCTGGACGAGCCGACCACGGGCCTCGATCCGCAGAGCCGGGCGGCGCTGTGGGATGAGGTCCGCCGGCTCGCGAACGACGGTGTGACGGTGTTCCTGACGACGCAGTACCTCGAGGAGGCCGATGTGCTGGCCGACCGCGTGGGGATCATCGATCGCGGCAAGATCGTCGCCGAGGGCACGCCCGCCGAACTGAAGGCGGCGATCGGGCGCCCCAGCGTCGAGGTGATCCCCCGTGACCCAGGCGATCGCGAGCGGCTGGCCGCTGCGCTGTCGCGCTTCGGCGAGCAGGCCGCGGCGTCCAGCAACGGCGTCGCCGTGCGCCTGCCGGAGGGCGTCAGCGACGTCGCCGAGATCGTGCGCACACTCGACGCGGAGGGCGTGGCGATCGCGGACCTGCGGCTGCACTCCCCCACGCTCGACGACGTGTTCCTGGCCAAGACCGGACGTTCGCTCGAGGGCGCCGGCGACGACGCCGACGCTGACGACGCGGACGCAGAGGCAGACGGCACCAGCGCAGCCGCGGAGCAGGGCAGCGCCTCGACGGCGACGAGTACGTGAACCTGCTCGCCACACAGATCGGCGCGCTCGCCAGACGCGCGATGCGAAAGACCCTGCGCCAGCCGTTTCAGCTGTTTCCGATCATATTCTTCCCGCTGGTGCTGCTCGCCGTGAACGCGAGCGGGCTCAAGGCTGCGACGCGGCTGCCCGGCTTCCCGACGCACTCCTACATCTCCTTCGCAATCGCCGTCGCGTTCATCCAGGGCGGGATGTTCTCGCTGATCAACACCGGCACGAACCTCGCGGAGGACATCGAGAGCGGCTTCTTCAACCGCCTGGCGTTGACGCCCTTGCGACGCGTGTCGCTGATCTCGGGCCTGCTGGTGGGCGTCGCGGCGCTCGGGGTGCTGCAGTCGGCGGTGTACATGCTGATGGGCCTGGTCGCGGGCGCGCACCTCGACGCGGGCATCGGCGGCGTGTTCGTGGTCCTGGCACTCGGCTCGCTGACCGCGCTTGCCTTCGGCGCGTTCGGTTGCGCGGCGGCGCTGCGCACGGGCTCCGGCGAGGCGGTACAGGGACTGTTTCCACTGTTCTTCGTGTTCATCTTCCTGTCCTCGAGCAGCCTGCCGCGCAACCTGCTGAGGACGCCCTGGTTTCACGCGATCGCCAACGTCAACCCGATCTCCTATCTGATCGAGGCGTTTCGCAGCCTTTACATATATGGATGGGACGGGACCGCGTTGTGGCGCGGCTTCGCGGTGGCGATCGGCCTGACGGCCCTTGCCCTGCTCGCCATCGCCGGCGCTCTGCGAACAAGGCTGCAGCGCACATGATCCTGGGCTCGCATGGCGGCGCCGGAGCGGCGTCCTCGGTCACTCGCGTGCATAGCACGCCACGTTCCCTGCGTCCTTGTCCGGCTTGCCCTGCGAACCCAGGATGGGCTGTATGACACATGGCAGCATCTGGCGGGTGGCGCGCACGATCGCGTGGCGCAGCGTGCACACGTACGTGCGCAGGCCCGACCTGTTCGTGCCGTCGCTGGTCTTCCCGCTCGTGTTCCTGGCGGCCTTCGGCGGCGGTCTGTCAGCGCTCGGTCATCTGCCCGGCTTTCACTTCCCCGCCGGCTACACGGCTTTCCAGTTTGTGTTCGTGCTGTGCCAGTCGGCGATGTTCGGCGGCCTGTTCACGGGCTTCACGCTCGCGTTCGACTTCGAAAGCGGCTTCGCGCGGCGGCTGATGCTCGCGGCGGAGGACCGCCGCGGGATCGTGCTCGGCTACGCGCTGGTGGCGCTGACGCGCTCGGCGTTGACGCTGGCGGTGGTGACGGTGGTGGCGGTCGCGGCGGGCATGCGCATCACGGGCGACGGCGTCGACGTCTTCGGCCTGTATGGCCTGGCCGCGCTGTTGACGCTGATCGGCTACGCGTGGGCGGCGGGTGTGGCGTTCCGCTTCCGCTCGATCCAGGCGGGTCCGCTGATGCAGACACCGGTGTTCCTGCTGCTGTTCCTCGCTCCGGTGTACGTGCCGCTCAGCCTGCTCAAAGGCTGGATCCACGCGGTCGCGACCGTCAATCCGGCGACCGCGTTCCTCGACGCCGGCCGCGGGCTGATCTCGGGTGTCCAGGACCACACCGCGCTTGCATTCATCGCGGCGGTTGCGCTGCTCGTGCTGTTCGGCATCTGGCTGCTGACCGGGCTGCGGGCGGCCGAGAACGCGTCGTAGGCGCATGTCTGCGCCAGGCGCGGGCGTCGGGCTCTTCGGGCAGCGTGACGCGCCGTGTCAGGAGGCCTGCAGCTGCTGCACGAGCGCGTCTGCCTCGTGCGTGCTGACGAGCACGCGCCGCAGCGAGGTGTCGTTGTCCACGGCGAAGGACAGCCCCGGCACACCACGGCGCACGATGAACGCTTCGTCGAGGTGGATCGTGCGGGCGACGTAGTACAGCCACGGCAGGCGCAAGCCAACTTTGATGCCCGAGCTCATCGCCTCGCGGAGCGGATCTTCGACGACGCGCACGTCGCTCACGTCCGTGCGCGCGACGCGGATGTCACGCAGCAGGCCGAGCAGCTTCTGCCACCGCGCGAGCCGTACTTCGACGTACTCGTCGCTCACGTCAATGTGCACGCCGGACACCCTAGAGCGTGACGCAACAGCGGGACGGCGGGCGGCCGGCTGGTACAGCTGTCTGTGGAACTTTCGTCTGCGCACCGCGACAGTTGGACAGGTGGAGACTGTCCGTAAGCAATTTGCCGCCAACCTGCGCCAGCACCGCGCTCAGGCAGGCCTCTCACAGGAGGCGCTCGCGGATCTGTGCGAGCTGCATCGCACGGAGATCAGCCTGCTGGAGCGCTGCAAGCGCTCGCCGCGGCTGGAGACGATCGTGATCCTCGCGCGCGGCCTCGAGCTCGGATCACCGGCGGAGCTGCTCGACGGGATCGGTTGACACAGAAGCAGTTGCGATGAGCGACGGAGCCACAGAGCTCATCACCAAGACGAGCCCGCGCTCGGTCTCCGAGACCGTTGACCGTCTCGAGTCGCTCGCGGAGGCGAAGGGGCTGAAGGTGTTCGCGGTGATCGACCACAGTGGCGAGGCCAAGAAGGCCGGCCTCGAGCTGCGCGACACGAAAGTCGTCATCTTCGGCAGCCCGCAAGCGGGCACACCGGTGATGCAAGCCGTCCCGCTCGCCGCGCTCGACCTGCCGCTGAAGGTACTCGTGTGGTCTGACGAGGGGCAAACGCGGATCGCCTACACCGCGCCAGCGGCGCTCGCCGCCCGCTATCGCCTGAGCGAGGAGCTGGCAGCGCGACTGGCCGGTATCGACGGTCTTACCGATGCCCTCGTCGACGCGTGACCAGCGCTAGGATTCGGGCTTCGCCGACGTAGCTCAGCTGGTAGAGCACCTCCATGGTAAGGAGGGGGTCCGGGGTTCGAGTCCCCGCGTCGGCTTGCCCAAAAGCCGCATAGGCAAGCGGTTTTCTTGCTGCCCTGGAGACTCGTGGTGCTATGCGGGCGTTACAGGGGCAAGTCGGAGCGATGCAGAGCAAACGCAGTTGGTAGCACTACTGCTACCATGCTGGGATGGCGACCATCCCCCAGAAGGAGCTGCGCAACCAAGTCGGCGAGGTGCTGCGTCGCGCCGAGGCTGGCGAGCAGTTCACGATCACCGTCTCAGGACGTCCGGTCGCCGAGCTGGGTCCTGTGCGCGCTCGACAATGGGTGTCCAGTGCCGGTCTGGCCGACCTGTGGGCGACGCCTCCCGACCGCACGCTCGAGGAGGATCTCGGAGCGCTCGGCGGCCAGCTCACAGACCCCTGGACCGCCACCTGACAGTGGCTGTCCTGCTCGATACCTCGGTTCTGATCGCAGCCGAGAAGGGACCCGATGAGGACGCAGCCATCAGCGTCGTCTCGCTGACGGAGCTCCACTTCGGCGTGCTCATCGCCCGCGACGAGGAAACACGCGCTCTGCGGACGCGCCGTCTCGGCGCCATTGAGGCTCACTTCGACGCGCTGCCATTCGACGCTGCCGCGGCGCGCGAGTGCGGACGGCTGCACGCCCTCGTCGCGCAACGCGGTGGAGCGCCACGACGGCGAGCAATGGACCTCGCGATCGCCGCCACCGCCAACGTCCACGGCGTGCCGCTGCTGACCTACAACATCAAGGACTTTCAGATCATCGCCGACAAGATCGAGCTCCGCGAAGCCTGAAGCGCCGGACTTCGCTCGATGAGTCCGGGACTCAACCGACAGGGAGACCACTCACCCTTGGCTGAGCGCCACGCCGTCTGTGATCCCGCTGTTAGAGCAGCTCGGCGATGCGCCGGGCCGCGTTGGCGGCGCCGTCGACCTCGACGTCGCGGTGATCCACCTGGCGGCCGATTTCCTCGGCGATCGCCGCAGCGATCTGCTCAGGCGTGGAGTCGTCGTAGTCCATGCGGCGACCGGCACCGTAGCGTTCGAGCCGGTGGCGGACGTGGAAGTTCTGCTCGAAGTGGTGGCGTAGCGGGCAGTACAGGAACGGCCGCTTGTTCGCGGCCAGCTCCATCGAGGTGGTGAGCCCGCCCTGCACGACCGCGAGGTCGCACGCGGCGAGGTGACGGTAGAGGTTGTGGACATAGGGGACCACCTCGAGCCCGGCGTCGGAGGGCAGCGACTCGGGGGGGATGCGCGGGCCGGCGACAACGATCATCCGCAGATCGGGGACGCGCTGCTTGGCCTGCGGGTAGGCGGCGATGACCCGTCGCAGCAGGTCGGCGCCCACGCCCGAGCCGCCGACGGTGACGATGCAGACACGCTCGTCGTCCCCGTAGCCAAGCTCGGCGCGCAGCGTGGTGCGCTCACCGAGGTCCGCGGGGTCGAAACCGGTCACGTAACCGGTGAAGTCGAAGTTGCGTTCGGTCCAGTCCCGGATCATCGGCAGCTCCGGCCCGAACCGCATCGGGACGATATCGTCGGGGTTGCCGACGAACAGGGCCATGTCGCGGACCTCCGGGTGCTGGGCGATGTGGTCGATTTTCTGGGCGTTGTAGTCGGCGGTCAGGAAGCTTTCCCGCTCGTCGCGCTCATCCATCGGCAGGAAGCCGACGAAGTCGGTCAGCCAAGCGAACGGCGCGCGCTTCTCGCGCGGGTTCTCATGCAGGTAGTAGTCCAGCTCCCACGCCTCGTCGCCGATCCACAGGTCGTAGCGATCCTCGCGCACGATGTCGTGGAACACCATGAAGTTCGCCGCCAGGATCTCGTCCATGCGGCGGAGCGCGTGGAACACGTGCAGGTCGTGCTCGGCCGACTCCGATTCGACGTGCTTGGACTCGCTCGCCAGATGAGTGCTCGCCGGGTGGATGCGCTCCCCCTCGGCCTCGAGCACGCGGGTGACCGGGTCCTGCGCCAGCCAGTCGACCTGCAGGTCGGGGTGCAGGCGGCGCAGCTCGCGGGCGATCGCCACGTCGCGCTGCGCGTGGCCAAGGCCAATCGGCGAGGAGACGAACAGAGCGCGAGGACGACCGTCGGGACGGTGGACAGTGGGGTCGCGCGGCGTGCGCTTGCGCCCGAATGCATCCTCGGCAAAGTCGCGCAGCGCAAGGTTGAACTCAACCGGCTTGCGGGCATGCGGGACGTGGCCCACGCCGGCGAGCACCTCGAGCTTCCCGCCGCTGAGGCGGGCCAGCGCGCTGGCGTCGCGCGGCGACACGATCTTGTCGCGATCGCCGCAGATCACGAGCACCGGGCAGTCCAGATTCCGTGCCAGCCTGCGCAGGGCCCGCCGGCCACGGAGGAACTCACCGTGCGTCGCGGTGACTCCTATCGTCTCGGGGTCGGTGTCGAGCATCCATCCCACCACGTCCTCGATCGCCTTGGTCGAGTGCGGCTCCGGGAGACTGCGGGAGCTGAACCACTCCGCGCACGCTGCCTGGCTCTGGCGCCAATGGCGCGGACTCACGTGCGCCCACCAGATGGGCGAGGGTAGATGAAAGACCTCGGAGAAGGAGGGCGCCAGCGGGTGAGTCAGTGCCGAGTTGTGCGACAGGGTGTAGGGGAACAGAGGGCCGATGAAGACCGCGCCCGCGACCCGCTCGGGCGCCAGGCGCGCGAGCTCGAGCTGGTACTGGGCGCCTGTGGAGAGGCTCACCATGACCGCCCGCTTCGTACCGGTCGCGTCCATCACCGCCAGGCAGTCACGGGCAAACTCCGTGGGTGCGTAGCGCTTCGGGTCGCGACAGCGATCAGCGCGCCCGTTGCCGAGACCGTCCATGCTCAGCACCCGGAAGTGGCGCGCGAGATAGTGGATCTGCATCTTCCAGTGGCGGGAGTGAACCAGCCACGTCGGCAGCAGGAAGATCGTCTCCTCGCCCTCGCCGTAGACCTCGTAGAACACTCGCTGGCCGTCGCGCTCGACGAAGCCCTCGTCGTCGGGGTGGCGGGCCCGGCTCTGCTCCGGCGCACCGCGGAATGCGTGCGTGTGGAGCGCCGGTGAGCCCGTTCGATCCTGGATTGCCATCTGCCGTACCTCTCTTCTCTTAAAGATCGTCCGTTTACGCGGTGGAGTCAAACGCGGCGGCCTCACGGGGTCGCCGCGCAGTCGCTGCTACGCCTTGAGTTCGTAGAGGACCGAGAACGGTTCCTCGATCGGGAGCTTGCGGAAGTGCGTGAAACCGGCCGCGTAGGCGAGCTCGCGTGCCTTGTCTTCGCCCATGCAGGCACCGATGCCAGCGCCGCCATGCGCGAGCGACGTCGTCATGCAGTAGAGGGTGCTGACGTTGTAGAGGAGCTTGCCGAGCGGGTTGCGATTCTGCTCCACATCGCCGGACGCGTTCATCTCGAGCATCAGGTATGTGCCGTCCTCGCGCAACGCCCTACGGATCGCGCTCATCAGCCCGACCGGGTCGACTGAGTCGTGTACCACGTCGAACGTGCTGATGAGGTCGAACCGGCCCTCCGGCAGCTCGGTGCCGTCAGCGACCGTGAACGTCATCCGGTCGGTGACCCCCTCGGCATCCGCGTTGGCGCGCGCACGCTCGATCGAGCCGGTGTGGACATCGTAGCCTTGGACAGCGGCCGCCGGGAACGCCCTGGCGATCGTGATCGGAGCGCGACCGGAGCCGCAGCCGACGTCGCAGGCCGATCCACCCGCCTGAAGCTTCTCCTGGACGCCCGGCAGCGCCGGGATCCACGTCTGGACGAGGTGATGCTTGTACCACGGCGCCGTGGCGCGCTCGATCGCCTCATACATGTCGGGCAGGTACTGATCCTGCGTGACACCCCCGCCGGCCTTGAACGCCTCGGCCACCGCCGGCGCAACCGTGACCGTCGGGACGATCATCTGCAGGAAGCCGCCGGTGAAGAACGGGAACTCCTCGTCAGCGAGTGGCAGCGCGTGCTCAGGCGGCAGGAAGTAAGTGTCGTCGGCGCTTTCGTGCTCCACGTACTCGGCCGTCGCCATCGCCCCGAGCCACTCGCGCAGGTAGCGCTCGTCGAGGCTCGTCCGCTGCGCGAGCTCAGCGGCCGTCACCGGCCCGGACTGCGCCAGCGCCGCGAAGATGCCGAGGCGATCGCCGATGTACATCAGCCCCCCACGCATCGCCGTTCCGACATCGAGCACGATTCGCTCGACGAACACTTCGAGCTTCTGCTGGTCAAGCTGCACGTCGGTGGCCATCTGTGTCTCCCTTCGTAGTTGTGCACTAGAGAGGGCAACTGTCCCAGGGCCCCGTGGCGTCAGCGCGAATCGCGCGCGAAACGCGCGTGAATGCACGTACGCTTCGTCGATGATGCGCGTCGGGCTGCTGGGCGAGATGACACTCGAGGTGGACGGCACGCAGCTGGAGCTGCCCGCCAGCCGCCGCGCGCGATCGCTGCTCGGCCTGCTCGCGCTCGAGCGGCGCACGCACCCGCGCGGCCAGCTCGCCGCGCGCTTCTGGCCCGACGTGCTCGACGAGAGCGCGCGCACGAGCCTGCGCAGCGCGCTGTCGGCTCTGCGTCGCGCGCTGGGCGTCGACGCCGATCGCTACCTGCTGGCCACCCGCGACGCCGTCGCACTCGCCGGCCCCGATCAGGTCTGGACCGACGTGGGCGAGTTCGACCGGCTGATCGCGGACGGCCGGCTCGACGAGGCGCTCGAGCTCTCGCGCGGCGACCTGCTCGAGGACCTCGACGACGACTGGGTCTACGAGCGACGCGACGAGCACCGCGCGCGCGTGGTCGCGTTGCTTGAGCGCATGGCTGCCGGTGCGCAAGCCGCCGGGAGCCTCGCGGCGGCGGTGGCTCTCACTCGCCGCCAGGTCGCACTCGACCCGCTCTCCGAGGACGCGCACCGCGAGCTGATCCGCCGCCTCGCCGCCAACGGCGACCTCTCTGCGGCGCTCACCACGTACCGCCGCCTCGCCGACCGCTTCGCCTCCGAGCTCGGCATCGTGCCATCGCCCGCCACGCGCGAGCTCCTAGCCAGCATCCGCGCCGGCGAGGCGACGCTCCAGCCCGCAGCCGCGGGTAGAACCGGCACGGTGACGCTGCTGTTCACCGACCAGGTCGGCTCGACCGAGACGCTGCAGAGACTCGGCGACGACGAGGGCGAGCGTCTGCGGCGCGCGCACTTCGGCCTGTTGCGGGAGGCCGCGGCGATGCACGGCGGCGAGGAGGTGAAGAACCTCGGCGACGGGCTGATGGTGGCGTTCGTCAGCGCCGTCGACGCGCTCGCGTGTGCGATCGCGATGCAGCAGGCCGTGCACCGCGCCGCCGCCGGCGGCGAGCTCGCGCTCGCCGTTCGCATCGGCCTGAACGTCGGCGAGCCGATCCGCGACGAGGGCGACTACTTCGGCACGCCCGTGGTGATCGCCAAGCGGCTCTGCGACGCCGGCGCGCCAGGCCAGATCCTCGCCTCGGAGCTGGTGCGCGCGCTGATCGGCACACGCGGCGGGTTCACCTACCGCGCGCTCGGGGCAGTGCCCCTGAAGGGCGTCGCCGACCCGACCGGTGCCTGCGAGGTGATGTGGGCGCCCTCGACCGAGCTGCGCGTGCCGCTGCCGCCGCTGGTCGCGGACGCGGACCGCGGCGCGTTCGTCGGGCGCTCCGACGCGGCGGCGGCGCTGGCGGGGGAGTGGGCGGCCGTGCGTGAGCGCGGCCTGCGCGTCGTGGTGCTCGCCGGCGAGCCCGGGATCGGCAAGACGCGCACGGTGAGGGAGTTCGTCCGCTCGGCGCACGAGCGCGGCGCGACGGTGCTTGCCGGCAGCTGCCGCGATGAGACTCACGTTCCCTACCAGCCGTTCGTCGAGGCGCTGCGCCACTACATCGGTTGCTGCCCTCCGGCCGAGCTGGCCGTGCAGGTCAGCCCGCGGCGCGCACAGCTCGCCGCGATCGTGCCAGAGCTCGAGGACCCACGCACCCCTTACGGGCCGACGGGCCTCGGCGCCGAGCAGGAGCGCTTCCGCCTGTTCGAGGCGGTCTGCTCGCTGCTGGGCGACGCCGCGCATCTGCGCCCGCTGGTGCTGCTTCTCGACGACCTGCACTGGGCCGACCAGTCGAGCCTGCTGCTGCTGCGCCACCTCGCGCGCTCGGCCAAGGACGCGCCGCTGATGGTCCTCGGCACCTACCGACCGGTCGAGGTCGGCGACGAGCATCCGCTCGCCGAGGCGCTCGCGGAGCTTCGCCGCTCGCGGGCGCTCGCGCGGCTGTCGCTGTCGGGACTCGACGAGACCGAGGTCGCCGAGCTGATCGCCGAGCGCACCGGACAGCAGGCACCGCCCGGGTTCGTGCGCCGTGTCGCGGACCGCAGCGAGGGCAACCCGTTCTTCATCGAGGAGCTGCTGCGCGACGTCGGCGCGCAATCCGACTGGGACGTCGCCGCGGGTGGCGTGCCGGACAGCGTCCGCGACCTGCTGCTGCGCCGCGTGCGCGGCCTCGGCGACGACTGCCGCCAGGCGCTCGCAGTCGCCGCGGTCGCGGGTCGCGAGTTCGAGCTCGACGTGCTCGAAGGCGTGCTCGAGCACCCACGCGAGCGGCTGATCGACCTCGTCGAGGAGGCGCTCGACGCCGACGTGCTGGTCGAGCCCGCACAGTCGGCAGGGCGGCTCAGCTTCTCCCACGCGCTCTTTCGCGAGACGATCTACGAGCAGCTGTCGGCCACCAGGAAGGCCGCGATCCACGGGCGCATCGCCGCCGCGATCGAGGCCGCGCCGGGGGAGCGCCCCGATGAGCGCGCCGGCACGCTCGCCTACCACTACCGCGCGGCCGGTGAGCTGCGCAAGGCATTCGACTACCACCGCCGCGCCGCCACCGCGGCCGAACGGGTCTACGCCCAGGAGACGGCGCTCGAGAACCTGGACGGAGCGATCGTCGCGGGCGAGATGCTCGGCATGACCGCCGCCGCGGAGGAAGCGATCCGCGACCTCTACAGCGCCCGCGCCTGGACGCTGCACCTGCTCGACGAGCCCGAGAGGGCGCTGGCCGACCTCGAGCACGCGCTGGAGGGTGCGCGCGCGGCGGGCGACCGCGCGGGCGAGATGCGCGTGCTCAACGCGGTTGGACTCCATTGGCACGTCCGCGACCCGCCGGCGTCGCGACGCTGCCACGAAGAGGAGCTGCGGATCGCCGAGGAGCTCGGCGACGAGTGCGGCCAGGTCAATGCGCTCAACCGCCTGTCGCTGGTGCTCGCAAACGAGCTGGAGTTCGCCGGCGCTGTCGAGCTGGGCGAGCGGGCGCTCGACATCGCCCGCCGCGCCGGCGACGAGCCTGCCGTCAGTCGCGCGCTCGACAGCCTCAAGCTCGCGGCGCTGCAGCTCGGCGACCTCGAGCGCCTGGAGGAGCTGTGCACGGAGCTCGAGCGAGCGCAGCGCAAGCGCGGCGAGCTGTGGTACCTGCAATGGACGCTGTGCGAGTCCTGCCACGTGCCGCTCGAGCGCTGCGACTGGCTGGAGGCCGAGTCGCGCGCCGGCGAGGCGCTGGCGATCAACGAGCGCATCGGCGATCGCAACAGCGGCGTGCTGATTCGCGACGCGTTGAGCTGGACCGCGCGCTGCCGCGGCGACTACGCACGCGCGCTCGCATTCGCTCGCGAGGCGGTCGCGGGCGCGGACACACTCGACGCCGGCTGGCTCGGCTGGGCCGCAGCCGGGCTCGCGACCCCGCTCCTGGACCTGCGCGCCGCCGAGCTGGCGATCCCCGTGCTCGAGCGCGGGCTCGCCGCCGCCGAGCGCAACCGCGCGCGCGGGCAGATCTTCCGCTGCCTCGGCGCGCTCTCCTCGGCCACGCGCATGGCCGGTGACGAGACCGGGGCGGCGGCGTTCGCCGAGAGCGCGCAGCGGATCGCCGGGCAGGTCACAACGCCGCCCGGCCGCGTCGACTTCTGGGGCGAGCAGGCTTACCTCGCAATCGCCGAGACCCAGCTCGCGGCCGGCGACGTCGAGCGTGCCGAGCAGGCCATGCGAGGCCGGCTGCAGGCGTGGGAGCGCAGTGGAGCGCGGAGGTCGATCGCGATGACCGCCCGTTTCCTGGCCGGCTGCGCGCAGGCGCGCGCAGACTGGGCCGGGGCGGGGCGAATGCTTGCCCGCAGCGCCGAGGCGGCCGGCAACGAGGGGCTGATCTGCGAGCGCTGGCAGATCGAGGCCGGGCTCGCCCGCGTGGCCGCCGCCGCGGGCACCCTCGTGGACGCCGAAGCGCACGGCCGGCGCGCGCGCGAGCTGGTCGACACGATGGCCGCGTCGGTCGAGGACGAGGAGCTCGGCATGCGGTTCCGCGAGCGCGCACTCGCGGAGATCGACCGCCCGGGATCGACGCTACCCGATTAGCGGCAGCCGCCAATCGACCTCGAAGCCGAGCAGCTGAGGATCTTCCAGCGAGCGTCCGAACACTCGCTGCAGGGGCGCTACCTGGCTGGCGTAGGCGAGCACAGCCGCGACCTTGCAGGCATGGTCCTCAGTCGGCAGCAGGTGCGCCGTGGCCACCATCCGCTCGACCGGTACGCCGGTCGCTTCGAGCTGCGTCGCCCATCGCTCGCCTGCCGGATCCGCGCCCGTGGAGGACCCGCCGTCGCCGTCGCCGTCGAGCACCCACCGGGGCCATCCGTCGACGGTGGCGTGAGGCAGGTCGGCGTACAGCGACACGTCGGCGCCCTCCGCATGCAGCGCCAGCGCCGCCGCGCGCACGGCGGTGTGGTCGCGATGCTCGTCGCCCAGACTCGCCGGCGCGTATATGCGAGCGCCCGGGACAAGCGCTCCGCGCAGCGCCTGCACGATCTCTCCCGGCGCCTGGTCGGCCTCGCGGTACTGGCTGTCCAGGAACGGCAGGTTGACGGCTGCTCGCTCGGCGAGCGCGAGCGCCCGGCGATCCTCCTCGATACGCGCGCGGACCGCCGCGCCCGCGTCGCTCGCGCCGGCAAGCCGGTCCCACCAGCCGAGCGCCCCCGCGGGCGGCTCACCCGCAAAGACGTTCACCACGAGCACCTCGCCCGCGCTCGCCAGCAGATCCCAGCACGAGAGCACCGCGTCGTCGAAGTGGGGCGAGAGGATCACCGTGCAGGGGTCCATCAGCCTCACCATCGCGCACTTGCGTGTAGCCATCGTGAAGCCGTCGCGAAAGCTTGTGGTCAACCGCTCCCGATACGGGATTACGCTCCAAGCGCGGCTTTGAGACGGTGAGCCTACGCTTGGGCGTCTTGGAGCGGTTCGCGCGTCACGACGGTGAGCGTCGCGTGTTGCCGTAGGCGAAAGCCAAGCGTCTCGTAAAGCCGGATCGCCCCCGTGTTGGTGCTCATGGCATGCAGGAACGCGCGCTCCGAGCGCCGCTGGATGCCCGCGATCAATGCGCCCACGAGCCGAGCGGCGAGCCCCTGGCCACGGTGGTCCGGCTTTGTGCAGACGGCGCTGATCTCGGTCCAGCCGTCCAGGTGAAAGCGCTCGCCGGCCATCGCGACCAGTGCCCCGTGGCGACGGATGCCCAGGTAGTCGCCGAGCTCGATGGTCCTCGCCAGAAACGGCCCAGGCTCGGTCTGGGCGACGAGCTCGAGCATCTCGGTCACCTCGGCGGCGCCGAGCGGGATCGCCTCCTCGCAATCGACCCCGGTGACGCGCTCCTCGATCATCTGCACCAGATCGAACGCCTGAACCTTGCGCCAACCGTCCGGCAGCTCTGCGCCGCCGTAGCGGCCGGCCACGTAGGTTCCCGGCGCGACGAGGGCAGCGGCATCCTGCCAGTCCTGTGCCGACGGGGGCGTCGGCAGTGCGAGGAACGGCGCCACATCGGCCGGATACCGGCGCGCGCGACCGCTGACCTGCGCAAGCCGCGCATGCGCACCGCACAGCGATGCGTACGCCGGGTTGTCAAACGCTGCTTCCTCGGTCGGCAACATGCCTGCTTGAAATATCACGCGGACGGCCGCGGCGCTCGCCGGCAAGGAAGGTATTGCGGGGCGCGGCTACTGGTCGACCGCGACCGTGCCGCCGCGGAGATCGGCCGCGTGGTCGGCACCGGCAAGGGCGAGATGAGCACCGAGGAGATCCTCGCGCTCACCCGCCGCTAGCCAGCCTGCATTGGAGACCACGCATCGAGCCGTCGTCCCCGACTTCTTGATCGGCGCGCACGCAGCTGTGACCGATCGGCCTCTCCTGACACGCGACCCACGGCGCGTGGCCACCTACATACCCGGCGCCACGCTCATCGTCCCAGAGGGCCTGAGCGGGGATTTAACGTCCTAGGGGAAACTGCTGTTATGTCCGGGCGCGGCAAGCAGCCGGTCCTGCGGCGCGTCGCGCTGGCGCTCGCGATCGCCGTCGCCGTCGGAGTCGTCCTCGTGGCGACGCTCGACGCCGACCCCAGTCCCCCGCACCGAGCGCCGGCACGCGTGACCTCGTCGAACGGCACCGCCGGTGGTGCGTCGAGCGCGGACGTGGCAGCGAGCGCCAAGCCACCGATATGCGGCGCGCAGACCGCGTCGACGCTAGCAAGCGTCGACACCACCGTCGCTCAGGGGATCTACACGGCCGAGACACAAAGCCCCGAGGTCGGCACAGACGCCGCACACGTCACCCATTCCCAGGCGCTTCTCAGCGCGCTTGCGAGCAACAATGCGGCGGACGTCCGCGAGGCGGTGCACGGCATCGTCTACACCCCGCACTGGCACATCGTGCGGCTGCGCGTCCTCAAGGCCGGCCACGTCGTCGCCGACGTCGGCGGCCCGGACGTGATCGCCCCCGTGACCGGCACGCTGAGCTCGCACGGCAGGACGCTCGGGACCTACGTGATGTCGGTCCAGGACGACCTCGGCTATGTGAAGCTCGTCAGCCGCTTCATCGGCGTGCCGGTGAATCTCTACCGCAACGGGTCGTTGGTGATGGGCACGCTTCAGCCCGCTCCCTCCACGCTCAGCAGCGGCGCGTCGGTCCACGTCCACGGCGTGTCCTACCTCGTGCAGCTGTTGAGCGCGCAGGCGTTTCCCAGCGGCCCGCTGCGTGTCGCGCTGTTCATTCCCGCTCCCTCGCGCGCGACGTCCAGCGCGAGCTGTGCGGCGGTGCGACTCGCCGCGTGGGGCAGCGTCGCGATGCACATCGCCGCACGCCTGCAACCGCTGTCGGCCCACTACCGGTCGCTGGTGAAGGTCCTGCATGACACGACCGGCGCACCGGCGTACGTGCGCGCCGGCGCGACGCGGATCGCGGGCGGCGCCGTGCCGGCGCGACTCCCCAGCCGCGGGATCGTGAAATACGGTGGGAGCTCGTGGGCGATCTTCTCGTGGGAGGCCCTCCCGCCCGCGCGGATCTACTTCCTGACGCCACTCGCCTGAGCGCCACAACGAGCCGCGCGGCTTCTCGGCGCGGGCGTCCTATCGAACGTACTTGAAGCGGTCGTGCTTGGAGGTTGCGCTCGTGCCGTTCGGCGTCGTCACCGTGACGTTGACGGTGCCCTTCGCGCCGGCAGGCGCGATCGCGGCAATCGACGTCGACGAGCTCTGCGTGAAGCTTGCCGCGCTGGCGTCGCCGAACTCGACCGACGTCGCACCCGCAAGGCCGGTTCCGGTGATCGTGACGGGCGTCTCGGCGCCGGCTGTGGCGCGATTGGGCGAGACCTGTGTGACCGTCGGCGCGCCTGCGCTGCGGGTGACGGTCTCGATCTTGAATTCGCTTCCGATCAGCTGGTGGTAGTAGAGCGTCGTCCCGTCCTGGCTGATCGAAGGAGCCTCGGCGAAACCGGTGATCGCGGTGATCGGTTCGACCCCGCCGAACGGCTTGCTCGTCTTCGCCCGCGTCGCGCGATAGATCTCCGGCGCCCGGCCCAATGCGGGAGTGGCCGCGGTGAAGAACAGTTCGAGGCCGTCGCTCGAAGGGTCGGCCGCGTAGTCGAGCGTGCCGACCTGGTTGACTGCCCGCAGGATCTTGGCGCTCTTGGGATCGCGTACGAAGCCGGCGCCGGCGCGTTCGTAGCTCACGATGCTCGAGCTCGTCGGGCCGCCGTCGACGCCGAACTGGCCGACGCTGACGTACAACGTCGAGCCGTCGGGACTGGCGTCGACGTCGAAGTCGACGTTGCCCGGAGCTTCGCCCGAGACGCCCGGGACCAGATGCACTCCCGTGACGGTCCCATCGGAGAAGTCTCCGGCGTAGACAGTCGACAGCGTCTGTGCGTAGCTGCGATTGGAGATGAAGTACAGATCGCCTTCGTCGTCCAACGACGGCGTCCCTGAGAGGAATTCCGGTTCGTTGACGTTTTCACCCTGGATTTCGCCCTGGTATTCGAACGTCTGCGCGTCGACGCGCTTGGCGAGCTCCAAGCCGAACGTCGGCGTGGCCTCCGAGCTGTTGAACAGGAGGTACGCGCCGTTGGGCGTGATGAACGGCTCCTCGGCGCTTGCGGGATAGCCCTCGATCGTCACCGGCTGGGGGTCGGCGAACACGCCATAGCCGGCGGCGCGCCCCACGCCGGCGCAGCAGAGAATCGCGAGCAGCGCCGCCGCCAGCGCGCACGCGCGGCGGGCTCGCGCCCCGATCAGAACCCCTCGCTTCACCCTGCAGACGGTCTAGCAGACAGGTAGCGAGCGAGCCCGGCGAAGTTCTGCTCAGGCGAGGTCGCCTGCGCGTACGCGGCTGCCGTGCCTGCGCTGGTCCCAGCCGTGATCCTCGCGCGGATCGCCGCCGCGAACGCGGACTCCCCCTGCGTGCCCGCGAGCTCCTCCACGCGCATGAGCTCCTCACGCAGCGCCAGCAGGTGCTCCTCGACGTCGCCGTACGCTCCGAAATGCGTGATCGCGACGCGACTCGCGCGCGAGCTCTCGACCAGCTCGAGCGATGCGCGCCACGCCTGCAGATCGATGTCGGGTGGGGGCGTCGGCGCCAGCACGCACGCTCCGTCGATCCGCACGCCCGTGACGTCGCCCGTGAACGCGTAACCGCTCGGCTCGTGTAGATAGGAGACGTGATGCGAAGCGTGACCGGGCGTGTAGGCCACCCGGAACGCACCTACGCGCTCGCCACCGATGAGCACCCGCAGCCGGGCAGCGGGAACCGGCAGCACCTCGCCCCAGCGGCGCTCCATGTCTGCGCCGTACAGACGGGTTGCGCTGCTCAGCAGCTTCGCCGGGTCGATCAGATGCGGCGCGCCGCGCTCGTGCACCCAAACCTCCAGCTCGGGAAAGCGCCGCAGCAGCGACCCCGTCGCGCCGGCGTGGTCGAGATGGATATGCGTCAGCGCCAGCACCCGTGGCGGATCGCGCTCCAGCTGCGCGAGCAGAGCCTCCAGGCAGCTGCTCGGGCCGGGGTCGACGATCACGTCCCCGACACGCCACGCGCCGATCACGTGCGCCCGCCCGAGGTGCATCAGGTCGATCAGCTCGGGTTGGGCGTCCACGTCAGTGCTTCGGCGCGACCGTGACCAACGCGGCGCTGCTGGGCGCCACGTCGACCGTGATCACACCTTTCCTGTTGGCCGCTCCGGGCAGCACCACAGGCTGACTCCAGGTGCCGTTCGGCGCCACCGCCCTACCGCCCAGCTCGATGCCGCTCACCGCGGACGGCGACGGCGCCGTCAGCGACAGGATCGTCCCACCGCCGAAGCCGGCGCCGACGTGCAGTCGCATCGCGACGCTGCGCGCCCCCGGGGCGTCGTCGTCGATGAGCACGAACTTCGTCGTTCCGTCGGCCGCGCGGAAGGCGCTGGCGACGACGTTCGGACGGTTCGCCGGGCCGACGATCGTGCGCAGCGGGCTCTCCCCGAGCAACGACCTCGCGAGCAGCAGCGCGTACCACTCCGGGCGCGCTTCGAGCTCGCCGCTCGCCGCCGCTTCGGCGTTCGGAGCGCACACCGGCGTATAACCCAGGCAGTTCATCGGGTTGCCCTCGAGGTTGATGCCGGCGGCACCGATGCGCATCGCCTCGGTCAGGTAGCTGACCCCCCACAGCGCCGAGGCGAACGTGTTGCTGATGCCGGGTACGCCGCCGCACGAGACGGTCCCCGACTCGTCCAGGCGGAACGGCACTTCGGTCTCTTGCGCGATGAACACGTAGCGACGCAGCGACTGTTCCTCGAGCGCACGCACAGGGCCGCTCAGCAGACGGGCGATCGTCGGCGCAGGCTGTTCGGCGCAGCCCAGCGGATAGTGGTGGCCGGTCAACAGGGCAGGCCGCTGGTAGATCGCCTCGCTGAGCCCCCACCGTTGGTAGGAGCCCGAGCCCGAGGAGTCGGGGCCGGCGAGCGGGATCCCCGGCGCCAGCGCTTCGATCGCGGCGCGGTAGGCGGCGACCTGTTCGTTGTACTGTTCCGGCGCCCACGGCAGCGAACGCAGCCCGTGTCGGGCGTACGCTTCGGGCTCGTTGCCGATCTCGATCGCCTGCAGCGAGCTCCCGAGCGCCGCCTGCGCCACCGCCGCCTCGCCCGCCGCCGCCTGCGGGTCGTAGTGGCCGAACCCGAGCGTGAGCATGACGCCCCAGCCGCTCGCCGCTGCCAGCTTGCCGAGCTGATTCAGGCTGGCGCCTTCGAGCACGCTCAACGCCCACGGCGGGCGCGCGGTCACCGCATCGGTCCAAGCGACCTGTTCGTCGGCGGTCACGCCGCCGAAGCGCAGCAGGCCCACGCCGAGCGAGCGCAGCATCGTGACCAGATCGCCCTTGCTCGAGTAGCCGGCTATCTGGCGCAGGCTGCCTACCTCGAACGACAGCCCCAGGAAGTTCTGCGGAACCGTCGGCCCGGGTTCGCTCGCATCGACCGACACCGACACGGGGATCGCGGCGTGGCCCCCCGCGCGCTGTAGCGGTTGTAGTGGTGGCGCGGCGCGCGCTTGGCCGACGCAGCCCGGGAGCAGCGCCAGCAGCGCGATGAGCGCCGCGAGCGACACGGCGATCGCACGCGCGCGTGCGCGCGCTCGGGGGACGCGCTCAGGGCTCAGGGCTGACCGCGAACCAATCCGACTTCAGCTCCGTTGAGCTCTCGCAGACCTCGCGCACCAGGTCCAAGACCGTGCGGCGGCC
>DATHOH010000020.1:0-151292 GCA_035485155.1 Solirubrobacteraceae bacterium
GCCGCCGCGCGAGCTGGTGGAGCAGGCGGAGAAGGCGATGCTCGAGGTCGCGCGCGACGACCGCCAGCAGGACTTCCGCGCGATCGAGGAGGTGCTGCACGAGGAGCTCGACAAGCTGCACCGGCTGTCGCTCGAGGGCACGTCGCTGACGGGCACGCCCTCGGGCTTCAAGGACCTCGACGAGATCACCGGCGGCTTTCAGGCCGGCAACCTGATCATCATCGCGGCGCGGCCCGCGATGGGCAAGAGCGCGCTCGTGTGCAACATCGCCGAGAACGCCGCCGTCGAGCACGGCAAGCCCGTGGCGCTGTTCTCGCTGGAGATGGCCGAGGCCGAGCTGGCACAGCGATTCGTGGCCTCGCAGGCGCGGATCAAGGGCGAGGAGCTGCGGAAGGGGCGCGTCGCCGAGCAGCGCTGGCCTAAGATCCTCAAGGCCAGCCAGCGCCTCGCGCGCGCGCCGCTGTGGGTCGATGACTCGAGCGACGTGGGCATGCTGGAGATCCGCGCGAAGGCGCGACGGCTGCACAGCCAGTGCGAGGGCGGGCTCGGCCTGATCATCATCGACTACCTGCAGCTGATGCGCACCGACAGTCGCTACGACAGCCGCGTGACGGCGGTGGGCGAGCTCAGCCGCGGGCTGAAGATCCTGGCGCGCGAGCTGGGCGTACCCGTGATCGCGCTGTCGCAGCTCAGCCGCGCGGTGGAGACGCGCCCCGACAAGAAGCCCCAGCTGTCAGACCTGCGCGAGAGTGGGAACCTCGAGCAGGACTCAGACCTCGTGATGTTCATCTATCGCGACGAGTACTACAACGAGGAGTCCGAGCGCCCCGGCGAGGCCGACCTGCTGATCGCCAAGCACCGCAACGGCGCCGTCGGCAAAGTCACGCTGACGTTCCAGAAGGAGTACCCGAAGTTCATGAACTACGCAGGCGAGCGCTACCAGGAATGAGTGGACCGCTGTTCGACCGCGGCGCGTCGGAGGTCCCCGAGCCGCTCGAGCTGACGGCACGCCGTGGTGGGGGAGCCGGCGGCTGCCCGCTGGGCGTGTGCGACGGCAGTGGCTTTGTCGTCGACGAGGACACGAACACGGCGAGCGACTGCGACTGCCGCGCAGGTCGAATCGCCGCGGCGCGCACCGCCCGCCTGGAGGGCCGGATTCCGAAGCTCTACCGCGGCGTGTCGTTCGAGCGCCCGCCGGTCAGCGATATGGCGAGGACCGCCTCCGACCAGATCCGCGCGGTTCGGCGCTACGTGCAGTCGATCGACGCGAACATCGACGCCGGGCGGGGGCTGTGGTTCCAGGGCCGCGTCGGCACAGGCAAGACGACGCTCGCGATGCTCGTGTCGAAAGCGGCGCTCGATGCCGGGCGCTCGGTGGCGATCTACTCGTTGCCGCGGCTGCTGAACCTGCTGCGCGAGTCGATGGAGTCCGAGGGCGGGCTGCTCGCATTGCTCGACCGTCTCACGGCGGTCGATCTGCTGCACATCGACGACCTCGGCGCCGAGAACCGCACCGACTGGGTGCTCGAGCAGCTGTACTCGATCGTCAACGCGCGCTACGAGTCCGAGCGCGCGATCGTCGCGACGACGAACCTGATGCCGGACGAGCTGTCGGAGCGGCTGGGCGCGCGCACGGTCTCGCGTCTGGTGGAGATCTGCGGCGACCTGATCCCGCTCGACGGCGAGGACAAGCGCCGCGAGTATCGCGCCGGGCGCGCCGAGATCGGACAGCCCTCCGCCTGAGGATTGCGCCGATCCGCGCGACGTGAGCGCCCCGGATTGCGCGCGGCGCACCGGCAGCGAGCCGGTGCCTCCCTAAACTCCACTGGTCATGCCAGGCATAGTGATAGTGGGCGCCCAGTGGGGCGACGAGGGCAAGGGCAAGATCACCGATCTGCTCGCCGAGCACAGCGACGCCGTCGTGCGCTTCCAGGGCGGCAACAATGCGGGACACACGATCGTCAGGGGCGAGGAGCAGTGGAAGCTGCACCTGATCCCCTCGGGCATCCTGTATCCGGGCAAGCGCTGCGTGATCGGGAACGGCGTGGTGATCGACCCGAAGGTGCTGATCGACGAGCTCGACGCGCTGCGCGCGCGACGCGTCGACGTCAGCGGCCTGCGCATCTCGGCCAACGCGCATCTGATCATGCCCTACCACCTGCTGCTCGACTCCGCCGGCGAGGCGAAACTCGGCAGCCTGCAGATCGGCACCACGCGCAGGGGCATCGGCCCCTGCTATGCCGACAAGGCGGCGCGTCTGGGCATCCGCGTGCAGGACCTGCTGGACGAGAAGATCCTCAAGAAGAAGATCGTCGCGGCGATGGAGCCCAAGCGGCTGTCGCTGCGGCCGTTCGAGAAGGACCCTGCGCTCGACCTGCACACGATGACCGAGGAGTACCTGACGTACGGCCACCGGCTCGAGCAGCACATCGCCGACACCTCGAAGCTGATGTGGGAGATGCTCGACGCCGGCGACGCGGTGATCCTCGAGGGCGCGCAGGGGGCGATGCTCGACATCGACCACGGCACCTATCCGTTCGTGACCTCCTCGAACCCGCTGTCGGGCGCGGCGTGCGTCGGCACCGGCATCGGCCCGAAGGCAATCGATGAAATCTGGGGGATCTCGAAGGCCTACACGACCCGCGTCGGCGCCGGCCCGTTCCCGAGCGAGCTGCACGACGAGATGGGCGAGACGATCCGCCAGCGCGGCGGCGAGTTCGGCACCACGACCGGCCGTCCGCGGCGCACCGGCTGGCTGGACCTCGTCGCGCTCCGCTACGCGGCCCGCCTGAACACGTTGACGTCGCTGGTGGTGACCAAGCTGGACGTCCTGTCAGGACTCGATCGCATCCACGTGTGCACCAGCTACCGCGGCGCTGACGGCGCCGAGTTCGAGGACTTCCCCTACCACCAGACGGTTCTGCACCACACCACCGCCAAGCTGACCGAGCTTCCCGGCTGGAAGGAGGATCTGGGCGAGTGCCGCACGATCTCCGACCTGCCGGAGGGAGCGCGCGAGTACCTGGACTTCATCGCCGAGCACACGGGCACCCCCGTCGCGATGATCGGGGTCGGGCCCGGTCGCGAGCAGGTCGTGTGGACGCAGGCCGGACGCGACACCATCATCGCCGGCAACCGGCAGCCGCCGACCGGCGAGCCGGCGCACAGCGCCGCCTGAGCGCGCCTCAATCAGGGCGAAGCGATCAACCCGGGCGGCGCGGCCAGCGTGAGCGTTGCGAGGACGCCTTTCGCCCGAGCACCGGGCGCGTGGGCGTGCTCCGCCGCTCCTCATCGCGCGCGAGCTCGCGTTCTTCATCGAACCCGATTTCCAGGAAGATCAGCAGCAGCGCTCCGCCCAGGCCCGCAGCGATCAGCACGACCGTCAGCACTTTCCCCGTCACGCCGCCGACGAACGCCGCGCAAAGGCCGCCGGCAACGACCAGTGCCGCAGCAAAGCCGAAGGACAGAACGCGCCCTCGTTTGGACACGCGCTCAACGGTACAGCGGCGCGCTCACAAATTTCAACCTGTCGGGATGATGGCGTGCGCGCACGCACCTGCTCAACTGTGGGTGGGTGCGCTCAACGGTCCAGTCCTGCACGCGGCTGCCCGCTGACCGTTGCCGATGAACATTCTCGAGCTGACTGGAGACACATGAGCGACAGGCCCGTTTTCATCTACGCGGCGACGTACGCCGACCCGGCTGGCGCCGAGGCCGACTATGAGGCGCTTCTCGAACTGCACGCGGCAAAGCTGGTGGGTACTTACGACGTTGCGCTGGTCACAAAGGACGCCGCCGGCAAGGTCCACGTCAAAAAGCACGAGAAGCCGACCCAGCATGGCGCGTGGGGCGGCCTCGCGGTAGGCGCCGCGGTCGGCGTGCTCGCCGCGCCGGCGGTTATACCGGCGGCCCTGGTCGGCGGCGTGATCGGCGGCCTCGGCGGGCACTTCAAACGCGGCATCTCCAGAGGCGACGCCAAGGAGCTGGGCGACATGATCGATGAGGGCCAGGCGACGCTGCTCGTGATCGGCGAGTCTCGCATCGAAGAGCAGCTCGACAAGCTGCTCACAAGCGCCGTGAAGTCCATCGAGAGGGAAATCGACCTCGACAACAAGGAGTTCAAGCGGGAACTCGAGGAGGCCGAGAAGACGGGTGCTGTCGTAGGCTGAGGGCAGTCCCGCTCGGGAGCCCCTATGGCAACCCTGCGTCATACGTCGCGTGCAGCTCATGAAGCATCGCGTCACGACGACGTCGTCTGCGCTCGGCCTTCTTCGCCGACGACAGCTTGTGTGGCTTGCACAGCAGGCAGCCGGCGCGACGCTGCTTGGGCCGACCTCGCTTGTGATTCGCCATACGACCAAGATAGTAGACATCTGTCTGTGAGCGTCCGCTGGAAACCGACCGGGTCCGCGTACAGGGTGGCGGCACCCCTGTGCCGATCGACCCGCTGCCGTAAAATGAGGCGATGGACTTCGTGAGGGTCACATCCGTACAAGTGCTGGAGCACTACCGGCTGAGGATCGGCTTCAGCGATGGCAGCTCGCGTGATGTCGATCTCATAGGAGAGCTGCACGGTCCTGTCTTTGACCCACTTGCCGACCCAGACTTCTTTGCACAGGTTCGCGTGGACGACGACCTCGGGACCGTCGTGTGGCCCAACGGCGCGGACCTCGATCCCCTTGTGCTGCACGGCGACTTCGAGCCGGCCGCGCACGTCGTTCATCGCTGATCGGACTGCCGCGATCGTCAGCGAGCGGGTCGCTCGTAGCCGTCTACAGCATCAGGAGGTCGTGCTTCGCCTGGTCGAGGATGCCGACGACTCGGTAGAGGTCGGGCGTGTTGTGCCGCGTGCGGACCATCGAGCCCGTGGCTCGCACTACATCGCCATCGGCTTCTCGTTTCTGTAGTTCGACGATCGTGATCACGGTGCCGACATACATGCTGTCGTCATCGCCGAAGTCTGTTTCGAGCGCCTCCATTTGCTCGGATGCGCAATTGCCGAGGATCGTTCCGTCGAGAGCCATGTTCCCTCCTGAAGGGGTCGGTGAGTCGGCGTCCGAGAAAATGGGCCGTCCGGGAATCGAACCCGGAACCTTGGGCTTAAGAGGCCCCTGCTCTGCCGGTTGAGCTAACGGCCCGGGCGCAGCCCGCCGACGAGATCTGCCGGCGGGAGCGAGGATTCTACTTGCTCTTGGTGCCCGTCGAGGTGCCGGTGGACGTCGTCGACGTCTTGACTTCGGTGCCTTTGAGTTCGCCTTTGGAGTTCAGCTTGCCGACGTAGGTTTTGCCGTTGGTCGTGGTCGTGTAGGTCTTTTCGCCGGAGGGGTTTGCCTTGGCTTCGGCGAGCTCGGTTTTGACGCGCGCGCGGTCGGCGCTCGGCGACAGCGCGACGGCCTTTTCAGAAGCGAGGTCGCCGACACGCTGGTTGTTGGCTTTGTAGGCGTACTCGGCGAGCGCCGCGTACAGCGCGGCGTCGGTCGGACGGGACACGACCGCGATCTGCAGGACTTCGACCTCCTTGGCCGGTTCGCTCAGACCGGCTTCGCCGTAGACCGTCTCCATCAGCTGCGCCAGTTCGGCGTTTGGTTTCGGCGGGTTCAGCGCGATGTAACGGCTCCACGCTTCAGCGGCTTCGCGGAAGATAGCCTTGCCCTGGCTGGTGGGCGTGCCCGCCGTCGTGGCGTACTTTTCGTTGCCGGCTTCGTGCACGAGGGTCTTCGTCAGGTTTTCCCACGCGCTGAGGTTGTTCGGCTGTGTCTGCGTGAGCTTGCGGTATTTGGCGATCTGGGCCGCGTAGCTCGCGCCGCTC
Organism: Solirubrobacteraceae bacterium; assembly: GCA_035485155.1. GTDB lineage: Bacteria > Actinomycetota > Thermoleophilia > Solirubrobacterales > Solirubrobacteraceae > Palsa-744. Next base: position 5,810 of record DATHOH010000020.1, read on the forward strand.
GAGCCTTCGTTGCCCGTGAAGGCGCTGAAGATGCCGCCGCTGCCGAAGCCGCCGCCGACGCCGAGGCCGACGAATCCGAGCAGGAAGATCAGCGCGAGCCCGATGTAGATCACGCGCACGAGACGGCGGCGGTGCCGGCCTCTGGTGTCGAACAGCATCTAGCCCTGCAGCCTTGGGTCGGTGTGGTCGATCAGCTCCTGCACGGTCGGTTCTCCTGGGTCATGCGGTGGTGGCGGTGCCGGATCCTCCCCGAGATCTCCGGAGCCCGCCGTGGTCGTAGCGCTGCCCTCCTGTGGTTGCACGCGATGCGCGCGACCGACAAGCGCAGCGACCAGAATACTCGCCTCGTAGAGGAGGTACAGCGGTACCGTCTCGAGCAGCAGCGTGATCACGTCGCCCGGGAGGAACGCCGCGACCGCCGCACACGCCACGATCGCGTAGCGCCGGCCCTTGCGCAGCTGTCGCGGCGTCACGATTCCCAAGCGCGTGGCGCCGATGATCACGACGGGGACCTGGAAGACGAGCCCCATCGCGAGCAGGATCGTGGCGGCGAAGTTGTAGTACGGGTTCGCCTGCACGAGCGTGTTGAACTCGCTGGCGTTGAAGTTCACGAAGAAGCGGATCGCGGCCGGCAAGACGACGAAGTACCCGAACGCGACGCCGGCCGCGAACAGGAACGGGACGGCGATGAGCAACGGCATCGCCACGCGGCGCTCGTGCGGCGACAGCGCGGGCAGGATGAAGCCGTAGAGCTCGAACAGGATCACGGGCAGCGAGACGATCAGCGCGAAGTACAGCGTCACCGTGATCGTCGTCGTGAACGGTTCGCCGATGCCGAGCGTCGCCGGGTTGTCTCCGACGGGGTTGCGCGGGATCTTCGCGACGTCGAGCTTGAGCCTGGTGATCAGCGGCGAGAGTTCGGCGCGGGTGGCGGCCGGGAGGCCGCTGTGTGGCTTGGTGAGCACGCCCACCAGCGCCTGCGTGGTACCGGCCACGTTCAGCAGCCCGCGCTGGGCGAGCACCGCCTGTCCGACCGTTCCCTCGCCCTTGGCGACCTGTTTCTGGGTCTCGGCCTTCAGCGGCTGGTTGATCACGCGCAGCAACGCGTGGTTCTGCCAGAGGCAGATCGCGAAGGCGACCGCGAGCACCGCGCCACTGACGATCAGGCGGGTGCGCAGCTCTTCGAGGTGGTCGACGAGGCTGAGCCGATCCTCGTGACCGATGGTGCGGATCGCACTGGCCATGGCCTTTGAACCTACCACCGGCTCAGTGTCAGCCCTCGTAGCTAAAGGCGCTGGCTTCACGCGTCGATGACGACCCAGAGCACAAATGGACTCCGAGAAGAACCCCGACATCCAGCGCCTCCCACCGCAGCCGGCCGCCCAGCAGACCGGCGCCGTCTACGGCGCGCCGGGCACCCCAGGTGCCGACGGCGCCTGCGCCCCGGCGCAGCTGCACATCTGCTTCCACTGCGCCGGCGAGCTCGTCTATCCGCTCGACTGGTCGGAGGAGGGCCCGCGCCATTGGCGCATCGTGCTGCGCTGTCCGGAGTGCGAGTCCCGGCGCGAAGGCGTGTTCGATCAGACGGCTGTTGAACGCCTGGACGACGAGCTCGACAGAGGATCGAGCGCGCTACTCGGCGACCTCAGGCGGATGACGCACGCGAACATGTCCGAGGAAATCGAGTTCTTCGCGCGCGCGCTCGACGCCGACCTGATCCTGCCGAGCGACTTCTAGCGATAACGCTCGACGACGGCGTCGGCGACCAGCCCCAACAGCACCGAACGCCCGTCCGGCAGGATCTCCGGCAGCGCCGCCTTTGCCTCGGCGACGACCGCGAGCGCCTGCTCGCGCGCCTCGTCCAGCGCCCCGGTGGCGGCGATGCGCTCACACAGCGCCTCGAGTCTTTGGGTCCCGCCCACCCCGTCCACCCCGTCCACGCCGTCCACGCCGCTCAGCGATTGCAGGTCGAACGCGGCGAGCTCCGGCTCGCGTTCGCGCGCGAGGATGAACGGCAGTGTGACCGTGCCGTCGAGCAGATCGGTGCCGCGTGACTTGCCGGTGCGCTCGACCGGACCGGACACGTCGAGCACGTCATCGAGCATCTGGAAGGCGAGGCCGATGCGCCGGGCGAAGGCGCCGAGCGCGTCGGCGAGCTCGGCTGAGCCATCGACGGCCGTCAGCGCTCCGAGCCGACAGGCGGCCTCGAACAGCGCCGCTGTCTTGAGCTCGCAGCGTCTGAGGTAGCGCTCGACGGCGACGTGCGCCGCGTATGCGTCCTCGCGCTGCAGCAGCTCGCCTTCGGCGAGCGCGGAGCTCGCGTCCGACAGGGCGCTCAACTGCGCCGCGTCGTCGTTGAGCGCGAGCTCGGCAAACGCCCGCGAGAACAGCAGATCGCCCGTCGCGACCGCCATCTGGCGGCCGGCGACGGCCGCCACGGTCGGGTGACCGCGCCGCAGGAGAGCGCCGTCGATGAGGTCGTCGTGTACCAGCGTCGCCGAGTGCACGAGCTCGACGGCGACGGCCGCGCGCACCAGGCGCTCCTCGCCGTCACGCGTCTGCGGCGGTCCGCCGGCCGACTCCGCCGCGAGCACGACGAGCAACGGGCGCAGGCGCTTGCCGCCCGCGAGCACGGTCGCGTTGGCGTGCGAAGCGAGCGGCGTGCCGGCCGCTGCGGTGACGTGGCCGAGGTGGCGCTCGGTGCGCTCCATTCGCGCCCGCAGGCTCTCGCCGCCGCGCCGCATGATCGCGTCGAGTCCGTCCACCTCCCCAGGTGGGACGCTGGCCGCCGTGCTGCTCACCGGGCTCATGATGCCCGACCACCATTCGCGGCACCGGCGCCCCCGGGGACGGTGCCGGCGTGGATCGCGACGATGCCGCCGGCGGTCAGCAGGTAGCGGACCTCCGACAGGCCCGCGCGCTCGAGCTCACCGGCGAGCGTCGCCGGCCCGGGAAAGCGCTTGACCGAGTTGGGCAGGTAGGTGTAGGCGGCCGCGATCGAGGCGTCGGAGCCCGAGCCGCGGCGTGAGCGCGACAGCGCAGCGCCGGCGCCTGCCAGGCGCCCGAGCGCGGGGACGATCCGGTCGAACCACAGCCCGTAGAACAGCGACAGCGGCGCGCGCGTCGGGGTGGTGATCTCGAGCACCACGACCCGCCCTCCGGGGCGCACCACGCGCGTCATCTCGGCTAGTCCGCGCGCGAGATCGTCGAAGTTGCGGGCGCCGAAGCCGACCGTTGCCGCGTCGAAGGAGTCGTCGGGGTAAGGCAGCTCCATCGCGTCGGCCCACTCGAAGCGCGGGCGCAGCGCCTCCTCCTCGGCGCCCGCGGCCTTGGCGCGGGCGCGGTCGAGCATGCCCTCGGCGAAGTCGCTGGCGATCACCTCGCCGCCCGGTGCGACCCGACCCGCTAGCTCGATCGCGAGATCGCCGGTGCCGGTGGCGACGTCCAGCACGCGGCTGCCCGGGCCGACGCGCGCCTCCTCGGCGGCGCGCGCGCGCCAGCGGTGGTGCAGCCCGGCGGTCATCAGCGTGTTCAGCGGGTCATACACGCCCGCGATGCGGTCGAACATCGCGCGCACCTCGCCAGCCTGCAGCTTTCCGTCGCCGGCGCGCGGACGAGCGGGCACGGCGCGCTACTTCAGCGTCGAGAGGAAGTAGACGATCGCTTCGAACTTCTTCGGCGGCAGGTTCTTGTAGGACGGCATCGGCGCAGTCGGGTTGACGAGCGTGCGCGCGATCGCCCCTCGCGGCAACCGGCTGGCGATGTGCGTGAGCGGCGGCCCGGGGCCGAGGTTTCCGTTGTGAGCGATCGTGTGACACGCCTCGCAACCGCTCGCGGCCACCGCGAGGCGGCCCTCGTTCCACAGCGCCTCCGCCGCGGGGCCGTTTTGGACGACCGCCTTCGACGGCTTCAGTTCGAGCGCATCGGGCGTGCCGGCCTCCGATCCCTGGTAGGTCAGGAACGCCATCGCGAAGATCACCGTCACCGCCGTGATCGTCCCGATCGGCCGCCGCTCCGGACGGCGCTCGGGCCCGCGGTCGTAGAACGGGAGCAGGAACAGCAGGATCATCGCCAGCGTCGGGATCCCGATCGTCGCCATCTGCGTGAAGGCCGGGGTCCTGATGATGCGCAGGATGTCGAACAGGAAGAAGAAGTACCAATCCGGGCGCGCGTCGTAGCTGGTCGTGGCGCCGTTCACCTTGGCGCCGAGCCCGTCGCCGAAGAACACCGCCAGGAAGATGATGATCGCCATCACCAAGCACGCCATCCCCGCGTCCTTGGCGACCGCATAAGGGAAGAACGGCTTGCCTTTGGACTTCAGGACGCCGTACTCGCGGAGGTACTCCTCCTTCTCGCGGTGGTTCATCGCACGGTCCCGACTGCGAGTCGAACGCCTGAGTGTGTAGGAATGCGCACCGGGACTAGACCTCAGCCTCGCGCAGCTCGTCGCGCTTCTCGGCTTTGATCCACGGCGGCGCGGTCGTGCCGAGCTTCGTCACGAGGTAAAGGTGCGCGCCGATCAGGGCGGCCATCAGCCCCGGGATCAGCAGCATGTGGATGGCGTAGAAGCGCGACAGCGTGGTCGCGCCGATTTCCGAGCCGCCGCGCAGGAAGTCACTGAGATAAGGGCCGATCAGCGGCCCGGTGCCGTTGATGTTTACGCCGACGGTCGTCGCCCAGTAGGCCCGCTGGTCGAACGGCAGCAGATAGCCGGTGAAACCCATCGCCATCGTCAGGATCAGCAGCACCACGCCGATCACCCAGTTGAGCTCGCGCGGATACTTGTACGCGCCGAAGAAGAACGTGCGCCCCATGTGCAGGAACACGAGCACGACCATCACGCTGGCGCCCCACCTGTGCATGCTGCGCACGAGCTGCCCGAGGAACACTTCGTTGGTGATGTGGCGTATCGATTCGTAGGCGCCGCCGCTTGGGTCGGGGCGGTAGTACATCGCCAGGAACACGCCGGTGACGGCCTGGTTGAGGAACGCGAACATCGTCGCCGAGCCGAGCGTGTAGAACCAGTTGGTGCCCTTGGGCACCTTGCGGAACATCAGCCAGCGCGCGGCGCCGGTCAGCGAGGTCCGCTCGTCGACCCAGTCGACGACCGCGATTCCTCCCCGCCCAAGCTCCTCCACCGGGCCGCTCTTGCCGTTGTCCTCCCCGGGACGCGGAGGTGGCGTCTTCAGCGCGGACGGGAGCGGGGGGGCGGGTAGCTTTGGCATGGTTCTAGCGGTCCTTGGACCGGTCTACTTCTGCGCGTCGGGCCGCGACGGGTAGAGGTACTGGCCGATGCCGTCCAGCGGCTCGCCGGGGTCGCGCGGTGAGAAGCGCCGCAGCAGGCTGTTGACGCTGTAGCGCGGGCCGAGTTCCACGACGTCGCCGTTGACACGCGTGTAGAAGCGGTCGAGCGGCCGCGGCGGGGGTCCCGAGACGCGGCGGCCGAGCAGGTCATACACGCCGCCATGGCACGGGCACAGGAAGCGCTCGGAGGCGGGCACCCAGCGCACAGGGCAGCCGAGGTGCACGCAACGATCGGAAATCGCGATGTAGGGGCTGTCGCGGTCGGCGGGATCGGTGTCGATCGCCGGGTCTTTCTTGCGAATGTAGGCGGTCGACTTGCCGGCGTCGCCGATCTCGGGTTGGAGCGTGATGATCACCGGGATGTAGTTCGTTTCGGTGAACTGGTCCGTCGTGCCGACCGGCTGCCAGCTCATGCCGTTGCGCTTGAAGATCGGTCCGATCGCGAAGCCGAGCGCCGGTAGCACGAAGGCCGCGGTGGCGACCGCGCCGGCCCCGTTGGCCGTGACGGTCATGAACCTGCGCCGCGTGACCGTCTCGCCCTCGAACGCCCCCGGTATGCCTCGGTCGAGCGTGTACTTGGACTTCTGCTTTGCGCGCTTGTTGGCCACGGGCCGGAAAGAATACCGACGCGGGATTCAGGACGACGCGGCGGCCCCGGCGGAACTTGTGCGCATCGCCTCGATCGCGTCCGGCGCCCCGGCGAGCACCAGCTCCTTCGCCCGCGCGTGCTCCTCGCTTCCTCCCCAGCCAACTGCATGCGCCCCGGCCGCCCACACGGCGTCGGCCAGCTGGTAGCTGCCGGCGCCCTGGGCGAGCGCGCTCAGCGTGATCGTGTCGGCGAGCTCGGCCACGGCTGCGGTGTCGCCGAGCGCGACCAGGCGCGCAAGCCCGATCGCGTAGAGACGGTCGCCAGCGAGCAGCCGCAGGTCGGCCTCGGCCACATGCACCACGCGGGGCGTGCCGTAGTGCAGCAGGTATCCCTCGTAGATCGCCTCGACCAGCAGCTCGTACTCGTCGCGGCTGCCGGCGGCACGCGGCCCCTGGGCGGCGATGCTCGCCGGGCTTGCGGATCGACCCACGCCGTCGACGCCGGCGGTCTCGACGAGCGCTGCGATCAGCCCGCCTTCGCTGCGCAGCAGCTCGCGCAGCGACTGCAGGGCGCTCCCCGTTGCCGGATCGCCCGTCGCGCTCATCGTTGGCCTGCCGGCTGCTGCGTCAGGCACGCGAAGGCAGCGGCGGCGGCCTCGACGGTGCGCTCGATCTGCTCTTGAGTGTGGGCGAGCGAGGGGAACCACGCCTCGAACTGGGACGCGGGCGGGTAAACGCCGCGCGCGAGCAGCTCGCGGCACCACGCGGCGTATGCGTCGAGGTCGCAGTTCTGTGCGTCGGCGAACGAGGCCACGGGCTCCTCGCTGAAGAACACCGTCATCAGACCCGGCACGGTTGCCACCTGGACTGGATAGGGACTCCTATCCGCGGCCGCCTCGCGCAGACCATCGGCGAGGCGCTCGGTGAGCGCGGCCAGGCGCAGGTAGGCGGGCTCGTCGAGCAGCTCGAGCGTGGCGAGGCCGGCGGCGACTGCGACCGGGTTGCCCGACAGCGTCCCCGCCTGGTAGACCTCGCCGCTGGGGGCGAGCATCCGCATCAGCTCACCACGACCGCCGACGGCCGCCGCCGGCAGGCCGCCGCCGATGATCTTGCCGAGGATCACGAGATCGCCGCTCACACCCAGCAGCTCCTGCGCCCCGCCGCGCGCGACGCGAAAGCCACTGATGACCTCGTCGAGCACGAGCAGCGCCCCGGTCGCGTCCGCGCGCTCGCGCAGCAGCGAAAGAAAGCCGACGTCGGGCGCGACCACGCCCATGTTCGCCGGCAGCGGCTCGGCGATGATCGCGGCGAGTTCGTGGCGCTCGGTGGCAGCGACGAGGGCGTCGCTGTCGTTCCACGGCACCACGATCGTGGCGGCGGCGGCGCTCGCCGGCACGCCGGGGCTCGCGGGCAGCCCTTGCGTCGCCAGGCCTGAGCCGGCCTGTGCGAGCAGCCCGTCGGCATGCCCGTGGTAGGCGCCGGCGAACTTGAGGATCGGCTCGCGCCCGGTGGCGGCGCGCGCCAACCGGATCGCGGTCATGGCGGCCTCCGTGCCGGAGGAGGTCATGCGCAGCATCTCCACGCTGTCGATCCTGCGCGCGACCTCGCTCGCGAGCTCGACCTCGCCGGGCGTCGGCGCGCCGAAGCTCGTCCCGCGGGCGGATGCCTCGGCGATCGCCGCCACGATCTGCGGATGCGCATGCCCGTGGATCAAGGGGCCCCACGAGCAGACGTAGTCGACGAAGCGGTTGGCGTCGACGTCGATCAGTTCGGCGCCCTCGCCGCGCGCGATGAAGATCGGGTCGCGACCGATCGAGCGCATCGCGCGCACCGGCGAGTTGACGCCGCCCGGGATGACCTCGAGCGCGCGACGGTAGAGCTCAGCCGAGCGGCTGTCCTTGAGTGACGCGGTCAACTCGGTCTCGCGCCTACCGCGTAAATACCACCGCGCACCAAAAGCAGAAATCCGAACAACGCCTGCACACTCAACCTCCGCGGCCCGGCGCCCGGCGCGGCTCAGGCGCCGCCGTGCGCGCGCTCCCAGTCCTTGAAGTCCTCGGTGAAATAAAGCAGTCGGATCTTCTTGAACTCGGTGGAGGAGTACAGCGTGGCGCGCTCGTCGATGCCGGTGCTGGCTGCGATCGAATCGAGGACGGCGTCGCACTCCTCCTTGGAGCGCCCGTGGGCCATGGTGAAGACGGAGTAGGGCCAATCCTCGTAGGTGGGGCGCTGATAGCAGTGAGAGACGCCGCGCACGGCGGCCATGCGGCAGCCGATCTCGAAGATCTGCTCGTCGGGGACCTTCCAGACGCCCATGCCGTTGGCGGAGAAGCCGGCGCGGCGGTGATACAGGATCGCGGCGACGCGGCGCAGGATGCCGCGCTCCTGCATGCGGGCGAGGTGGTCGAGCAGCCGCTCCTGGGTCATCCCGAGCTCATCCGCGGCGGGCGCATACGGTTCCTCGACCACCGGCATGTCGCCCTGCAGCGCACGGATGACGGCGATGTCGAGCTCGTCGTAGGGCTGCGGTTCGAGCTCGATCGGCTCTTTGACCTCCGCGGCGCTCGAGAGCGCATCGGTGCCGCCCTCCATCTCCAGGTCCATGCGGATCTTGAACAGCCGCAGCGTCGGCAGCTGGCGCACGGACTCGGCGCCGGCCTCGCGCGCGAGCACCTCCAGCGTGCCCTCGAGCCCGAGCTTGGAGTCGGGCTCGGTGGCGATCGTGAACCACAGGTTGAACTCGTGGTTGCGCAGGTAGTTGTGCGACACGCCGGGATGCTGGTTGATGACCTGCGCGGCGCGATGCGGGTGCTCGGGATCGACCTTGGCGGCGACGAGCATCGAGGAGTAGCCGAGCGCGCGCGTGTCGAAGATCGGCGTGACCTGGCGGATGATGCGCTTGTCGAGCAGGCGCTGCACGCGCTGCATGAGCTCGAGCTCGGGGACGCCGGCCTGCTCGGCCACGTACAGGTAGGGACGGGGCGCGATCGGGAAGCTGCCCTGCATCAGGTTGAGCAGCCGGCGGTCGAGCTCGTCGAGCGCGATCGCGGCGCCGTCCTTGCGGCTGCGGATCTTCGGCGGCGCGGTGGTTGCAAGCGTCGGATCGGCGACGTCGGCGAGCGGCGTTGTGACGGCTTCCTGGCGCTCGGTGCTCATGTCTGCTCTCCCAGCCATCGGGCGGCGTCCTTTGCGTGGTAGGTGATGATCGTGTCGGCGCCGGCGCGGCGCAGGGAGGTGAGGATCTCCAGGACGGTGGCGCGCTCGTCGAGATAGCCCGCGGCGGCCGCCGCCGTGACCATCGCATACTCGCCGCTGACGTTGTACGCGGCCACGGGCAGGCGCGTGGCGCGCTTGACCGCGCTGATCAGGTCCCCGTAGGCCAGCGCGGGCTTGACCATGACCATGTCGGCGCCCTCCTGGACGTCGAGCAGCGCCTCACGCACGGCCTCACGCCCGTTCGCCGGGTCCATCTGGTAGCCGCGCCGGTCGCCGAAGGCGGGCGCCGAGTCGGCAGCCTCGCGGAACGGCCCGTAGAAGGCCGAAGCGAACTTGGCGGAGTAGGCGAGGATCGGTGTGTCGGCGAAGCCCGCGCCGTCGAGCTCCTCGCGGATCGCGCCGACGCGCCCGTCCATCATGTCCGAGGGCGCGACGATGTCGGCTCCGGCGCGGGCGTGGCTGACGGCGGTCTGGGCGAGCAGCTCGAGTGACGCGTCGTTGTCGACGGAGCTGTCCTCGCGCAACACGCCGCAGTGCCCGTGGGAGGTGTACTCGCAGAGGCACACGTCGGTGATCACCAGCAGCTCAGGGAGCGCCTGCTTGAGCGCGCGCGTGGCGAGCTGCACGATCCCGTCCTGATCCCACGCGCCGGAGCCGTGCTCGTCCTTCTCGGCGGGCAGCCCGAACAGCAGCACCGCGCGAATCCCCAGCGCGAGCGCGTCCTGCGCCTCGGCGACGAGCGCCGACAGCGACAGGCGGTCGACGCCGGGCATCGTCGCGATCGGCTCGCGCCCGGACGCGGACTCCGAGACGAACAGCGGCAGCACCAGCTGGTCGGCTCGCACGTCCGTCTCGCGCACGAGGCCGCGCAGCCCGGACGTGGCGCGCAGCCTGCGCATGCGCGTCTGTGGAAAGGCCATGGCCTTCGAGGATACCCCGCAGGGAATAATTAAAGGAGCGCCTGCGGCGCTCGCGCGGCGTGCGCGGTGGGACTACTCGACGTGGCGCAGGCCGAGTCGCGCGAGCGCGGCGAAGGCGACGCTCAGCACGGCGAGGTGCACGAGCGTGAGGCCAATCGCGGGTGACGCGCCGTTGACGGCGGCGTCCAGCGCCTGCAGCGCCGCCTTGAACGGAAACACGAACGAGATCGCGGCGATCGCGTCGTAGAAGCCGCTGGAGACCGAGCCCGCGGGCACGAGCGCGAGGAACGCCAGCGGCAGCGACAGCGCAAACGCGAGCAGCGAGGCGGCGCGGACCTCGCGCGCGAGCGCGCCGATCGCGACGCCGAGCGCGGCGAATGAGACGGCGCCGAAGGCGAGCGCGGCGAGCCACAACCCGGCACGGCTCCAGTCGAGCGCGACGAACGCGCCGATGCCGGCGAGCATCGCAAATGCGATCACGAAGGCGCAGCCGCCGGCCAGCAGCGTCTTCTCCGCGAGCAGCGCCTCGCGCGAGATCAGCGACCGGTTCGCGCCGGGCGGCCTGCGGATCAGGCGTGCGAGCGTGTGCTCTTCGCGCTCGAGCGCGACGCTGCCGGCGGCGAGCAGCACGCACACGAACATCAGCGAGACGCTGACGGCGACGACCACGGCGAAAGCGTTCAGCGGCGTGCGGCGGCCGTGCAGGAGCATGCTCTTGACGCGGATCGGCTGGCTGATGGTCGACAGCACGCGCTTGGCGAGCGTCAGGTTCTCGGCGGCGAATCCGGCGAACGCGTCGACGCGTTCGAGCTGCGCGCGAACGTGACCGGGCGGCTGGCGCGCGATGATCCCGCCGAGCGTCGAGGGAATCTGGCTGAGGCCGATGAGGTTTTCGGGAGCGCCGATGTTGCCGAGCTTGCCGCCCGTGAGCAGGGCGCCGATCGCGACCCCGGCGGCCTTCTGGATCTGTTCGGAGAAGGCGAGGTTCGCCTGGGCGATCGCGGCGTCGAGGGTCGAGCGCACGAGTGACTGCTCGAGCGCGTCGCCGTTGTAGAGGATTTCGAGCTGGGCCGGCTCGACGTCGGAGGCGAGCTTCGCGGCGATGTCGGGCGGGATCACGACGGCGGCGAGCACGTCGCCGGACTGCACCTTCGCGATCGCCTGCGCGCGCGTGGGCACGTGCACGGCATCGACCTGGTTGAAGAGCTGCTGGGTGTACTGGCTGACGGGTACGCGCTGCTCGCCGACCTGCAGCGTCTCTCCGGGCGGGGTCTCGTCGACGATCGCCACGCGCGGGCGCGACGGGCTGCGCGAGATCGCGAAGCCGATCAGCAGCGCGATCGCGACGGGATAGACGACGAGCAGCGCGAGCAGCAGCCGCGAGCGGCGCAGGATCAGCAGGTCCTTGCGCAGCAATGAGCTCACGGCGTTCCCTCTGGGTGTGCGGGAGTGCCCGCGCCGAGGAAGCGTACGAGTGCGCGCTCGAGGTCGCCGGCGGCGGGCTCGCCGCCCTGCTCGAGCAGCGTCGCAGGCGGCCCGTCGAACAGCAGCCGCCCGTCGGCGAGCACGAGCACGCGCCCGGCGTAGCGCTGCACCTCGCTGACGTTGTGGGTCGAGAACAGCACGGTGGTGCCCTGTACGACGCGACGCGTGAGGAACTCCCACAGACGCTCGCGCTGACCTGGGTCGAGCGCCGCGGACGGCTCGTCGAGCGCGAGCACGGGCGGGTCGCCGATCAGACCGAGCGCCACGTTCACGCGCTGGCGGTTACCGCCGGAGAGCCGTCCGACGGGCTCACGCGCGCGCTCGCCGAGCCCCGTCTGCTCGAGCATCCGCGCCACCGCTGCGCGCGGGTCGGGGAGCCGCTCCAGGCGCGCGAACAGCTCCAGGTTCTCGACCACGGAGAGCTTGGTGTACAACGCGGGCTCCTGCGGCGCCCACCCGATTCGCCACGCGGCTGCGGCTTCGCCCTGGGTGACGCGGCCGGCACTCGCGCTCTGGATCCCGGCGATGATCGACAGCAGCGTCGTCTTGCCGGCGCCGTTGGGGCCGATGACCCCCACCAGTTCGCCGGCGCAGGCTTGGAAGCTGACATCGCGCAGAGCCTCGAGCTCGCCGTAGCGCTTGGCGATCCCCGTCACGCTGAGGACGGCGCTCACAGCAACGGGCTTCGGCTGCGATCCCAGGGTTCGAGCGTCAGATGGCGGGTGAGATAGACGGCGGTCTCGCGCAGAACGGCGAGGATCGGCAGCGCCAGCAGCGCACCGAAGATGCCGTCGAACTGCAGCCCGAGCAGCAGCGCCAGGATCACCAGCAGCGGGTTGATCCGCAGCGTGTGTCCGAAGATCTGCGGTGCGACGACGTGGCCCTCGAGCTGCTGCAGGCCGATGAACAGCAGCACCAGCCACAGCGCTGAGATCGGTTTCGTGAACAGCGCCACGAGCACCGGAGGTATGGCGCCGAGGATCGGGCCGACATACGGCACGAGCTCCATGGCGGCGTAGAAGACGCCGAACGCGACCGCGTAGGTGCGCCCGTCGGGGAAGATGCCGAGCACGCCGAATATGTACAGCGCGATGCCGGCGGAGGCACCCATGACGGTGCTGAACAGCAGCTGGCCGCCGACGTAGCGGGTGACGGCACGCTGCACCAGATGCGGGTAGTCGTCCGCCTTGGAGCCGTCGCCGTCGGGCATCACCCGCCGCACCAGCGCGCCGATCTGCCGACCGTAGACGAGCATGTACACCGACAGCACGAACACCAGCACGAGGTCGAAGATCGCGCTCGCGGCTTCGGTCGCGAGCGCACCGCCGAACGACGCCAGTTTGCTCGCTTCCTTGGCGACTTTGCCCTCGATGCTCTGCAGCGCGGTTTTGCCCTGTTTGACCAGTTTCAGATGGATGCCGTGACGGTCGAGTTCGGTCTGCAGGGTGGCGATCGTTTTGTTGGCTTCGTTGACGATTTCGGGGAGATTGTGGGTGAACGTGCGCACCTGATTGGAGATAGGGTTGGCCACCAGGAAGCCGATGCCGGTCAGCGCGAGGAAGAATGCGAGGTACACGGCGAGCACCGCAAGCCCGCGCGGGACGTGCGCGCGGCGGTGCACGAAGGCGACGGCTGGATTGAGGATCAGCGCGATGAGCCCTGCAATGATGAATATGACCAGCACTTTGCCCGCGGCTTTCGCCAACGCCCACAGCGCGAGCAGCGCGAGCGGGAGCAGCACGAGCTGCACCCACCGCGGGACGACGACGCGCGCCGGCTCAGCCGGCGCATCCGGCACCGGCTGCGCCGGCTCGTGCTCGTGCTCGGCGGGGGGCTCGGCCCGCTCGCCGGCACTCGCAGGGGCTTTCCCCGAGACGCCTGTCACCTGCCTCCCGCCATCGCCAGAGTATGGCTGAGCCCGAGGCGGCGGCCGCGCCCGCGGGCGCCGCGCGCATCCTGTTCGTCGGCGACGTCGTGGGCGGCCTCGGGCGCAATACGCTGCTCGACTGCCTGCCGGTCCTGCGCGAGCGACTGCAGCCGACGTTCGTGGTCGTCAACGGCGAGAACGCGGCCGGCGGCCTCGGGATCACGCCGAAGAACGCCGATCAGATGTTCGCGGCCGGCGTCGACGCGATCACGCTGGGCAACCACACCTATCACCGTCGAGAGATCTACCCGTATCTGGCGAGCCACGAGCGCATCGTCAGGCCGGCGAACTTCCTGCGCAGCCAACCGGGCCGCGGCGTGTGCGTGGTCGAGCACGACGGCGTTCGCCTGGGCGTGGTGAACATGAGCGGCAACCTCTACCTGCGCGCCGGGCGCTCGGCGTTCACCGAGATCGAGGTGGCGCTCGGCGAACTGGGAGAGGTGGAGCACATCATCGTCGACATGCACGCGGAGGCGACCTCGGAGAAGGTGGCGATGGGCTGGCACCTCGACGGTCGCGTGACGGCGGTGGTGGGCACGCACACGCACGTGCCGACAGCCGACGCGCGCGTGCTGCCGGGCGGCACCGCATACATCACCGACGTCGGCATGACCGGCCCGCGCGGCGGCGTGATCGGCGTCAAGCGCGAGCAGGCGATCGAGTCGCTGCTGACGATGATGCCCGTGCGCTTCGAGACCTCGGAGGAGGACCCGTGGCTGATGGGCGTGCTGATCAGCTGCTCACAGCCGCTGCGGGCAGACTCGATCGAGCAGGTGCTGATGGCGCGACCGGCGGCGGGCCTGCAGGATCGCTGAGGCGCCCCAGCAGCGCGACGATCACGAGCGGGAAGAACCATGGGATGTACAGGTAGAACCAGTGTTCGATGCCGAGCTGCTCGGCGATGATCACGGCCGCGCACGCGGCCGTGAGGCCGACGACGTCGGGGCGGCGCGGCAGGACCGCGAGCAGCACTGCGAGCGCGATGGCGATGACCTCGACGGCGTGCTCGGCTCCGTGCCAGCCGTACAGGCCCCACACCGAGAACGGCGAATCGCGATTGGCCTGGTAGGCGATCGTGCGCTCGTAGAACGTGTGCAGCGAGTTGTGGGCGAGCATTGGCAGCGAGACGAGCGCGATGGTGGCGGCGAACGCGAGTGCGTACAGCGCGAGCGCCCGCGCGCGCTCCTCGCGCGGGGTTTCAGACAGGCCGTGCGTTGCGAACAGCGGCGCGAGCGCGAGCGGCGCGAACTTGGCCATGCCGGCGAGTGCCGACAGCGCGCCGCGGCCGGCGATCGCGAGCTGCGAGCGATAGCTCGCCGCGAGCACCGCAGCCAGCACCAGCGCTGCGACGAGGCTGTCGTTGGCGTTGCTCTCGAGCGCGAACAACGTGAACGGATAGGAGACCCATGCGTAGGCGAACGCGACGCCGAGCGTGGGTCCGCGCATGCGCCGGCCGATCAGGAACAGCAGCGCGGTGGCGAGCAGGTCGAAGAAGATCGCGGCGGCGTGCGCGGCGGGCAGGTCATCCCACTTGCCGCTCCAGCCGAAGATCTGCTGGAACGGGACGTATGCCTCGTAGTTGACCGGTCCGTAGGTGTCGCCGTGTTCGTTGTCAGAGGGGAAGTCGCCGTACATCGGTTTGCCGGTGGTGAGCCGCTGCGCACCGATGACACCCGCGTAGCCGACGTCGATGACGTTCGAGTCGGTGACGTTGAGAGCGATGCGAAAGCCGATCAGGAAGACGACGCCGAGCGCCAGCCAGCGAGCCGAGAAGAGCAGCCGCAGCTGTGGTGGTGCCCGATGCGCTGAGCGTCCCGAGCGCGAGCGGCGCAGTAGCGCGAGCATGCGCGCCAGCAGGTACAGCAACGGCGGGTAGGCCAGCGGCACCGACGCATAGATGTGGGCGTGGTTGAAGAAGGCGAGCGAGACTGAGAACGACAGCAGCACGAGCAGGTCGAGGTGCAGCAGCGAGAAGGGACGGCGGAAGTTCACGAACGGGAGCACGAACAGCACGCACAGCGGCAGCCAGATGTACAGCGCGTTGACGTGCCGGCCGAAGGCGCCGGGGTAGCCGCGCGCCATCGTCCACGCGACCTGGAAGCCGGTCCACTGTTCGACGACGCGCCCGGAGACGTCGTTGATGATGACCAGGCCGATCTCCTTCTTGCCGCCGAGCGTGAAGTAGCTGACCTGCCATTGGAAGCCACCCTTCAGGTAGACGTCGCCGAAGGAGCCGCGATGCTGGCGGCGCAGCGCGCGCATCTCGGGCAGGCGGTTGGCGATCGCGAGGACCTTTTCAGCAGACAGCCTGTGCGCGGCCGGGGGCACGTTGGTGATCGCCACCGGCACGGGGGTTTCCGAGTTGGTGGTGCCCGCGATCGTCGACGTGCGCGTGCTGCCCGCGCGGGAGGCGGCCGGCTGCGAGCTCGCGGCCTTGGCCGGCGCCACGGCCGTGCTAAGCGCGTGCGTACCGGTGTCTGCGGCGGCGGGGATCGCCGCGGACAGTGCGATTGCTGCGGCTGCCACGCTGCCTGCAAGCGTAGTGCGAAAACGCATCGGGCGAGAGTAACGGGGTCGGCGCGACGGTCCGGCCACTACGCCCGGCGCGACGTATAGCGATCGCTGTACGAACAGCGCGCGGCGCCGCTTACACGAGCGACGCCGGCCGCGCGCGATCGAGGCCGAAGTGGCGCAGCACGATCGGGGCGACGTCCCGAATCGCCCACTGCGCCGACTCGGGTCGAGGCAGCTCGACGCCACTGAGCACGAGCGCACCGAGCGAGTCCGACGCGTGCAGCGAGCCGTGGCTGCCGCCACCGACGTGCGCCTGGCGGCCCCAGTCGATGAACTCGAAGCCGGGGGCTGCGGACAGCAGGACCTCGCCGGAGGTGGGGCAGGTGAGCGCGCTCCACGCGCGGGCGAGTGCGTCCGGGTAGGACGGGGTGAGCAGACGCCCGTCGTGCAGGGTGGCGTCGATCACGGTGAGCGTGCCGTCGATCCGCCAGCGCCGCCCGCGGGGATCGAGCACGTTCGCGTCCACCCCGCCCGGGACGAAACGCAGCTCGCCGTGGCGCGAGCTCGCGATGACGCCTTCGCGGGGCGCATCGCCGGCGTCGCGCTCGAGCCACAGCACGAGGTCGACGCCGTCGATCGCGAGCGCGCGCGCCACGACCGACGCACGCATCGCGTCGCGCTCGTCCTCGTTCAGCGCGTAGACCATCGCGGCGCGCTGCGACGGGCACACGGCGATGCGCGGCTCGCCCGAAGCGGATCCACCGCCATCGGAGGAGCGCACCGGGCCGAGCACCCCCAGCTCGGCGAGCTCGTCCTGCAGCGCGATCGTGTCGGTGACGGGCGCCTGCGAGTGGTCTGCCATCACGATCACGGCGTGCTCGGCAAGGAACTCCTCGACGCCGCCGGCGGCGTTCATCACGCGCGCCAGCTGCAGATCGGCCTGGCCGATCGAATGGATCTGCGCGTCGGGCCCGCGCTTGTGCGAGTACCAGTCGTTGTCGGGCAGCGACAGCAGCAGGAAGTCGAACAGATCGTGCTCGACCATGTAGGCGGAGACGCACCCGGAATGCCTATCGCGCACCCCCGGCATCCCCAGGCCGGAGCGGCAGCCGGTGCGTCGCGAGGCGAAGATGTCGGCGTAGAACAGCTCGCGGGGACCCATCACGGGGTGGCGCATGAAGGCCGAGGCGACGCGCGTCAGGGCGGTGTCGCGCTGGGGCTCGTGGCGATGGCGGCCGCGGTACATCAGGTAGGTGGTGCCGGCGGTGCGCACCTCGGCGTCGTCGAGCGTCTCGAACACCGTCGGCGTCTGCGACGACAGGTGCGCGCGGTTCATGTTGTAGACCGTGTCCGTCAGCTGGCGGGCGATCCCGAAGCGCTGCGAGGCGCGGAAGCTCGAGCCGTACTCGACGTAGCGGTGCTCCTCGCGGTGAAACCAGTTCATGCCGGGGATGTTGTGCTCGTCCTGGCTGACCCCGGTGACGATCGAGGCGGCGCACACGGGGGTCACCGAGGGAAACGCCGCGACGCAGTCGGGCACGTAATGCCCTCCTTGCACGAGCCGCTCGAGAACGGGGGCCGTGCCGGCGTCGATCGCGCGCTCGAGCATCGCCGGTGACATCGCGTCGATCACGCACAGCACGAGCTTGGTCGCGGAGGAGCTCACGGACGCGATGTCAGCGGCGCAGGATGCGCAGCCCCGCGTACTTTTCCTCGCCGCGCGCGCGCCCGCGCCAGGCAAACCACGCGAGCAGCGCGAGCGCCACGTATCCCAGTGGATGCAGCAGCGCCACGAGCGCCGCCAGCACGACCGCCGCTGCGTCGAGGTACACGGTCAGCGCGTCGCGTGCGGCGCGGTCGCTGAGTCGCACGCGCGCGCGAAGAATCACCGGCCAGGACGCGCGTTGCGCGAGACCCGCGATCAGGATCCCGCCCACCAGGCCGGGCCACCAGGCGTCGCTGTGCGCCGCGAGCGTGCCTGCGAACAGCACAGCGCCGGCGCCGAGCCCGAGCCCGGTGAGCGATGCGGCGAGGGGGTCGCTGCGCCCAGTGCCCGCGCCGGGATCGGCGACCGGCGCGAGCCTCAACAGGATCTGCAGCGCGTAGGAGAGCACGAGCGCGATGGTCACGACGAGCAGCCACCAGCTCGCCTGCAGGAAGCGGAACGGGTCGTGCGCGAAGCTCACGCCGAGCGCCTGCGAGGAGGCGAGTGCACCGGCGAGCAGCACCGGCAGAAACGGACGCAGTCCGCACGCCGCCGCGAGGCCGGCGCCCAGACCGATGTAGAAGAAGATGCCGTTCATGCGCGCGTGCGTGCGGAGGTGCGATACCGTGGGTCGCGGTCGATCTCCGGTCGGCCAGGACGATAGACGACCCGTCCGGCGGTCAGACGGTCGCGGCGCAGGAACCGGGCAGCGCGGCGGCGAATCGAGGCTACACGCACATGGAGCGATCGACCAGCGCAGGAGGCGGCGGGCGGCGTACCCGTCCGGCGGCACACGAGCTCGCACGCTACGAAGGGCTGTTTGCCGCGCGCACGCAGGGCATGAAGAGCTCGGCGATGCGCGAGATGATGGCGCTGACCGAGCGCCCGGACGTGATCTCGCTGGCCGGCGGCCTGCCGGACACGAGCACGTTCGCGCCCGAGCTGTACGCGAAGCTGATGGCGCAGGTGGCCGGCGAGACGGCGCGCGCGCTGCAGTACGGGCCCACCGAGGGGATGGCCGCGACGGTCGGGTGCATCGTCGAGGTGATGGCGCGCGAGGGCACGCGCGTGGACCCCGCCGACGTGGTCGTGACGACCGGCGGCCAGCAGGTGATCGACCTGGCGTGCAAGACCCTGATCGATCCCGGCGATGTGATCGTCGCCGAAGCGCCCACCTACCCGGGGGCGATACCGACGTTCAGCGCCTACCAGGCGGAGGTCGAGCAGATCGAGATCGACGCGGACGGGATGCCGATCGACGCGCTCGAGAGCACGCTCGACCGCCTCCAGGCCGACGGTCGGCGTCCGAAGTTCATCTACACGATCCCCAACTTCCAGAACCCGGGTGGGGTGACGATGTCGCTGGCGCGTCGCCGGCGGCTGATCGAGGTGGCGCGCGAGCGTGAGCTGTTGGTGCTCGAGGACAACCCCTACGGCCTGCTGCGCTACGAGGGTGAGCCGCTGCCGACGCTGTACTCGCTCGACGCGGAGGCGGTCGGCCGTGGCGGCGCGTCCGACCTCGTCATCTACCTCGGCACTTTCTCGAAGATCCTCTCGCCGGGACTGCGCCTGGGATGGGCGGTGGCGCCGCGGCCGGTCGTGGAGAAGCTGAACCTCGGCAAACAGGGCGCCGACCTGTGCTCCTCACCGGTGACGCAGATGTTCGTGGCGGCGTACTTCGCCGAGCCGGGAATCGAAGGCCACCCTCCGGGCCCGGCGTGGATCGAGTACGTGGAGCGCCTGAAGCAGCTGTACAGGCGCAGGCGCGACGTGATGCTGGAGGCCCTCGAGGAGCACTTCGGCGGCAGGGCCAGCTGGACGCGTCCGCAGGGCGGGCTATTCATCTGGGCGACCCTCGACGGAGGTGTCGACACGACCGACCTGCTGGCGCGCGCCGAGGGCGTCGCGTTCGTACCGGGCCGCGCCGCCTATATGGATGGCCGCCGCGGAAGCTCCTCGATGCGCTTGAACTTCGCGGGCGTGCCCGACGAGGACATCCGCGAGGGAATCAGGCGCATCGGCAGGATCATGAGCGGCGACACCGGCCTGCTGGGAACGTTGACCGGCTCCCCGCCCGAGCGTTCTGGAGCGACGGAGCAGCAGTTGCCGGTCGAGGACGGCACGCCGCTGGCCGATGTCGTCGCGCTGCCCCGCCGCGACGCCGAGTCTTCCCGCTCGGCCCGCCGGCGAAGGGATCGATGAGCGCCGCTCGCAAGGTGGCGGTGCTCAAGGGCGGGGGGTCTCTGGAGCGGACGGTGTCGCTGCGCTCCGGCGCGCGGGTGCAGCAGGCGCTGAGCCGCCTGGGACACGAGGTGATTGCGATCGACGCCGGACCGGAGCTCGTCGCGGAGATGCACGACTGCCGGCCGGACGCGGCGTTCGTCGCGCTGCACGGGCGCGATGGCGAGGACGGGACCGTGCAGGGGCTGTTGGAGCTCGTCGGCGTGCCGTACACGGGCTCGGGACCGGCGGCGTGCATGCGCTGCACCGACAAGGCGCTGGCGAAGTACCTGATGAGCGAGGCGGGCATTCCCACTCCGCAGTTCACCGCGATCAAGGAGAGCGCGATCAAAGAGCTGGGGGTGGGTGCGGCGCTCGGCGACATCGAGCGGACGCTCGGATTCCCGCTGGTCGTCAAGCCGGCGAGCCAGGGCTCGGCGCTGGGAGTGAAGTTCGCGCGCTCGAGCGACGAGCTACCCGCAGCAATCGTGGGGGCGCTCTCCTACGACCGCAAGGTTGTGATCGAGCAATACGTCAAGGGTCGCGACCTGGCGGTCTCGGTGCTCGACGCCGACGGCGATGACGACGCCCCGATCGCGCTGCCGGTGGTCGAGGCGATCCCCCGCGAAGAGGAGTTCTACAACTACGAGTCGCGCTACGAGATCGGCATGACCACGTTCGTCTGCCCGGCAGAGCTGCCCGAGGACACCGGCGCGCGAGCGCGCGAGCTGGCACTCCACACGTACAAGCTGCTCGGCTGCCACGGCGTCGCACGGGTCGATCTGATGCTCGACGCCGCCAGCGGGGAGCTGTCGGTGCTCGAGACCAACGTCGGACCCGGCCTGACCGAAACGAGCCTGCTCCCGCTCGCGGCCGACGCCGCCGGCATCGGCTTCGACGAACTGGTGGAGCGAATCCTCGCGAGCGCCTTCACGCGCTGAGGCTTGCTGACCGTTCGTGGGTCGCGCATGCGCGACCCCGCGGACCGGCGCATGCGCCGGTCCGATCGTGGTGCATGCACCACGATCCCGCCCTCCATATCTGAATGGAATAGCTGATCGTTGACCAAGCAGCTCAAGGACGCACCCCTTCGGGGCACAGGCAGTTCGCGTGGCGTGCTGGCCGAAACGTGGATGCGAGCGGAGCGAGTGTCTTACGGCTTCGGTACGCGAGCGACCGAGGACGCAGAGATGCGCCGCGTCAACGGTCAGCTATCGCCTGCGGCGAAGTCCTCTGGTGACACCTGGTCCAAGAACTCCTTGAACTTCTCGACGACGTCCTCGGACTCCTCGACGTCGTGCTCGAACTCGATCGCCGACTCGGAGATGACCTCCTCGGCGGCGTAGATCGGAGCGCCGGAGCGGACGGCGAGCGCGATCGCGTCACTCGGGCGCGAGTCGATCTCCAGCTCGCGGCCGCCGACGTTGAGCGTGATCGAGGCAAAGAACGTGTTCTCGCGCAGCTCGGTGACCGACACCTGCGTGCATTTGACGTCGAGCTCTCCGAGGATGTCGCACAGCAGGTCGTGCGTCATCGGCCGCGGGGTGCCCGCCCCCTGCAGCTTCATGAGGATCGACGCGGCCTCGGGATGCCCGATCCAGATCGGCAGGAACTTGTTGCCATCGACGGTCTTCAAGAGCACGATCGGCTGCTTGCCAACCATGTCGAAGCTGACGCCGTAAATCACCATCTCCTGCACAAAGGTCCTCCGAGAGGGGGGAAGTCAGAGTATAGGTAGCCGCTGGTCCGCCGGCGAGCCGCCGCGGGGCGCCTACAGGGGCGCAACGGGGGAGCAGCTCGAGCTCGTCAGCGGAAGCTCCAGAGCTTGTTTCCGAGGAAGTTCAGCGGCATCGAGCCCGCGACCGCGAGCGCCTGCGCGGGCACCTTTGCGACGCCGGCGACCTCGACGAACAGCGTCAGTAGCGCGAGGCTGAACGCCTCGGCGGCGAGGCTTACGAGCAGGAAGCGAATCGCCTGCGAGCGCGCCCGGCCATCGCGCGCGTCGAACGTCCAATGGCGGTTGAGCACGAAGTTGTTGATCACCGCCACGAGCCACGCGACGACGTTCGCGAGCCGGTAGTCGACGCCCACGGAGTGCACGAACAGCGTGTACACGGCGACGTTGACGACGAAGCCGATTCCACCGACAAGTCCGAAGCGAACGAGCTGCAGCCAGTTCGACGGTCGGCGCATGCCGTGGAGCAGCCGAACGTGCGGCCGAATTTCGACGGCCGTTGCTTCGTCGCGCATCGCTTCAGGTTAGCGGCACTTCCCGGCGGACGGGCTCGCTAGCCTAGGCGGATGCGCTCGAAGCGGAAGGGGATCGCGGTGCTTGGTGCCGTACTGGTAGCGGTCGCGCTTGCCGGCTGCGGCGAAGCGACGGTCGGCTCCGGCTCCAAGACCTCGCCGGCGACCGCCAAGTCCGATCCCCCACCCGCCCCGAAGCCGCATCAGACGGGTGCTGCGAGCGCCGACGGCGTGGCGACGACGGGCGACAACGGCACCCGCGCAGGCGTCGCCAAAGAGGTCGCCGACCCGTTGGAAGCGGACAGCTACCCGGCGCCCGCATCGGTCCAGCACGCGAGCGCTGCCACCCCCGCGAAGGCGAGCGCGGCGGTCGTCGCCGCAGGGGCGCCTTCGAACGCGGAAATCCGCAGCGAGCTGAAGCAGATGCAGGCCGTCGAACGTAGTGCGCGCCAGTCTCAGCACCTTCGGCTGACGCCCGTCCCGGGGGGTGAGTCGATCGCCGGCAACGGCACGATCCCGATCCCGACGAACGTCCCGGAAGTCATCCAGAAGGTGATCGCCGGCGCCAACGAGATCGCAGACTTCCCGTACGTGTACGGGGGCGGGCACGCATCGTTCGTCGACAACGCCTACGACTGCTCCGGGTCGGTGAGCTATGCGCTCGCGGCGGGTGGCCTGCTGAGCGCGCCGGAGACGTCGGGGCAGCTGGAGAGCTGGGGCGCACCGGGGCCGGGCAAGTACATAACGGTGTACGCGAACGCCGGTCACACCTACATGTACGTGGACGGAATCCTGTACGACACGGCCGGGCGCAGCGGCGTCTACGCGTCGCGCTGGCAGGTGCAGCCGACGAACAACGAAGGCTACGTGGTGCGCCACTGGCCCGAGCTCTAGTGGTGGTGCCGGCGCTCGCACAGCTCGCCGGTCTCGCCGTTTCACTGCCGCTGGCACTCGGCGGCGAAGCCGAAACGTCGAACAGCACCGGCATCGGTGTGCTCTCGGTGGCGTCGATCGTGCTCGGCTACGTGGGCCTGTTCGCCCTGTGGTACTTCGTCTTCCGCGACAAGTCGCGCTCCAAGCGCAAGAAAGACTCCTCGGAGTAGCTCAGGCGCTGAGCGTCGCGCTACTGACAACCGAGGTCGTCAGCGGGTCGACGCTGGCGGCGTTGCGCACGATCAGGCGCAGCATCAGCGACACTTTCTGCACGTGCGCGAGGCGCGCGTCGGTGCGCTTGGAGAAGGCGATGTGCACCGCGCTGCGTCCGCCTTTTGTCGTGACCAGGATCGCTTTCGCGATCACGACCTCGGCGGGAGAGCCCGCGGGCAGGCCGACGGCCGGCGAACCAGTGATGCCGAGTCGGTGCGCCGTGGCCCTGCTGAGCAGCACCTCGAAGTGCCCCGCCACCTGCTCGTTGACCGAGTAGCTCACAACGAGGCCCTTGCGCACGGCGCTGTGCAGCGTCTGCTTGGGGATCGCGGCCGCTGCGACGGGCGGGGGGACAGGAGCGTGCCCTGCGGCAGCGCCCGCAGCCGCGCCCGGCGTAGCGGTGGACGTGGACGCGGAGCCGGGAGAGCCCGGGCCACCTGAGGCAGGAGGTTTCGCCGGTCCATGCACGGTCACCGATCTGCTCACCGACGTTGTGTTGCCGCCGACGTCGGTGGCGGTCAGAGTCACTTCGTAGGTGCCGCCGTACTGATAGGTGTGATAGGTGCTGGCAGCGCACGGTGACAGCCACGGCGATTCACACGGAGTGGATTCGGGCGAGTTCAAGGACGGAGCGCCCGGAGCAAAGCCGCTGACTTCCGGTGAGCCGTCGCCGAAGTTCCAGGTGAAGACCGGGTAGCTGGTTTCTTCTTCGCCTTTCGCGTTGAAGTGCGTGCCGGCGTCGAGCGTGATGTCCGACTCCATGCCGTCGAAGCCGACCACTTCGCCGGCATTGACCGGGTTCGGGGCGGTGAACTGCGCTTCGAGGTTGACGCCGTTGAGGCACGGCACGCCAGGATATTCCCGCTTTTGGGCCGCGAGATTGAACGCGTCGTTGATGTAGGCGTTGACGCCTCCGAGCGTTTGGTTGAACAGCGTGCCGGCTTCGGTGAATGGGGCACCGCCCGCGCCGCCGCTCCTGATCAGCGCAAAGTCGTTGCGGCACTCGTCCGTGGACTCGTTGCCCGCGGTGTCCTGCCAGCCGTTGAGCAGCGGATCGGTGACGATGTTCTGCTGCTCGACCCCGATCTGGCTCACGAGCAGGTCGGCCAGGCCGTTGTCGTACGAGCCGTCTTCGCCGCGTCCATCCTGGTTGGGCTCCTGCTCGTGCGGCCCTTCGCTCTTCTCTCTCGCTTCACGTTCTTTTTTTTCTTCAACTTCGCGCACGGCGCGCGCGGCTTCGATTTCGTGCTGTTTCGCTTCAAGTTCAGTTTGGTCGATCAGCCCTTTTGTCTTCTGTTCTTCGGCCGCCGTCAGTTCTTCGTTTTCTTTCTTTTCGGCAGCCAGGCGTTTTTCGTCTTCTTCTTTGGTCGTGACCTTCGGGCGCTCCTTTTCCAGGAGCGAGGTCTTTTCGTTTAGCAGGAAGCCTCCGTCCTGGCATTCGTAGGCCTGCTTTTGGTCCTGAGACGCGAGGTGAAAGTCACCCGCGCCGCCGGCGATCCAGGGGATCACCGCGTACAGCACCGTGTTGGCGTCGCCGTTGGTCGCGTTGTCAGGATTGATCGCGCTGTGGTAGCTGCAGAAGCTGTGTTTGTAGGTTTTGTCGGTTAGGGGTTCGGTATGCGCTTCTTCGTCGGCTTCGATTTCCTGGGGCGTCCCCGGATAGTCGGAGCAGTGACCGGCTTCGAGGCAGACAGCGATACCGGGCGGGGTGAGCAGGTAGTACACATCTTCGATGCCCTTGGGCAGTTTGTGCTGCGCCATGAACGTTTCGAGCTGTTTGCGTATCTGTTCGTCGGTGACGCACGTGAGCGCCTTGCCGCCGCCCAGCGGCGCCGGGTCGGTGCAGTTACCGCTCGTCGGATAAGGGTTGGTGTCCGTGTACGCGCCGTGAAACGACGACTCGTAGGAAGCGCGACGGTTTGCCGGGTCGGTGTATTGCGAGTCCACGGCGAAGACGTCTGTGAGCGAGCTGCTTTCGGCGCCCATGCCCTGCATGAACACGTCGACGATGTGTTCCCAGTTGCCGTGGAGCCTCGCCGCCGGATCCCAGTAGATGACGTACGTGTTGGTGGACGGCAGAATCGGACCGCCTTCGAGGTCGCGGAATTCACCGGACACGGCGCCGTCGTTCGCGGAGGCGAGATTACGCGGCTGCAACCCGACCTTGGTCCCTCCGACTGTCTCGACGATCGCTCCCGCGGGTGCCGCGCTCAGCAAAGCCACGCAGGCACTCATCACGACACTTCCTGCAAGCGCGCGAGGGCGCAAGCGCGGCGCGGTGGTCAGGCGAGAGAGCAGGCGCGCAAAGAGTGTCACGAGCCCCTCATCGGCACCGCGGGGCTGTTGCCTTAGCTCGCTGGACGGCCTTTTGCACGACCCCTCGTCGGGCCTCCGTTCCAGCTCCGCCCATACGTCCGCGGCGGGCGCCGTCCTTTAGGAATGCCCGCGTTCGTCCGATGCCTCCTCGAGGGCGCCACGCGCGCGAGTCACCCAAGCGAAGGCGAGAGCGCATTGCCAGATGACCAAAGCCCCGACGCGCCGGCCGAATCCCACGAGGGCACACGGCGAGCGTCGGGACCGTCGCCGATGCGCGGGCGGGGCGCCTGGCGGCGCCTGCGGATGCGGCTTCACGGACGTCGTGGCGCCTGGGCGGCCGGCGCCGTGGCGATCGTCCTCGCGGGGACGCTCGCGTCGACGCTCGGCGCGCACGCGATCGCCCGCTCCGGCGCCGACAAGGCGCGGCTGGCATTTCACCTGAGCTCGACCGAGGTCACATCGACGCTGACGCTCGCGATTCAGCACGAGGAAGACCTGATCGTCAGCGCAGGCGCGTTCGTGTCCGCGAACCCGCACGCGTCGCCTGCGGCGTTCGACAGGTGGGCGAAATCGGTGCGCGCGATGCAGCGCTATCCGGAGTTGCGCAACTTCGGCTTCGTCGAGCTCGTGCCGCGCTCGCAGCTCGCGGACTTCATGACGCGTCTGTCCGCAACACCGGTGCTCCCATTCGGGCCGGGCGCGCTCGCACCGTCCGGGCCGGTGCAGATCCTACCGCCGGGCAACCGGCCCTACTACTGCCTCGCGGTCGCGGGGCTCGCCCGCAACGCCGCGAGCTACATCCCGGCGGGCATGGACTACTGCGCACTCGCGCCGACGCTGATCAACGCCCGAGAAACGGGCCTCACCAACTACGCGCCCGTCCACAAGGGCGGGACTGTATGGCTCGGGATCCAGACGCCGATCTACCGCGGCGGCTCCACCCCGTCCACGCCCGCTGCGCGAGATCATGCGTTCGTGGGGTGGCTCGGCGAGCTGGTCGTTCCGGGCGTCGTGCTCGCGCGGGCACTGGAAGGTCGCCCCAACCTGGCCGTGCGCTTCCGCTACGCGGCGGCCGGATCACAGGCGACGTTCTCCAGCGGCACGATCCCACGCGGCGCGCAGAGCACCGAGATCCGGCTTGGCAACGGCTGGACGGTGCAGAGCTTCGCCGCCGGCGTCTCCGGCGGCATCTTCGGCAACTCGCACGCGCTGATGCTGCTCGTCGGCGGCATCCTGCTGAGCGTCCTGCTGGGGCTGCTGCTGCTGGTGCTCGCGACCGGGCGCGTGCGTGCGCTGTCGCTCGTGCGCGAGAAGACACGCGAGCTCTCGCACCTGGCGCTGCACGATCCGCTGACCGGCCTGCCGAACCGCGCGCTCGTCCTCGACCGCGCCGAGCAGATGCTCGCTCGTGCGGCGCGCAACCCCGGCACGGTGGCGGGCGCGCTGTACATCGACATCGACGGCTTCAAGCATGTCAACGACAATCTCGGCCACGGGGCCGGCGACCGGCTGCTCACGGTCGCGGGAGAAAGGCTGCAGCGCGCTGTGCGCGAGCAGGACACCGTCGGACGGCTCGGCGGAGACGAGTTCGTGGTGCTCGTCGAGGCGGCGCCGGGGGAGCTCACAGCCGACGCGCTGGCCGACCGTCTGACAGAGACGCTGCGCGAGCCGGTCGAGCTGGGCGACGCCGGCAAGCTGTTCTCGGTCACGGCCAGCATCGGCGTGGCCAGCGGAAGCTACGCGACGCCCGACGAGCTGCTGCGCGACGCCGACCTCGCGCTGTACGCGGCGAAGGCCGCCGGCAAGGACCGGTACGCGCTGTTCGACGCCGGGCTGCACGCCGATGCCGAAGGACGCCTCGCGCTCCAGTCCGACCTCAGCTCAGCGGTCAGCGACGAGCAGCTGTTCCTCCACTACCAGCCGATCTTCGACCTCGCGAGCCGGCGCGTCGTCGGCGTCGAGGCGCTCGTGCGCTGGCGTCACCCGCAGCGTGGCATCGTGGCCCCCGCCGGCTTCATCCCGCTGGCCGAGGAGAGCAGGCTGATCGTGCCGATCGGCCGCTGGGTCCTCGACGAGGCCTGCCGCCAGGCCGCGGTCTGGAACGCCAACGGCCTGAACCTCGGCATCTCCGTGAACGTATCCGCGTATCAGCTTGGGCGCCCGGAATTCGCCGAGGACGTGCAGGGCGCGTTGGAGCGTTCGCGAATCGAGCCCTCGTCGCTGACGCTCGAGATCACCGAGACGACGCTCGTCCGCGACGTTCCAGCGGCGTGGGAGCGTCTGCAGGAAGTAAAGGCGCTGGGCGTGCGCATCGCGATCGACGACTTCGGCACCGGCTACGCGTCGCTGTCGCATCTGCAGCGCATGCCCGTCGACATCCTGAAGATCGACAGGAGCTTCGTTTCGGCACTCGGAGACGGGCCGCAAAGCCGCGAGCTGCTCGCGGCGATCCTCGGCGTCGGGCAGTCGCTGTCGCTGAGCGTGGTCGCCGAGGGGATCGAGCACGCGAGCCAGCGAACCACGCTCGAAGCGATGGGCTGCGAGATGGCGCAGGGCTTCCTGCTCGGCCATCCCGGACCAGCGCGCGAGGTCGAGGTGCTGCTCGAAAGCGGCACCTGGAGGCGCACGCTCAGCTCCTCGGCCAGCTGACGCGCCCGACCCCCAGGCTCGGCCTATACTTCGCCGCCCTGACCCGTGGGGGGGTCATCTTCAACTCGACTGAGGGAGGATCCGATGAGCAAGCTGGTCGCCCGTCTCTGGGTACCCGCGCTCACCGTACTCGCGCTCGCGGGCTGCGGCAGCAGCAGCACCACAAGCTCGACGTCGGTCACGGTCGTAAAAACCACGACAAGCGGCGCCAGCCCGACGGTCTCATCGCAGGTGCCCGCCGCGATCAAAGCCAAAGGCACGCTCAATGTCGCGACCGAAGCGCAGTACGCCCCCAACGAGTTCATTGCGCCGAACGGACACACGATCATCGGCATGGACGCCGACATGATGAACGCGCTCGGCGCCGTCATGGGCTTGAAGGTCAACCTGATCAACTCCAACTTCGAAACGATCATCCCCGGGCTCGCCGCCGGCAGGTATGACGTCGGCGCCTCCTCGTTCACTGACACCAAGGAACGCGAGAAGACGGTCGACTTCGTCGATTACTTCAACGCGGGTATCTCCTTCTACGCGAAGAGCTCGGCCAACCCCGGCGTCAGCACCGTCGCGGACCTCTGCGGCAAGAGCGTCGCCGTCGAGAAGGGAACCGTCGAGCAGGAAGAAGCCGAAGCCCAGAGCAAGAAGTGCAGCAAAGAAGGCAAGAAGTCCGTGACCGTGCTGATCTTCACCGGACAGAACGCGGTCAACCTGGCGGTGTCGAGCGGGCGCGCGGAACTCGGAATGGCCGACTCACCGGTCGTCGCCTACCAGATCAAGCAGTCCGACGGCGCGTTCAAGCTCGTGGGTAAATCCTACGAGTTCGCTCCATACGGCCTCGCTGTCCCGAAGACCACCGGATTGACAACACCGCTCCTGGCTGCGTTGAAGCTGATCATCAGCAATGGTGAGTATCACGCGATCCTCGCGAAGTGGGGCCTCACGGAAGGGGCGATCACGACGCCGACGATCAACGGAGCGACGAGCTGAGCGGGCCGAGCGGTGCCCTCGAGTGAGGTCACCAACCCGACCGGGCGGCCCGATGAGATAAGGGCCGTCCCGGTCCGCCGGCCGGGACGCTGGATCGCCGCGGCGATCGTCCTCGTGATAGCCGCGGCGCTGGTCCGCTCGGTTGTCGTCAGCCCCGGGTTTCAGTGGGGCGTCGTCGGCGAATACCTGTTCGACCACCGCATTCTCGCGGGCCTTGTCGTGACGATCGAGCTGACCGTGATCGCAATGGCGATCGGGGTCGTGCTGGGGGTGATCCTGGCCGTGATGAGGCTGTCGCCGAACCCGCTGCTCTCGCGCGCGAGTTGGCTGTACATCTTCTTCTTCCGAGGCACGCCGGTGCTCGTGCAGCTTCTGTTCTGGTACAACATCGCCGCCCTGTACCCGAAACTCTCGCTCGGGATTCCGTTCGGGCCAGCGTTTGTGCACCCCAACGCGAACACGCTGATCACGGCCTTCCGCGCAGGCATCCTCGGTCTGGGTCTGAACGAGGGGGCCTACATGGCCGAGATCGTGCGGGCCGGGATCATCTCGGTCGACGAGGGGCAGGCCGACGCGGCGCAGTCGCTCGGGATGACGCGGGTGCAGACGCTCAGACGGATCGTGCTGCCGCAGGCGATGCGCGTGATCATCCCACCTACCGGCAACGAGACGATCTCGATGCTGAAGACCACCTCGCTCGCGAGCGTGATCACCGTTACCGAGCTGCTCTACGCCGCCCAGCTGATCTATTCGGTCAACTTCAAACCGATCCCGCTGCTGATCACGGTCAGCATCTGGTACCTCGTGTGCACGAGCGTCCTCTACGTAGGGCAGTTCTACCTCGAGCGCTACTACGCACGCGGAGCCACGCGCGGGATCTCGCCCACCGCGCTCGCACGCTGGCGCGCCGCGGTGTTCTCACCGAAGCACGAGTGGTCATGAGCGTCGCCATGGTCAACGCCGAAGCCGTGCGCAAGCGCTTCGGGCGTCTGGAGGTCTTGAAGGGGATAACGCTCGAGGTGCAGCCGGGTGAGGTGATGTGCCTGCTCGGGCCGTCCGGCTCGGGCAAGTCGACCTTCCTGCGTTGCATCAACCATCTCGAGAAAATCAACTCCGGGCGCCTGTCGGTCGACGGCGAGCTCGTGGGCTACCGGCAGGTGGGAGATCGGCTGCACGAGCTGCGCGAGTCGGAAATCGCGCGCAAGCGCGCCGAGATCGGGATGGTCTTCCAGCACTTCAACCTGTTCCCGAACATGACCGCACTGGACAACGTCACCTGCGCTCCGATACGGGTCAAGAAGGTTGCGCGGGAGGGCGCTCGCGAGCGCGCCCGGGAGCTGCTCGCCCGCGTCGGGCTGGCCGACAAGCTCGAGGCCTACCCCGTGCAGATGTCCGGCGGGCAGCAGCAGCGCGTGGCGATCGCGCGCGCGTTGGCGATGGAGCCGAAGCTGATGCTGTTCGACGAGCCCACCTCCGCTCTGGACCCGGAGCTCGTGGGCGAGGTGCTCGGGGTGATGAAGCAGCTGGCTCGCGACGGCATGACGATGATCGTGGTCACGCACGAGATCGGCTTTGCGCGCGAAGTCGCCGACACGGTCGTGTTCATGGACGAGGGCGTCGTGGTCGAGTCCGGCAGTCCGGCGGACGTACTCACCACGCCCCGCCACGAGCGCACACGCTCGTTCCTGTCGAAGGTCCTGTGACTCGCCCGCCATGCGCGACACGGGGCCGCGGGTCACGGTCGCGGCGCTCAGCCCAGATAGCCGTCCAGCCGCTCGATCGCCTGGGCCAGGTTCGCGCGGCCGAAGCCCAAGCGTAGGTGGCGCGGCTCGCCGTAGACGGTGCCCGGCAGCAGCAGCACGCCGGCGCGCTCGGCGATCTGCTCACACCACTGCTCGACGTCGACCTTGGCGCGCACACGCGGGAAGCCGATCGGTCCGGCGTTTGGCCTGACCCACTCGAACAGCTCCGCGCGGCGCGCCAGCAGCTGATCGACCGAGCCCAGGTTGGCGAGCATCAGCGCGCGCGAGCGGGCGATCAGTCGCTCGCCGTGGCGCAGCGCGAGCGCCACCAGCAGCTCGCTCGGCGCGGGCGAGCAGATCGTCGTGTACAGCTTCATGTCCTTGACGCGCTCGAGCAGCGCCGGCTCGCGCGCGGCGAGCCACGCGACGCGCAGACCCGGCAGGCCGTGGACCTTCGACACCGCTCCCAGGGAGATCGCGCGCTCGTACGCGTCGGCTGCGGCCGGCAGACGCTCGGCCGTGTCGTGCTCGAGGCCTCTGTAGACCTCGTCGCTGAACAGCACCAGCGAGCGTTCGCGGGCGAGCTCGACCACGCGCGCGAACACCTGCGGCGCCATCGCGCGTCCGGTCGGGTTGTGCGGGCTGTTGATGTACAACAGGCGCGTGTCGGGCCGCAGCAGACGTTCGAGCTCCTCCACGTCGTGCGCCCAACCGTCCTCGTAGCGCCGGCGCCACTCGCTCACCGCGGCGCCCGTGCTGCGGGCGAGCTCGAGCGCCGAGCCGTAGCACGGCGTCTCGATCACGGCGTGCTCGCCCGCGCCCAGCAGCGCGTGGTAGGCGACGAAGATCCCCTCCTCCGCCGCCGCCAGCGCGAGCACGTCCGCCGGTGCGACGCGCTCGTAGCCCGCGGCGATCGCGTCGCGCAGCTCGGCCGAGCCGGGCACCTCGGTGTAGCCGAGCTGCAGGTTCAGCAGGCGCTCGCGGGCGTCGGGCTCGAGCACCAGCAGGTCGGCAACCGCCAGCGACTCGCAGTCGCTGCTCGACAGCATCAGCTCGGCTCGGAACTCCCAGCGCTCGTAGAAGCGCTCTATCGCAAACGGCCTGACGTCCACGGCGGCATGCTAAGCAGCGGCGCGCACACGCGGCGTGCGGGTCGCCCGCACCGGTGGCATGATGTCGCCGAACGGGCGCGGTGCGAGCCCGGGGCGACGGTAGGAAGTGGAGGCACGACGATGGCATCGGTCACCGACCACGAGGCCGCACAGATCGCAGAGGCCAACGCCTCCGGGCGCACGCCTGTGGTCTTCATTCACGGGCTGTGGCTGCTGCCGAGCAGCTGGGAGCCGTGGGCGGCGATGTTCGCGCAGGAGGGCTACGCGACCCTTACCCCGGGCTGGCCGGATGACCCGCAGACCGTCGAGCAGGCGCGCGCGCATCCGGAGGCGTTCGCCGGGAAGAGCATCGGGCAGGTGACCGACCATCTCGACGCGGTGCTCGGCGGGCTCGAGCGCAAGCCGGTGGTCATCGGACACTCCTTCGGCGGCCTGTTCGCCCAGATCCTCGCGGGCCAGGGGCTCGCAGAGGTGTCCGTCGCGATCGACCCGGCGCCGTTTCGCGGCGTGCTGCCGCTGCCGCTGTCGGCGCTGCGGGCGGCCGGCCCGGTGCTCGCCAACCCGCTCAACCGCAAGCGCGCGGTGACGCTCTCCTACGCGCAGTTCCGCTACGCCTTCGCCAACGCCGTCAGCGAGCCCGAGGCCAAGAGCTTGTACGAGACGTTTGCCGTGGCCGCCCCCGGCGCGCCGCTGTTCCAGGCGGCCTTCGCCAACCTCGACCCCCGCACCGAGGCCAAGGTCGACAGCCAGAACGCCTCCCGCGGTCCGCTGCTGATCATCTCCGGCGAGCAGGACCACACCGTGCCGTGGGCCCTCGCCAACGCCGCCTACAAGCGCCAGGCGCGCAACCAGGGCGTCACCGAGATCACCGAGATGCCCAGGCGCGGCCACGCGCTGACGATCGACAGCGGCTGGCGTGAGGTCGCCGACAGGGCGCTCGCGTTCGTCAAACGCTTCACCTGATCGGGTGGTCGGCGCCGAGGCCCAGGTCGCCGTCATCGGCGGCGGCGTCGTCGGTTGCGCTGTCGCGCACGCGCTCGCTCGCCGCGGTGTCGGCGCGCTGCTGCTCGAGGCCGACGACGAGCTGGCGAGCGGCGCCAGCGGCGCCAACTCCGGCGTCCTGCACACCGGCTTCGACTCCCCGCCCGGAGAGCTCGAGACGCACCTGATCCTGCGCGCGGCGGCGCTGCGCGAGGAGCTACTCGACGAGCTCGCCGTGCCCGTGTGGCGCTGCGGTGCGCTGCTTGAGCCGCGCAGCTCGGACGAGCGTGCAGCGGTCGCGCGGCTGGCCGAGAACGCCCGTGCCAACGGCGTCGCGGCGGCGCTCGGCGCGGACGGCTCGCTGAGCGTTCCCGATGAGTCGGTCACGGATCCCGTGGCCTTCACCCGCGCGCTCGCCGCAGCCGCCGGCGCGGGCGGCGCGAGGATCAGGCTCGGCGCACTTGTGACCCGGCTCGCTTCGGCGGCCGGGGGCGTCACGATCGAGCTGGACAGCGGCGAGCGCCTGTACGTGAGCGCCGCGGTCAACTGCGCCGGACTGCACGCCGACGAGCTCGCGCGCAGCGCCGGCGATGACCTCGTCGAGGTGTACCCGCGCAAGGGCGAGTTCCTCGTCTTCGCGCAGCAACAGCCGGTGCTCGACCAGATCCTGCTGCCGGTGCCATCGGCGCTCGGCAAGGGCGTGCTCGTCTTCCCGACCGTCGACCGCCGCGCGATCATCGCCGGGCCGACCGCGCGCGAGCGCGAGGACAAGCGCGACCGCGCGGTCGAGACCGACGCCGCCGAGCTGATTCTCGAGCGCGCGCGGCACGTGTATCCCGCCCTGAGCCAACTGGAGCCGCTGGGCGCGTACGCGGGACTGCGCCCCGCCGGGCGCGGCGCCAACTACGTGATCGAGCACTCACGCGCGCTGCCCCGTCTGATCCACGTCGCGGCGATCCGCTCAACCGGGCTGTCCGCCTCGCCGGCGATCGGCGAGCACGTGCTGGGGATGCTCGCGCGCGCCGGCGCGATCGCCCCCGGTCCCGCGCGAGCGCTGCCGACGCCGGCGCCGGCGCCGGCGTCTGACGCACCCGAGGCGCGCACCGAGGCGTGGTGGGAGCGCGCCGCGCGCCGCAGCGGAGAGAGCGCGCGCGGCTGCGAGTCCGGATCGCCGCCGGGGGCCGCGTGAGCTCGGGCCTGCTGCTAGGCATCGACGAGGGCACCACCGCCGTCAAGGCGACGCTGTTCGACTGCGAGCTGCACGCCCTCGCGCAGGCGCGGCGCGAGGTGCCGGTCTCGCACCCGCACCCCGGCTGGGTCGAGCAGGACCCTGAGCTGATCGTGCAGGCGGTCGTCGACGCCGTCGCGGAGGTGCTCGAGCAGACCGGCGGACGCGAGGTGCTCGCGGCGGGGCTCGATCACCAGGGCGAGTCCGTACTCGCCTGGGAGGCCGGCAGCACACGCGCGCTGACGCCGGTGCTCGTCTGGCAGGACAAGCGCCAGCAGGCGCTGCTGGCGGAGATCGACGCCCGCGCCCTGCGTGCCGGCCTCTCGGTGAGCGAACGCTCGGGGCTACCGCTCGATCCCTACTTCTCGGCGGGCAAGCTCGCGTGGCTGCTCGCCAACGACGACGGCGTGCGACGCGCGCGGGAGGCAGGCAGGTTGCGGCTGGGGACCGTCGACGCGTTCCTGACAGAGCGGCTCGGCGGGCGCTTTGCGACCGACCTGTCGACCGCGTCGCGCACGCAGCTGCTCGCACACGGCGGCCGTGATTGGGACAAGCAGCTGCTGGACGCCTTCGGCGTACGCCGCGAGTGGCTGCCCGCGCTCGGGCCGAGCTTCGGCTCGTTGGGCGAGCTGCGCCACGAGCGCTGGCCGGCCAACCTGCCACTCGGCGCGCAGCTCGTCGACCAGCAGGCAGCGCTCGCGGGGGCAGGCGCCGTGCACCCGGGCGAGCTGAAGGCGACCTACGGCACCGGCGTGTTCGTGCTCGGACGCACCCGCGAGGCGGTCCGCGCGCACGGCCTGCTGCCGACGATCGCCTGGGCGGCGCCGGCGGACGGCGGCGGCAATCCGGAGATCGGCGAGGTCGCCCACGCGCTCGACGGCGGCGTGTTCGCCGCGGGCTCGCTGCTCGACTGGCTCGCCGGCAGGCTGGGGCTCGCGCGCGACGCCGCCGCGCTGGCCACCGCCGCGGCGAGCGTCGACGACAGCGCCGGTGTGATGGTGCTGCCCGCGCTCGCCGGTCTGGGCGCGCCGTGGTGGGACGCCAACGCTCGTGGCGTGATCGCCGGGCTGCACCCCGCGGTGCGACCCGCGCACGTCGCGCGCGCGGCGCTCGAGGCGATCGCGTGGCGCGTCGCCGACATCGTCGAGACGGTCGCTCTGGTTGCCCCCGTCGCGCGCCTGCGCGTCGACGGTGGGCTCACCAACGACGCGACGCTGCTGCAGATCCAGGCCGACGCGCTCGGGCTGGCGCTCAGCGTCGGACCAGCCGACGCCACCGTCCTCGGCGCAGCGCTGCTCGCCGGCGTCGGCGCCGGGGTGTTCGCGAGCGTCGAGGACGCCGCCGCGCACCTGCCGCCGCGGCGCACGATCGAGCCACGCGCCGACGCGCCGGACGCAGGAGAGCGCGCCACCCAACGCTCGCGCTGGCGTGCGTTCGTGCGCGCCGCCGCGCAGCTGTAGCCGTTACGCGCCGCGCACCTCGTAGCCGGCGTCCGCCAGCGCCGCCAGCAGCTCATCGGTGTGGCTGCGACCGCGCGTCTCGAGCGTCAGCTCGATGCCGGTCTCGCGTACGTGCAGCGGCACCGCTTCGCGCACGTGGCCGACGCTGAGGAGGTTGGCGCGGGCGCGGGCGACGACCTCGAGCAGCTCCGCGAGGCCGCCGGGGCGGTCCGGAACGCGGGTGAAGATACGCACGCGCCGGCCCTCCGCAGTTTCGTGACGCAGCAGCAGCGCCGCCAGCAGCCCGCTGTCGACGTTGCCGCCCGAGACGATCGCGACGGTCGTCCCCGCCACGGGCGCCAGGCGCCCGTCGAGCAGCGCCGCGACCGACACCGCGCCGGCGCCCTCCGCCACCAGCTTGGCGTCTTCCGCGAGGAACACCATCGCCTCGGCGATCTGCTCCTCGGTCACCGTCTCGATGCCGCTGAGCAGCTCGCGCAGGAGCACCAGCGTCAGCTCGCCGGGGCGCTTGATCGCGATGCCGTCGGCGATCGTCGCACCGGCCGCGCCCTCCAGCTCGCCCGCCGCGCCGCGCAGCGCCTGCACGTACGGCGCACACGTAAGCGCCTGGGCACCCACCAGCTCGACCTCGACGCCCGCGCGGCGCAGCGCGATCCCGATCCCACTCGCCAGGCCGCCGCCGCCGACCGGCACCACGACACGCGCGAGATCCGGGACTTCCTCGAGCAGCTCGAGCCCGATCGTGCCCTGTCCGGCGATCACATCCAGGTCGTCGAACGGATGCACGAGCGCGGCGCCGGTCTCCTGCGCTCGCTGTCGTGCCAGACCGAGCGCCTCCTCCACCGACACGCCATCCAACTCAACGCTCGCACCCAGCCGCTGAACCGCCACGACCTTCGACACGGGGGCGTCGCGCGGCATGAACACCTCGCAGCTGACGCCCGTCAGACGTGCCGCACGGGCGACCGCGCGCCCATGGTTGCCGGCACTCGCCGTGACCAGACCGGACGCCGCACGCTCGCCGAGCGCCGCGACCTTGCTCAGCGCGCCGCGCAGCTTGAACGAGCCGGTTGCCTGCAGGCACTCGGCCTTCAGCGCGACCGCCGTGCCCGCCGCCTCCGACAGGCTCGGGCTGGCGAGCGTCGGCGTGCGCACCGCATCGGCGAGCACCGCGCGACGCGCACCGTCGAGGTCGGCGCTCGCGATCAACTCGTCCGGGTTCACGGTTGTGAAGGTATAGGTTGCATGCCTTATGCGGGAACGCTACGTTGCCGGCGTGGCCCGGCTCGAGGAGATCGTGCAGCGTCTGGAGCCTACGCTCGGCCCGCTCAGCGGCGAGCCCGAGCCGCTCGCGGGCGGGATCACCAACCACAACTACCGGGTCACGCTCGGCGGCCGCCAGCACGTGATCCGCGTGCACGGCGCCGACACCGCGCTGCTGGGCATCGACCGCGAGGCCGAGCGGCTGGCGAGCGCCGCCGCCGCCACGCTCGCGATCGCGCCGGCGCTCGACGCCGCCTTCGCGGACTGCCTGGTGACGCGCTACGTCGCCTGCTCGCCCGTCAGCGCCGCGGAGATCGCCGCCGGCGAGCTCGATGAGATCGCGCGCGCGCTACGGCGCTTCCACGACTCGCGCACGCAGCTGCCGGCACGGTTCTGGGTTCCCGACCTGCTCGACGACTACGCGCGCACCGTGCGTGAGCGAGGTGTGCGGCTGCCGCCAGACTACGCCGAGGCACGCGCCGTCGC
This sequence comes from Solirubrobacteraceae bacterium, assembly GCA_035485155.1. Classification (GTDB taxonomy): domain Bacteria; phylum Actinomycetota; class Thermoleophilia; order Solirubrobacterales; family Solirubrobacteraceae; genus Palsa-744. The sequence goes on from DATHOH010000020.1 coordinate 43,306, forward strand.
CGGGCTGATCGCAGCCGCGCTCGCGCCGCACGAGCCGCGCCCGTGTCACAACGACCTGCTCGCCGGCAACCTCATCCGCTCGCGCGAGGATGGCGCGTTGCTGATCGTCGACTGGGAGTACGCCGGCATGGGCCATCCGTGCTTCGACCTCGGCAACCTGGCCGTCAACAACGACTTCGACGAAGCCGCCGACGAGCGGCTCCTGCGGGCCTACTTCGGTGAACCGCCCTCGGATGCGCGGCGCGCGACGCTCGCGCTGATGCGCGTCCTCTCCGACGCGCGCGAGGCCGCCTGGGGCGTGCTGCAGGCCGAGATCTCGGAGATCGACTTCGACTTCGAGCGCTACGCGCGCACGCACTTCGAGCGCCTGCACGCCGCCGTGCAGCAGCCGCGCATGCAGGACTGGCTCGCCGCCGCGGGCCATGACCGCGCCGCGCGCGCGCCGACGGCGGCGGCGCCGCTGGACGCGGGCGTCGAGGAGGAGGGCGATGGCCCGGCCGCGTGAGCTCCCCGACCGCGCGCGCGTGGTCATCATCGGCGGCGGCGTCGGCGGCGCTTCGATCGCCCACCACCTCGCCAAGCTGGGCGAGCGCGACGTCGTGCTGCTCGACCGCGACGAGCTCACCAGCGGCTCCACCTTCCACTCCGCCGGGCTCGTCGGCCAGCTCCGCTCGAGCCTGCCGCTGACGCGCATGATGATGGACTCAGTCGAGCTCTATCGCACGCTCGACTGTGGCTGGGTGCAGTGCGGCGGCATCCGCCTCGCGTGCACGCCTGAGCGCGAGCAGGAGGTGCTGCGCCAGGTCGCCTGGGCCAAGACCTTCGGCCTGCCCCTCGAGCTGATCTCCGCCGATGACGCGCGCGAGCTGTTCCCGCTGATGAGCACGGACGGCGTGCGCTGCGCCTCCTACCTGCCCAGCGACGGCTACCTCGACCCGTCGCTGCTGACCACCGCGCTCGCCGACGGCGCGCGTACCGGCGGCTGCCGCATCTTCACGCACACGCGCGTCACCGGCATCGAGGTCGATCGCGGATCCAGCGGTACCGCAGGGGCGCGCGTGCGCGGCGTGCAGACCGAGTGGGGGCCGATCGAGGCCGAGATCGTGGTCAACGCCGGCGGTATGTTCGCGGCCGAGCTCGGGCGCATGGCCGGGGTGCGCGTGCCGATCGTGCCGTTTGCGCACGAGTACCTGGTGACGCAGCCGTTCCGTACCCTCTGGGGCACACCCTCTGGGGCGCAGGCAGGCGAGTCGGCCGTGGGTGAGGATCGCGTGCATCTGCCGACGCTGCGCGACCCCGACCTGCTGATCTACTTCCGCGAGGAGGGGGGCGGTTTGATCATGGGCGGCTACGAGCGCGACTCCGCGCCGTGGGCGCTCGACGCGCACCTGCTCGATGCGATCCCGCAGGATTTCAACGGACGTCTGCTCGAAGAGGACTGGCCCCGCTTCGAGGAGATCGCCGCCAATTCCTCAAAGCGCGTGCCCGTCATGGACGAGATCACCGTCACGCGGCTGATCAACGGCCCGGAGGCGTTCACGCCCGACAACGAGTTCTGCCTCGGCGAGAGCGAGGTGCGCGGGTTCTTCGTCGCGGCGGGGTTCTGCGCGCACGGACTCGCCGGCGCCGGCGGCATCGGCAGGGTGATGGCCGAGTGGATTCTCGAGGGCGAGCCGACGATGGACGTCTGGGAGATGGACATCCGCCGCTTCGGCGCGCACTTCCGCTCGCCGAGCTACACGCTGAAGCGCACCAAGGAGGTCTACGAGACCTACTACGACATTCGCTACCCCGGCCACGAGCGCCTCGCCGGCCGGCCGCTGCGCACCTCCAGCGCCTATCCCTGGCACGCCGAGCACGGCGCAGCGTTCGGCGAGAAGTCCGGCTGGGAGCGCGTCAACTGGTATGAGTCGAACGCCGCCGACGGCGACGAGTCGCTGCGCCCCCGCGGCTGGGCCGGGATGCACTGGTCGCCCGCGATCGGCGCCGAGCACCGCGCCACGCGCGAGCGCGCCGGGCTGTTCGACGAGTCCTCGTTCGCCAAGCTCGAGGTCGCCGGCCCGGGCGCCGCCGAGTTCCTGCAGCGGCTGTGCGACAACGACGTCGCGCGCGACGTCGGCGCGATCACCTACACGCAGATGCTCAACCGCCGCGGCGGCATCGAGTGCGACTTCACCGTCACACGCATCGAGGAGGAGCTGTTCTCGATCGTCACCGGCACCGCCTTCGGCAACCACGACCTCAGCTGGATCCGCCGCCACGCGCCGCACGACGCCGGCGTGCGCTGCTCGGACGTGACCGCACGCTGGGCCTGCTTCGCGCTGTGGGGTCCGCGCGCGCGGGACATCCTCGCGCCGCTCACAGACGATCCGCTGGCCTTCCCCTACATGCACATGCACGAGCTCGTCGTCGGCGACGTCCCCGTGCGCGCGCTGCGCGTCACGTTTGTCGGCGAGCTCGGCTGGGAGCTGTACTGCCCGACCGAGTACGGCGCCGGGCTGTGGCGCACGCTGTGGCTGGCCGGTCAGGAGCACGGCCTGACCGCCGGTGGCTACCGCGCGATCGACTCGCTGCGCCTGGAGAAGGGCTACCGCGTGTGGGCCGCCGACATCACCCCCGACGAGACGCCCTATGAGGCCGGCCTCGGCTTCTGCGTGCGCCCAGGCGGAGGCTTCATCGGCGCGCCCGCTCTGGGCCTCGGCGAGAACGGCAGCGCCGGCACGCCGCCCGCGCCACGCAAGCGCCTGCGCTGCCTGGTCTTCGAAGACCCGCGCTCGGTGGCGCTCGGCAACGAGCCGGTGCGCGTCGACGGCGAGATCGTCGGGCGCGTCACAAGCGGCGGCTACGGCTACACCGTCGAGCGCTCGATCGCCTACGCATACCTGCCGGTCGAGGTCGCGCTGGAGACGGCGGTGGAGGTCGACATCTTCGGCCGCTGGACCGCCGGCGTCGTCGCGCGCGAGCCGCTGTATGACCCCAAGGGCGAGCGCGTCAGGAGCTAGCGTCGTCGAACGCTACGCAGAAACGCCCACCTAGCGGGCTTCGCTCCGGCACTTATGCCAAACAGGCGACACACGTGCGACGATGGCGGCATGAATACCGTGGCGCCAGCGACGCTGTCGCTTCATGGTCGTGCCGTCAGCTACGTAATGGCTGGCAGCGGGCCGGTGCTGCTCCTGATCCACGGCATGGCCGGGACACATGAGACCTGGCAGGCGGTGATCGAGCCGCTCGCGCAGCGCCACACGGTGATCGCGGTGGATCTTCCCGGCCACGGCGCTTCGGAGGCCGGCGCCGGCGACTACTCGCTCGGATCGCTTGCCGCCGGATTGCGCGACCTCCTGGTCAAGCTCGGACACGAGCGCGCGACGCTCGTCGGCCACTCGCTCGGTGGTGGCATCGCGATGCAGTTCGCCTATCAGTTCCCGGAGATCACGGAGCGGCTGGTGCTCGTCTCGAGCGGCGGACTCGGCCCAGAGGTCAACCCCGTCCTGCGGGCCGCGGCACTTCCCGGCGCCAACCTGTTCATCGCCGCGACCGCCGGGCCCGGGCGTGTGGCCGGTGCGGCGCTGGCGCGCGGCCTCGCGACCGTGGGGCTGCAGCCGAGCGCCGACGTCGCAGAGTTCGCTCGCGGCTACGCGTCGCTCGCCGACGCACCACGACGCAGCGCGTTCCTGGCGACCTTGCGCGCGGTCGTCGGCACCGACGGCCAGCGCGTCGAGGCCGGAGATCGGCTGTATCTGGCCGAAGGTGTGCCGGTACTGATCATCTGGGGGCGACGCGACCGGATCATCCCCGTGGCCCACGCCGAGCACGCGCACGAGGTGATGCCGGACAGCCGTCTGGAGATCTTCGACGCCGCCGGGCACATGCCGCAACTCGAGGTGCCGGCGCGGTTCGTCGCGGTGCTCGAGCGGTTCCTGGAGGAGACCGAGCCCGCACATTGGAGCTCCGAGCAATGGCGGTCGCGGCTGACGGCCACCGGTGAGGCCTAAAGGCTGAGACCCGGCCTAGCTCGTCGGCGGACGCGCCGGTGCGAGCTTGCGTGCGACGACATCACCGCGGCGCGGGAAGAACGACTCGATCGCGGCGACGTCGAGAGGGCGGGCGAATAGGAAGCCCTGGCCATTGTCGCAGTCCTCCTCTTGGAGGAGCGACAGCTCGTGCTGCTGCTCGATGCCCTCGGCGAAGGTCTCGATCGACAGCGCCTTGCCGAGCTGGACGAGCGTGTGGATCAGGGTCTCGCCCTCCTTGTTGCTGCGCAGCCCCGAGATGAAGGAACGGTCGATCTTGAGCGCGTCGACCGGGAACTGCTGCAGGTGCGCGAGCGATGAGTAGCCGGTGCCGAAGTCGTCGATCGCGATCCGCACGCCGAGACGCTTGATCTCGGTCAAGCGGCGTGCCGTCGCCTCGATGTTGCGCATCAGCGTCGTCTCGGTGATCTCGATCGTCAGGGCGTCGGCTCCGAGGCCGCTGTCGCTGAGCGCTCCTTCGATGTCGAGGAGCAGCTCGTCGGTGTCGAGCTGGCGCCCGGAGACGTTGACGGCCATCGCGATCTTGTAGCCGGCGTCGCGCCACGCCGCGCCTTGACGGCACGCCTCCCGCAGCACCCACCTGCCGACCTCGGTGATCAGCCCCGACTCCTCGAGCATCGGGATGAACGCGTCCGGCTGAACGATCCCGCGCGTCGGGTGCTTCCAGCGGATCAGCGCCTCGACGCCCGTCGGCGTCATGTCGCTGAGGGTGAACGTCGGCTGGTAGGCGAGGAAGAACTCGCCGCGGTCGAGCGCCTCACGAAGATCCATGTCGAGCTCCATCCGGTTCTGCACCGTGTCCTGCATCGCGCTCTCGAATACCGCGTAGCGATTCTTGCCGTCCCACTTGGCGCTGTACATCGCGATGTCCGCGTCACGCAGCAGTTCCTCGGCGGAATCACGATGGCCCGCCGCCACCCCGACGCTGGCGGTGACCGTCACGCGCGTCTCTTCGTTCTCGCCTAGTTTGAATGGATGCTTGAGCGCCTCGAGCAGGCGCTCGGCGACGAGCTCGGGGCCCGCGTCGAGCGAGACCTCCTCGGCGATCACAACGAACTCGTCTCCGCCGAGGCGACCCACCGCGTCGGCGTGGCGCACGACGCCCTCGAGTCGGGCCGCGACGGCGCACAGCAGCTGATCGCCGACACCGTGGCCGAGCGTGTCGTTGATGTCCTTGAAGTTGTCCACGTCGATGAACAGCGCCGCGACCGGCGTCTGGTTGCGGGCGGAACGGGCGAGCATCTGCTCGACGCGGTCGAGGATCAGCGTGCGGTTGGGCAGGCTCGTGAGCGGATCGTGGGTCGCTAGAAATGCAAGCTCCTCCTCGCGCCGCGCGAGCTCCTCGTCGGCCCGCTGGCGCTCGGCCTCAAAGCATTCGCACATCCGCAGCAGGCTGAACTCGACGCTCAGCTGCACCATGTTCAGCGCCTCGCTCAGCGACTTGTCTGACACCTGCAGCTGCGCGGCGCTCTCGCGCAGTACCTCTGCCATCACGTTTCGCCACCACAGCGAACGGCGCGTGACCTCGTTCAGCGACGCCGCGCGTCGGGCGGCGAGCTCTCCGAATATCTGCGAGGTCTCCTGCGCCGAGGCGTTGGTGACCTCGATGCCCTCGCCGGCGATCCAGCGGGAGACCGCCGCCGTCGAGCCCTGGCAGATTCGCTCGAAGCGCTCCTGCACCTGCGCGTCGACGACCTCGCCGGAGTCGATCGTGCGTTGGACGGTCCGCTTCAGCACGTCGTCGGCGCGGGCGAGCAGCGCCTCACCGAGGACGCGTAGCTCCTCGCTCGCCTGCTCCGGTGGAGCGGTGGACGGAGCGGGGGCGCGAACCTCGCCGCGCCCTGCACTCGTGCGTTGGACGGCCATCTCACCCCAAGACATCGGCGCGCGGCGAGCGCGCCTTTACCTCGTGAAGATCCGGTAATCCGCTTCTACGCTCGGGCGCGCAGATGGTAGAAGGCGCTACCACTGTCGAGGATCGGAGATTTCGTGCGCCGTGTCAGCGTTGTCGTCCTTGCCGCGCTCGCGCTCGCAGGAGCCGCAGCCAGCCTCCTGTTCGCCTCAGCAGCGGCCGCCGCGTCCGAACCCGGCACCGTCTATACGCCCGAAACTCCCGCCGTCGACGGGATCTCCGAAGGCCCCTGGAACACCTCGCAGGGTGACGCCGGCGCCGCGAGCGCCTACCCGGGCTCGGATCTGCTGCCGGCCTTCAGCTTCGGCGGGCCCGAAACAACGCTCGGCGGGGTGAGCGAGCCGAACCTCGCCGTGTATCCCGCCGCGAGCGGCGCGGTGCCCTACCCGAGCGGGGTCGCCGGGACCCCCGGCCCGCTCGACGGCTACTGCACGAGCCTCGGCGCCAACCCCGAGACAGGCTCGCCCGTGCCGCAGCCGGCGGGCGTGACGCTGCCGTTCGCGCCCTACTACTTCCCTGACGTGGTCCGCAACGCGGACGGGTCGTTGACCGGCTACTTCGACTACCGGCCCAAGGACGCCGACGAGGCGATCACCGTGGCCCGCTCGACCGACGACGGCAGGACCTGGACCAACGAGGGTGAGGCGCTCGAGCAGAACGGCGGCTACTGCCCGACGGCTGACACCAACGACGACGGCCAGGGGCACCCGTACGTCGCGGCGATCGGCGGCTCGACAAAGCTCTACACCCTGAACCGCCCCGCGGGGGACTACGAAGGCGTGGGCCTGCTCGTCCACGAAGTCGCGCCGTCGGCTGCAGATCCACTCGCCGCGCTTGCCCCGAGCGAAGCGGTCGGTATCGACCCGAACACCTACGTCGAAGCGGAAGTCGAAGTTCCGCTCAGCGGCGGCGTCAGCATCCCCGTGTCCACGCTCGGCAGCGAAGGCTCCCCCGAGCACATCGTCGCGGGGTCCTACGAGGACTACGACGCGCCCACTCCGTCGCGAACGGTACTCACGTGCACCGGCGCGAGCACCTCGCCGCTCGCGCTCACCGGCTGCACCGTCAGCGGACCCACGCCCCTGACGGTCAAGGCACACGACGACCTGGTGCAGGTGATCGCGACGGCCAACCCGGAAGAAATCGGCGGCAAAAAACCAGAAAAAGGCGCCGTCTACACGATCCCGCCAGGGCCAAACAAACCGAACGGCGAAGGCGGCCTCGAAAAGCTGAGCTTCCTGAACGGAAACCCCGTCGTCCCGCCGCTCACCACCTTCATCCTCAACGAAAACGCGCCCAACCGTCTGTACATCGACGGCGACACCGTCTACTGCACCCAGTCGAATGCCAACCCCACGACCAAGGTCGAGTTCTGCACCAACACCGGCGGCTCGCCGCTGACCGTCCACGAGGGTGACGCGATCACCGCGGATCCGATTCTGCCGCCGAAGGCCGACGTGACGACCGGCCTGAAAGCGCCTGACGGCATTGTCGGCACGCTGCCGAGCTATCCCGGCGCGCCGGCCGGCGCGACGGTCGTGCTGTACACCGAAAAGGTGCTCGCGTACTTCATCGTGGGAACGATCGACGGATCGGTCAGCGGCACGACCTTCACCAAGGGGGCCGTGAAACTTCCCGCGAGCACAATCACCTATACGCCGTCCGTGCATCCGAGCGAGCCGCTGCCCACCAGCGGGCCGGTCACGATCTACCTCGGCACCGAAGTCGGCAAGCCGATTCAGGAAGTCACCTGCACCGGCTTCACCGCGGCGACGCAGACGGGCGCCCCGACAGGCAGCTTCAACCTCACCGGCTGTGGCGGCGGCACGGGCTCGGTGGCCGAAGGCAACTGGATCGGCGGGCCAGACGCGGCGATTGCCCCGCTCTCGGCGCTGGAAAAGATCGGCGAGGGCAACAGCGGCAAATCGAAGGGCCCCGAGAAGCTGTTCGGTAACAACGAGGACCTGACCGTGCTGCGCGCCGCCTACACCGAAAACGGTGTCAACTTCACCGATCTCGGCGCGATCAGCGGCTCCACCTCGGGCACCGGCAACGACAGCGCCACCTACAACGACATCTCCAACCCCGAGCAGCAGACCAGCCCCTCGAGCGCGAGCCCGACCAGCCTCTCCCCCGGAGAAACGGACCAGACCGAGCTGCGTTACATCGGCTCGCGCGGGACGATCATCACCAACCCGGATGGCAGCTACGGGATGTTCCTGTCGGGGGCATGGGCGACGGACGGAGACAGCGACGCCTTCAACCAGATCTTCTACACCGAATCCGCCAACGGCAAGGAATGGTCGGTGCCGAAGGTGCTCCTCGGCACCGACTACAGCTTCTCGGCCTCGGCCAAGCAGGACGAAGAACTCGCGAAAGGGAACGATGCTCCGCTCGGCGTCGGCGCCTACTACTCCGGCCGCGCCTACGGGCCGACGGTCGTGCAGAACGCGGATGGCTCGTTGACGATGGTGTTCGCCGGCTACCGGCTCCCGAAACCGATCGAAAAAGCTGGAACCGTGGTCGGCACCGACCCGTCGAAGCGTTACACCGTCGGCGCCAAAGATCCCGCCCTCTACCGCGACATCCTCACCGTGAACCTCAGCTCGGCCACCACCCCCGGCGTCCCCACGAGCACCTCGGTGAGCTCATCAGATAACGGCAGCGGCATCGTTGGCCAGCAGGTGACCTACACCGCCACCGTCGCCCCGGTTGCACCCGGAACCGGCACGCCGACAAAGACGGTTGCGTTCTCGAATGCATCCGGCCCGCTTGCCGGGTGCGGCGCCGAGCCGCTGAGCCTCGGCTCTCCGGATACGGCGGCGTGCACCACGCAGCACGCGAACGCGGGCAGCGAAGAAATCACTGCCACCTACTCGGGCGACTCCAACTACGCGGGCTCATCCTCGACGATCGACGAGACGGTCGACAGTCCTGCGGAAATCACCTCGCCCGACGGCGCGACGTTCACCGAAAACACGGAAGGTGAATTCATGGTGATCGCGGGCGGCACGCCACAGCCGACGATCAGCGAGTCTGGGACGCTCCCGCATGGGGTGGCGTTCAGCGGCGGCGTACTGTCGGGGACGCCGACCCAGCGCGGCTCGTTCCCGGTCACGTTCACGGCACACAACGGCGTGGGTGAAGACAGCGTGCAGCATTTCACGCTTACGGTGCTCGGACTGCACATCACGACGACATCATTGCCCGCAGCGACGCCCGGCTCTCAGTACTCGTTCCAGCTGCAGGCGCAGGGTGGAGTACCCCGCTATCACTGGTCGGAGTCGGGCGGCCTGCCCGCGAGCGTCAAGCTCAGCCGCGGAGGTCTGCTGCACGGAAAAGTCCGAGCGCAGTCCGCCGGCTCCTTCCCGATCACCGTGGAAGTCTTCGATCATCACGGCGGCGCACGGCAGACTGCGACGGCGACGCTGACGTTGACCGTGCCCTAGCGTCGCGACATTAGCCCTGCTCCAACGCCGGCTCGCCGATCGCGCGCTCGCGGTCGATCGCGACGTGGGGCAGGCGATGCTCGAGCCAGCTCGGAAGCGCCCAGGTGCGCCGCCCGAGCAGCTGCAGCACCGACGGCAGCAACAGCGAGCGAACGACGAACGCATCGAGGAACACGGCGCTCGCGAGGCTCAGGCCGAACAGCTCAAGCACCCTTTCACCGCCGACGACGAACGACAGGAACACGCAGATCATGATCGTCGCCGCCGCGGTGATCACCCGCCCGGTCGAGGCGAGCCCCTGGCGGGTCGCCTGATGCGCATCGTGGCTGCGCGACCACTCCTCGTGAATGCGCGACACGAGAAACACCTCGTAGTCCATCGACAGCCCGAAGACGATCGCGAACAGCATCACGGGGATGAACGCCTGGATCGGCGCGCCCTTGACGTTGAAGAGGCCACCGAGCCAGCCCCATTGGAAGATCGCGACGACGACACCCAGTGAGGCGCCGATCGAGAGCAGGTTCATGAACGCGGCCTGCAGCGGGATCACGACCGATCGGAACACCACGAGCAGCAGCAGCGCCGACAGCAGCACCACGATCGCGATGAACAGCGGCAGCTTGCTGGAGAGCACGTGCGTGAAGTCGATCGTCGCAGCCTGCGAGCCGCCCACCAGCAGGGCAGTGCCGGTGGCAGCAGCCACCGGCGGCAGCACTCGCCGGCGCAGGTTGCTCACGAGTTCGGTGGTCTGGAGCGCCTGTGGCGAGGAGCGCGGGTAGACGTTCAGCACCGCGGTCAGACCCTTGGGGCTGATCCGCGCAGGCGCCACCGACGCCACATCCGGCGTCGCGCGTAGCGCGCTCGAAACGCTCGACAGCGCGGCGGTGTCGTTCGCGTGGGGCAGCGTCGCCACGACCTGCAGTGGGCCGTTGAACCCTGGACCGAAGCCCTTGGCGAGCAGGTCATACGCCTGCCGCGTGGTCTGGTTGGGCGGGTTGTTGCCGGCGTCGCTGTTGCCGAGGCGCAACGCCAGCGCGGGCGCGCACAGCGTCAACATGATCGCCAGACCGGCGAGCGCGCCCGGCCACGGGTGGCGTTCGATGAACGCGGACCAGCGCGTCCAGAAGCCGCTGCGTTCGCCACTCGGCGTATCCGTCGCCGCGGGCAGCGCCCGCGCGCGCCGTCGAGGACTTGGCCGACGGCCGATGCGCTCGCCAAAGCGCGAGAGCAGCGCCGGCAGGATCGTCAACGCGGCGAGCATCGTCATCAGCACTGCCAAGGCCGAGGCGACCGCCAAGCCGTAGAGGAAATCGACACCCAGCGCGAACTGGCCGAGCAGCGCGATGATGACCGTCGTACCCGCGAACAGCACGGCACGCCCGGCGGTGTCCATCGCGGCGATGATCGCCGCCTGCACGTCTTTCTCGATCAGGTAGTTCTCGCGAAAGCGAGTGACGATGAACAGGGCGTAGTCGATCCCGACGCCGAGACCGATCATCGCCGCGAGCTCCGTCGCGAACGTCGGCATGCCGATCACGCGCGAGGCGAGCCCCGCCAGGCCGATGCCCGTCAGCAGGCCCAGGATCGCGGTGACGATCGGCAGACCCATCGCGACGAACGAGCCGAAGGTGATGAACAGCACGACCATCGCCGCGAGCAGGCCGATGCCTGTGGCTGCGCCGAGCGACGGCTTCTGCACCTGTTCGATCGCCTGGCCGCCGAGCGCGACCTGCAACTGCGGCGAGGCGACACCTTTGGCGGTGTTGATCACCCGTTCTGTGGCGGACGCCGGGAGCAGGTTCGCGCGTTCGTCGAACGTCACGGTCGCGAACGCGATCTTGCCGCCGGGCGAGATCTCCTGTGCGCCCTTCGCCGAGTACGGGCTGACGACGCCGGTCACGTGCGGGAGCCGCGCCACGGCGGCGAGCATCGGCGCCACGCGCGCGCGCACCGCCGCTTCGTGGATCGAGGAGCCGCGCGTGGCGAACACGATCTGGTCGGAGTCGCCCGCCTGCGCGGGGAAGTCGCGCTTCAGCAGGTCGGCGGCACGCTGGGCATCGGTACCCGGAAGCGAGAAGTTGTTCGAGTATTCGGTGCCGATCGCGCCGGAGAGGCCGAGCGAGCCGATCAGCAGCACAAGCCAACCGATTACCACGGCGCGGCGGTGGCGTAGGGACCATTGGGCGCCGCGTGCGACCAGGCCGGGCTTTGCGGGGGTGTTCTCAGCGGGGCTCATGGGCGTCTCCCGGTTTCACGGTATTCTCTAGACCGAACAGTTTGCATTCCAAACACTTTGATTTCGAAAGTAGCACAGACGCACGGCCATGTCAGCAGGCACCCCGCGAACCAACCCAGCAGAGACGCTCGAGCAGGACGTCGACGAGCTGTTCTCGCTGCTCTGGGAGACGCTCGCCGGGCTCAAGCGCGCGAGTCCGCCGCCGGAGGAGCTGCGCGAGGTCGGCAGGCGCGCGTCGCTCACGGCGCGGCACATGCCGGCGGTGCTCGCCGTCGCCGCCGGCGGACCGCTCAGCGTCAGCGAGCTCGCTCGGCGACTCGGCCTGAGCCTGTCGAGCACCAGCGCGATTGTCGGGGAGCTCAGTCGCACCGGCCTGCTCGAGCGCGCCGAGGACGACGCTGACCGCAGGCGCACGATCGTGCGCCTGCACGAGGACTACAGGCAGCTGCTGACCGAGTGGCTGGCCGAAGCGCAGGCGCCGCTGCGCGGCACGCTCGAGCGACTCCCGACATGCGCACGCGCCCAGTTCATGGAGGGTTGGCGGATCCTGCACGAGGAAGCCACCCGCATGCCCGACGCGGGCGGCCCCGTAGAGGACTGTTAGCGGCAGCGGCAGAGCATAAGTAGCCTGTCTTCGATGCGAAAGCTGAGCTACTCGATGACTGTGTCGCTGGACGGCTACATCGCCGGATCCGATGGCGCGATCGACTGGTCGGTGCCCGACGAGGAGCTGTTTCGGTTCCACACCCGGCAGGTGCAGGAGACCGGTGTGCACCTCTGCGGACGGCGGCTCTACGAAACGATGGTCTACTGGGAGACCGCTGAGGAGCGCCCGCTGGCTGCGGACCAGGTCGAGTTCGCCCAGATCTGGAAGGCCCTGCCGAAGGTTGTGTTCTCCACGACGCTGGAGAGCGTGGTTGGCAACACCAGGCTGGCCAGCGACGGTGTCGGCGAGGAGGTCTCGAGGCTCAAGGAACAACCCGGGAAGGACATCGCCGTCGGCGGCGCCGGCCTCGCCTGCGCGTGTATGGAGTTGGGGCTGATCGACGAGTGGCGGCTGTTCGTCAGCCCGGTCCTGCTCGGCGGCGGCACACCTTACTTCCCGACCCTGGACGAAGAGATCAACCTGGAGTTGGTCGAGACCAAGACGTTTGGCTCTCGCGTCGTTTACCTTCGCTACGGGCGTGGCTGAGCTCAACCAGGAGAGGAACCCGGGCTTTCTCGATGTCCGACGTGCCGGCGATCGGGGCTGACGCCGCTGCGATCGCGGGCACGTGCGACCCGCGCTTCGAGGCCGTCGCCGAGGCGTTCCGCGAGAACGCCGCGCACCGGGGCGAGCTCGGCGCAGCCGTGGCGGTGCTCGTGGAAGGGCGGCCCGTGGTCGAGCTGTGGGGCGGTTGGGCCGACGCAGAGCGTACGCGCGCCTGGCAGCAGGACACGCTCGTGGACGTCTTCTCGGTCGGTAAGGCGCTGGCAACGCTGTGCGTGCTGACGCTCGTCTCGCGCGGATCGCTCGAGTTCGACGAGCCGATCGCGCGACGCTGGCCGGAGTTCGGTGCCGAAGGCAAGGAGGCGATCACGGTGCGCGACATCCTGAGCCACCAGTCGGGCCTCGCCGCGATCAGGCGCGAGCTGCCGGAGGGCGCGCTCTACGACTGGGCCGAGGTGACGCGCGCGCTGGCGGAGCAACAGCCATGGTGGACGCCCGGATCGGCGCACGGCTACCACGTGCACACCTTCGGCTACCTGACGGGAGAGCTCGTCCGGCGGGTCGCCGGTGAGCGCATCGGGACGTTTCTGCGGCGCGAGATCGCCGAGGCGCTCGGCGTCGAGCTGAGCTTCGGCCTCGCCAGCCGCGAGCGACATCGACGCGCCGAGTACGTGTTCGACCTCGAGCAGGTCTCGCGCGGCGGTCAGCGGGCCGCATTCGACACGCAGCTGCGCCAGCGCGCCTACCTCAACCCGCCCGGCGCAACGGGGATCGGCACCGTCAACACGCCCGCGTGGCAGGACGCAGAACTGCCGTCGGCCAACCTGCACGCGGGCGCGCTCGCCATCGCCCGGGTATACGACGCGCTGATCAGCGACGCGCGGCCGCTGATCGAGCCTGAGGTGCTGAAGCACGCGAGGACCGAGGCGGCTGCTGGCGAGGACCTCGTGCTCCGCCGGCCGTCTCGCTTCGGCCTCGGCTTCCAGCTCACGCAGCCAGAGCGCCCACTGGGGCCCAACCCCGAGAGCTTCGGGCATTTCGGCACCGGCGGCTCGCTCGGATTCGCCGACCCCCAGGCGAAGGTGGCGTTTGCGTACGTGATGAATCGCGGTGGGGGTCAGTGGCAGGACCCGCGCAACCGCGCCCTGATCGACGCGGTGTACGCGTCGCTCGCGTAGGGGGCCGCGGAAGCGCTACTAGTCCTCGGAGCGCGTCGGGTCGTCTGCGGCCTGCTCGATCTGTTCGAGGATGATGTCGGTCTGGCGGTCATCGACCATCGCCTGCAGCGCCCGGCCGATCGTCGGCGCCCACAGGCGCCGCTCGACCGCGATGCGGCCGTGCTCTCCTTCGAACTGGGTCCACTCGAGCCCGACCTGGGGCACGCGCGAGACTGGGGCCTCGGCGGGGAGGGGAGCTTCGGCGCCGTACACGGTCAGCCGTGCGCGCCAGCCATGCGGACAGAGCTCGCGCATCACCGCCAGCGCCTGCCACCGGCCGGGAACGCCGCTGGCGCCGGCGCAGATACCTCGCGATCCCGACACAGGTCGCGGTCATCGTCGCGATCAGCAGCACGATCACGAGCGTTTCGTGATCGGGCGCCGGCGCGTTGCCTCCCTGGACGCCGCTGGCGATCGTCACGGCTGCGCTCAGCATGGCAGAAGCAGGTTACGCGGCGCCGGGAGTTCCAGACCCCCCCAGGATCGCTGCGTCACGGCCGTGGGGGGAGACGTGACAGCTCGTGGTGGACCATTGCGGTGGGCTTCACGGATTGTTCGCTACTCCGGAACTACGCTGAAGCCTGCGACCGCTTCACCGCTTCCATGACGCTCTGGCTATCCCGCAACCACTCATGGGCGGGCACGATATTGGTGACCGTCGCCCGCTGGCTCTCGAGATTCGCTGCTTCAAGGACGGCTTGCAGCTCAACGGCTGGCTTAGCCGCGCTCGGTCCGTTGTAGGCGACGAGCAGGTCATCCCCGACCAAGGCGACCCAGGCTGCCCGAGCGGTAGCTTCAGCCCGGATGAGAACCCTAAGCAGGTCGACGGCGCGTCCGGGACCAGCCGGTGCGCGAATCAGCTCCTGCCCGGGTCGAAGAACACCTGGCGGTGCGTAAGCCGCCAGCTCTTCCGAGGCGCGCTTGCGCTGGGCTGGCAGCATCTCGAACGCTTCGGGCTTTGGACCACGCTTGCTGAGATTTGCCGGTCGGCGTGTAGCACGTCGAATCAACCCCTCGGAGGCCATCTTACCCGCCTCCTTCTTGATGTTCGATTGGTGCGAAGACACGACTGCTGCGAGACCGGCCGCTGTCATCGGGGTGGGGCTAGCGAGCAGAGCTCGCCCGATTGCTATACGCAGGTCGGAAGCCGTCCAGCCCGAATCTTCTGTTCTCTCGATCATTATGGTTTCACACCATATTGCCTAGGAGAGTTCTACTGGAGCCTTCTGGCCTCGTTGTGCCAGATATCCACGTCCGGACGGCCAGTCATAATTTGGTGGGGCACCAAGAGATGACACTAACGTCCGGTCCGTGCGTATTGACGCTGGCGCCGGGCACCGAGATGGCCTAAGGTCCTAACCAGCATGGAGATGACGATGGCGATCGACACGACAGATCAGGCGATTACCAATGAGATCGCCGACGCGAAGCAAGCCTTGCTTGCGCTGGCCAGCGAAGACCAAAGGGACGGATGGACAGCGCGTGAACTTCTGACACGCGCGCGCAATGGCTGGAGCAGCGCAGTGATGGGCCTCGCCCTCAGAAGCCTGCTCGATGACGGAAGGTTGGAACAAGGCGAGGATTTGCGCATCCGCGTGCGCACGTAATCTAGGGGCGTGAACGAGCTTCTCACGCCGCGCAGCAACGAAGCCATAGCGGAACTCCAGAAACGCGCCGTCCAAAGTACACCCATATCCGACGGCGGCAACCTATGGGGACAGGACTATCGAGCTCCAGGAGAGCATGATCGCGACCGCGTGCTCTACTGCTCTGCCTTCCGGCGGCTCGCCTACGTCACCCAAGTCACAGCGCCAGAGGCCGGGCATGCTTTCCATAACCGGTTGATCCACTCGCTCAAGGTCGCGCAAGTTGGGCGCCGCAACGCTGAGCGACTACGCGAGATCGCAGCACAAGACGGGATCTCCGGGCAGGCGAAGGCAACTGTGCTGTCGCTCGACCCAGGAGCTGTTGAGGCAAGCTGCCTCGCCCATGACCTCGGGCATCCGCCCTTCGGCCACATCGCCGAGGACCAACTCAATATGGTTGCCAAGGAATACGTGCAGGATGACGGCGTCTTCGAGGGAAACGCCCAGAGTTTCCGGATCGTGACCCGGCTCGCGCAGCGATCGGGCGGTAGCGGACTCAACCTCACCCGCCAAACGCTCGACGGCATTCTCAAGTACCCGTGGCGCTGGTGGCGCGAGGATCCACTTGAGCCGGGCCGACGCGAGCGCAAGTGGGGCTATTACAAGGACGACGCTGTGGCTTATGCCTTCGCTCGGGAGTTCAGCGAGACACCCGACGACGAGGACCACTTGCCTGAGCGCAGCCTTGAGGCGCTCATCATGGAGTGGGCGGACGATCTGACTTATGCCGTCCACGATGTCGATGACTTCTTTCGTGCTCGTCTAATTCCACTTCATCGTCTGGGCGATCCGACCGACGACGAGTTCAAGCGGCTGGAGGAGCTGCTCGAGGATGCAAGACGGGCAGACTTCACCTCGTGGCCCAGGGGATACGCCGTCGACGACTTGCTGGGCAGCATAGAAGCCGTGGCGGGTGCGTTTGCACCCGCTGGCGATTATCGCCACGGGAGGGACGATCGCCGGCTGATGCGCCGCCTCGATTCAGATCTCATCACGAGATACATGAGCGCTTTCCGAGTCGAGGACGTGCCTACCACCGGAGCGATGCGCGTCTTCGTCGACCCGGACATTGTCCGAGAGGTCGAGGCACTCAAGATGCTCGTTCGGGTATATGTGATCCGCAGGCCCGGGCTTGCTGTCGTCCAACACGGCCAGCAACGGGTTGTTCGGGAGCTCTTCTCTGCCTATTACAAAGCAAGCGGAGAGGGCAAAGACGGCGATCGGCGAATATTCCCGCCCGGCCCGAAGCGCACCCTGGACGAAGGCGGCAACGACTCTGCCCACCGCGCGAGGGTCGTGGTAGATCTCATTGCGGGGCTAACCGAGGAGACGGCCGTCGAGCTGCACAGACGGTTGTATGGCGACGGCGCAGCGGCCACGCTCGACGCGACGGCTCACATGGCGTAACCCCTGCGAGTGGGGACTGGGCGATGCGGGGCAAGCACGGCTCGTACGAAGCACGACGCGAACGCTTCCCCCGTAGCGATCACGACGGTGGACGCCAACCTCTGGCCAGAGTCGTCTGCCCCACCTCGATGATGTAGCCGTCGGGATCGCGGATGTAGCAGCGGATCTCGGTCTCGTGCTGCTTGGGCGGCGTCAGGAATTCGGCGCCACGCGCGCTCCACTCGGCGTACAGAGCCTGGATGTCGGCGACACGAATGTTGAGGAAGCTGCTCACCCGATCGGGGTCTGGCAGCGTCTCGAGCGTGACCGTCGGCTTGTCATCCGTCGGACCCCCGCCGACGTTGATGATGATCCAGCTGTTAGCCAGTGCGACGTAGGTGACCCGGTCACCCGCCTCACCGCCTATGACCGTCTTGCCGCCAAGTACGTCGGTGTAGAAGCGCCGCGAACGCTCGACATCATCGGAAACGATGAAATGAGCCACGACCATCTGCTCGTCGATCTCGCTCATGCTGACCTCGCTGCGGCTTTTCGGTCCTTCTGTGGGTGAACACCGAGCTGGTGCCAGTCGGTCTCGGAGAGGCTCACGTCGTAGTAGTCCGCGGCCTTCTCGATGTTCGCGAATGCGAGCTCGCGATCGGCGTCGGAGACATCGATCACCTGGTCGAACCGCGCGACCGCGTTGCGCACATGTTGCGCGTCGGTCAACGGCTCCTTGCGCTCCGCGGGAAAGGCGAACACGCTGTCGGGGAGGTCGCTCTGCTTCGTCAGCTGACCATGCTTCTCATGAGGTTCCCACGTTGCTTTGGCTGCCATGTCTTCCTCCTGTTGGATCGTGTGCACCGAGCGTCCAGCGGCGGCCCGGAAGCAGGTCTTCGTGCCGCCCAACCGTGAGCGACGTGATGCATGCTCGTCGGTACTGGGCCGCGCCGGGCGATCTTCAAGGGCGGGGGCCGCTCGAGCAGGACAGCCGCGGACGTGGGCCGTCCCCGCGATGGGCGATCCAGGACTCGAACCTGGGACCTCTTCCTTATCAGAGAAGCGCTCTAACCAACTGAGCTAATCGCCCGCGGCCGCCGATTCTAGCGGCCGTATTCGCTGCGCCAACTCACGCGCCTCTGCGGCCGTCGCGAACGACAGCTGCGCGGTGTAGCGGCCGTCGCTGGTCGGCTTGACGCTCACCTCGGAACCGAACGCTGCACCCAGTGCCTGAGCGATCTCGCGCGCGGCGTGCTCCTGATCGGGGTGCGGGGCGCGCGGGCCTCCGCCGGTCCGAGCGCCACTTCGCGGCGTCGATTCGGAGTTGCTCTCTCGGGCGCGCTCTTCGGTGATCCGAACCGACCATCCCTGCTCGGCGGCGGCACGCGCAAGGCTGCGCCGATCACGGTGGTCGTGGGCGAGCAGCAGCGCCCGTCCGTGGCCCTCGCTGAGCGCTCCGTCCTGCACGAACTCGATCGCCTCGTCGGGCAGGTCGAGCAGGCGCACGAGATTGCTGACGGCCACACGGCTGCGGCCGACCCGTCGACCCACGTCCTCGCGCGTCAAGCCGAGCTCCTCCACGAGCGCAGCGCACGCGCGTGCCTCCTCGATCGGGTTCAGGTCCTCGCGGGCCATGTTCTCGACGAGCGCCGCTTCCAGGGCCTGCGCGTCCTCGCGCTCGCGCACGATCGCGGGGATGCTCGCGAGGCCCGCGATGCGTGCGGCGCGCCAGCGGCGCTCGCCGGCGACCAGCTCGTATCCACCTCCGCGCCGCGGGCGCACGAGCACCGGCTGCAGCACCCCGCGCTCTCCCAGTGACGCCGCCAACGCCTCCAGCGACTCCTGCTCGAAGCGCCGGCGCGGCTGCTTGGGGTTGGGAGAGATCAGCTCCACCGGCAGCTCACGCAGCTGTTCCTCGCTGTGCTGCGCGCCCTCCGCCGACACCGACAGGATCGCGTCGAGCCCCCGCCCCATTCCCGGTCTCGGCTTAGCCACGTGCCGCCACCTCCTTTGCCAGCTCGAAATACGCCTCTGCGCCGGCGCTATGGGGATCGTGGTGGGTCACCGGCAGGCCGTAGCTCGGCGCCTCGCCGACGCGCACGTTGCGAGGGATCACCGTTTTGAACACCAGATCGGGGAAGTGCGCGCGCACTTCACGCTCGACGTCCTGCCCAAGGCGCGTTCGGCCGTCGTGCATCGTCAACAACATTCCGGCCACCGTCAGGCGTGGGTTCAGCTCCCGCTGCACCAGCGCCAGCGTCTCCAGCAGCCCCGCCAGCCCCTCGAGCGCGAAGTACTCGGTCTGGACCGGCACGATCACGCGATCCGCCGCGACAAGCGCGCAGACGGTGAGTGGCCCGAGCGACGGCGGGCAGTCGATCAGGATGTAGCGAAAGCTCTCCCGCAGAGGCTCGAGGCACTCGCGCAGGCGCTGCTCGTAGCCATCGATCCGCGGCAGCTCGATGTTCGCGCCCGCGAGGTCCGGACCGGCCGGCAGCGCGCGCAGGCCCGGAATCGGTGAGTCCGTGAGCGCTTCCCGTGCCGTCGCCGTGCCCGACAGCACGTCGTACAGGCCCGGGACCTGGGCGCGCGCGATCCCCAGGCCGACGGTCGCGTTTGCCTGCGGGTCGGCGTCCACCAACAGCGTCTCGTACCCGGCCTCTGCGATACACGCCGCCACGTTGACAGCCGTTGTCGTCTTCCCCACGCCACCCTTCTGGTTGGCGACCGCATAGACCGTGCCCATCCTGCGCACGCTACCGCCGATCGCCGATGGCTGGCTGCTCATCGGCGGCGCGGGCGCTTCCTCGGCCCGATCAGGAGCCAAGCGGGCGCTTACGCGCGATCCCCGCCCGCCGCGGAAACCGCTGTGGCGTCTCCCGCACCTTCGTGAACACGTGCAGGTGGCGGTCGCTCGCGCCCTCGAATGGACTCACCCTCCGCAGCTCGTCCCGGGCCAGCCCCAGCAACGCCGCCGCACGATCCGCTTCGCGCTCCGCGCTCTCATCGCGCTTGCCGCGCCAGTCGATCAACCTGCCACCTGTCCGCAACAGTGGCGCTGCGTACTCGAGCACGACCGTCTGCGGCGCGAGCGCCCTCGCCACCACCACGTCGTTCGCCGACCGGCCCGCGCCCCACTCCTCGGCCCTCGCGCAGACCACGCGAGCGTTCTCGACGCCCGCCGCTGCGCACAGGCGCTCGAGGAACTCGCACTTGCGTCGCTGGCTCTCGATCAGGCTGACCTCGGCCTCCGGTAGCGCCACCGCGAGCGCGAGGCCCGGAAACCCGGCGCCGCTGCCGAGGTCGGCGATGCGGCGCGCCCCGGAGAGCGCGTTCAGCTCGAGCGCGGCCAGCGAGTCGGCGATATGCGCCTGCGACGCCTGCCCACGCTCGCGGATCGCCGTCGGGGCATGCTCGTCGGCCTCGAGCGCGGCCAGAACACGAGTGATTTGGAGCTTCTGCGCCGAGGTCAGCGCCGCGAGTGTTTCCCGTGAAACACTATGCGCGTTCATCGCCGGGGCGCGGCGTCACGACCAGATACCGCTCGGGCTCGTTGCCCTCGCTGTGCGTCTCGACGTCGCCGCGCTCGCGCAGGTACTCGTGGACGATTCGCCGCTCGAATGGGGGCAAGGGGTCGAGCTCAACCGGTCGCCCCGTGCTCAGGGCCTCGTCGGCGGCGTCGTCGGCCTCTGCCTGCAGCGCCTCGGCTCGTCGCGCGCGGTATCCGTTCGCGTCGATCACGATGCGGACGGCGGAAGGGCCGTCCGGGAACACGATCCGCTGCGCCAGATGCTGCACGGCGTCGATCGTCTGGCCATGCCTACCGATGAACAGGCCCACATCCTCGCCGTCGAGCTGTCCGCTGAGGGCGCCGTCACGATCGGATACCGCGACGTCCACCTCGAGCTTGAGCGCGTCGGCGATCTCTTCGAGCAGCTCTTCGAGCGCCTCCGCCGGCTCGAGGTCTGCGTCGTCGCGCGCGTCGTCGGGTCCGCTCATCGCCTTCTACCCGAGCGTTTCTTCTTCTTGCGCGGCGGGCGCGGAGGGGGCGCGGAGGAGACGGCTGCGGGTGCGACCTCCGGTTCGGGGGCGGGACTCGCCGCTCCGCCGGCGGCGTCTGCGATCGCCTGGCGTAGCGAGCGACTCGGTTTTCCGTTGCTGGTCGCGACCGGTTTCGCGGGCGGTGGCAGCCGTCGTCGCAGGATCGACTGCTGGCCGACCGTCCACAGGTTGGTGGTGATCCAGTAGACGAGCAGACCCGCGGGATAGCGGTAGAGAATCACGACAAACACGACCGGCAGCAACAGCATCAACCGGCGCTGGTTGGGGTCGGCGGTGGCTGTCGCGATCAGCGTCGAGGCCAGCTGCGAGCCCACGTAGAGGACGATCAGGACGACGAGCACGATGCCGGTCGCCTTGCTGGTGATGTCGGGGATGAACAGGAACTTGCCCGAGTGCGGTGCAACCGTGTTGCACGTGGTTTCTTCCAGGAACTTCGCCGGCAGGTGCGCGACCGACGAGATGTGGGGCGACGCTTTGTATTTGGTCGCGAGCCCTGGGTGCGCGTTGTAGTATTTGACGAGCTGTGGGCCGCAGATGTGCTTCTTCAGGTCCGTGCGCAGCATGTAGAACAGCGAGATGAAGACAGGTAGCTGCAATAGCAATGGCAAGCAGGATGCCAAAGGATTGATTTTGTGCTCCTGGTAGAATTTCATTATCTCCTGCTGCTGGCGCTGTTTGTCCTCCTTGTACTTCTCTTTCAGCTTGTTGATCTCGGGCGCCAGCCGCTGCATCTCCTGCATTGACTTCAGCTGCCGGTAGGTCAACGGCACGAGAATCGCGCGGACCAGCACCGTCAGCCCGACGATCGCCAGCCCCCAACTACCACCCACGAGGTGGTTGTGGATGAACACCATGATTTCTTCGAACACGGTGATCAGGGGCGAGAACGCGTCCTGAATCACGTTGGCGAGGATTGGCATGCTCTAGGTCTCGGCGATCGTCGTCATGGGCACGGGTTGAGGCTGATGCGCTGCGGCTGCTGCCGGCTGGGGCTGCGCGCCCCGCGTGCGCTCAGCCGCCGGTGTGGGAACCGGTCCTGAACACTCGCTGGGCCTCCACCGGATCGTATCCGCCGTAACTCCACGGGTTGCACCTCAGCAGACGCCACCCCGCGAGCACCACGCCCCTAAGTATGCCGTACCGACCTATCGCTTCGACCGCATAGCGTGAGCAGCTCGGCTCGTACTTGCAGCGGCGCGGCAACGCCGGCGAGATCAAGCGCTGGTACAGCACGATTGGGGTGACCGCAACCATCCGCGCGGCGCGTGCAAGCCGCTGTGGAGTCCGCGGTGCTCGGGGTGACGCGGTTGCGCTCATCGCCGGCTACTGCGCGTCCGCGCGACCCGCGTGCAGGCCCGCCTTGGCAATCAACTCGGCCAGCGACGCGTCCATGCCCGCGAGGCCCTCGCGCTCAGCCAACTCACCCGCAGCCGGGCGAGCGACGACGACGACGTCCTGGCCGCTGAGCAGCTCCTCCTCGGCGTGTGAGAACGCCTCGCGCAGCAGGCGCTTGACCTTGTTGCGCTCGACGGCGCCGCCAACCTTGCGCGACACCGACAAGCCGAGTCGCGGCCGCTCCGTGGACGCGTTCGGAAACGTGTAGAGCACGAGGTGGCGGTTCGCCACGGAGCGGCCCTGGCGATAGACACGCTCGAACTCCGCGCTGCGCGACAGACGCCCGCGCGCAGATGGACGGCCGCTCATCGCGTGTCCGCCGAACTCAGGGCCCGTGCCATCACGAGCCTCAGGTCGACAGCCGCTTGCGCCCCTTGCTGCGACGGCGCTTGAGCGTGAGCCGCCCGGCTCGCGAGGCCATGCGAGCACGAAACCCGTGCGCGCGAGCTCGCTTGCGCTTCTTCGGCTGATAGGTGCGCTTCATGCCGGCTGCAGTATAGGACCGCGCGCCGCGTCGCCGATTTTTCCCGCCAAATGCGGCGACCCCAAACGAGCGTTTGCGGGCGTTGGCTATAGTCGCTCGACCGGGTCCTCGGGCCCCTCTGGGAATAGCAACCACGATTCTCGCTTGGAGAGGAGCGGATCACCGCTGCCGTGAGCCAACAGCTCGAGCACATATGGTCGCGAGTGCAGGCCCAGCTCGCGCTCGTCGTCGACGAGCCGACCTACCGCATCTGGCTCGAGCCACTCCGTGCCGTCGAGCTCGACGACCAGCGCCTGGTGCTCGATGCGCCCCCGCATGC
Organism: Solirubrobacteraceae bacterium; assembly: GCA_035485155.1. Classification (GTDB taxonomy): domain Bacteria; phylum Actinomycetota; class Thermoleophilia; order Solirubrobacterales; family Solirubrobacteraceae; genus Palsa-744. Next base: position 66,656 of record DATHOH010000020.1, read on the forward strand.
CCGCAGCTGGATTCGCGAGCGCTTCGGCAGGGTGATCCAGGCCAGCGTCGAGCTCGTGCTCGGACCCGACGTGAGTGTTGAGATCACCGCGGCCGACCAGCCGCCCGACGAGTGCACAGTGGACGCAGGCCGCTCGCGACCACACGCCGCTCAGCCCCCCGTCTCCGCCTCGCGCGCTCGCTCCCGCCCAGCAGCGCTCGGGCCGGCTGCGCCGCTCGCCAACCCCAAGCTGACGTTCGACCAGTTCGTCATCGGCGACTGCAACCGTCTCGCACATGCCGCCGCGCTGACCGTCGCCGAGATGCCAGCGCAGGCGTACAACCCGCTGTTCATCTGTGGGCCGCCCGGCGTCGGAAAGACCCACCTGCTGAGCTCGATCGCGAACCTGCTGCTGGCGCACAACCCGGGTCTGACCGTCCGCTGCACAACAGGCGAGGCGTTCACGAATGAGTTCCTCGGAGCTCTCGGCGGCGGTGGCGGCACGGAGACCTTCAAGCTGCACTTCCGCGACGTCGACGTGCTGCTGCTAGACGACGTCCAGTTCCTCGAGCGCAAGACCAAGACCGAGGAGGAGTTCTTCCACACGTTCAACGCGTTGAACGATGCAGGACGCCAGATCGTCCTGAGCTCCGACCGGCCTCCGCGCGACCTCCAGGCTCTGGAGGACCGTCTGCGCGAGCGCTTCGAGGCCGGCCTCGTCGCCGACATCAAGTCGCCCGAGCTCGCCACCCGGATCGCGATCCTGCGCAAGCGCGCACAGCACGACAACGTCCAGCTCGCCGACACGCAGGTGCTCGACGTCATCGCCGAGCGCATCACCAGCAACGTGCGCGCCCTCGAGGGCGCGCTGATCCGCATCGTCGCCTTCAGCTCGCTCACAGGCCGGGCGCTGACGGCCGAGCTCGCGCGTGAGGTGCTCGACAGCCTGTACCCGCGCAGCGCCGCTCCTGCGCAGCGCACCCGCACGATCGCCGAGATCCAGGCCGCTGCATGCGAGCACTTCGGCCTCTCCTCCGACGAGCTCCTGTCCTCGGCGCGCGTCGCGAGAGTCGCCTGGCCACGCCAGGTGGCCATGTACCTCGCACGCGAGCTCACGGGCCAATCGCTGCCCGCGATCGGGCGTGAGTTCGGCGGCCGCGACCACACCACGGTACTGCACGCCTGCCGGCGCACAACGGCCAGGATCGCCGACGACGAGACCTCCCGCGAAGCTGTGGAGAAGCTGTGTCGGGCGCTGGGACACTCACCATCTTGAGCCTCGCTACACCGCCGACCGCGCATCCTGAGAGACTTCCACGACTTCATCCACAGCTTCGTCCACCGCCCTGCAGCCAGAATCTCCGCTGTCTACGCGGAATCCACATGCCCACAGCCCCTACTGACACTGATCTCTATCCCACAGCGTTGTCGTGAAGCTCTCTCTTTCTGCCAGCGACCTGCTCGCACAGCTACAGACCACGACCCGCGTGGCCTCGTCGCGCAGTGCCGTGCAGGCGCTGTCCGGCGTGATGATCTCCGCTGAAGCCGACTCGACGCCCGAGCTGCTGGCCACTGACATGGAGGTGGGTCTGCGCGTCCCGCTTCAGGCTGAGGTAGTGCGCCCCGGCTCAGCCGTGCTGCCAGCACGACTGCTGCTCGATGTGGCGCGCTCGTTGCCTGCCGAGAACCTCACGATGGAGCTGCGCAGCGCCGAGCAGGACGTTGAGCTGATCTGCGGGCCGACGACCTTTCACCTGCGCACCCTGCGCGCCGAGGACTTCCCGTCGCTGCCGTCGCCCTCGTCGGAGACACGCGTCGTGCTACCGGCCGAGGCCTTCGTACAGACCGTCAGCCGCGTCGCTCGCTCGGCTTCCCGCGACGAGACGCGCCCGGTACTCACCGGGATCCTCATGTCTGCCTCCGCCCAGGAGCTGCGAATGGTCGCGACGGACTCCTACAGGCTCAGCGTCAAGGAGACGGCGCTCGAGTCGCCGCTGCAGGGGAGTCTCGAGGCCAACGTTCCGGCTCGCGCTCTCCAGGAGCTGGTTCGTATCGCCCAACAGGCGCCGAGCGACACGATCGCCGTCAGCGTCGGACAGAACCAGGCGGTGTTCGAGCTCGGCGACGTCGTGCTCTCCTCGCGCCTGATCGACGGTCAGTTCCCGAACTACCGACAACTGCTGCCAGAGTCGGTCGAGCACGAGCTGCGCCTGTCAAGCGCGGAGGTGACGGATGTGGTGCGCCGGATCAGCCTGCTCGCCCAGAAGAACGCGCCGCTACGACTGAGCTTCAGCGAGGGAACGCTGACGGTCTCGGCACAGACGCCTGACGTGGGCGAGGCCAGCGAGGCGATCCCCGTGCCGTTCCACGGGGCGTCGTTCGAGATCGGCTTCAACCCGGAGTTCCTGCGCGACGGCCTCGAGAGCGTCGAGTCGGACGAGCTCGTCCTCAAGCTGATCAGCCCCCTGCGCCCCGGATTGATCGAATCCCCCGACACGGGCGATTTTGTGTACCTGATCATGCCGATCCGCCTCAACGTGTGACGCCATGCGCGTTCTCAGCGTGCAGCTGCGCGACTTCCGCACGTATACGCGCGCGGACGCTCGCCTCGGCGACGGGCTGACCGTCGTCCACGGACCGAACGGCGCCGGCAAGTCGAACCTGCTCGAGGCGCTGTACTACGGGTGCACGGGGCGCTCGCCGCGGACGCGCAACGATCGTGAGCTCGTGCGCTTCGGCGCGCAGGCGGCACGGGTGTCGCTGCGTCTGCGCGACGAGGAGGGCGAGCACGAGCTGAGCGTCGGCTTCGGCACGCCGGGAGACGGCGCGCAGCCGGTCAAGCGGATGACCGCCGACGGCGCGCCCGTCGAACGGCTGCTCGACGTCGAGTGCAGGCCGCTCGTGAGCGTGTTCCTCCCGGATCGGCTCGAGCTGATCAAGGGACCGCCGGCACTGCGTCGCGCCCACCTCGACCAGGTCATCGCCGCGATCTGGCCCGCGCGTGCGCAGGTCCGCAGGGAGTACTCGCGGGTGCTCGCACAGCGCAACGCGTTGCTCGGTCGCATCCGCTCGGGCCGGGCCTCCGACGCGACGCTCGCCACGTGGGACCGCGAGCTCGCGACGCGTGCACTCGAGCTGCGCGCCCACCGCGACGCGGCCGTGGCGCTACTTGCGGAGCCGTTCTCCGAGCGCGCAGCGCAGCTCGGGTGCGCCGGCGCGGTCACGCTCGAGTACAGGCCACGCTCGCGCGCCTCAGACGAGGAGGAGTACATCGCCGAGCTGCGCGAGCGCCTGCCGGGAGACCTCGAGCGCGGCTTCTCCGGCCACGGCCCGCACCGCGACGAGCTTGCGCTCGTACGCGACCGGCGCGAGCTGCGGGTGTACGGATCGCAGGGCGAGCAGCGCCTGGCGTTGCTGGCGCTGCTGCTCGCCGAGCGTGCGGTGCTCGCAGGCGCACGCCGGCGCACGCCGCTGATGCTGCTCGACGATGTGATGAGCGAGCTCGACGCCGAACGTCGCGACCTGCTCGCGCAGGAGCTGCGCTCAGGCGGCCAGAGTGTGATCGCCACAACAGACCTTGCGCACGTGCCCGGCGCGACGGATGCATCGGTGACGCGCCTGCGGATCTCGCCGGGTGCGATCCTCCAGGAGGCGATCGCGGCGTGAGCAGGACCGCCCCCCGCCCTCTGTCACAGGCGCTCGACCGGCTCACCGGAACGCTCGCGCCCGCGAGCACGCTCGCACGCGTGCAGGAGGTCTGGGAGGACGCCGTCGGGCCCGCGATCGCCGACGCGGCGCGCCCCACCGCCGAGCGCGAAGGCGTGCTCACGGTCGCCTGCGCCGCCGCCGTGTGGGCACAGGAGCTGAACCTGATGGCCGAGGTTGTGCTCGCCCGTCTCAACGCCGCCGTGGGTGGGGAGCACATCCGCGAGCTTCGCTGCCGCACGGGCTGAGCGCCGGGCGAAGCAGATCGTGCGTGGGTGGGCCTTCATTTCCCGCCATTTTGCAGGCATTTAGGCCAGTTTTAGGCCGAGGAGCGGGGTGCCTGCGTGCTATGATTTAGGTCATAGACAACCCGCCCCGGCCGTGGACCTCGCGCCCCGGAATCCGGGGCGTTCTCACGTCATCGGAGGGCCATTGGCAACAAGCAGCAACAGCTCTGGAGAGAGCGCAAAGAAAGGCGGCGTAAACGACCCGTCAATGACGGGCGGCTCCGCCAGCTACGACGCCCAGGACATCACCGTCCTCGAGGGACTGCAGGCGGTGCGCAAGCGGCCGGGCATGTACATCGGCTCGACCGGGCCGATGGGTCTGCACCACCTCGTCTACGAGGTCGTGGACAACTCCGTCGACGAGGCGCTCGCCGGCTTCTGCACCGAAGTCGCTGTGACGATCCACCCGGATAACTCCGTCACGGTCTTCGACAACGGGCGAGGAATACCGGTGGCGGAAATGGAGAAAGAGGGCAAGCCGGCGGTCGAAGTCGTGCTCACCGTGCTGCACTCCGGCGGCAAGTTCGGCGAGGGCGGCGGCTACAAGGTCTCCGGCGGGCTGCACGGCGTCGGCGTGTCGGTTGTCAACGCCCTGTCGGAACGTCTGCAGGTCGAGATCCGCCGTGACGGCTACGTCTTCTCCCAGGAGTATTCACGCGGAGCGCCGCAGGGCGAGCTCGTCAGGGGCGAGCAGCTTGCGCCCGGAACGCCCACCAGCAACTCCGTCACCTTCCTTCCCGACGCGGAGATCTTCGAGACGCTCGAGCTCGACTTCCACACGCTCGAGGAGCGCCTGCGCGAGACCGCCTTCCTGACCCGTGGGCTCAAGATCGCGATCGTGGACGAGCGCGGCGAGGGCCACGCCGCCGAGTTCCAGTACGACGGCGGCATCGAGGACTTCGTCTCCTACCTCAACGAGAACAAGGACACCGTCCACCGCAAGGTCGTGTTCTTCGCAGGCGAGTCCGAGGAGGGCGCGGCGGAGGTGGCGATGCAGTGGAACACCTCCTACCAGGAGTCGATCCACTCCTTCGCCAACAACATCTCCACCCGCGAGGGCGGCTCGCACATGTCCGGCTTCCGCTCGGCGCTGACGCGCACGCTCAACAAGTACGCGCGCGACCACAGCCTGCTCAAGGAGAAAGAGGACAACCTGACCGGCGAGGACGTCCGCGAGGGTCTGACCGCGGTGATCTCGGTGAAGCTCCGCGACCCGCAGTTCGAGGGACAGACCAAGACGAAGCTCGGCAACCCCGGCATGGCCGGCTTCGTCGAGTCGATCGTCAACACCGGTCTCGGGGAGTTCCTCGAGGAGAACCCGAGCGAGGCGCGCGCGGTGATCATGAAGTCGGTGCAGGCGCAGCGCGCCCGCGAGGCCGCACGCAAGGCACGCGATCTGACCAGGCGCAAGTCGGCGCTAGAGAACTCGACGCTGCCGGGAAAGCTCGCCGACTGCTCGATCAAGGATCCCTCCCTGGCCGAGCTGTTCGTCGTCGAGGGTGACTCCGCGGGAGGCTCCGCCAAGCAGGGTCGCGACCGCGAAACGCAGGCCGTGCTGCCGCTGCGCGGCAAGATCCTCAACGTCGAGAAGTCACGCATCGACAAGGTGCTGCAGAACACCGAGATCCAGGCCCTGATCACCGCGATCGGCACCGGCGTGCGCGACGAGTTCAACATCGAGAACGCGCGCTATCACAAGGTCGTGCTGATGACCGACGCTGACGTCGACGGCGCGCACATCCGCACGCTGGTGCTGACGCTGCTGTTCCGCGAGATGCAGGAGTTGATCGAGGCCGGCTACGTGTACATCGCCAAGCCGCCGCTGTACAAGCTCAAGCAGGGCTCGCGCGAGCGCTACATCGAGAAGGACTCAGAACTCGAGGAGATCCTGCTGTCGGACAAGTGGGAGAAGATCGAGATCTTCGACCGCCACGCCGCGCAGCTGAAGCTCACCGAGTCGCGCTGGCAGCGCTTCTCCAGGCTGCTCAAGCAGTACGAGGGCTGGTCGTCCTCGCTGCGCGCGGCGCACGGCCACGAGATGGTGCAGTTCCTGGAGGAGTCCTCGCTGCTCGGCGAGCAGGTGATGAGCGCCGAGGCCGCGATCGAGCTGCTGGCGAAGGCGAGCGTCGTCGGCGACACGCACCTCGCCGACGTCGTCGACCAGGACCCGCTCGAGATCCGCGTCAAGGCGGTCGAAGCCAAGACCGGCTTCGCACGCACGCATCGGATCAAGCGTGCGCTGTTCGAGTCGCAGGAGTATCGCCAGCTCGCGCGCGTCCACGCCCAGCTCGTCGAGCTCGTCGGCACCCCTCCGTTCGACGTGCGCCTCGGCGACGCCCGCGAGGACGCGCCGACGTTCGAGGCGCTGCACGAAGCCGTCCTGACCGTCGCGCAGAAGGGCATCAAACTCCAGCGCTTCAAGGGTCTCGGCGAGATGAACGCCGACCAGCTCGGTGAAACGACGATGTCGCCAACGACGCGTACGCTCGCCCAGGTGACGCTCGAGGACGCCTTCGCCGCCGACCGCATGTTCTCGATGCTGATGGGCGACCAGGTCGAGCCGCGACGCGCGTTCATCGAGGACAACGCACGATTGGTAGCCAATCTCGATGTCTAGTCAGCACGCGTCTATGACCCTCAGGATCAAGCAGATCAAGGACGCAGGGAGCGTGGCGTGCTTTGCACGCGAGCGACCGAGGACGCCGAGATGCGCCGATCGTGAGGAGGCATAGTGGCTAGCGCTGACGTCATAGGCGGCGGCAACATCGAACCGCGCGCGCTCGAGGAGGAGATGCGCACCGCCTACCTCGACTACGCCATGTCGGTGATCGTCGGTCGCGCGCTGCCGGACGTGCGCGACGGCCTGAAGCCCGTGCATCGACGCGTGCTGTACGCGATGAACGAGCTCGGGCTCAGCCCCAACCGCTCCTATTCAAAGTGTGCGCTGATCGTCGGCGAGGTGATGGGCAAGTACCACCCGCACGGCGACTCCGCGATCTACGACACGCTCGTGCGTATGGCGCAGGCATTCTCGATGCGCTACGAGCTCGTCGACGGGCAGGGCAACTTCGGCTCGGTCGACGACGACCCGGCTGCGGCGATGAGATACACAGAGGCACGTTTGTCTCGAATTGCCACCGAGATGCTGCGCGATCTCGACATGGACACGGTCGACTTCGTGCCCAACTACGACGGCTCCAAGCGCGAACCGCTGGTGCTTCCTTCGCGCTTCCCCAACCTGCTCGTCAACGGCTCCTCGGGCATCGCCGTGGGTATGGCGACGAACATCCCGCCGCACAACCTGCGTGAGGTGGTCGCCGCGACGATCGCCTACATCGACGACCCCGATCTCGAGGTCGAGGGCCTGATGCGCCACGTCAAGGGCCCGGACTTCCCCACCGGCGGCATCATCCTCGGTCGCGCCGGCATCAAGGACGCGTACGAGACCGGGCGCGGGCGGGTGCGCATCCAGGCGCGTGCGCACATCGAGCCGCTGAAACAGGGCAAGGAGGCGATCGTCGTCACCGAGCTGCCGTTCATGGTCAAGAAGGGCGGCCCGGGAAACCTGATCGAGAAAATCGCGGATCTCGTCCGCGACAAACGCATCCCCGAGATCTCCGACCTCCGCGACGAGTCCGACAAGCGCGGCATGCGCCTGGTGATCGAGCTCAAGCGCGACGCGATCCCGAAGGTCGTGCTCAACAAGCTCTACAAGCACACGTCGATGCAGACGACGTTCGGCGTCAACATGGTCGCGCTCGTGGACAACGTGCCGCGGACGCTCGACCTGCGGGCGATGATCCACAACTACGTCGCGCACCAGCGCGAGGTGATCGTGCGGCGCACCAAGCACGAGCTCTCCGAGAAGGAGGCGCGCGCGCACATCCTCGAGGGGCTGCTGACGGCGCTCGAGCACCTCGACGAGATCATCGAACTGATCCGCGGCTCACGCGACCGGGAATCAGCCCGCGAGCAGCTGATCGCACGCTTCGAGCTGAGCGCGATCCAGGCGAGCGCGATCCTCGATCTGCGCCTGTCGCAGCTCACCGCGCTCGAGGCCGACAGCATCAAACAGGAGCACGCCGACGTCACCGAGCGGATCGCCGAGCTGCGCGCGATCCTCGGCGACGAGAGCCGCGTGCTCGCGGTCATCAAGGAGGAGCTCACGGAGATCGCCGAGCGCTTCGGCGACGAGCGCCGCTCGGAGATCACCCACTCCGAGGACGAGATCGACATCGAGGACCTGATCGCCGACCAGCAGATGGTGATCACGATCACCAACACCGGCTACATCAAGTCGCTGCCGCTGGCCACCTACCGCCAGCAGCAGCGGGGCGGGCGCGGCGTGACCGGGATGGACATGAAGGACGGCGACTTCATCGAGCACCTGTTCGTCACCTCCTCGCACGACTACCTGCTGTTCTTCTCCAACCGCGGCAAGGTCTACCGGTCGAAGGTCTACGAGCTGCCGGAGGCACAGCGCACCGCCAAGGGCCGCGCACTCGTCAACGTGCTGCCGCTGCGCGAGGGCGAGCGGATCCAGGCGGTGGTCTCCACACGCGACTTCACCGAGGCGCAGTACCTCGTGTTCGCGACGCGCAACGGCACCGTCAAGAAGACCGAGCTGCAGGCGTACAACACCCCGATCAAAGCCGACGGCATCATCGCGATCAACATCCGCGACGACGACGAGCTGCTCGCCGTTCGCGCCGTCGACCCGCAGGACGAGGTCATCATGGTCTCGCGCGCCGGCCTGACCGTCCGCTTCGCCGAGTCCGACGTGCGCTCGATGGGGCGCGACACGACCGGCGTGCGCGGCATGGACGTCGGCAAAGACGGTCGCGTCATCGCGATGGACGTCGCACGCGACGACATGGACCTGCTCGTGGTCACCGAGAACGGCTACGGCAAGCGCAGCCAGATCAGCCAGTACCGCAAGACCAACCGCGGCGCAAAAGGCGTCAAGACGATCGGCCTGACCGAGAAAAAGGGCGCCCTCGCGGGCGCCCTCGTCGTGCGCGAGCACCAGGAGCTGGTCTTCATCAGCGTCGGCGGCATGGTTCAGCGCACCGCCGCCGGAGGCATCTCCCAGCAGGGCCGCTCAGCCACGGGGGTGCGCGTCATGAACCTCAAGGACGACGACGTCGTCAGCGCCGTCGCGCTCGTCATCGACGCAGGCGATGACGTCGCAGCGGACGTCCCGGATGGCGCGCCCGTCGATGGGCAGGAAGATGCAGCGCCCGAGCAGTGAGTCGCATCTGAGCGAAAGCTGCCGATAACGACGCTGTGGGCGAAGGCGCCCGGCGGCGTCCTCTGCGACTGCGCTTCCAATCGTCCAGATTCCCCCGTCCCGGCTCAGAGGGTTCCGGTGAGTGGTCGACAGGCTGAGGGTGCCCGCCACCCGCAGCTTTCTAGCCACCGTCGTTTCGATCATCTGCACCGCGTTTCTGGGCGCCGTAGCCGCGCTTCCGGCGGCCGCCTCCCCGAGGAGCGAGACGAGTCGCGTGCACGCCGGCTGTGCCCAGAGCGCCGCGCACGGCACGCGGCGCAAGCGTGCCCACGCCCGCCTGTGCCGTGCGGCTTCGCGCAAGTCGCGGGTGAGGCACACCGTCAAGAGCAGCTCCCCGAAGGTCCGCCCACTCAAGCAGCACCGGACGCGCTCGCACGCGCAGACTCCGGCCGAAGCAGAAACCGAAACTGAAGCGGCGGCCGCGGCCGCCGTCGCGCAGTCCGCCGCGCAGCGCGACGCCGCCACGATCGCCGCCGTTCTGGCGACCCCCTGCCAGAACACCGAACTGACGCCCGAAGCCGCCGACATCGGGCTCGTGCGGGCGGCCGTGCTCTGCCTGATCAACCGCAAGCGCGCAGAAGCCGGCGAGAGCCCGCTCGTGCCCAACGCCCAGCTCGAACAGGCCGCCGAAGAACACGCCCAGGAACTGGTCGCGGACGACTACTTCGCGCACGTCTCCCCCAGCGGCGAGACGCCGGTCGATCGCATTCGCGACACCGGCTACATCCCGAACCCCGGCGTTGGCTACGTGATCGGCGAGAACCTCGCCTGGGGCACCTACCAGCTGTCGACCCCGCAGGCGATCGTCTCGGCCTGGATCGCCTCGCCCGGGCACCTCGCCAACATCCTCGAAGCCCAGTACCACGACACGGGGATCGGCATCACATCCGCGGTGCCGCCATCACTGGCCCCCGGCGCCCCCGGCGCGACCTATGCACAGGAGTTCGGCGTCATCGTCCAGTGAGCGCACGCGAGCGCTTTTGTGCCTCGCACGTCATCCGCTTTCGCTAATCTGGCGGGACCAGAGAAAGGAGGTGGTCCAAACGTTGAGTGACAGTTTTTGCGGGACCCTGGAGGTGACCGGCCGGTAGGTCGGGAGGCTGGTCCGCCTAGCGGAATCCAACCCGGGACACCCCGAGACGACTGCCGGTCCTGGTCCCTCCGGCCACGCCCGTCGTTCTCGGTCTTCCAGTCAGCGAAGTTCGCGAAGGGCGCCTCCAGGGGCGCCCTTCGTCGTTTCTGGGTCACGCCTCTAGCGGCACGATGGTCAAGTCAGGCAAGGACGCACCCCTTCGGGGCACAGGCAGTTCGCGCCGCGTGCTTCGCACGCAAGCGACTGAGGACGCCGCCTGGCGCAGCGCCAGCGGGCCGCTAGGCAGCCTGCGGGAGGTACTGCAGCCAGGCCGCGGGGATCGTCGGGCTGGCGACGTGGATGAAGATCTCCGCGCGTGGCGTGCGCGGCGCGTGGCGGGGGTGCATCCCCGCCTGGCGCGGAAGGCGGTCGCCCTTGCGGCGGTTGCACGGCGCGCACGAGGCGACGATGTTCTCCCAGCTCGAGGTGCCGCCCTTCGAGCGGGGGATGACGTGATCGACCGTGAGGTTGGACCGCGACCCGCAGTACTGACAGGTCCAGCTGTCGCGGGCGAACACCGCGCGCCGGGTGATCTTGCGCCGGTGCGCGTCGCGCGGGACCTTGACGTAGCTGACCAGGCGGATCACCACCGGGCGTGCCAGCGTCGAGCTCTCGGAGTGCAGCTCCCAGCGGCCTCGCTCGAGGAGCTCGGCCTTCTCCTTGAGCAGCAGCACCACCGCGCGGCGCACCGTGCACACGTTGATCGGCTCAAACGTGGCGTTCAATACGAGCACCCGACCACCCATCGCCGTGGCGGGCGATGACGCAGGTCCGTGCCGCTGGTGCTCTGTGGGCGACACGGACCCCACCGGCTCGGGTGGGACAGTGCACTCCATCTTCAGGGTGAGCAGTCTAGCGGGGTGCCACCGCGTAGGAGCCGAGCACGAGCACCTGCTCGCAGCTGTTCTCGATCTGTGCGATCGCCGCCGCCACCGCGCCGTCCTCGGCGCGCCCTGCAAGGTCGACGAAGAACATGTAGCTGCCGAGGCCCTCTCGTCGCGGCCGCGACTCGATCTTCGTGAGGTTGATGTGCCTGCTCGCGAACTCGTCCAGGCACCGCACCAGCCACCCCGGGCGCTCGGCGCCGGCGCCCCAGAACACGAGCGAGGTCTTGCGCGCGGCGTCCGCGCCGGCGCGCAGCGGCGGCCGTGCGAGCTCGCCCGCGCCCGACGCTTGCCGCGCCAGCCAGACGAAGCGCGTTTCGTTGTCCTCGCGATCCTCGACGCGCTCGCGGATCACCGTCCCCCCGTAGATCTTCGCGGCCAGCAGCGTCCCGATCGCAGCCTGCCCGGGCTCGCCGCCGGCCACCACCGCGCGCACCGCCTCGGCGGTGGAGCTCGCCGGGAGGACGCGTGCGCGAGGTAGCTCGCTGCGCAGGAAACGCGTGCACTGGCCCGGCACGTGCGGGTGCGTGACCACGGTGTCGATCTCGGCGAGCGCGATGTCCGCCGCCCCGATCAGCGAGTGGCGCACCCGCAGCAGCGCCTCGCCCACGATCTTCACGTCTGTGGCCTCGCCCGCAAGCAGGTCGAGCGTGACGTTGATCGAGCCCTCGAGCGAGTTCTCGATCGGCACGATCGCAAAGGCCACCTCGCCCCGTCGCAGCGCCGCCACCGTGTCGTAGATGCTCGCAAGCGCCACCGGCTCGACCGCGTCCGCGACCGCGCTGTCGAGCAGGGCCTCCTCGCTGAAGGTTCCCGCGGGCCCCAGATAGCCGACCCGCGGCCGGGCGGCGGGAGTGTCAGGCGGGCTGCTCATCGCCGGCCGCGGCGCCGCCGTCCACGCCGCTCGCCTGCCCACCTGTGCCCTTCAGGGTGCGACCCAGAGGGTGTGCCCCGGGGGGTGCAAGCGCCAGGCGCACCGCCTCCGCCTCCTCTGGAGAGAGCTCCAGTTCGCCGCGGCCGCCGCGTACCTGCTTGCCGTACACGCGCGCCTGGTCGCGGTGGTGAATGCACGACAGCACGATGCCCGAGCGCTCGTCGTCGAGTAGCGCGATCGACATCGACTGCTGCCCGGAGAGCTCGTTGTAGGCGTCGTAGCGCACGAGCGCGCGGTGCGCGATCCGGCCTCGCAGCGCGCCCTCGACGTTCGCCAGGCGCGCGTCCAGCCGTGCGGCGGTGTCCTGCACGTACGCGCTGACTTCGCCGAAGGCCTGCTGCAGCGCGGCCGCATGCGCGACCACGTCCTGCTCCTGATGCTCGCCGAGCAGAAGCCGCTGCGCGCGGCGCAGTCGGCGCACGCTGACGCTGAGCGCCGCGCACCCGATCAGCGCGATCAGCGCAACCGCGCCCGCTGCGATCGCGACGATCCCCTGGGTGTCCGTGATCGATGCCGCCATCGCCACAAGGTAGCCGCTGCCGCACCGGCTCGACTTATTCGCCGAAGATCGCCAGGTAGGTGGCCTTGGTGCCTTCGTGGTTGGTTTCGCCCGGCACCGGCTCGACCTGGACTTCGATCTTCGCGGCCTGTCCCAGCGGCACACCCGTGACGGGGATTTCGACGTTCGTGCGCTTTTCTGGTTCGGTCTTCGGGATCACGCCTGAGCCTTTGTACTGTTTGCCCCCGGCGGTCACCGTGACGTCGACCTTGACGTTCGGCTCGTTGAATTCCCCGGCGTCTTCGACGGTCGCCGTGAGCGTCGGCGGGCTGCCGCCGCTGACGTGGTTGATCGCCGGTTCCGCTTCGAGTTGTGTTCCGCCCACGCTCACGCCCACGAGGGCGCTGCCGTGGTGGCCCGAGAGGGTCTGCGCGGTCTGCGCGGAGCTTTCCCCGGCGAGCCGTGATTCGACGGTGCTCGTTTCGAGCCATCCGATGTTCGGCAGGAAGCGGCTCGGTGCCGTGCTCAGGCCCGTGATCCCGGCGCTCGCGAGCGTTTCCTGGATCAGGGGCACGACCCGCTGCGAGTAGATCACGTCGGAGGCGAGGAAGATCTGCATCGCGCCGGCGATCTGGGGGCTCGTCTGTTTGGACTTGCCGCCGAGGGCGGCCGGCACCAGCGCCGTGAGCTTCGTCATCCCTTCGACGCGCAGGTTGAACGTGAGCAGCAGATTCTGCTGCGCCGCGGCCATTTCGCCGGGGACGCTCAGCGCCTTGGCGCGGTTGGCGATGCTTCGTGCCTGCGTCTGCAGTTCATCGATCTGCTGCTCGACGTCGAGCGCGGACTTCCCCGCCGCGTTGGTCAGCGCCACGAACAGCGGCTGGGCGACCTGCTTTTCGGATTCCTGTGCGAGCACGCTGACTTCGTGGTTGTAGGTCTTCAACGACTGCTGCTTTTCGCTTTTCAAGCAGCCGCTGATCAGCAGCACGACGACGATGACCAGCACGATCGCGACGGCCGCCGCGATAAGTCGGCGCACCATCAGCGTCTGCTGGTCGATCCCTGCCGGGCCGTGGCGCTGCGGACGGCGCGGGCGCGGCCGGCGCGGGGAGGCAGCACCCGACGTTCGCTGTCCCGAAGCCGGCGGCCGCGGTGCTCGAGGTGCCGAGCGCGACGCAGTCTCCTCGTCATCGTCAAAGAACGACAAAAGCGAACCGCTCCTTTGCAGGGACTTTAGGAATGGCCAAGTATGACTGGCGCCCCGGTGGCGATCCTGCAACTTCTCGGTCAATGCGGCTTTTGCCGCCACCGCCGGCAGGGACAGGAGCTGGACGCGGCGAACGCGGAGCCGGTGGAGTCGCCAGAGACCCTCGTTCAAGCATCGCGTGAGCGCCCCGGCACCGTGTCCCAGCCTGCACGGCGACGGATCGTGGGCGCCAACGACGGTCTCGCTCCCGGCGAGCTGGTGCTCGAGCGCTACCGCCTGCTCGAGTGCCTCGGCGCGGGCGGCTTCGGCGTCGTCTGGCGCGCGCGCGACGAGCTGCTGCACCGCGAGGTGGCCGTCAAGCGGATCTGGCAGGGAGCGGGTGGAGGCCCGATCGACGGCGAGCGGGCCAGCCGCGAGGCGCTCGCTACCGCGCGCCTGTCACACCCGGCGATCGTCGCGCTGTACGAGGCGTGCCCGCAGGAGGGCGCGTTCTACCTGATCTCCGAGCTGGTCGACGGCGACACGCTCGCGCGGTTGATCGAGCAGGACGAGCTCGCGGACGAGGAGATCGTGGAGATCGGCGCCGCGCTCGCGAGCGCGCTCACCCACGCGCACGCGCGCGGCGTGATCCATCGCGACATCAAGCCCCAGAACGTGCTCGTGCCGGCGTGCTCGGCCGAGCACGCGGCACAGACGCCGCAGAATCTCCTGGCCGCCGCCAAGCTCACCGACTTCGGCGGCGCCAGCCTCGTCGGCGAGGAGGCGCTCACGCGCACCGGCGACGTGCTTGGCACGCTCGCCTACATGGCCCCGGAGCAGAGCGAAGGTCGCGAGGTCGGTGTCGAGGCGGACCTGTACTCGCTGGCGCTGGTGCTCTACGAGGCGCTGTGTGGCTTCAACCCCGTCCGCGGCGCCACGCCCGCCGCCACCGTGCGCCGCATCGGCCACCCGTTGCCGGCGCTTGCACGTGCCCGGCGCGACCTGCCGGACGAGCTCACCTTCGCACTCGACCGCGCGCTGGCACCGGCGCCGGAGGACCGGGGAACGCTCGGCGAGCTGCGCGACGCGCTCGAGAACACGCTCGAGCGCGGCCTCAGGCGCTCGCGCTGGCGGCGCACCGCGACGATCACGCGCCGTGCCGACGCACGAGACTCGCACGCCCGAATCCTCCCGCGTAGCGTCGAGCCGCACTGGCCTGCGCGAGGCTTGCGCGACCTTCCGCCGGCCGCCACCGAGCTCGACCCCCGACTCGCCGAGCTCGACTCCGCAGAGGGCGCACGGCGGGCGATCTGGCTGCCGCGCTCCGTCTGGTTCGCCTCCGCAGGCGCCCTCGTCGGCTGGCAGCTGTTCGTCGGACGGCCCGGCGTCGCCCTGCTGCTGCTCGCCGCGCTGGCGCCGCCGTTGCTGATCGGCGCCGCGCGCGCGGACTCGCGTCTGGGGGTTGGTTGGCTCGCCGCGGCGCTCGCGCCGGCCCTCGGTGTCGTCGGTCTCGCCGGCGCTTTCCCCGCGGTTGCGGGGCAGGCGTCGTGCTGGCGGATGCGCGCTGCGCTCGGCGTGCTCGGATACTGGTGGCTGACGCTCGCGGGCCCGCTGCTCGGCCACAAGCTGTGGCTCGAGGAACCGCACGGAACGCCGCGGCACTCCGTGTGGGAGGGCTCACTCAGCCTCGCCGCAACGCACGTGATCGCTCCGGTGCTGGCCATCGGCGTGCTTTCGGGTGCGCTGCTGTGGGGCGTCGCGGCGGTCGTGCTGCCGTTGCTGGTGCGCGGCTACAGCGCCGTGCGCGACGTTGCCGCGGTTGCGGCGTGGTCGGCTGCGCTCGTCGTGGCCACGCCCGTGCTGGCTGCGGGCCTGAACGCTCACGCGGCGCATCCGAGCCCGCGCGGCGCGCTGCTCGGCGCCGTCCTTGGCGCGTTTGTTGCGGTTGCTGCGCGCGCGGTGCGCGGCCCTGTCTGACCGCGGGTGCGTAGCATGGCTCCCGGTCGCCGGACGATCCGCTGAGATTGAAGAAGCCCCGCGTCCACCAGTCTCCAGATGAACCCGCTCAAGAGCGTCGAGAACATGATCTCAAGCCTCGTCGAGGGCACTTTCGGACGGATTTTTCGCACCGAGGTACGCCCGATGGAGCTCGCGCGCAAGCTCGCCCGCGAGATGGACGCACACCGCACCGTGTCGGTCTCGCGCGTCTATGTCCCCAACGAGTTCTCCGTGTGGCTCTCACCCGCCGACCGCGAGCGCTACGACGGCGTCGAGCACGAGGTGATCGACGAGCTGTGCGCGTATCTGCTCGAGCACGCGCGGCGCGAGGATCTGATCATGGCCTCGCCGCCGCAGATCTCCTTTCACACCGACGAGCGCCTGTCGCTCGGCGAATTCGGCATCCAGGCACGCCTCTCACGCCCTGCAGCCGAGCCGCCCGAGCAGCGCGCGGCGCCCGCCGCGGCGCCCGCCCCCGCCCCGCATCAGCCGGCGGAGCACGGCGAAACGATGATCTTCGCCAGCTCCGAGCGGCTGCGCGGCCCCGTCGAGGACGCGCAGTCGCGCCGCACGCCGCAGCGGGCGCTGCTGGCTGTGGGCGGGCGGCGGCTGCTGGTGCCGAGCGGCGGCGGCACGATCGGCCGCAGCCGCGACTGCGACGTCGTCCTCGACGACGCCGGCGTCTCGCGCCGCCACGCCGAGATCCGCCCCGGGTCCGACGGCTGGACCGTCGCCGACCTCGGCTCGACCAACGGCGTGCGCGTCAACGGCGCCGAGGTACGCGGCGCGCACGCGCTCGCGCCCGGCGATCGCGTCGAGCTCGGCTCCACCGAGATCGTCTTCGAAGTCTCATGACTTCGCTCGCGCCCGTCTCGGTCGCCCTGAAGTTCGGCTTCGTGGTCGTCATCTACCTGTTCCTGCTGTGGATCGCACGCAGCGCGCGCCGCGATCTGCGCGGGAGCCCCGCGACCGAGCGCGAAGCTGTCCCGGCCGCCCTCGGCGAGCCGCGTGAGGCGATCCCGCAGGACGCCACCGGCATGTACTCCGCCTCGGCGCTCGGCAGCGTCGCGCTCGTGGACCGCGCGCCGCGACTCGTGATCGATCGCGCTCCCGGGCACGAGCCCGGCATGATCTACGACCTCGACGGCGACATCGTGCTCGGGCGCGGCGACCGCGCCGAGATCCGGCTCGAGGACCCGTTCGCCTCCTCCCGCCACGCCCGCGTCTACGAGCAGGGGAACATCGTCGTGATCGAAGATCTCGGCTCGACCAACGGCACCTACCTCAACGAGGAGCTGCTGCAGAGCGCCAGGCCGCTGCATCCCGGCGACAGGGTGCGCATCGGCGACAGCGAGTTCACGTTCGAGGTCGACTGAGATGCTTCGCGTGGCAGAGCAGTACGCCGGCAGCGACACCGGGCGCCAGCGGCGCGCCAACGAGGACTCGCTGCTCGCCCGTTCGCCGCTGTTCGTGGTGGCCGACGGCATGGGCGGCGCGCAGGCCGGCGAGGTCGCCTCGCGCATCGCCGTCGAGTCCTTTCAGCCCGGGCTCGCGGAGACCTCGCACCCGGAGCTCGAGCTGGCTGAGCTCGCACGCGCCGCCAACGCCCGCATCCACGAGCTCTCGCACGCCAACGCCGAGCAGGCCGGCATGGGCACGACGCTCACGGCCGTCTACGTCGGCGAACAGGAGGTCGCGATCGCCCACGTCGGCGACAGCCGCGCGTACTGCCTGCGCGACGGGCAGCTGCTGCGCCTGACCGACGACCACTCGCTCGTCGACGAGCTGATGCGCCAGGGGCGGCTGACCCCGGAGGAAGCGGTCGAGCATCCGCAGCGCTCGGTGATCACGCGCGCGCTCGGGCCGGAGGGGATGGTCGAGGTCGACACGCGCTCCTTCCGGGCGCGCGACGGTGACGTGTACCTGCTGTGCAGCGACGGGCTGACGACGATGATCGGTGAGGACGAGATCGCGGCGACGCTGCTCGCGCACGAGCGCCTGCGCGACGCCGGCGAGGCACTGATCGCCGCCGCGAACCACGCCGGCGGGCGCGACAACATCACCGTCGTGCTTCTGCGCCTCGAGGAGGTGCAGCCCGCGACGGCGCCGCCGCCCGAGGAGGGCGCCACGATGGTCGGGGTCCCGGCCGTCGCGGTGCCCCCGCAGCAACCCGACGGAGTGACGGGCACCCACCCCTCGCTCGGCGCCACCGCGCTCAGCTCGCCCGCGCCCGCGAGCACGCGCCGGCGCTTGCCGCGGGTGGCGCCGGCGACCTCGTCGCGGCCGCGGCGGCGCCTGCGGATACGGCACGCGGGGGCGCTCGCGTTCACGCTCGTCGTGCTCGGGCTGCTCGCCGCGGGCGCCTACCTGGCGCTGCAGTCCGTCTACTTCATCGGTACCAACAACCGCGGCCTGGTGACGATGTTCGAGGGCCTCCCCTACCGCCTCCCGGGCAACCTCGACCTGTACAGCAGCAGCTACGTCTCAGGCGTCGACGCCTCGACGCTCAGCCCCGAGAAACGGCACACGCTCCTGAACCACTCGCTGCGATCCGAAGGCGACGCCGCCGCGCTGGTTCACAGCCTCGAACTGGAACAGCTCGAATGAGGGCGCTGCTGTGAACCGTCCGATCCTGCGCCTGTTCGGCTTGGTCGGGCTGCTGTTCGCGCTGCTCGTCGCGTTCACCTCGCGCTGGACCGTCTTCGAAGCCTCCTCGCTGCGCGAAAACCCGCTGAACAAACGCATGCTGCTCGAGCAGGAGCGGATCGAACGCGGGGAGATCACGGCCGCGAACGGCGCTGTTCTCGCCCGCAGCGTGCGCGGCGCCGAAGGCGTCTACCAGCGCATCTATCCGACGGGTGAACTGTTCGCCGCGCCGATCGGCTTCGATTACCTGGACCCCGATCTCGGCAGCACCGGCCTCGAGCGCTTTCGTAACAAGGAGCTGACGGGCCAGAACACAAACAACCTGCAGGGCGTGCTCGACCAGCTGCAGGGCAAGGAACCGCGCGGCGAGAAGGTGGTCACGACGCTGAACCCGCACGCGCAACGCACCGCGATCTCCGCGCTGGGCGAACACGAAGGTGCGGTCGTCGCGATCGAACCGCGCACCGGCGCCGTCGAGGTGATGGCCTCCAAGCCGAGCTACGACCCCAACGCGCTCCGCTCGTCGGCGACCAGAGCCAAGCAGGCGGCCGAAATGACCGGCAGCCAGCCGAGCCGCTCGGAAGTCAACCGCGCCACCCAGTTCGGCTACGCGCCCGGCTCGACCTTCAAGGTCGTGACCGCCACCGCGGCGATCGACACCGGCGCCTACACCCCGGAATCGACCGTCGACGGGCGCAACAACGTTCTCGTCTCCGGCAAGCTGCTGCAGAACGACAACGGCGAGAGCTTCGGCCCGATCACGCTCACCTACGCGCTCGCGCACTCCGTCAACACCGTCTACGCGCAGGTTGCCGAGCATCTCGGCAAGCGCACGCTCGGGCGCTACATGGAACGCTTCGGCTTCGATCGCAAGCCGCGGCTGGACTACCCCGCTGAAGAGATGTCTGCGAGCGGCGAGCACGCAGGCGAACGCATCGTCGCGCCGACCAGCGCGCAGGTCGATGTCGGGCGCCTCGGCATCGGCCAGGACAAACTCGCGGTCACGCCGCTGCAGATGGCCGAGGTTGCCGCGGCGGTCGCCAACCGCGGCACGCTGATGGTGCCGCACCTGACCCGCCGGATCGTCGACGCCGAAGGGCGCACCGTGCAGACGATCACGCCGCGCGTGCAGTCGGTCGTGATGAAACCTTCGACCGCCGCCGCCGTCACGACGATGATGGAAGCGGTCGTCAAAGAAGGCACCGGCACCGCGGCTCAGATCCCGGGCGTACCGGTCGCCGGCAAGACCGGCACCGCCGAGACGCAGTTCGGCAACGCGATCAACAACGTCTGGTTCATCGCATTCGCGCCCGCGAACGACCCCAAGGTGGCGGTCGCGGTGACGCTCAAGGCCGTGCCGGGTGAAGGCGCGACGTTCGCCGCGCCCGTCGCCAGAGCCGTGATCGAAAGCCTGATCGGATGATCGACCCGGAGACGATCATCGATGGCCGCTATCGGGTGATCTCGCGCCTGGGCTCGGGGGGGATGGCCGACGTCTACCTCGCGCAGGACCAGCTGCTCGGCAGGGACGTCGCGGTCAAGGTCCTGCACCATCACTTCGCCGAAGATCAGGAGTTCGTCGAGCGCTTCCGCCGCGAGGCATCGAGCGCGGCGGCCCTGTCGCACCCGAACATCGTCGCGATCTTCGACCGCGGCGAGTGGAACGGCACGTACTACATTGCGATGGAGTACGTCGCGGGCAGGACGCTGAAGGCGATCGTGCGCGAGCAGGGCGCGCTCGACCCGGCCAGCGCGATCGACATCGTCGTGCAGATCCTGCGCGCCGCGCGCTTTGCGCACAAGCGCGGCGTCATCCACCGCGACCTCAAGCCCCACAATGTGATCCTCGACGAAGAGGGACGCGCGCGCGTCACCGACTTCGGGATCGCGCGCGCCGGCGCCTCGGACATGACGCTGACGGGCTCGATCATGGGCACCGCCCAGTACCTCTCGCCCGAGCAGGCGCAGGGGCTCGCGGTGACCTCCGCCTCCGACCTCTACTCGGTCGGTGTGATCCTGTACGAGCTGCTCACCGGCGTGGTCCCGTTCGAGGGGGAGACCGCCGTTGCGATCGCCTTCAAGCAGGTCTCAGCCGAGCCGCAGCCCCCGAGCGTGCTCAGGCAGGGCATCCCCGCGTCGCTCGACGCGGTCGTTCTGCGCGCGCTCGCCAAGGATCCCGCCCAGCGCTACGCCGACGCCGATGAGCTGATCGCGGCGCTCGAGCACGAGCGCCAGGCGCTGCCGGCGCTGTCGGCCACCACCGCGACGCCCGACGGGTACGCCCGGCACGCCGCCCCCGCGGGCGCCTACGCCGGTGCAGGCTGGCTGCTCGCGGCGCCCGCGACAGGCCAGTACGAGCTCGAGGGCGACCCGGCGGTGGCGGACGCGCGCCGCCGGCGCAGACGCCGGGCGATGCTGTGGGCGCTGGCCTTCTTGATCGTGGCGGGCGTCGTCGTCGCGGCGCTGCTGCTGAGCAGCTCCAACAAGACGGTGCCGGTGCCGAAGGTGACGGGGAAGACCGAACAGGCCGCGGGCGTGACGCTCCGCGCCGCGGGCCTGGACCCGCTGCCGTCGCTGCGCTCGAGCGTGAGCGTTCCCAGCGGCCTCGTGATCAGCCAGTCGCCGGCTGCCGGGAGCGAGGCCAACAAGGGCTCGCACGTGAACATCGTCGTCTCGGCCGGCCCGGCGAGCTCGTCGCTGACCAACGTCGCCGGTTTGACCGTCGCCAAGGCCGAGTCCAAGCTGCACAAGGCGGGTCTGAAGACGACGACCAAGAGCGAGCCTTCGAAGACGGTCGAAGCGGGTCGCGTGATCGGCACCGAACCGCCGGCGGAAACCGAGGTCCAGGAAGGCCACCTCGTCACGCTGCTCGTCTCGAGCGGACCGGCGCCGGTGCGCATTCCGGACATGGTCGGCCAGACACTCGAAGCGGCCGAAGCAACCCTGACCAACGCCGAACTCGCGCTCGGTACGGTCAGCAAACGCGTCTCCAGCACTCAGGCTCCGGGAACCGTTGTCGCGCAGTCCCCCGCCGGAGGCGCGACCGCGCACACGGGCAACACGGTCGATCTGACGGTCGCGCAGGCGCCCAAGGAAGTCGCGGTCCCGAGCGTCGTCGGGGCCGCACAGGCGGCCGCATCGGCGGCTCTGCGCCACGACGGCTTCAAGGTCAAGACGCAGACCCACGCGACGACCGAACAGTCGGAGGTGGGCGTCGTCCTCGAACAGACGCCGGCCGGCGGCGCGCGCGCTCGCAAGGGCGCGACGGTGACGATCGCCGTCGGCACGCTCGCGCCGCAGACGACAACCACGACGACCACCAGCACGCCGCCATCGACGACCACCACGACGGCGCCACCTGCGCCGGCCGCACCCACGCCCGAATGAGCGGCGGCCCGGCGAGGACGGACTCCGGTCCCGGCGAGCCGCTCGCCGTCGCGGTGCTCGCAGGCGGGCGCTCCTCCGAGCACGACGTGTCGCTCTCCTCCGGCGCCGCGGTGCGCGACGGGCTGAGCAGCGCGGGGCACGAGGTCGTGTCGGTCGAGATCGGCCGCGACGGTGTGTGGCGGCGCGACGGACAGACGCTGCGCGTAACCCCCGGGGAGGGTCTGCTCGGGGTCGACGTCGTGTTTCCCGTGCTCCACGGCCCGTTCGGCGAGGACGGCACGGTGCAGGGCCTGCTCGAGACGCTCGACGTCGCATACGTCGGCGCCGGCGTGACGGCCTCCGCGGTCTGCCTGGACAAGGTGCTCTTCAAGCAGCTGATGTCCGTCGTCGGGGTGCCGCAGGTGCAGTACGTCGGCGTGCGCGCGGAGCGCCTGCACCGCTCGCGCGAAACGGTGCTCGAGGAAATCGGCCGCCTCGGGCTGCCGGTCTTCGTCAAGCCCGCGCACCTCGGCTCCTCGCTCGGGATCGTGAAGGTCAACGCGGCGGAGGAGATCGAGGACGCGCTCGAGCAGGCGTTCGCCCACGACGCCCTCGTGATCGTCGAGGCGATGGCCCCCGGCCTCGAGGTCGAGTGCGGCGTCCTCGGCACGCGACCGGCGCTCGCGTCCGAGCCGGGACAGATCGTGTTCCATGGAGACTTCTACGACTTCGGCGCCAAGTACTCCTCGGGCGCGATGGAGCTGCGGATCCCGGCGGGGATCTCAGCGAGCGCGCGCGAGCAGGTGCGACGGCTCGCGCTGAGCACGTTCGCGGCAGCAGGCTGCGAGGGCCTTGCGCGGGTCGACTTCTTCGTGGACGGCGAGCGCGTGCTCGTCAACGAGCTGAACACGATGCCGGGATTCACACCGACCAGCGTGTACGCCAAGCTGCTCGCCGCCTCGGGCGTCGCCTACGCGCCGCTGCTCGACCGCCTCTGCCGGCTGGCGCTCGCGCGCCACGAGCAGCGCCACGCCTACAGCTACTGAGCGCTACTTGAAGAGTGTGAGCTCGTTGATCGTCGCGGACTGCGCCTTCGGCGGCAACGTCGTCAGCCATACCAGGTAGTAGCGGTAGGGGTGGCCCGCCAGCGACAGGGCGATGTGCTCGCCGCTGTGCACGTCGGTGTTCGCGCCGACCGGTCCCTGCCAGCCGCGCGCGCGCAGCGGCGTGGAGTTGCCGTAGGGCAGTTCGAGATCGACGTGGTCGGACACGTACACCTGTGCGGAGAAGCCCGGCGTCGAGGTCTGGACTTCGAGCGCCCTCGCCAGCACACCCGGCGCCGCGTCGAGGTAGATCCCGAGACCGACGCCTCCCGGCTTGCGCAGCGTGCCGTCGTAGTACTGCTCGGTACTCCACGTCGTGTTGGGGTCGCCGTCGACGACGTTGCCGATCAGATCGCGGTTTTCAGGGCCCGTCCCGAATGGGTTGTAATCGTGCGCGGCGGCCTGGCCGAGCTGCACCGCTTCCAGGCCGGCGTGCGAGTCGACGTCCGGCGGCACGCCGGCGCCGCGGTGCGCCCTGCCGGCGGCGATGATCAGCGCGATCGCTGCGATCGCGACGACCAGGGCGAACGACGCGGCCCAGCGCGCCGGGTGGCGCATGCGCCACGGCAGCCGCCGGCGTGCGGACCCCGGGAGCGTGCGCAGCACGCTCGTCACCTCACCGGTGCTCTGGCCTGAGCGCGAGGCCTCGAGCGCGAGCACCTCCTCGAGGTCGGCGACCATGGTCGCTGCGTCCGGATAGCGGCGGGCGAGGTCCTTCGAGACCGCGCGGTCGACCGCGGCTGCCGTCGCAGCCGACAGCGCGGGTCGCAGCAGCAGCACGTCGGGCACTTCCTCGCGGACGTGCTTCATCGCCACCGCCACGGGCGAGCTGCCGTGGAACGGGACCGAGCCTGTGAGCATCTCGAACAGCACGATCCCCAGCGAGTACAGGTCCGACTGCCCCGTGACGGCTTGGCCGAGCGCCTGCTCGGGGGACACGTAGTCGGTGGTCCCGAGGACGCGGCCGGCCATCGTCAGCCCTTCCTCGGTGAGCGTGCGCGCGATGCCGAAATCGGTGATCTTCGCCCCGCCTTCCTCGCTGATCAGGATGTTGTGCGGCTTGACGTCGCGGTGCACGATCTGACGCTCGTGCGCAGCCCCGAGCGCGCGCGCAATCTCGATCGCGTAGGCGATCGCCTGCGGGATCTCGAGCGGCCCTTCGCGACGGATGACGTCCTTGAGCGTCTCGCCGTCGACGTACTCGAGCACGATGTACGGAGTTCCGATGTCCGCCTCGCCGGGACGCTGCCCGTCCGGCGAGATCTCCTCGCCGGCGTCGATCACGGTCACCACGTGCGGGTGATTGAGCTGCGCAACCGAGCGTGCCTCCCTGCGAAAGCGCTCGAGCTGATCGGCGTCCGCAGCGATCTCCCGGTGCATCAGCTTGATCGCGACCGTCCGTTCGAGCACCGTGTCGAAGGCGCGGTAGACGGTCGACATGCCGCCGCGCCCGATCTCGGCCTCGAGCCGGTAGCGCCCGCCGATAACCGTCCCGAGTGCAGTCATGCGCCTCTATTGTGCGCTTGAGCGCGAGACGACGAGCGCGGCGAGCACAGCGCGGTAGAGGGCATATGGCCAGAGCGGCTGGCCGTCGCGCAGCTGGCGCTGGAGCAGTCTGGCGACCGCGAGCGTGGAGGCGAACGCGCTGACCGCGCCCGTCAGCTGCGCCAGACGTTCCTCGCGCGTCGCACCGCCGCGACGTGTGCGCGCGCCCTCGAGCACACTCGCGCCGGCGATCACGGGCAGGCCCGCGTGCCATGAGAGCGCCTGCGCGGCGCCTCGCGAGAACCCGCGGGCGCGAGCGGCGGTGAGCGTCGCCCCGTTTCGCGACACGCCCGGGATCAGCGCGGCCGCCTGGGCCAGCCCGAGGGCCAGCCCGTCCAGTGCGCGGGCGTCCTTTTGCGCGCGTGCGAGCGGGTTCGCGTCTCCGCATGGTCGCGCGTCGGCCCGCGCCATCGCGACGGCGCCGAGCGCGAGGCCAGCGGCAATCGAGCGCGGACCGCCCAGGCGCCGCGCGATCGGACGCTCGAGCACGTAGCCCGCGAGCGCCGGTGGCGCGAGCGCGAGCGCGATCACGCCCAGCCGCTGCGCGTCGAGACCAGCGAGCTCGCCGAGGAGCTCGCGGCGGAGATGGATCGCCAGCGCGGCGCCTGCGCCGGCGTGCAGCGCGACCTCGAAGGCCTTGCGCTGCTGTCCGTCCAGCCGCGCGTACGGCCAGTCGAGTAGCCACGGGAGCAACGTCGTGTGCGCGGACGAGGAGATCGGCAGCAGCTCTGCCGGCCCGTGCAGGACGCCCAGTGCCACGGCGTGGCGAAGCGGCAAGGACGCCTCAGCCGGCGGCATCGGCTGCCGGGCGCCGGCGGGCGCGCCGCCGGTGCACGAGCGCGTAGACGATGCCCGCGACGACCAGCGCGAGGACCACGTAGTCGACGTACTCGAAGCCCTTGCGCACGCTCGTCCAGTCGCCGCCGAGCGCGTGCCCGGCGAGCGCCAGGCCGAGCACCCACGGCAGCGATCCGAGCAGCGAGAACAGCGTGAAGCGTCCGAGCGGCATCCTCGCGACACCGGCCGGCAGCGACACGAACGCACGCACGACAGGGATCAGGCGTCCCACCAGCACCGCCGTCTCGCCGTGGCGCTGGAACCACAGATCGCCGCGTTCGATCTGGGCCGGCCCCATGTGCAGCTTGGCGCCGTGGCGTTCGAACAGCTCCAGGCGCCCTCCGCGCCCCACCGCATAGGCGACCCACGAGCCGACCATCGTCCCGAGCAGGCCCGCGAGCACGACGCCCACGAGCGTCAGCTCGTGATGGGACGCGCTCTGGCCAGGATCGGCGACGGCGAAGCCGGCGAACAGCATCACCACCTCCGACGGGATCGGGATGCACGCGCTCGAGATCGCCATCAGCGCGAAGATCCCGGGCAGCCCGGCTTCCCCAACGAAGTGCGAGGTTTCGTTGACCAGCGTTTCCGATATCGAGGCGATGACGAGCATCCGCGAGGCAACGATACTGGCCGTCAGCGCCCGAGCACCCGCTTGGCCCCGACGGGGCGGCGTGGGCCGAGGAGCGTTAGCGTCCTCGCCCAGATGCGTGTCTGGATCGATCTGACGAACAGCCCGCACGTGCTGGTGATGCGCCCCGTGATCGAGCGCCTCCAGGCCGACGGCCACGACGTTCGTGTGACCGCGCGCGACTTCGCCCAGACGATCGAGCTGTGCGAGCGCCTCGGCATCGCCTACACCGAGATTGGGCACCATCGCGGCGAGCGGCTCGCCGCCAAGGCCGCCGGGCTCGCCTCGCGCTCGGCCGCGCTCGTGCGCTGGGCACTTGCCGAGTCGCGAGCTTTCGGAGCCCACCCACCCCGCCGCCCACACCTCGCGCATCCGCCCTTTGATATCGCCCTCGGTCACGGCTCCAACGACGTGACGGTCGCAGCCGCGCTGCTGCGGATCCCGAGCGCGACGATGTTCGACTACGAGTGGGCGACGGTCCAGCACAACGTCAACTGCCGGCTGGCACGGGCGGTCGTCGTGCCCGACGCGATCCCCCCACAGCGCCTCGAGCGCTACGGCGCGCGCGGCAAGATCAGGCCCTACGAGGGCCTCAAGGAGGAGTACTACCTGGCGGACTTCGAGCCCGATGACGGTGTGCTGGCGGAGCTCGGCCTCGACCCTGCCCGCGCGATCGTGGTCGTGCGCACGCCGCCCGAGGTCTCGCTGTACCACCGTTTCGAGAACGACGTCTTCGCAGACGTGCTGCGGCGCCTGGGCGACGCCGCGGCAGAGCAGGGGCTGCAGCCGGTCGTGCTGCCGCGCGTCGCCGCCCAACGTGAGGAGCTCGCACGCGTGCCCGGCTTCGTGGTCCCCGAGCACGCGATCGACGCGCAGTCGCTGATCGCGCACGCCGACCTCGTGATCTCCGCCGGCGGCACGATGAACCGTGAGGCGGTCGCGCTGGGGACACCCGTCTACACCACCTTCCAGGGCCGCCTGGGTGCGGTCGATGAACGCCTGCTCGAGGAAGGTCGCCTGCGGATGCTGCGCGACGCCGAGGACCTGGACCTCTCCAGGCGAACGGCCGCGGGCGCTGCGCCGCGGGTGCGACGCGATCCACGCGTCCTCGTCGAGCTCCTGCTTTCGCCCGTCCTCGGCTAGCAATCCGGCCTCGCTTCGGCTCTGGCGCTTACAATCCCCTGCAATGCGCCGACGGATCCGCTCGGCGGCCCTACCCCTCCACCGTCACTCGCTGCCGCAGCTCGTGGTGGACGGGGCGCTGGTCGCGCTCGCGTACTACCTCGCCTTCCAGCTGCGCTTCAGCAACGGGCCACCGCATCACTACGCCCAGCTGCGCGAAGACACGATCTGGTGGGTGGCGGCTGGGAGCCTGCCGATCCTGATCCTGTGCCGTGTCTACCAGCGCCGCTGGCGCTACGCCGGCCAGCGCGACTACGAGGCGGTCGTCCGCGCGATCGTCCTGACCGTGCTGCTGACGTTCGTCGGCGTCGAGGCGGCGCGCCCGGTCTACCGCTACCCCCACAACGTCACTGAGGTCATCGGCCTGCCGATCGGCGTGACGGTGCTGTTCGCGCTGCTCGCGCTCGTGTTCCTCGTGGGCATCCGCGCGCTCGCGCGCAGTGCCTACGAGCGCCGTCCGCTCGCAGCCTTCCGCCGCGGGCGCAAGGGCGAGCGCACCGTGCTGATCGCGGGGGCCGGCGACGGCGGGCGGATGGTCATCCGCGAGATCATGCGCAACCGCGAGCTCGGGCTGCTGCCGGTCGGCTTCCTCGACGACGACCCGCTGAAGCTGCGCCTGCGGATCGACGGTGTGCGCGTGCGCGGCAACACCCAGGGCGATCTGCCACGGATCCTCGACGAGGCCGAGCCCGACGAAGTCATCATCGCGATCCCCTCCGCGCCCGGCTCGACGCGCGCGCGGATCGTGCGCGAGTGCCGCACACGCGGGATACCCGTACGCACGCTGCCGACGGTGTTCGAGCTGCTCCAGTCCCGCGGCGCCCTCGCCCGGCAGGTGCGCGAGGTGCGCGTCGAGGACGTGCTCGGGCGCGAGCCCGTGCACATGGAGCTCGAGCGGGTCGGCGCCTATCTCGGCGGCGCGACCGTGCTCGTCACCGGGGCGGGCGGCTCGATCGGCTCGGAGCTGTGCCGGCAGATCGCGCGCGTGGAGCCGCATCGGATCGTGCTGCTCGATCACGCCGAGGACAACCTCTTCTCGATCCAGCGCGAGCTCGAGGACGAGCGTCACGTGCCGCCGTCGATGCTCGCTGCCGTGCTGGCCGACTGCAAGGAGGAGGAGCGGATGCGCGAGGTGTTCGCCGAGCACCGGCCGACGGTCGTGTTCCACGCCGCCGCGTACAAGCACGTCGGCCTGATGGAGGCGAACCCGGTCGAGGCGGTGCGCAACAACGCCATCGGCACGCGCGTCGTCGCGCACGTCGCGGGCGAGACCGGCGTCGCCCGCTTCGTTCTCGTCTCGACCGACAAGGCCGTCGCGCCGGCGACGGTGATGGGCGCCTCGAAGGCCCTCGCCGAGTTCGCGCTGGAGGCCGCGGCCGCGCGCTGGCACGGCACCCGCTACAACGCTGTGCGCTTCGGCAACGTGCTCGGTTCCTCCGGCAGCGTCGTGCCGATCTTCCGCCGCCAGATCGAGCGCGGCGGCCCCGTGACGGTGACCGACGAGCGCATGACCCGCTACTTCATGACGATCCCCGAGGCGGTGCAGCTGATCATCCGCTCCGGCTCGCTCGCCTCCGCGTCCGCGCCCGCCGAGGGGCGGCCGGCGGACCAGCGCATCGTCATACCCGCGCGGGCGCGACGGGGCGCCGAGGTGTTCGTACTCGACATGGGTGAGCCGGTCCGCATCATCGACCTGGCACGCGCGATGATCGACCTGTCGGGCCTGGACCCCGACCGCGACATCGACGTCGAGGTCGTCGGGCGCCGGCCCGGCGAGAAGCTTCACGAGGAGTTGTTCAACAGCTACGAGCGTCGACGCGAGACCGCCGCCGAGAAGATCCTGCTGGCAGAACGCGAGCCGCTGGCGAGCGACGCAGTCGAGTCGATGTTCGCGGAGATCGGGCTGCTGGTGCTCGAGGGCGACGCGGCGGGCCTGGCTGCGAAGGTCTCCGAGCTGGCGGCTGCGCGCAGGGAGCCACCGGCTCCCGAGCCGCCCGAGAGCACCGCAGGCGAGGCCAACGGCAGCGGCCCGCACGTCGAGCTTCGCGAGGCGCCTGCGCCCCTCGTAAACTCCCCCCATTCATGAGCTTCCTGCCGTTCGCGCTCTCGCTCTCGAGCACGTTCACCAAGATCGGTGCAGTCGCTGCGTTCGCGGCGCTGGCCGGGATCGCGCTGCTGTCGCTGCTGGTGTTCTCTCAGGCGCGCGAGCTCAAGCGCCTGCGTGAGTGGGCGGGACGCGCGCCCGAGCGCGCCGCCGACCTCGAGCAGCGCGTGAGCGCCGCCGCGTCCCTCCGTGTTCAGCAGGCGCCCCCCGGGCAGCCGCCCCGTGTCGTCCCACCGGCAGCGGCAGCCGCGAGCGCAGGCGCCGCTGCCGGCGCCACGCGTGTGGTGGCAACCCCGGTCCCAACCACAGCGGCGGCCGTACCGGCCGGTCAGGCGGTGAGCGCCGGCGCGGTGCCCACCCCTGCCGTGGCTGCTGCGGCGAACGCGCCAGGCGTACCGCTGCCGGCGCCCGGTCAGCCGGCGAGGGTCGGTCAGCCGGCCGCGCCGGGACAGCCGGCGACCCCCGGACAGCCGGCGGCGCCCGCACAGCAGCGTCCGATTGCCCCCGCCGCCCAGCCTGCAGGCGCCCCGGCCGTATCGACCGCGCCTGCCGCGCCTGCCGCGGGTGTCGGTGCGCCGATGCCCGTGGGCGCCCCGGCATCGGCCGCCGCGGCGGCCCAGAGCCCGTCCGCCGCCGCGGTCGCCCCTGCGACCCCGCCCGTGGGGGATCCGCGCGCCCCCGCTCCGGCCACCGTGGCGGCAGCCGCGGGCGTCGCCGCGGTCGGTGCGCCGCGATCCCCCAGCCCACCGCGCCCGTCCGCACCGGGCGCCGCCGTCAACGCGAGCCCACCAACGGCGCCGCCGCTTCAGCCGCCGCAGAGTCCAAACGCGACAACGCCGCCGCCGGCGGCGCGGCTTCCGCCCGCACCGGCTGCGCCCGCCGGTGCCGGTGCCCGCGGACCGGTGCCCGCCGGCCAGCCACCTCGTGCGGGCGCCGCCTCGCCGCTGCAGGGCGGGCGCTCGGTGTACGCCGCCAAACGCTCGCCGGGGCGCAGAGCGGTGTTGATCGTCGGTGCGCTCGTGCTCGTAGCGGTCGCGGCTGCGCTCGCGGTGACGCTGCTCGGCTCCTCCTCCCACGCCAAAGCGCCGACCGCGTCGGTGGGAACGACGGCGCGGACCGGGACGACCGCAACGCGCCCGGCCCGAAAGCCGCACAAGGCGACGGCAAAGACGCCGACGATCAATCCGGCGGAAACGAGTGTCGCGGTCCTCAATGCGACCGAAGCAGAAGGCCTCGCCCACCGCACCGCCGGGCAACTGCAGCAGGGCGGCTACACGAAGGCCTCGGCGCTCAACGGCAAACCTCCCGGTAGCGGTCAGGTGAGCGTCGTCGAGTACACGGGCGGCCACCGCGCCGAAGCCGAAGCCGTCGCGCACTCGGTGTCGGTGACGCACGTGCTGCCGATCGAAGCAGCGGTGACGGCGCTCTCTGGATCGGCGAACGTCGTGGTGATCGTCGGCGCCGACAAAGCCTCGCCATAGAGGGCTTCCTCGACATTCCGGCGCGGTCGAGCAAGCCGCGCGAGCGCGGCATCACGCACGTGATCGACAGGGGTCTCTCGGTGGCGGACGCGGCGGGGCTGTTGGAGGTCGCCGGAGCGAGCGTCGACATCGTCAAGCTCGGCTGGGGCACGGCGCTGGTGACCGCCAACCTGAAGCCCAAGCTCGAGCTCTACGGCGAGCACGGCATTCCGGTGGTGCTGGGCGGCACGCTCACCGAGGTCGCGATTCGCCAGGGCCGCGTCGACGGCCTCGTCGCATGGCTGCGCGAGTTGGGACTGCGTCACGTCGAGATCTCCGACGGCACGATCACGCTCGACGCCGCCGTCAAGCGCGAGCTGATCGAACGCCTGTCACGCGAGTTCGTGGTGCTGGCAGAGGTGGGCAGCAAGGACGCCGACTTCATCATGGCCCCGTACATCTGGGTCGAGCAGATCGAAAGCGACCTCGACGCCGGCGCCTGGAAGGTGATCGCGGAGGCGCGCGAGTCGGGCACGGCCGGGATCTACCGTGCCAACGGCGAAGTGCGCACGGGCCTGAT
Organism: Solirubrobacteraceae bacterium; assembly: GCA_035485155.1. Classification (GTDB taxonomy): domain Bacteria; phylum Actinomycetota; class Thermoleophilia; order Solirubrobacterales; family Solirubrobacteraceae; genus Palsa-744. The sequence continues at coordinate 98,004 of DATHOH010000020.1, forward strand.
CGATGAGATCGCGCACGCGATCGACCCGGAGCGTCTGATCTTCGATGCGCCGCTGCAGCGCCAGCAGGTGTGGCTGCTCAAGCGCTTCGGCACCGAGTGCAATCTCGGCAACATCGCGCCCGACGACGTGCTCTCACTCGAGACGCTGCGGCTGGGGTTGCGCTCGGACACGGTCGAGCGCTTCGCTCTGGGCGGCGAGGATTGACCGAATCGGCCGCCGGCGTTGATGGCGCGCCGGACCGTGCGGGCTCACCTGCGGCCGCACGCGACCCGCTCGCGGGGCTCGTCTTCGCGTTGCTCGTGCTCGCCTGTTTCGCGGCGTTCCTGATCACGCAGCGGCTCAAGCACACGCCGACGGCCGTGCACAGGTACGAGCTGTCGACGGGGTTCTCTCCGTACCCCGGGAGTCACTCGCGGCTCGAGGAAATCTCCTTCGAGCTCGCCAGCGCCGAACCGGTGACCGTGACGATCATCGACTCCGACGGGGACACTGTCGCGACGCTGTTTCGCAACTACCCGGCGCCGCGCTACAAAGACGTGTCGCTGCGATGGAACGGCCGTCGTGGAGTCGCGCATCGCGTCGGCCACATCATCACTCCGGCGGGGCGCAGCATCCCCGTGCCCGATAACAAAGGCGCGATCGCGCCTGCCGGTGAATACCGGGTCAGCCTCAGCCTGCGTAACCACGGACAGGTGCTGCTGCCGCGCAGCTTCTCGCTGGTGGCGCCGTGAGCGCGCTCGCGACGAGCCTCCCGAGCGCGAGCACGCTGGCGATCGCGGTGGTTCTCGCGCTCGTCGTGATCGCCGCGCTGATGTGGGTGATGCGCCGCCACGCTGAGGCGTTCCCGCTGCTGGCCGTGTTCGCGCTGCCCTTCCGTCTGCCGATCTCGACCGGCGGCCGGACGGTGAACCTGCTGATACCGCTGTATCTCGTGGTCGCGGCGGGAACGCTCGAGTATCTGCTGCCGCGACTGCTGGGCCGGGGGGCGCCGCGCGAGCGCGAGGGCGCTCGCGAGGAACCGGCAGCCCCTACGCGGCTGGCCTTCTGGGGCTCGCCGCGCGGCGTCGAATGGCTGCTGTTCGCGGCGGTCGGCCTGTATGCGCTGCAGACGCTCTACTCGGCTGACCGCGCCAAGGCGGCGGAGAACATCGCCTTCTTCTACGTGCCGTTTGCGCTGCTGTTCCTGATTCTGCGCGACGTGCGCTGGACCCGCCGGCTGCTGCTGCGCTGCCTCGCGGTGGCGGTGGCGCTGGCGGTGCTGTTCGCCGGCGTCGGCTTCATCGAGTACTACCGAAAGTCGCTGTTCCTGAACCCGAAGGTCGTGGCGGCCAACCAGTACGACAACTATTTCCGGGTCAACTCGGTGTTCTTCGACCCGAGCATCTACGGGCGCTTCCTGGCGCTCGTGATGGTCGCGCTGACGGCAGCGGTGCTCGCGCGCGGCGCCGGCGCCTACGACCGGCTGCGTCGGCGCGACGTGCTGATCGGCGGCGCCGTGCTGCTGTGGCTGCTCGCGGGGCTCGTCACGAGCTTCTCCCAGTCGAGCATCGCCGCGCTGGTGCTCGGGCTGTGGGTACTCGGTGCCTGGTCATGGGGCGTGCGCTTTGCCCTGTACGTGGCGCTCGCCGCGCTGGTGCTCGCGGCTGCGTTCGTGCTGGTCGCCCCGGCGAGCCTGCACCTCGGCGTGAAGGGCAGCTCCGGCGGGGCCAACAACGCGACCAGCGGCCGCGCCAGCCTCGTCTCGGGAGGTCTCGAACTGTTCGCGCAGCGACCGCTCGAGGGGTACGGCGCCGGCTCCTTCGAACGAGAGTACAAGCGCGCGCACGCCGCGTCCGGGGCCGAGAACGCGGTGTCCGCTTCGCACACGATTCCGGTGACCGTCGCCGCCGAGCAGGGGATCGTCGGGCTCGCGCTGTACGTCGCGCTCCTGGCCAGCGCCTTCGTGGTGCTGTTCCGCGGCGCCGGCCGCTCGCCGCCGCGACCGAAGCCGGGAGACACTCGCCTCCGGCTCGCATCCCCGTTTCGGCCAGCGATCGCGGCGTGCTTCGCCGCGCTGGTCCTGCACACGTGGACGTACGCGGACTTCCTCGAAGACCCCTCCACGTGGCTGCTGCTTGCGATCGGCTTGGCTCTGGCCCGCGCTGCTGCCCCGGCCGGCGCCGGCCTGGGCGCGCAGGAGACCGTGCCGGGAGCGGGCGAGCCGGCCAGTAGCTTCTGAGCCGTGCTCGGCTACCTGAAGCGCCTCGTCACGACCGGCGCGGCGTACCAGTTCGGGGACATCCTCGCGAAGGGCTTGGCGCTGCTGACGCTGCCGCTGTACACGCGTCATTTGGACAGCGAAGCGTACGGCGCCGCGGAAACGCTGCTGACGGCGGTGATCCTCGCGAGCATCCTGCTGCGCGTCGGCGTCGGCGAAGCGTTCATCCGCTTCTACTTCGACGACGATGACGCGGCGCGGCGGCAGCGGATCGCGCGTACGGCGACGGCCACGGTCGCATGGACGACGACGCTCGCATCGCTGCTCGCGCTGGTGTTCGCGGGGCCGCTGTCGCGCCTGCTGCTGAAATTCGAAGACCCGCTGCTGTTCGACTGCGCGGTGCTCGGGCTGTGGGCGTTCACGAACCTCGAGATGGCCTACGCGCAGCTGCGTGTCGAGGAGCGCAAGCGCGCCTACGTGTACGCGTCGGGCGCGAACGTCGCGATGACCGTGGTGTTCACGATCGCGCTGGTCGTGTTCGCCGACCAGGGTGCCCGCGGCCTGCTGCTGGGCAACTTCGGAGCATCCGCCGTGGTCGTGCTGGGCCTGTGGTGGATGCTGCGCCGGAACGTGTCGCTGCGGGTGAGGCTCGCGGACCTGCGCGCGATGCTGCGCTTCGGGCTGCCGACGGTGCCGGCCGACGCGAGCGTGTATGCGCTGCAGGTCGCGGACCGCTTCTACCTGTACGGGACCTACTCCCGGGCCGCCGCCGGCGACTACGCGATCGCGATCAAGCTCGCCACCGTGGTGTTCGTGGCGGTGCGCGGCTTCCAGTACGCGTGGCCGCCGCTCGCCTACTCGATCGAGAGCGATGAGGAGGCCGGGCGGCTGTACTCGCTCGTGACGACCTACTACGCGCTGGCCACCGGCGCGGTCGTGTGCGCGGTGGCGCTGCTCGGCCGCTGGATGGTGCGGCTGCTGGCCGCGCACGAATTCTTCGGCGCCTACCGCGCGCTGCCGTGGCTGGCCCTCGGCTGGGCCCTCTACGGGCTCTACCTGGTGTTCGTCGCGATCTCCGGGCGCGCGCGCGTCACATCGCGCAACTTTCCCGCCGGCGCCGCCGGTCTCACGGTCAACGTCGTGCTGCTGCTCGTGCTGGTGCCGCACAGCGGCGCCGGGCTCGGGATCGCCGGTGCCGGCATCGCGCTGTGCGGGGCCTACGTGGCGATGCTGCTCGTCATGTACCTGCTCACGCGCAGCCTGTTCGAGGTCGGCTTCGAATGGCTGCGCCTGGCGAAGCTGGCGGCGATCCTCACGGTCGTCGCGGTGTCCGGCGAGCTGCTGCTGCCCACGGATGGCTTTGTCGGGCTCGCCCTGCGCGCCGTGTGGCTCGCGCTCGTGCCAGCGGCGCTGATCGTGACGCGCTTCTTTCACCCGCACGAGCTCGCGCAGGCACGCAGGCTGCCCTCCGAGCTGCGCCGGCGGGTGCGCGCCTTTGGCTCCGGCCGTGACGAGATCGAGGCCTACGCGGAGGATCCGCTCAAAGACGTTTGATTGTCATTGACCACGAGACCACATCCAAAGGCGGGCGGTCATGTCTAGATCGACGATTATTGGCTCAAGAAAGCGACATTCGCAGCCGATGGGTGCCGTGCTATGCCGGAACTGACTGCCAGGCCCTCCCAACGCGCCGGCGCCAAGGAGCGCAAGCGGCGCGCTGAGGCGCTGCAGCGCTACCGCGCCGACGCGCGCGTGAAGAGCATGGCGGTGACCGGCGAGGTGGCCTACCTGCGTGAGCAGCTGCGGCTCGCGGCGAGGCTCACCGCGAGGCTCGCGAGCAAGAGCGAGATCGACGAGCTGGCACAGCTGGTCGTCGATGAGCTGCACGAGACGTTCGCGTTCTACCTCGCGGCGATCCAGCGCCTGGACGAGGACGGCGTCCTGCGACTGGTCGCGGGACGCGGTCCGCTGGCGGAGGTGATGACAGAGTTCCTGCTCACCGAGCAACCCGTCTCGGAGGGGGTCAACGGGAAGGTCGCTCGTTCGGGGCACGCGGTGCTCGTGCACGACACGCGCCACGATCGTGACTACATCGTGCGTGACCCGAAGACCGACCCGCGCTCGGAGCTCGCGGTGCCGGTGCTCGTCGACGGATCGGTGTGGGGTGTGCTCAACATCGAGGCCACCGACCCCGGGGCGCTCGCCGAGAGCGACACGGTGCTCGTCGAGGCGATCGCGACCAGCTTCGGCGCCGCCGTCCACCGCGCCCGCCTGGTCGCCGACCTCGAGGGCGCGTTCACGACCGCGCTCGCGGCGCTGACGAGCACGGTCGAGGCCAAGGACGACTACACGGCCTGCCACGGCGAGGATGTGGCGGTCCTCGCCGAGCGCGTCGCGCTGCGCCTGTCGCTGTCGAGCGCGCAGGCGCGCGACGTGCGCTACGCGGCGATGCTGCACGACCTCGGCAAGGTCGCCGTCCCCAGCGAGATCCTGCTGAAGCCGGGACCGTTGACCGACGAGGAGTGGGTGACGATGCGCGGCCACGCCGCGATCGGCGGTGAGCTGGTCGCGCGCATCGACGCCTTCGCGCACCTCGCCCCCGCGGTGCGGGCCAGCCACGAGCGCTGGGACGGAGGCGGCTATCCCGACGGCCTCGCCGGCGGGCAGATCCCGCTCTCCGCCCGCATCATCGCCGCTTGTGACACCTACGACGCGATCGTCACCGACCGTCCGTACCGCGCCGCGCGCTCACCGGGCGAGGCCTGTGAGGAGCTGCGTCGAGTCGCGGGAGCCCAGCTCGACGCGAGCGTCGTCGACGCGCTCGTCGAGGTGCTCGAGGACGAGCTCGCCGGGCACTGATCCTCCGCTCACGCAGAGCCGCTGCGGTTGTACTCCTCGGCGGCCTCGCGCAGGCCGGCGCCGCGCTCGGGGTGCAGGCTCGCGGCGACGTGGCGCCAGTAGCGACGCGCATCGTGCGCGGGCATCGCCAGCGCCGCGAGCGTGCGCAGCGCATAGCTCCACGCGGTCAGCCAGCGCACGGCGCGGGCCGCTGCGGCGGAGTGGTGCCTGCGCATGTACAGGTCGCGGTTGCGCGACATTTCCGCGATGCGCCGCTCGGACGCGGCGCCGGTGGACAGCTGCTCGTGGTGAATCGCGCGTGCGCTCGGCACGTACAGCGATCGCCAGCCCCTGTCGCGCAGCCTGCGCGCGAAGTCCACCTCGTCGGAGTAGACGAAGAAGTCAGGGTCGAGGTAGTCGACTTCCTCGGCCGCCTGCCGCCGGACGAGCAGCGCCGCCGACTGGCACCAGTCGACCTCGCGCGTGTGCTCGCCGCGGCTCTGCACGGTGAACCAGCGATGCAGCATCATCGCGCCGGCGAGCGCGCTCGTGACTGACGGAAAGCGCCAGGCGCACGCCTGTGGCGTGCCGTCCGGCCGCAGCAGCTGCACTCCGGCGCACGCGGCGTGCGGGCGCTCCTCCAGCGCTCGCCACAGCTGCAGCGTCGCGCCGGCCTGCAGCTCCGAGTCCTCGTTGAGCAGCAGCGCATAGCGCCCGCGCGCGTTGCGCAGCAGCTCGGAGTCGTTCAGCGCCTTGCCGCGGCGCTCCTGCAGCGCGAACGTCTCGTCGACCGCGGGATGCTCGCGTGCGGCTTGCGCGGAGCCGTCGCGTGAGCCGTTGTCGAGGACGAGCACCTCGGTCGCGAACGGGACGCCCGCGCGCTCACGCGCGAGCGCGTCGAGGCCGCGGAGCAGCAGCTCCCGCTGGGAGGTGTTGACCACGCAGTAGCTCAGCTCGATCTCGGGGGCCGTCATCGCCGCTGAATCTACGCCACCGCGTTCGGTGTGCCGCGGCGCATACGCTCTAGCGCATGCATGCCCTGGAGCGCCTCCACGCCCGCATGGCCGAGCTCGCGGATCTTGGGGCGATCGGCATGCTGAGCGATTGGGACCAGCTGGTGATGATGCCCGCCGCCGGCGCGCCGGCGCGGGCGCAGCAACTCGGGACGCTCGCGCGGCTGACCCACGAACGCGCGACCGCGGCGGAGATCGGCGAGTGGCTCGCGGAGATCGAGCGCGGCGAGGAGGCGCAGCTGGGCGAGATCGACCGCGACATCGTGCGCATCGCGCGACGCGACTGGGAGCGCTCGCGGCGCGTCCCGGAAGAGCTCGCCGCCGAACGGGCTCGCGCGAGCGCAGACGGCCAGGAGCGCTGGCGCGAGGCTCGCGAGCACGACGATTTCGGCGCCTTCGCACCGGCGCTCGAGCGCAACGTGGAGCTGGCGCGCGCCTACGGCGAGTGCGTGGCCGAGGACGGCGAGAGCCGCTACGAGGGCCTGCTCGGCGACTACGACTTCGGGTTGCGCACGCACGAGCTGCGACGCGTCTTCGGAGCGCTCGCGCAGGAGCTGCCGCCGCTCGCCGCGCAGGCGCGCCTGCGCTCGCCGCGCCGGGAGCTGCAGGTGCCCGTCGACGCGCAGCAGGCGGCGGTCGCAGGCACGCTGCGCAGGCTCGGCGTCGATCGCGCGAGCTGGCGCGTGGACGTCTCCGCGCACCCGTTCACCGCGTGGGTCGGTCGCGATGACTCACGTCTGACGACGCGCTACAGCGACGGCGACGTGGAGTCGCTGCTGAGCTCGCTGCACGAGTACGGGCACGCGCTGTATGAGCGCCAGATCGACCCGGCGCTCGACCGCACCAACCTCGGCACCGGTACGTCGATGTCGGTGCACGAGTCCCAGAGCAAGCTGTGGGAGAACCACGTCGCGCGCAACCCCGCCTTCGCGGAGGTGCTCGCGGCCGAGCTGGGGGTGGGCGGCTTCGCGGTGCAGGCGGCCGAGCTGCACGCGGCGCTGACGGGCGTCGAACCGTCCGCCGTGCGCGTGTCGGCCGATCCGCTCACCTATCCGCTGCACATCGTCGTGCGCTTCGAGCTCGAGCTCGCGCTGATCGACGGCGACCTGGCCGTCGCCGACGTGCCCGCGGCGTGGAACGAGCAGATGCGTCGCCTCTTGGGTGTGGAGGTCCCCTCCGACGCGCTCGGCTGCCTGCAGGACGTGCACTGGGGCGCCGGCGCCTTTGGCTACTTCCCGAGCTACGCGCTGGGCTGCCTGATCGCCGCCCAGCTGTGGGAGACGTTGGAAGCGGACCTCGGCTCGCCCGCCGAGGAGCTGCGTCGGGGGGAGGTCGGCGCGATCCAGCGCTGGCTCGCCGAGCGCGTACACCGTCACGGCCGCCGGCTCGACACGCTGGCGCTGCTCGAGCAGGCGACCGGACGGACGCTCGAGATCGAGCCGTTCCTGCGCTACGTGGCGCCGCTCGCCGAGGGCTGAACGCGCACGTCGGCGTGCAGCGCGCGCTCAAGCATTGCGTTCCTAAAGACGATCTATGCGTATGCGCGCCAGCGAGCAGATTGCGCTGCAGGCACAGCTGCTCGACGAGGTCGACGCGGCTGTGATCCTTGTCGGGCAGTCGGGCGGGGAAGGCATCGTGCGCTACTGGAGTGCTGGCGCGCAGCGGCTGTACGGCTACACCTCCGAAGAGGCCGTCGGCCGCCAGCTCGTGGATCTCGTGATGACCGAGAACGGCGGCGCGGTGGCTGCGGCGCATACCGCTGGGGTCCTTGCCGGCGAGACGATCGAGGACGAGGCGGAGGTGCGGGATAAGCACGGGCGGGTCTTTCCGGTCGACGTGCGCATCCGCCCGGTGCCGTCCGCCGTCGGGCTTGGACCGGGCCTGGTGGTCGCCGTCTCGGTCGACGTCAGCGCGCGCCGCGAGGCCGAAGCAGCGGCTGCTCGCCACACAGAAGGGCAGCAGGAGATCGTCAGCCTCGGCCGGCTGGCACTCAGGGATGGCTGCACGCAGGCGCTGTTCGAGGCGGCGGTCAACGCTGCGTCGCGCGTCCTCTCAAGCGACTGCGCCGTTCTGCTCGAGCGTGCGCCCGACACCAAGGCGATGACGGTCGCGGCGGGGGTCGGCTGGGGGCCCGAGCGAGCGGGTGAGCGGATTGCGCACAAGGGGCCGTCGGTGCTCGAGAAGGTGTTGCGCGGGGACGGCATGTCGATCATCGACGACTGGGAGGCGCAGGCGCGGTGCACGCCCCCGCCGCTGGCGGCCCGCGGCATTCGCAGCAGCGTCGCGGTGCTCGTCGGCGACCAGAGCGCTCCGCTCGGGGTGCTGGCGATTCACTACACGCGGCCCGGCGCCGTCCCGACGGACTGCGCGCCGTTTCTGGATGCGCTCGCGAACGTGCTGGCCGATGCGATGCACAGCCGCGACGTCCAGGGGCGGATGCGCCACCTGGCGCTGCACGACGAGCTGACCGATCTTCCCAACCGCACGCTGTTCCTCGACCGTGTCGGGCATGCGCTGTTGCGGACCGACCGCGACCCGCGGCCCTCGGCGGTGTTCGTCGTCGATCTCGACCATTTCAAGCTCGTCAACGACGGTCTCGGCCACGAGGCCGGCGACGAGCTGCTGCGCAAGGTCGCGCCGCGCCTGTCCGGGGCAATCCGCAAGCAGGACACGCTCGCGCGCCTCGGCGGCGACGAGTTCGCGGTGCTGTGCGAGCAGATCCCGTCGGAGGCGGCCGCGACGCGCATCGCGAGCAAGATGGCCAGCGCGCTCGAGGAGCCGATCGGACTGGGTGCCGACGAGCATGTCATCAGCGCGAGCATCGGGATCGCGATCAGCAGCCCCGGCTCGTGCGCCGCGGACCTGCTGCGTGACGCCGACTCGGCGATGTTCCAAGCCAAGCAGGCCGGTCGCGGGGGATTCGAGGTGTTCGATCGCGAGATGCACGAGCGCGTGCTCGGGCGGGTCCGCACGGAGTCGGCGCTGCGCACGGCGCTCGCCGGCGAGGAGATCCACCTGCACTATCAGCCGCTGATCTCGCTGCAGGACGGCGCGATCGTCGGCGCCGAGGCGCTGGCGCGCTGGCGGCACGCCGAGTGGGGCCCGGTGTCACCCGCCGAGTTCATCGCGGTCGCCGAGGAGAGCGGGCTGATCCACTCACTCGGCGCGCAGATGCTGCGGCGCGCAGGGCGGGAGTGCGTCGGCTGGCAGGCGCATCCGGGGTTTGCCGGGGTGGCCGTCAACGTCTCGACCAGGCAGCTGCTGAACCCCGACGAGGTCGCCAGGACCGTGCGCGAGATGATCGCGGCGGAGGGCCTGCAGCCGGACTTCCTCACGATCGAGATCACGGAGAGCGTGCTGATCGAGCAGCTCGAGGCGGCGCGCAACGCGCTCGAGGCGCTCGGCGAGATCGGCGTGCGCCTGTCGCTCGACGATTTCGGCACGGGCTACAGCTCGCTGAGCTACCTCGCGAACCTGAACTTCCACAGCGTCAAGATCGATCGCATGTTGATCGAGAAGATCGTCACCTCGCCGAAGGCCGAGGCGCTCGCGGCGGCGATCATCCGCATGGGCCACGCGCTCGGCCAGCAGGTGATCGCGGAGGGTGTCGAGACGCTCGAGCAGGCCACCCGGCTGCGCGAGCTCGACTGTGACATCGCCCAGGGGTTCTACTTCGCGATGCCGGTGGTACCGGAGGCGTTTGCGGCGCTGCTCGGAGGCGGCCCACCGAGCTGGGCCCACCTGTTCGCCGAGCCGGCCCAGCCGGTGCGAGGCGCAAGTCGTTCGCGGCGCATACCCTCCAGCGTGTGACAGTCCCGAAGTCGCGCCGCTGATCTGTGCGCGTCCACATCGTCGACCCGTCGGCCTACACGCCGCCGTACGACCACGCGCTGTGCCAGGCGCTGGCCGCCGCCGGCGCGGAGGTCGCGCTCTACACCAGCCACTTCGCGCATGGGCCGGTGGCGCCGCCGGACGGCTACCGCCGCCACGAGCTGTTCTACCCGCTCGCGGCGCACGTCGGCTCCGCGCGGGCGCGCCGCACGGTCAAGCTCGCCGAGCACGTGCCCGACATGCTGCGCTACCGGAGCGCGGCGCGCGCCGCGGACGTCGTGCACTTCCAGTGGCTGGCCGTCCAGCACCTCGACGGCCGGCTGCTGCCCGACCGCGCGGTTGCGAGCGCCTCGTCGGCACCGCGCCGGCCGCTGGTGCTGACAGCACACGACATCCTCCCGCGCGAGGCGCGTCCGGGCCAGCGCGCGGCGCAGCAGCGGCTGTATGACCGCTTCGATGCGATCGTCGTGCACTCCGAGCACGGCCGCCTGCGCCTGACGGGCGAGCTCGGCATCGATCGCGAACGCGTGCACGTGATCCCGCACGGCGTGTTCGAGCACCTCGCGGCCGGAGGCGAGCCGCGCGCGTCCCAGCAGGCGCCGTTCGCGACGGAGCTGCCGGTCGTCCTGTGCTTCGGGCTGATGCGCCCGTACAAGGGCATCGACCTGTTGCTCGAGGCGTGGCGTGGGATCGAGAACGCAGAGCTGTGGATCGCGGGCATGCCGCGCATGGACATCTCCGCGCTGAAAGCAACGGCGCCGCCCGGTGTGCGGTTCGTGCCGCGCTTCATCGGCGATGACGAGCTGCCGGCCTACTTCCGCCGAGCCGACCTCGTCGTGCTGCCCTATCGCGAGATCGACCAGTCGGGCGTGCTGTTCACGGCGCTCGCGTTCGGCAAGCCGCTGCTGTTGAGCGACGTCGGCGGCTTTCCGGAGGTCGCGGCCACCGGCGCCGCGCGCAGCTTCCCCGCCGGCGACGTCGGCGCGCTGCACGACAGTCTGCGCGAGCTGATCGGCGACGCGGATGCGCGGTCTGCTCTGGCCGCTCGCGCGCAGGAGCTCGCGGCGGGCGAGTACTCGTGGCGCGCGATAGCCGAGCGCACGCTCGAGCTGTACGAGTCCCTGCTGCCAGCGGGACCCGGCCGATGAGGACGGCGCTTGAGATCGTCTTTTGGGTGTCTGTGGCGCTGGTCGTGTGGACGCAGCTCGGCTACGCGGCGGCGCTAGCGCTCGCTGCCCGCGTGCTTCCCGCCGCCGGGGCGGGCCAAGGAGCTCTCGAGCCCTCCGATCCCCCTGACCTGTCCCTCATCATCGCGGCCCACGACGAGGCGTCGGTGATCGCGGCGAAGGTCGAGAACGCGCTGGCGCTGAACTATCCCCGCGAGCGCCTCGAGCTGATCGTCGCGTGCGATGGCTGCACCGATGACACCGCGGCGCTGGCACGCGAGGCGGGGGCCGACGTGGTGCTCGAGCTGCCGCGCGGCGGCAAGATCCGCGCGCAGGACACGGCGGTGCAGCGCGCGCGCGGAGCGATCGTCGCGTTCTCAGACGCGAACGCGCTGTGGGAGCCCGACGCGGCGCGCGTGCTCGTGAGCGCGTTCGCGGACCCGCAGGTCGGCTACGCGTGCGGCCAGGTGCGCTTCGTGCGGGGCGCCGACGCGGAGGGCGCCGGCGGCGCGCCGAACCAGGAGGGCGTGTACTGGCGCTATGAGCTCGCGGTGCGCGCCCTGGAGTCGCGGCTGTCGTCGATCACCGCGGGCAACGGCGCGATCTATGCGACTCGGCGCGAGTCCTACGTGGTTGTGGACCCGGTCATGGGCCACGACCTGTCGCTGCCGTTCAACACGGTCAAGCGCGGGCTGCGCGCGGTGTATGTGGCGGGCGCGCGCGCGAACGAGAAGATGGTGCCGTCGCTCGCGGGAGAGTTTGCGCGCAAGCGGCGCATGATGAGCCACACGTGGGCGATCGTCCTGCGCGGCGGCATGCTCTCGCCGCGTGGCTACCCGCCGGGCTACGCGCTGATGATCCTCTCGCACCGTCTGCTGCGTTATTCGACGGCCGCGCTGCACGTGCTGGCGCTGGCCGCCAACGTCGCGCTCGTAGCGCTCGGAGGACCTGGGCAGACTCTGTACATCGTCACGCTTGCGCTGCAGCTGGCGCTGCTCCTCGCCGCTGCGCTCGCGGGTGTGGTGCCGATACGCCCGCTGCTGATCGCGCGCTACTACGTGCTCACGACGGCGTCGCTCGCCGCGGGCCTGTGGGACTGGCTGCGGCACGGGACCGACGCGACGTGGGACGCGGCCGAGGGGACGCGCTGACGACCGGGAGGCGGCGTCATGCGGCGTCCTCGGTCGCTCGCGGGCAAAGCCCGCCACGCTCTCTGCGTCCTTGCCTGACTTGCCTCCCGGCCGTCAGGAGCGCAATGAGGTGCCTATTGTCCGCCCCGTGATCCGCCGCACCATCGACGTGGTCGTGTCCGCGACCGCACTCGCGTTCACCGCGCCGCTCGTCGCGCTCGCCGCGATCGCCATCCGCCTGGAGTCCCGCGGCCCGGTGATCTACCGCCAGCGCCGCAGCGGCCTTCATGGTCGCGAGTTCGACGTGCTGAAGCTGCGGACGATGGTCGACGGCGCGGAGCACGTCGGGGCGGGGCTGGCGGTCAACGAGAACGACGCGCGGATCACGCGCGTGGGCGCGCTGCTGCGGCGCACGTCGCTGGATGAGCTGCCGAACCTGGTGAACGTGCTGCGCGGGGAGATGTCGCTGATCGGACCGCGCCCGACGCTGCCGGTGCAGGTCGAGCAGTACTCAGAGCGCCAGCGCGGGCGGCTGGCGGTGAAGCCGGGCATCACCGGCTGGGCGCAGGTCAACGGCCGCGCGTCGCTGCCGTGGCCCGAGCGGATCGAGCTGGACCTGTACTACATCGAGCATCGCTCGCCGGTGCTCGACACGCGGATCGTGTGGCGCACGCTGGCGATGGTGCTCGGCGGCTCGGGGCTGTACAAGGGGCACGCGGGCGGCTGGGAGGGCGAGCTGTGAGCGCGATCCTGCTGACGGGCGCGGGCAAGCGCTACGACATCGTGTCGTGCTTCGCGGCGCTCACGAAGACGATCGTCGCCGACCCCTCGCCGCTGGCCCCCGCGCAGTACGCCGCGCATGTGCGCGTGGCGGTCCCGGCGATGTCCGACCCCGACTACGTGCCGGCGCTGGCGGCGCTGTGCGAGCAGCATGACGTCGGCGCGGTGCTGCCGCTGACGGACCTCGATATAGAGATCTTGGCGCGCGCGCTGGAGGAGCAGCGGCTTCCTGCTCTGGTTCCGTCTGCCGAGGTCGCCCGCGCGACCTACGACAAGTACGAGGCGCACCTGCTGCTGACGCGCTTGGGGCTGCCCTCGCCGCCGACGGTCCTGCCCGGGGAGGCGCTGGAGGCGCTCGAGTACCCGGTGATGGTCAAGCCGCGCCGCGGCTCGGGCGCGCGCTCGATCCACCTCGCGCATGACGCGGCGCAGGCGCGCTTCTTCATCGATTACGTGCAGGACGCGCCGAGCGGCGCGCGGCCCGGGGGCCTGCCCGCGCCTGAGCCCGTGATGATCCAGCGCGCGATGGGCGGCCCGGAGCTGTCGATCGACTGCCTCGGCGACCGCGACGGGCGCTGCCTGAACGCGATCCCGCGGACGATGCTCGAGTCGCGCGGCGGCGAGTCGATCAAGGGTCAGGTGGTCCACGACGAGGAGCTGATCGATCTCGGCAGGCGCGCGGTGGAGGCGCTGCGCGTCCGCGGCCCGGCGACGATCCAGGTGTTCCGCGACCCCGACGTGGGGCTTGGCATCACCGACGTCAACACGCGCTTCGGCGGCGCCTTCCCGGCGCCTGTCTACGCTGCGCTGCCAGGCCGAAGCTACCCGGAGCTGATCGTGCGGATGGCGGCGGGCGAGCAGGTCGAGCCGCACGTGGGCGAGTTCCGGGCGGGCATGACCTTCACGCGCTACTACTGGCAGCTCGAGCTCGACGAGCAGCTGCAGCCGACGGGCCGCGAGATCGTGCGCGGCGGCCCGCGCCTGCGCGGCGCCGGGCCCGGTTGAGGCTGCAAGCGCCGTATCGGCGCTGTGGGTGGGGCTAGAATTGGCCGCGATGGCTACGTCGCTTGCCGACTCGCCGCCTGCACTGCCTCCGGGCGAGCAGGCGCCCCCGAACGGATCCAACGGGCCTGCGCCCGAGCCGCCCGCCGGTTCCGCGCCGGTTGCTCCGCCCGAGCGCGCGTGCGCCAGCTGCGCGGCGCCGATGGCCACCGGCCAGGATTGGTGCCTGGAGTGCGGCGCCGGGGCGCCCGGCAGCCTCGGCACGCGAAGCTGGCGCTCGGCGGCGGCGATCGCCGGGCTCGTCACGGTCCTGGTGCTGGGCGCAGCCGCGGCCGCTGTCGCGGCTCTGACCAAGGGCCACGCGAAGCCGCCGGTGGTGATCAGGACGGTCGCGCAGGTACCCGCGCCGACGACGCCCGCGCCGACGACGCCGGGTGTGGGCACGACGGCGCCTGCCACGCCCGGCACGGTGCCGGGCGCGAAACTGAAACTGCCGCTGAGCACGGTCAAACCGCCGAAGATCCCGCTCACGCAGGTGACGCCGAAAGCGTCTGAAACACCGACGGCGACGCCTCCGGCGGAAACCAAAGCGACGACGCCGACGAGCAGCACGCCGACGGGCACGACGCCGACCAGCGGCTCGGGCGAAAAGACCAACGAAGAATCACAGCAGGCGGCGATCCTGCTCGACACGAACGCGGCCTCCACCTACAACCCCTACGAATACCCGGCGAGCGGGTTCGGTGATCCGAGCCTCGCGATCGACGGTGACACCTCCACGGCGTGGACCGCGGCGGTCAACCCGGCCACAGCGCCGAAGATGGCGCAGGGCCTGCTGATCAACCTGAAGGGCAAGCAGAAGATCTCGGCGCTCCAGCTCGTGACCGCGACGCCGGGCATCCGCGTCCAGGTCTACGGCGCCAACGTCGCCACGGCACCGACGTCGATCACCGACCCTGCGTGGGTCAGACTCAGCCCGCCGCGGACGGTCAAGAAGAGGCGGCTGCGAATGAGCCTGCGCGACTCCTCGAAGGCGTTCCAGTTCGTAACCGTGTGGATCAGTCAGGCGCCGGCGTCGGCCGTCGGCACCGCGACGGCCCCCGGGCACGTCGACCTCAACGAAGTCGAACTGTTCCCGACGCGCTAGCGGGCGTGTCTAGCGCACAGCGCGTTTGGCGGTGCGCGCCGGCTTGGCGGCGCGGGCGGCTTTGGCGGCGCGGGCCGGTTTGACCGAGCGTTTCGCGCGCGTGCTCCAGACCTCGTCCAGGAACTTCGCGATCTCACCGGTCAGGCGCTCTGGTTGCATGCGCAGCTCCGTCAGCGAGTTCGCCTCGAGCAGCCGCGCGTTCTGCATCTCCTTGGCGAGCATGCCGGCGTCGGAGAACGGGTGCACGGGGTCGCGCGGGTGCCCCAGCACGAGCGTGGGCGTGGTGAACGTCGCGCGCTCGCTGCGCGGCGGCGCGATGCGCCCGAAGAACAGACCCTGCAGCAGCGCGCCGCCCGGACCGGGTTCCTGGCGCACGAGGTCGAGCATCACATTGCCGTAGTGCGGCAGCACGCTCCGCGGCACCGCGCGGGTCACGCGCGCGAGGAGCTTCATCACGGGCTCGCCGAACGTCAGCGCCACGAGCAGCGGCGTGAACGTCAGCGCGCTCCACAAGAGCCCGTTGTCGAGCACCGGCATCTCGATGATCAGGCCGCGCAGGCGCTCGGGGCTGTGCGCGGCGACCTCGAGCGCGGCGTTGGCGCCCAGCGAGGTGCCCATCACGACCGCCTGCTCGATCTGCAGATGGTCCATCAGCGCGACCACCTGCTCGCCGTAGGTGGCCATCGAGTAGCGCCACATGTCGCGGGGTCGGTCCGAGCGTCCGTGGCCCAGCAGGTCGAGCGTGATCACGCGGTTGCCGCGCGCGGCCAGGTCCTTGGCCAGCGGCACATGCATCTCCTGTGAGAGCAGCAGCCCGTGCAGCAGGATCAACGGGCGTGTGTTCGCCGGTGCGCTGCGGGCGGTCCTGCCGCGCCCGCCGGCCGGCGTGACCGCCGCCGGGCCACCGCCGAACTCCGTGTAGGCAATGCGCTGCCCCTCGTACTTGAAGAACGGCATGGGTGAGCTGATCATACGTCATGCTGGCTGCCTGGCCAAAGCGCTAGCTTTCGCGGGAGACACCCATCACCCGCCACGTCAGGAGCAGATCATGGCCAAGCAGCCCCGCATCCTCGCCGGACAGACAGCCGCGATCACCGGCGGTGCGCGCGGCATCGGGCGTGCGACCGCGACGGCGCTGCTGCGTCAGGGCATGCGCGTGGCGATCGGCGATGTGGACTTCGAAGCGGCCGCCCGCACCGCCGAGGAGCTGGGCGCGAGCGCCGTCGCGCTCGAGCTCGATGTCACCGACCGCGACTCGTTCACTGCGTTCCTCGACGCCGCCGAGGAGCAGCTCGGGCCGCTGGACGTGCTGATCAACAACGCCGGCATCATGCAGCTCGGGAGCTTCCTCGACGAGGACGACATGACGACGCGGCGGATGATCGACATCAACCTGTACGGCGTGATCCTCGGCATGAAGCTCGCGCTGGAGCGGATGGTCGCGCGCGACCGGGGCCACGTGGTCAACATCTCCTCGCAGGCGGGCAAGTTCGGCGCGCCGGGCGGTGCCACCTACTCGGCGACCAAGCACGCGGTCGTCGGTCTCAGCGAGGCCGTACGCGGCGAGCTGCGCCAGATGGGTGCCCACGTCGACGTCAGCTACGTGATGCCGTTCGTGGTCAACACCGAGCTCGGCTCGGGCCTGGGGGCGGCGCGCGGCATGAGCAGCCTCGAGCCTGCCGACGTCGCTGACGCGATCGTCGAGGCGCTGCAGCTCGGGACCGTCGACGTGTGGGTGCCGAAGTCCGCGAAACGCGCAAACCTGCTCGGTACGCTGCTGCCGCGCCCACTCGCGGAGGGCATGGCGCGGGCGATGAAGGCCGACCGCGTCCTGACCGACACCGACGGGGGCCTGCGCCGCGCCTACGAACTGCGTGCCGCGCACTCGGAGCCCGCTCTCGAGCCGGCGGCGGCGGAGCGCCAGCGCATCACGCAGGTCGCGGGCGAGTGAGCCGCCTGCCAACACGGCCCTAGCATACGTGTGGCCCATCGGCTAGGCTCGCGCCCGTGCACACGCTCGCCCTGCAGCTGGCGCCCGTCCTCGCGGCCGAGAAGAGCAAAGTCCCGTTCTATATCGTGGGTGGCCTGCTGGTGGTGTGGGCGCTGACGCTGTCGCTGGGGCTCGGCATGCGCAAACCCGACTTCCCCGGCAGCCTGGCCGGCCAGCGCGCCGTGGTGGCTGTATCCGCTGTCCTCGTACTCGGTGCGGTGGGCACCGCCGTGCTGACCTCGAGCGTGCCCGCCAAGGGGACGGTGCCGCCGAACAAAACGCAGGAACTCGCGCCGGTGCCCTCGGTGTCGGCGCCGGTGGAGCAGAGCACGAGCGCCGCCGAAAGCGCGCCGGCCGCCACCGCGCCGATCGCCACCACCGGCACCCCTGCGCCCGCAAGCTCGCCGTCGCCCGGCAAAGCCACCACCAGGCTGGCGCTCGCGGCCAACCCGACGGGGCTGCTCGCGTACAACACGAAGCAGCTGAGCGCCAAGGCGGGCACGGTGACGATCACGATGGCCAACGCGTCGCCGCTCGAACACGACGTCGCGGTCGCCGAAGGCACCAAGGTGCTCGGCCAGACGCCCGTGTTCAAAGGCGGCACACGGACGCTTACGCTCAACCTGAAGCCGGGCAAATATGTCTTCTACTGCACCGTCCCGGGACACCGGCAGGCGGGCATGGAAGGTACGCTGAACGTCTCGTGAAGCTGTACGTGTGCTGGGGCACCTTCCCGACGCCGAGACCCGGCGGGCATCCCTGCGCGAACGCGTACCACGCGCTGAAGGACGCCGGGCACGACCCCGAGGTGGTGAAGGCCTACGGCCTGGGGTTGCTGCCCGGGGTCTTCAACCAGACGCCGGGGCGCCGCGAGGTCCAGGCGTTGACGGGCAACCGATGGGTGCCCACCCTCGTCCTCGACGACGGCTCGGTGATCGACGACTCGCGCGCGATCATCGACTGGGCCCGGGCGAACCCGGTATAGCGCTGCGCGGCCGCGGCGATCGAGGCGTCGCTGTCGTGCTCGGCGAGCAGCCGGTCGGCGTTCTCGTCGGCGAGCGCCGCGACGCGGCCCAGGGCCACCGCCAGCAATGCACCGAAGGCCATCGTGCCGAGCGCCGAAGCGATGATGATGGCCACCCAAACCACCCCTTTTGCTCCTCCGGATCAACTCCCGTGGGGACCCTCGCACACCGGCCGGACAGCGGTCCAGTAGCCGGCGGACGAAGACCACGCTAACTCCGTAGCTTTCTGCACCGCGGGCAGCTCTCCTCCCCGCGCCCACCACCAAGACCAACAGGAAGGGAACGCGCCATGGACGTTCTGGCCAGACTCGACGAGACCCGCAGCGCGATCGACGTGCTCGAGCACCCGTTCTACCAGCGCTGGAGCGCCGGCGAGCTGAGCGCCGGCGAGCTCGCGCGCTATGCCGGCGAGTACCGGCATGCGGTCGGCGCGCTCGCAGACGCGTCGGCGCGCGCCGCCGACTGCGCGGCGGCAGATCCCGCCACCGCCGAGCACGCGGACGGCCTGCGCCGCCACGCCGAGGAGGAGGCCGCGCACGTGGCGCTGTGGGCCCAGTTCGAGCGCGCGCTCGCGCCGCAACCAGCGGACGCAGGCGTGGCGGAGCTCGAGCAGACGCGTGCGTGCGTGCGTGCGTGGAACGCCGGCGAAGACCTGCTCGAGCATCTCGCCGTCCTGTACGCGATCGAGGCCGGCCAGCCGCAGATCTCAGCGACGAAGCTCGCCGGGCTGAGCGCCCACTACGGGCTCGGCGAGGAGGGCCCGGCGACCGAGTACTTCCGCGTCCACGAGCTGCGCGACGTCGAGCACGCGTGCGCGGCACGTGAGCTGATCGCGCGGTTGATCGCCGCAGCGGACGACCCCGACGCGCAGGCCGAGCGGATGCTCGCGCGCGCAGGCGACGCGCTGCACGGCAACTGGCTGCTGCTGGACGGCGTCGAAGCCGGCGGCTGAGCTTCGCTCCTCGCCGCCGTCAGCGCTCTCGACGCCAGTACACGCCGGTCCAGTCGATCGTCTGCAGCGGCTCACTGATGCCGTGCTGCGACCTGTAGTCGCGAATCGCCTGGCCACAGGCATCGGCGAACAGTGGGGCGTTGTAGTCGTCGACGATCAAATAGCCGCCGATCGACAGTTTCGGATAGAGCGCGGTGATCGCGTCGATGGTGGACGCGTACAGGTCACCGTCGAGTCGCGCGACGGCGAGCTGCTCGATCGGTGCGGTGGCGAGGGTGTCCTTGAACCAGCCGACCAGGAACCTCACGTGCTCGTCTAGCAGGCCGTACTTGGCGAAGTTCGCCTTGACTCGATCGAGGTCGACCGCGAGCCCGCTGAAGCCGTCCATGTCGTATCCCCGGTCAACGGGGTGCGCATCGGAAGCCGGCGTCGGCAGGCCTTCGAAGGAGTCGGCGACCCATACGGTCCGGTCGCTGACGCCGTGTGCCGCGAGCACCGCGCGCATGAATATCGCCGAGCCGCCGCGCCAGACGCCCGTCTCGATCAGATCGCCCGGGACGCCGTCCTCGAGGACGCTGGTGATGCAGTGGCGGACGTTGTCGAGGCGCAGGTGGCCGGCCATCGTCTCCGCCGTCTGGGGAAAGTCCCTGCCTTCGTGTCGGTCCTGCACACTTGCTGTCGCTCGCTCGACGATCCGCCAGTCGAGGTTCTTCTCGACGCGGTTGAGGGCGTCGCGCGCGAGCCGCCGCCATCCTTGCAGGCGCGGTTCGTTGTGGTGCTCGTCGATGAACAGGCTGCGCGTCAGGCAGCCCTTGAGCAGGCTGAGATACAGCTCGCCGGCGTCGGCTCGGTCCTCGCCTGGTCGCATCACTCCTATAGACGCCGTTCGGCGGCGATGAGTTCCCGGCGCCCTCTCGCGAGGTGAGGCCTCAGGGCAGCGGCTGCACCGCTCGCACGGACAGACGCCACGCGAACAGCACGGCCGAGACGGAAGTCGCGAGGTTGAGGCTCGAGACGCCTGGGCGCATGGGGATGCTGACGCGCGCGTCGGCCTCGGCGAGCAGCTCGTCGCTGAGGCCGTGGCGCTCGGTGCCGAAGGCGAGTACCGCGCGCGCGGGTAGCTCGGCGGGCTCGAGCAGCGGCTCGCCGGCGGGGTCGATCGCGAGCAGCGGCCGATCGCACACGGAGAGCTGGCGCAGTGACTCGAGTCGCGCGACGGGCAGCGCGTAGTGCAGGCCGGCGGCGCCGCGCAGCGCGTCCGGATGCCACGGGTCGTGGCTGCCGGTACTGAGCAGGCCGGCGGCATCGGCGGCAGCGGCGACGCGCACGCACGCGCCGAGGTTGCCGAGGTCGCGCGGGTCCTCGAGCACCACGACCGGCGCTGAGCCGCCGTCGGCGAGCACCGCGGCGGGGTCGACCGTACGGCGCTCGGCGAGCGCGATCACCCCGGTCGAGGGTGCGAGCGGCGCGAGCTGGTCGAAGACCGCCGGCTCGATCTCGCGCGCGAGCGCGGGCACGCGATCGGCGAGGTCGGGCGCGATCTCGCGCGTCAGGCGCTCGAGCTCGGCGAGGTCACGGGTCACCACCTCGAGCATGTCGGCGCCGAAGCGCAGCGCGTGCTTGAGCGGATGCAGTCCTTCGAGCACCGCGAGCGCGGGATCGCGCCGGGCGCGCCCAAAGCGCGGGATGAGCGATCCATCTTGCACTCAGCGATAATGGCACCTTCGATGAAGCTCGAGGGCATCCATCACATCAGCGCGATCACCGGCGACGCCCGCGCCAACGTCGAGTTCTACACGGGGGTGCTGGGACTGCGGATGGTCAAGCGCACCGTCAACCAGGACGAACCGAACATGTACCACCTGTTCTACGGCGACGAGCACGGCTCGCCGGGGATGGATCTGACGTTCTTCGAGTACCCGGGCGCGGCGCGCGGCGTGGCGGGCGCGGGGATGGTGCACCGGATCGTGTGGCGCGTGTCCTCCCGTGAGGCGCTCGAGTTCTGGAGGGAGCGGCTGGCTGCGGTCGGTGTGGAGGCCGAGCTGACCGAGAACAGCCTCCTGTTCCTCGACCCCGAGGGCCTCGAACACGAGCTCGTGCTCAGCACCAGCGAGGATCAGCCGTTGAGCGCGCATGATCCGCAGATCCCGTCCGAGTACGCGCTCCAGGGCTTCGAGGGCGTGCGTGCGTACAGCAACGCGCCGTTTCGCAGCGAGCGGCTGCTCGGCGACGCGATGGGCTTCGCGAAAGGCGAGGGCGAGCACTGGGAGGCACGCGGCGATCACCGCGGGAGCTTCTACGCCTACGATCCCGCGCCGCCAGAGATCAACCGCACGCAGGGCGCCGGGACGGTGCACCACGTGGCGTTCGCCGCGGCGATCGACGATCTCGAGGAGTGGCGCACGCGTGTGGCCGAGGCGGGCGCGCGCCCGACGCCGGTGATCGACCGCTTCTACTTCAAATCGGTGTACTTTCTGGAGCCGAGCGGCGTGTTGTTCGAGATCGCGACGATCGGCCCGGGCTTCGCGGTCGACGAGGACGCACGTCACCTCGGCGAGAGCCTGTCGCTGCCGCCGCCGCTACAGCCGCTGCGCGAGCAGCTCGAGAGCACGCTCAGCCCGCTGCCGTATCCGCCCGCGTGGCGGGTCGCAGCCGACGAGTGAGCCGGTTCGCGCCCGGCTAGGCCGCAGCGGTGTCGCGCCGGCGCGAGCGCGGCGAGCGGCGTGCCAGCACGGCGCCCCAGTCCGCGTCCTCGATGCGTCCGGGCTCGGTCTGCTCGAGGAACTCGCGCAGTACGCGAGCGAGGCCGGCCGGATCTTCCAGGTGCGGGAAGTGCGCCGCGTCGGGCAGCGTCGTGAAGCGGCTGTGCGGGATCGCCTGATGCGCGCGGCGGCCGTGCGCGATCGGGATCGTGTGGTCGCGCTCGCCCCACACGATCAGCGTCGGCATCGTCTCCAGCAGGTAAAGGCGGTCGGTGGCGCTGACGCGCTGACCGTGGACGTCGATCACCGAGCGAAGGGTGTTCAGGAACGCCCCACGCGCGTCGGCGTTCTCGAGCGGGCGCAAGGCCCGCGCGAGCGCCTGCAGGTGCACGCCGCCGCCGAGCGCGCGCTCGCGCATGCCGCGCCCGGTCTCGGCGAGCCCGGCCAGCAGGCGCGGTTGGATCGTCAGCGACAGCAGGCCGGAGACGCCGGGGAGGGCGGCGCTGCGCAGCATCGGGCTGACCTCCTGGCCGAGCCCGCCGCTCGAGATCAGCACCAGACGCTCGACGCGCTGGGGAAACTGGTAGAAGAACTGCATCGCGACGCCGCCGCCGAGCGAATGCCCGACGATGCTGGCGCGCTCGACGCCGATCGCGGCGAGCAGGTCGCGGATGCTGGCGGCGTGTGCGCCGAGCGAGTAGTCGCCGCGCGGTGCGGCCGAGTCGCCGTGCCCGATCAGATCGGGGGCGATGACGGTGTAGTCGCGCGCGAGTGCCAGCGCCACCGACTGCCAGTGGCTGGAGGAATTGAGCATCCCGTGGACCAGGACGATCGGCGGTCCGCTGCCGGCGATTCGGTAGATGACGCGGCGTCCGTGCAACGCGATCTCCCACTCCTCGAACTGGTCTTCCGGAGCGGGCACCCGGGCAAAGCGCCGCATGCCCTCGGCGTCCCCCCCGGGCGCGGGTGTTGCCTGGCTGGATGTCAGCGCGGCACCTCGCGGCCAGCCTAGCAAAGCGCTCCTAGCTGTCTTCGCGCGCGTCCCACAGCAGGATGTTGCGCCTGCCCGCGCGGCGCGCGCGCGTCAGCTTGCGCTGCGCGGGCGTGAGTCGCCGGTCGGCCGGCTCGCGGTGCTCGTCGATGTCCGCGCGGGAATCGTCGGGCTCGGCCCACTCGTACAGGCAGTGGCTCGCCGAGGCCAGTCGCCGGCAGGCCCGTTGCAGTTCGTCGGCGATCTCGAGCCACGCATCGGAGTGGGGAGCGGGGTCGGCGTCCAGCAGCGCCGCGGCCCGCTCGATGCGTTCGCGCAGCAGCCGCCGGAAGCGCTCGAGCTCCTGCGCGGCCGCCACGCGCGCGTTGCGCCAGGCGCGATGCTGCGGGGACTCGGGCAGCGGCGGCAGCTCGCCGGCGCTCACCGCGCGGCGCAGGCGACGCCGACCGGCGCTGGTGAGCGCCCACGTCGCGACGCCGTGGCGGCGCACACAGTCGAGCGATCCGGCGGCGTGCAGTGCGTCGAGCCGGGTGCGGACATGGCGCGCGGGCGCCGAGCGCGGTCGCAGCGCGAGGTGTTCGAGGATCGCCCATACGGGCACCGCTGGTCGGTGACGGGGCTGATGGCGAGCGGCGCGCTCGATCGCCGCGAGCACCAGCTCGTCAGGGGGCCGGGCGAACTGCGTGGTGCGCGTGTGCGGGTCGGGGTCTGGCATCTCGCCTCCTGTCGTCGGAGCACCCGGGCGCCCGTGTTTCGACTCCGGCGGATGTCCCCGTGGCAGCGCGAGGCGCCGTACTCGGGGACAATCGGCGGGCATCGAGGGTGAGCAACTCGGTGCCGGGCCCGGGGTGTTGACGCACCGCCGGGCCGCTACTTTCAATACGTGCCCGACGCTAGTACCGATCCCGATCACGAGCAAGCGAAACTGGTAAGAAGTCTCAGTGTTGACACAAATCGGGCTCACGACGGGCACAAGTTGAGCGTCGCGTGACGAACGAGCGCCAGCAGCAGACGCCTTATCTGGACGCATTGTGCGAGTACGCCCGCCGCCACCCGGCGCGGCTGCACGTACCCGGGCACAAGGGCGGCCCGGGTGCAGATCCGGGGCTGCTGGAGGCGTTGGGCGAGCAGGCGGTGAGCCTCGACATCCCGGCGCTGACGTACGGAATCGACCTCGGCGAAGAGCCGACGCCGTTCGAGCAGGCCCAGCGGCTGGCCGCGGAGGCGTGGGGGGCCAGGCGCGCGTGGTTCCTGGTCAACGGCGCCTCGCAGGGCAACCTCGCGGCGGGGCTGGCGCTCGCGCACTACGGGCGCGACGTGGTCGTCCAGCGCAACGCTCACTCGAGCACGATCGATGCGCTCGTGTTGTCGGGCATGCGCCCGACGTTCGCGGCGCCGGAGGTCGACCCGGAGCTCGGGATCGCCCACTGCCTGACGCCGGAGACGCTCGAGCTGGCACTGGCGCAGACGCCTGAGGCCGTCGGCGCGTGGGTGGTCTCGCCGACGTACTTCGGCGCGGTGGCGGACGTCGCCTCGCTGGCCGAGGTCGCGCACGCTCGCGGCGTGCCGCTGGTCGTGGACGAGGCGTGGGGCGCGCACTTGGCCTTCCACGAGGAGCTTCCCGAGCACGCGCTGGCGCTGGGCGCCGACCTGGTGATCTCGAGCACGCACAAGATCGTCGGCAGCCTCACGCAGTCGGCGATGTTGCACCTCGGCGATGGCGCCGAGGAGCTGCTGATCGGCGCGGATGTGGTCGACCGCGCGGTGACGCTGACGGAGTCGACCAGCCCCAACTCGCTGCTGTGCGGCTCGCTCGACGCGGCGCGCAGGCAGGCGGCGGTCCATGGCCGCGAGCTGCTGGGGCGCACGATGGCGGCGCTGACGCTGGCGCGCGATGAAATCCGCGCGATCGCGGGGCTGGACGTGCTCGACGAGCGGATGGCCGGACGTCCAGGCGTGTTCGCGTATGACCCGCTGCGCCTGGCGATCGACGTCCGCGGGGTGGCCGCCAGTGGCTACGAGCTGGCGCCGATGCTGCGCGAGATCGGCGACATCAACCTCGAGCTCTACGGCCAGAACGTGCTGGTGGCGGTGTTCGGCATGGGCGAGCGCAGCCTGCCGGAGGCCGCGCGGCTGCTCGAGGCGCTGCGCGTGGCGGCCGCGCGCGTCGGCGTGGACCCGGGCGCCGCGAGCACGAGCTTCGCCGCGCCGCCGCCGTGGGGCGAGCTCGCGATGACCCCGCGCGAGGCGTATCTGGGCGCCCAGGAGGTGGTGCCCGCGGCGCGGGCCGTGGGGCGGATCGCTGCCGAGTCGCTCGCCACTTATCCCCCGGGGATCCCGAATGTGCTGCCGGGCGAGCGCCTCACCGCTGAGACGCTCGCCTACGTCCAGCGCACGCTCGAGCTGGGCGGGAGCGTGCGCGGCGCGAGCGACCGGCTGCTGCACACGGTGCGCGTGGTCGTCGAGGACGGCCTGCGCCCGGGCTGAGCGACTCGCTCAGGCGCAGACCTGCCGCTCACGCGCCGGCCTCGGCGGCCTGCGAATAGCGCAGCGAGCCCGGTGTCGTGAGCGTCTCGCCGGTCTCGAGCAGCGTCTTCAGCCCCGAGAGGATCATCGGCCAGCCGCCGTAGAGTTCGCTGTTGGCGTTCTCGCGCAGCTGGTCGTGCGTGAGCGTCAGCCGGCAGGAGTCCCCCACGGGTTCGATCTCCCAGGTGACGCGCGAGGCGCCTTCGCCCTTGACCTCGTCGCTCCACAGCGCAGTGAAGCTGTGGACGAGCAGCCGCGGCGGGTCGACCTCGAGGATCTCGCCCCCGCCGATCGCGATGCCGGCGCCTGGGTGGTAGGTCTCGATCCGCGAGCCGGGCGACCAGTCCGAGCGGACGCCCACGCCGAAGGAGTACTTGCGTCGCTCCGCGTCGTCGGTGATCGCCTGCCACAGGCGCTCGGGCGTGGTCTTGATGTAGATCTCGAAGACCTTGTCCGTCGGCGCCGCCGTCCACGGCCGCTTGGCGCTGCTGATTTGGGTGTCCATCTCGGCTTCCTCCTCGATTCGGGTCTTGAGGCCGCTGAGCGTCGCCGCCCAGGGCTCCGCGTACTTGCTCACCCACCGGTCGTGGACGAGCCTGATCGGGACGGGGTTCAGGAAGTGCAGCTTCTCGCGGCCCCTGCGCCTGGCGGCGACGAGGCCGGCGGCCTCGAGCACCTTCAGGTGCTTCATGACGCCGAAGCGCGTCATCGGCAGTCGCCGCTCGAGCTCTCCGAGCGTCTGCCCGTCACGCTCGAACAGCTCGTCCAGCAGGTTCCTGCGGGTCGGGTCTGCGAGGGCTTTGAACACCGCGTCCACGTCCCCATCATAGGTGACCATTTGGTCACCTGTCAAGCGGATGCGGAGCGGCTCGGTTCGGCGGGCGCGCGGCTCATCGCGGATGGCCACCAGTTCCAGCGTCCGAGCAACGTGACGGTCGCCGGCACCAGCAGCGTGCGTACGATGAACGTGTCCATCAGGATCCCGATCGCGAGTCCTGCGCCGATCGCCCTGACCTGGCTTCCGGAGGCGCTCGAGCCGGCGACGACAGCGAGCACCCCGAAGGTGCCGGCGAGCACGAGGCCGGCGGAGGTGACCGTCGTGCCGGTGCGGGCGACGGCGTGGACGACGGCGTCGGTGAGCGGCATGTTCCGGGCTTCCTCGCGGATACGCGTCATGACGAGGATGTTGTAGTCCTCGCCCAGCGCGAGCAGGAAGATGAACATCAGGAACGGCAGGATGAACGTGAGGCCGCCTTCGCCGCCGATGTCGATGAACACGAGCGTGGCGACGCCCAACGCGGCGAGGTAGGAGAGGGCGACGCTGAAGATCAGGTACACGGGCGCGACGAGGCTGCGCAGCACGATCGCCAGCAGCAGCGCGATCGCGACGATCGCTACAGGGATGATGTCGATGAGATCCTTGTTGGAGGTCGCGCTGACGTCGTATAGGGCGGCGGCCTCGCCGGCCACGCCGGACGCACTCGCCCCAGAGGCGGCGGCCGCCTGCTCGACCACCCTGCGGATCTTCGGCGTGGCGTTCAACGCGGCGGTGGTCTGCTGCCCGCCGGCGCGCAGGCTCGCCTCGAACTGGATGACGTGCCCTTCGGGACCCACGAAGCCGGCACTCGAGCGGTAGGCGTTGTATTCCTGCGGCGATACCGCGCCGGCGCTCGCGGGGCGCGTCGGCGGCAGCGTCGTCGGGTTGCCGAGCAGCGCGTGCAGCCGCGAGTACTGGGCCGGGGTGAGGCTGGTGCCGTTGGGCGCGAGCGGCCCCAGCAGCGCCTTGAACTGCCCCGATGCTCTGAGCGAAGCGTCGGCGCGCGCGATCACGCTGGGGTCATCCCACACGGGCTTCGGGTAGCTGAACACCAGGTTCGCCGGGTTGGCGCTCGACTCCGGGAAGTGCGCCGCCACGAGCGCGTTGCCGGTGGCGGCGTTGCTGCCCTTGGGCGCGCTCGCCGCGCCTCCAAAGCCGCTCGAGTGATAACCGAGCGCGACGGCGGCGAGCGAGCCGAACAGCGCGAGGCCGAGTGCGAGGGTCAGCGCCGGGCGCTGGATGACGCGCGTGGCGACGGTCCCCCACGCGCCGGCGCGCTGCTCTCCAGGGTTGACGTGCGTCGGCCAGAACGCCGCCTTGCCGAAGATCGCGAGCAGCGCCGGCAGCAATGTCAGACCGGCGAGCAGGATCATCGCGACGCCGATCGCGAGCGGGATGCCGAGGTCGTGGTAGATGCCGAAGCTCGCGAGCAGCAGCGTCAGCAGGGCGATGATCACGGTTGCGGCCGAGGCGGTGATCGACTCGCCGACGCGCACGAGCGCGTGTTCCACGGCTACGCGGGCATCGAGGCCGCGGCGGATTTCCTCACGGACGCGGAACACGAGGAACAGGCCGTAGTCGGTGCCGGCGCCGAGGATCAGGATGATCAGCAGCAGCTCGGTGATCTCGGAGATCTTCAGGCCGTGCGCGCCCAGCTCGCCGATCAGCCGCATCGAGACCACCAGCGAGACGGCCGCCGGCAGCAGCGTGATCAGTGGCGCCAGCACCGAGCGGAAGATCAGCAGCAGCAGCACGATGATGAACACGAACGAGACGGTCTGGGTCTCGCTGCCGGTGCGCTGCGAGCTGGCCTGGTTGGCGACGTTGGTAGCGACGGCGCCGGCGAGCGCGAGCTCGACCCCGGGCGGCGGGTGAGCCTTCACGAGCGCGCGTTCGAGGCCGCTGATCAGCGTTTTCTGGTCGGTGATGTCGGCGGCGTTGATGTGTGCGCGCACGAGTATCTGTGCCGCCTTGCCGTCGGCGGAGACCGCGATCGCGCGCGCCGAGTCCACGAGCGGGACCGTGCGCGCGGCGGCGATCACACGCCCGAGCGTCTGCAGTGCGGCTGCACCGCTCACGTTGCCCGTGCGAGCCGCGACGATCGTGACGCTGCTGTTGTCGTTGCGCGACCCGAGGATCGGCGCGGCCAGCGACGCCGCCTGCGAGCTGGGCGTGCTGGAGGGGAGAAACTGGCTGTTGTCGTTGTTGATCTCGCTCGACAGGCTGGGGAACGCGGCCGAGGTGATCACGACGACGGCGATCCACAGCGCGACGACCAGCCAGCGAAAGCGCACGACCACGCGTGCGAGCGCGGAGTACAGGCGGTCGCTCACGCGCTCTGCAGCTGCGGCCGCGTGGCAAGCTGGCTCGGCGTCGTGCGACGCGGGTGGGGCCTGTCCGCCATCAGACAGAAGCGTACTTGCGCGACGCGCCGAGGGCCCGATAATGCGCTGATGGTCTTCCCGCCGCCGGCCCGGCACCTGCTGCGCGCGAAGGACCTCGCCGACGCGCGCTACTTCGAGCGGCTTGGCGTAGATGAGATGGCGCGCGCAGCCGGTCTCTCGCGGGCTCACTTCAGCCGCGAGTTCCGCCGTGCCTTCGGTGAGCCGCCGCACGTGTATCTGCTCACGCGGCGCCTCGAGCGCGCCGCGGCGCTGCTGAGGAGCACCGACCGGCCGGTGATCGACGTCTGCCTGTCGGTCGGCCTGAGGAGCGTCGGCTCGTTCACCACGAGCTTCACACGTACGTACGGCCTGTCGCCGACCGCTTACCGTGCGTCCTTCCCGCCGGCGGCCCACCAGGCGATGGTCCCGACGTGTGTGGCACGCGCCTACGGGCGCCCCCAACGCCGCACTTTTCGAGAAGACAGCGGCTCGGCGCAGGGCTAGTGTCGTCGTTGACCCCGATAAACGACCAGGAGGACATCATGATCAGAATCGCCAACGCACATCTGTGGGTGAACGACCAGGACGAGGCGCTCGCCTTCTATACGCAGAAGCTCGGCATGGAGGTGCGGATGGACGCGACCCTGCCCGAGCTGGGCAACTTCCGCTGGCTGACGGTCGGCCCGGTGGGCCAACCGGACGTCTCGATCGTGCTGATGGCAATCCCCGGCCCTCCCGTGATGGATGCGCAGACAGCCGAACAGGTACAGGCGTTGATGGCGAAGGGCTTCGCGGGAACGGTGTTCCTGACGACCGACGATTGCCGTCGCTCCTACGACGAGCTGGTGAATCGCGGCGTCGAGTTCACAGAAGCGCCGGAGGATCGCCCTTACGGGATCGACTCGGGCTTTCGCGACCCGTCGGGCAACAGCATTCGTCTTACACAGGTAAGAGAGATGGCCGCGCTCTGATCAGTCGCCGTTGGCATCTGCATCACCGTTGAAGGACGCGCCCTGGGAGTCGATCAGCCCGACGGAGCGCCCGAGGTCCATGCGAGAATCATGCCGTGGCTTCGCTCGCCCAAGAACCTCGGCGCTACCGCGGGCTGACCGCCTCACAGCGGCGTGCCCAGAGGCGCGAGCAGCTGCTCGATGCGGGCCTCGAGCTGTTCGGCACTCTGGGATACGCCAACACCACGATTCGAGCCGTGAGCGCCGCTGCATCGATGAACTCGCGTCACTTCTACGAGTCCTTTGCATCCCGCGAGGATCTGCTCTACCACGTGTACGAGCGCATCGTTCACGAGATCGTCCTGAGCGCAGCGGAGGAGACCGCGAAGGTCGACACGCTCGAGGGCAAGGCGCGCGCGGGCCTGCGCGCCGGCTGGACGATCGTCACCGATGACAGGCGCAAGGCGCGTGTCGTCGCTCTCGAGGTCGTCGGCGTCAGCGAGCGCTTGGATCGTCTACGCCGCCAGATCAGGCATTCGCTGGCTGACCTGACGGCCAACAACGCGCGCTCGATCGCGGGTCCGAAGATGGACTATCGCCTGGACCCGGTGCTGACCGCGCGGACGCTGATCGGCGGCGTCGTCGAGGTGTTGATCGACTGGATCAACGGCGACGTGGACGCGTCGGTAGATGAGATCGTCGAGCACTTCACGCGACTGTTCACGGCCGTGGCGATCGCCTCGGTCGCGCCCGATCCTAGATCACGCGCGCCGCGCTCTCAGCGCGCAAAGTAACAAGCACGCGCCACCCGCGCATCGCCCAAGCCCGCCGGGTTTTTCGCCGGCGGGGCCTGAGCGCGCGCACTTGCGGTGGCTGAGGATTCACTCGCGCCAGCGCCCTCTTGACAAAGTGGTGCGCGACTGTTACTTTTTTGTCAGCAAGTGGTGCGCGAGCGCTACAGTTGCGCACCGATCGAGCTCGCGCGAGGCCTCATATCGGTCTCACGGGGTGGATAGCACTCGACTGCCGCAAGGAGGAGGAGCTGTGAGCAACGGGGCTTGGCAATGGATCAGCAGGGCTGTGAGCGCTTCGATAGCGGTCTCGGCGATGTTCTTCTCGCTCGGCATGGTGGCCGTGTCGAGCGCGGCCACACCACCGACGGTGACGGAAATCCCGCCCAACAGCGGAACCCACGGGTATGCGTATGACGCTGTCCCGCAGACCCCCACGGTCCCTGGCGCGCCGTTCATCAACCTGAGTGAAGCAGGGTATGCAGAACGTGAGTTCACGATGTCCGGCGGCGCGACGATCTACAAGCAGAGCGGCCTCTGGGCCTCCAACGGCAAATGGAGCGTCACACCCGCGCAGACCAACGTGCCGTACACCACGCGTCTGCTCGTGCGCTATCCGACAAACCCGGCGAAGTTCAACGGCACCGTGGTGTTCGAGTGGCTGAATGACACAACAGGCGGCGATCAGGATCCGGTGTGGGCGCAGCTCTACAACGAGCTGATAAGCAAGGGCTATGCGTATGTCGGCGTGACGGCGCAGAGGCCGGGCATGAAGGACCTCGCCGCGTGGGATCCGTCGCGGTACGGCAAGCTCGGCGACAGCAACGACGGCGAGTCCTACGAAATCTTCACGCAGGCTGCACAGGCCGTGAAGGCCGACAGCGCGACGCTGCTCGGCGGGCTGATACCGAAGGAGCTGATCGGGACGGGTGACTCGCAGTCTGCCTTCCGTGTGGACACCTACGTGAACGCGATCCAGCCGCTCGCTCATGCCTTCAACGGCTTCCTCGCCGTCGGGCGCGGCGCGACAGCGGCGCCGATCGGTGAAGGGCTGGTTGCAGCGTCGCCGCTGCCCGCGCTGATTCGCACGGACAACACGGCACCGCTGATCCAGCTCAACACGCAGGGCGACATCGAAGAGCTCGACGCCGCCGCTGCCCGCCAGCCTGACAACAACGACCTACGCACGTGGGAGGTCCCCGGCGCGTCGCACATCGACGCCCACGAGGCGGCCTACGAGACCGAGACGATCGCTCGCGAGGAGCCGAACGTGGAAGCGCCCTCATGTGTGTTCGGCACGCCGATCGAGGGCACAGGAACGCCGCTCGACGGCCACAACCAAACGGACAACATGCCGCTGTTCGAGGTGGAGGATGCGGCGATGGCGGCCCTGCAGAACTGGGTCGTCAACGGCGTGCAGCCGGCGCACAGCCCTCAGATCTCCACGATCCCGGTGTTCTTCGGCCTGTATTACCTCGTCAACAAGAACCGCTACGGCGTCGGCGAAGGCGGGATCCGGATGCCCGAAGCGCAGGTGTCGACAGAGAGCTACTCGGCGATCAACTTCGCGAACGTGAGCGAAGAGCGTCTCAGCCTGCCGTCGATAACGAGCGAGTTGGAAGACGTCTTCACGACGTTGGAGACGGGCGGCATCACCAACGAAGCGCTGCGCGACTCGGGGCTGTGCCTGCTGTCGGGGTACTTCACCGATTTCAGCCAGTCTCAGCTGAAATCGCTGTATCCCACCACGGCGAGCTACGCGTCGAAGTTCGCCGCCGCGGCGAACGCCGAGGTCGCCGCCGGGTTCATGACCCCCGAAGACGCCACCGCCGCGATCGCCAATGCGGACGCCGGCATCGGCCCCCTGCAGCAGCCATCCATCACGATCCCATGAGCTAGCGCCCTCACGCCGGCTGCGCGCGGTCCGCCCTCCTGACGGGCCGCGCGCGAGCGGATCCTCTAAGTCGCGAGTGCGGCTTGCTTGATGCCGTCGAACTCGCTCTGCGTGATCGTGCCGGCGTCGAGCAGCTGCTTTGCCTTCAGGATCTGGTCCGCAGGATCGCTCTTGGCTGCGACTGACTTCACGTATTGGTCAACCTGTGACTGTGCGGCTTCCTGTTGGGCGAGCGAGCGTTCTGTCATCCCGTTGTGCTCGGCGATGAGGTAGACGAAGACGCCGAAATACGGGATCACGATGATGAAGATGATCCAGGCGACCTTGACCCACGCCGAGGCGTCGTGGCGGCGGAAGATGTCTGTCAGCACCGCGAACAGGATCCATAGCCAGACGACGAATCCGAAGAAGATGAGCATCGTCCAGAAGACTTCGAGCAGTGGGTAGCTGGTTGCGATTGGCATGGACAGCACTCTGAGGCAGGCCCGCACCGCTGCCAAGAGGGCGTACAGGCCTCCTTCATGGGAGGCGAGCACCACCAAGCTCCGAGAGGCGTCCGCTCGGACGATCGCGACTGAGCGCCGCCTCAAGCGCATCCATCAAACGGCCGATGCGCTCATAGCCGCGGGCGCGGCCCCGCTGACGATTGACGCGCGCGACCTTTACTTCATGAACGTAACGGCTGAACGCCATCCCTCGGTGACCGGGGCGCTGCGAGGGCGCGCCGTGGTCGTGGCCGTGCTCGGCCTGCTCGTCGTGCTGGGAGTGCTGGCGTTCTTCATCGTCTTCTCCCAGCAGCAGTCGAAGGCACGCATGAACACCAACTTTGCGATGCGTGCGGCTAGCTCGGCGACCGTCGTTTCCACGTACCTGAGCCAGCAGGCGCTCCGCGAGCGCCAGGACGCGGCCGAGTTCCTCGCCGGCCGGCACGTGTCGAAGCAGCGCTTTGCGATCGTCGTCGGCGCGTTCGCAAGCCAGGACGCGGTGTTGCTGGACGCCAAGGGCAGGTTGCTCGATGTCGCTCCCGCGAAGCCTTCGCTGCTGGGTCAGCCGATCGCTTCACGCTACGCGCACCTCGCTGCCGCGGAGCGAGGTGCTGTCGCTGTGTCCGACGTCGTTCCCTCAGCGGTCAAGGGCACCCCCGTCACGGCAGTCGCGGTGCCGTTCTCGACGCCCGAAGGCAGGCGCGTGTTCAGCGCCGCCTACCCGACGTCCGGCACCGCCCTCGAGGCTCTGGTCGAG
Organism: Solirubrobacteraceae bacterium; assembly: GCA_035485155.1. GTDB lineage: Bacteria > Actinomycetota > Thermoleophilia > Solirubrobacterales > Solirubrobacteraceae > Palsa-744. Next base: position 131,373 of record DATHOH010000020.1, read on the forward strand.
CACACCATTACCTACGCCCAGCACGAGGTGTTCCTGATCGACGCGAGCGAGCATCTGATCGCCGCGAGCCCACGCACCCCCGCCGTGACGCTCGCCGCCGTCGATCCAACGCTCGCTCGCAACCTGCGCAGCTCATCCGGAGGACCCGTGAAAGGCGCACCGACGCCGAGCAGGTTCACGGTTGCCGCGGTACCGGGCACACCGTGGCGGCTCCTGGTTGCCGTTCCCAACAGCCGCCTGTACTCGTCGATCGGCGGCTGGACAAGCCTGCTTCCGTGGCTGGTGTTCGCTCTGGTCGGGGTTCTCGGGATGATGCTGATCGCGCTCTTCGCCCGCTCGCAGGCTGATCGCGCGCGACTGGCGATCCTGTCCGTCGAGGCAGCCAGAACCGCCCGCACGGACACCCTGACAGGGCTGCCAAACCGGCGCGCGTTGAGCGAGCAGCTGACGCGCGCCACCGCGCATGCTCGTCGCCGCGACGAACCTGTCTCTGTACTGATGATCGACCTCGACCGTTTCAAGGACACCAACGACCGCTTCGGGCACGAAGCCGGCGACCAGGTGCTCTGTGCAGTCGCCGACTGCATGCGCGAGGTGCTTCGCGCAGAGGATCTGTACGGTCGCTGGGGCGGCGATGAGTTCCTGGTCGCGCTGCCCGCCACCGACCAGAGCGGCGCACACGCCGCTGTGATCCGCATCCGTGAGGCCGCCGGTAACGTCGAGTTGGGCGATGTCGGGCTATCGCGCGGGGTGCCGCTGAGCGCCGGCTCGGCGACGGGCGTGCACACCAGCCCGCGCGACCTGATCCGCGAAGCGGACCTCGCCCTGTATGCGGAGAAGGCGACGCGCAGAGAGTCCCAAAGCACGACCGGCAGAACCTGAGCTGGACGCCGTCGATCTAGAGACCGGCCGGCTGGGGGCCGTCTCTCGCGGGTGCGAGGTGGCTGAGCGCGGGGCTGGTCGCGAGGATCAGCACGCCGACGACCATCGACGCGAGTCCCAGGATTTGGCCGGTCACGTGCAGGGCGCCGGTCTCCACGTGCTCGTGAAACAGCGTCTGGCCGATGAGGATCGCCACGAGCGGCTCGAGCACGGTGATCGCGGGGAGCGACCATTTCAAATCGCCGGCCTGGAACGCGCTCTGGTTGAGCACGAGGCCACCGATGCTCACGGCGATCAACACGTAGGGCGACCAGTCGTCCAGCGCCTGCCCAAGTGAGACGCCGAGCCGGTGGCTGGTTCGCTCGGTGATCGCCGAGGTCACGCCGAAGACGATGCCGGTGGCGGTACCGAGCGCGAGCGAGCGCCGCTGGGGCGAGCCGTGGCTGAGAGCGATCAGCGCCACCACCGCCGCTGTCGAGATGGCGGCGAGGAGAACCCACCCCAATGTCGAGCCACGCGGATGGCCTGGCCCAGGCTGGGCGGCGGCGATGTACAACGCGATGCCGCCGAGGATCTGGGCGTTCGCCAGCCATTCGCGTCGCGAGAGCCTGCGATGTTGAGCGGCCGCGCTACCGGCGAGCGCCATCACGAGACCGGTGACGAAGATCGGCTGCACGAGCGCGAGTGAGCCTTTGCGCAGGGCGATGAACTGCATCGCGTAGCCGGCAGCACCGGCCGCCATGCCCAGCAGCCAGATACGCCGTTGCGCCAGGACGAGCAGCAGGTTGAGCCGCAGCGAGTTCTCGGGCGGCTCTTCACTGGCTGCGCGCTGCTCGAGAACCGAGGAGAGCGCGTAGAAGGCGGCACCGACGACGGACTCGACGATTACGATCGCCGGGATGTATGCGCGGCCGAGCCGCTCGCGCACGCGCTCGACGAAGCGTCCCGGAAGGCCGAGAGCGTGCGCAAGCGCATGTGCTTCGTGCGCGGTGGCCAGCAACGTAGAGGTCACAGCTCGAACCCTAATCGCGAGCCGCGCCCGCGCCCGGCACGGCTGGGGTGTCCGGCCAACCGGGCTGCGGCCGCCCTGGCCATCGCGCGGCCACCGATACCGTTCAGCTCAGGACGTCGATCGCAGCGTCCGCGGCAGGCCGAAGCGCGCGAACACGCTGCTGTCGGCGAACCACGTGATCGCCGAGATCTGCTCGCCGGTGAGCGTCAGCACGAGCAGCGCGAACGCGCGCGCGACCTCGAGCTCGGGCAGCGACAGGTAGCAGCCAAACGCGGGCTGTGCGTTGGCGCGTGTGGCCACCAGCCGCATCGGCGCGCCGCGGCGCTCCTCGGCGACGCGCAGGAACCCGCCGATCGCGCTGCGCCCCTGGTAGGCGTGCGGGAGCGGCGGCATCGTGAGCCATGCGTCTTCGGTCAAGAGCGCGAGGATTCCGTCGATGTCGCCGCTCTCCACGGTTTCGGCGAATCGGCCGACGACGTCACGCTCGAGCTTGGAGTTCGGCAGCGGCGCTCGCTCGCGCCCCGTGGCCGGGAGGCGGGACTCGAACGCTGCACGCGCGCGGCGCAGCAGGCTGTTGATAGACGCGTCGCTGGTGTCGAGCATCTCGGCGACCTCTCCTGCCCGGTAGCCGAGTACGTCGCGCAGGACTAGCGCCGCGCGCTGTTGCGGCGGCAGATGCTGAAGGCCCGCGATGAACGCCAACGCGACCGCCTCCTTGGTCTCATAGCGTGCCGCGGGCCCGGGAGCCTCGTCAGGGATCCCCTCGAGGAGAACGTCGGGATAGGGCTCGAGCCAGAGCGGCTCGCTCCAGCTCGTGGGCTCGGGCATCTGGGTCATCCGCTGATCCTCCGCACGGCGACGGCTCGCGCGCAGAGCATCCAGCGAGCGGTTGGTGGCGATCCGGTACAGCCAGGCACGGACCGATGCACGTCCCTCGAACTGCTCGAGCCCGCGCCAAGCGGCGAGCAGCGTCTCCTGCAGCAGGTCCTCGGCGTCCTGCGAGGAGCCGACGATCCGGTAGATGTGCAGGCGCAGCTCACGCTGGTAGGGGTCGGTCAGCTCGCTGAACGCGTGCTCGTCGCCGGCGCGCGCGCGGGCGAGGGTCCGCTCGATCACGCTCGCATCCTCGCACCAGCTCTCCCATTTCTCCGCATCACGAGTAATGACGTCGCAGCCGCTGAAAACTCGTCGGTCAATTTTCGTCGCGCCTGACGCCTCAACCAACGCAGCAACAAACAGTCCAGCGAAAGGAAGACAGAAATGGGAAAGATCGTGATCAGCACGAACGTCTCGCTCGACGGAGTCGTCGAGGACCCCGACGGTCAGGAAGGCTTCAGGCTGGGTGGGTGGTTCGGCGAGTTTGGGGGCAAGGACCTCGAGGAGTGGGGCAAGGTCTCCCTCGGTGAGGCGTTGCGCGCTGACGCCCTGCTGTTGGGTCGGCGCAGCGACGAGTGGTTCGCGGCACGATGGACATCCCGGAGTGGCGAGTGGGCGGACAGGCTGAACAGCCTCCCCAAGTACGTCGTGTCCTCCACACTCCTGGATCCAGCGTGGAACAACTCGACGGTCCTCAAAGGCGACGTGGTCGAGGAGGTCGCGAAGCTGAAGCGGGAGCTGGACGGCGAGATGGTCGTCTACGCCAGCTATCAGCTCGGGCGCATGCTGATCGAGCAGGACATGGTCGACGAGCTGCGGTTGACGATCTTCCCGGTCGTGCTCGGGGCCGGCGAGCGCCTCTTCGGCGAGACCACCGAGCCGAAGCCCATGCGCCTGGCCGCCAGCAAGACCGTCGGCAACGGCCTCGCCTTCCTCACCTACGAGGTCGTCCGGAGCCATAGGACGTGAGCGCGCCGCACCACTATCCGGAAGGTCTGACCTGACGGCGCTCAAGCGCCGTTCAAGTCGGCTCCGTAGACGGCAGAAGCCCCGCATGTGCGGGGCTTCTGGGCGATGGAGCTAGGGGGACTCGAACCCCCGACCTCCTGGGTGCGATCCAGGCGCTCTCCCAACTGAGCTATAGCCCCGTGCGCGCCCGCCGAGCGCGGCGCAGACGGCTGAGAAAGTGTAGTCGCATGAATGAGGAGCGGCGGGGCAGTATGGTTTCAGAGCGCGATGGGATTGCTCGACGAAGCCATACGCGAACACTTGGAGCTCAAGCGCCGCAGGGGCGGCGACCCGAGTGCGATTGCCCGTGAGGAGCGTGAGGCGCTGGCGCCTGGGCTGGCCGACGAGCCGGCCGACGAAGCCGCGCACGCGGCTGACGAAACGCCGACCGACATCGAGACCTCCGCTCTCGACGCGGCGCTGGCGACGTCGGTGCCGGCGTCGGCCCAGGACAGGCCGGAGGACCGCGTCGCCGAGATGGCGGCCGGCGGCCAGGAGACGGCTGAGCTGGACATGCAGGCGGTGATGGAGGATGACCCCGACGCCGCCGATCCCGGGGCGCCGGAGCCGCCGCTCGTCGATGGGCCGGCCCTCGCTGGACACGGCGACGAGCCGTCCGAGGACGACTTGCTCGAGTGGGAGCTTCCGGGCGACCGAGAGCGCGATCCTCCACCCGAACCGATCCCGGGCCAGGAGCGGCTGTCGTTCGAGTAGTGCCCACGAAGGTCGCTTGAAGGGGAGAAACGCAGCGCCGCGCCGTATATTGAGGCACCTGGGGCCATAGCTCAGCTGGGAGAGCGCCTGCTTTGCAAGCAGGAGGTCACCGGTTCGATCCCGGTTGGCTCCACTCGCGGAATCCCTGCAATCAAGCGGGATTCGACACGGCAGGTCACACGCCGGAGCTTGCCGCGAGTGGCGGATGGAAACGTTTTGGAAGCCTTCCGAGGCGCACGCACCGATCCGTCTCGCCCACGACGCCTCGCGTGTCGCCGGCGGGCAGCGGCGCCGAGCGCGGGCGGTGGTGCCGCTGGCTTGACCTCTCACCGAACGCAGAAGCGGCGGTGAGACACGAGCCGAAGCCTACGTCTCGCCGCCGCCGAGGTCGGTCCCAGCGTGGATGACTTCGCCATCGTATTCGCCGAGGGCGGCGAAGCGGGCCATCGACCAGGCCCAGGGCAAGTGAGCCAAAGCGCGCGGGCAGCGTGCGCGGGAGGGTTTCGGCACTCCTCGATTTTGATCCGTCCGTGTTGCCGCAAGGCGAGGCCGGTAGGGACGAAGCGGCAGCTAAAGCGCCGCGCCAGGTAAAGCACGACCGAGGCTGGTCTGAGTCCCTGATGTCGAACACGAACCGCTCCCATCCAAGACGGCAGCAGCTCCGCTCGACGGCCGCGCTCCCCTCAAGGGGGGCCGGTCTGTCACCACACCCGCAGCCCGAGCCATCCGGCAGGCCGGAGGAAGCACGTCCGCCGCGTTGGCTATACAGTTGCGCAGCGTGGAGAAGCTTGCACATGCGAGCAGGGCATGCAGGTGCTCGACGCATGAGTGCTCGCTTGTAACGCTCACGCTTCTGTCCCAGTTCGGTGCGTCCGTGCTGACCTCCCGGCATGGCTAGCCTTCGCGCCGTCGACGTTCCGGAGCCCGCCAGGGAGGGCATGAGGGGGTTTGCGCTCCTCGACGAGCGCGAGATCGATGCGATAGTTGACTCGCTCGACCAGTCCGAAGGCATCCTCAGCCCGAAGATGATGGAGGAACGAGTACGGGCAGCTGCGCCATCCTTGGAGGACTCGACGGGATTTACGATCGGCCTGCTCACGCTAGTCGCGCAGGCTGAAGACGTGCCGACTGCAGCCGTGGCTGGCGCTGTCGGGGGCAGTCGCGACTTGGGCGACCTCGGCGAGGCCGAACGTGAGCGGTTCGCGTCCGGACTTGAGCGGCTTCTCAGCATCCCTTGCGTGCGGCTGTCAGCTAAGGCCTGGGACCTTACGACCGAGTACGAGCACGTCTTTCTGACCGCGCGAGTCTTGACCGACGTCCGCCCAGTCTTTAAGGGCGACGGGGGGGACGACGAAGCGACGCCCGTGGCGGCAGTGATCGTCGACACGTTGAAGCTCGACTACTATGGCCCGGGAGGCGACGTGCGCTCGTTTCACGTTGCCCTCGACCGAGATGACCTAGAGACCTTGGAGTCCGCGATAAAACGCGGCATCAGCAAGACCGACAAGATGCGAGACTTCCTCGCGCAGGCTAGCCTGCCCTCATGGAACGCAGATGACGACTAGGAGACAACACCATGCCGCCCGTTGATGAGCTGAGCACGGGTCTGGGCGCACATGCCTGGACAATCGAGCGCAAGCAGCCGCCCGCGACCGAGCGGCTAATAACGTCTCCCGGGCTTCGCTATCGATTGATGGCGCACGCTTACCAAACGGGGGCCAACAGAGCGCTCGGCTCCTTCGAGCTCATCGAATTCCGTAGGCGTGAGTCAACGGCGGTGACGGCGGACACATCCACCGGGGCGGGGGTTGTCGATGTCTCCCGTGCCCTAGACGAGTGGCCCCGCTTCGTGCAGGCTGCGAGCGTCGGCCTGGCTTTCCTTGCTGCGATCCTGGCGGCCGCGCGTGTCGTGTCGGCAGCGGCAGGTCTCGCCATTGGCTTTCTCGCTCTGGCCACGCTGTTCTTTGGAAGCTTTGCGGCATACCGGCGGGGTAGCCTCCAGCGTCTGTTTGGCCCCAACGTTTCGCTTCTGGGGCTGCTCGGGTCGCTCATTATCTTTGCGGCGATCTGCGTCAACCTCGTCGCGTAGCGGCGATCGATTGGCGGACCGCTCTTGGTGAACTTTCTGCGGTTCGCCCTCGAAGCCGAGACACACACACCGGGGGGAGTCATTGATCTGTCAGGCATGGGCCTGATGGCGCTACTCGTAGCTGGCGACCCCATGGTCGACATGATGCGCGAGGTTCTAGCGTTCCTCGCGTGGGCAGTAGAACGTGTCACGTACACCTTCGAGAGGCTGTTGGAGTACCACGCGAAGAAAAGAGGGTTCGAGTTTCGGCCGACTCCGCTTGAAGCTAGATACGCGGGACGCGAGCGGGACGCGAAAGAGAAACAACGGGGCTTGACTTTTGTACTCGTCCTAGCAGTGGCATGCGTATTGGCGATCGGTGGCGCCGAATACGCGAACCACCTCGCCTCGGAAAGCCGCCAACATTCCGACCACCCGAAGAAGACTGTGACGGGAATCAACGTCTCTATACCGGGCGCGAATCTCCCCGGTTAGTGGAGCACGGCGACTAGGACCGCCGCGATCGCAACAAGTGTGCTCACACACGCTGCGACAGCTGACACCTTCGCCCACCGCTCTTGCGCGTTGGCGACTGATGTCGCCAGGGCGGCCTGGACGTACTCGGGCGTGGAGCCTTTGAGGTCGCGCGCGATCAGCCCTGTCTCCAAGTCGCGGAGGATTTCGTTTGGGTTCTTGCCGATTCCGCTATAGGCCATGGGCGAGAACGTAGTCGAGCCCGAGGACATCAACGCGAGCGCCCGATGGTCGTGCTCGTCGGTACACAGTCAGGCGCGCACGCCGCGACGTATTCTAGCTCTGGGCGTCATCACAGCTGCAGACGTCGGCGGGCGCTCAAGTGACGTCGATGAGCGCGTCCAGGATGAGCTCGGGCAGGGCTTCGAGCGCTATGTCGAGCGCGGCCTCGATCGGGACTGCAAGCTGTGAGTTGTTGACATCTAGTGCGCCGACCCACAGCTCCGGGTCGTAGCGGGCGATGTTGGACAGGCCGAACAAGAGCACCCACCACAACATCAGCGGCGAAAGCGCATCCTCCCCCCCAGCGCGCGGGAGTAGGAGGCGCGTGCCGAGCCCGCGGTAGTCGGGGGCAATGGTGTTCAGGTGTTGCGCGCGAACGCGGACGTCCGTCGGGACATCAGGCACGCAGAACACCGGGAGGAATCCCACAGGGCTCATCTGGGTCACGAGTACGTCATCGCGCATACCTTGGGTGTGCCACATGTAGGCACCCACTGCCGTTGGATAGTCGGCGAGGCATTGGAGGAGCATCGTCAGATCGGCGTCGGGCGGCAGGCCGTCGATCAGCAGCTCAAGCGGTCGCATGTCGGCGAGCATCTGGTGGGCGGGGTCGAACATGGGGCGAAAGACGCGCAGGGGTCGCCTCCACGTCTCATCTTCGAGCGGGGGTTGCGGCAATGGCGCCATAAGCTCGGGTATGGCAGCCCACACGGCCCCCAACTCCAATGCCGAGCTGAGCCGGTCTGAGCCGATGGCCTCGGCGACACCGGCGAAGGATTGTCGTCGCGTCTCGGATGCTTGCCCCCCATCGGGCTTGACGACGCGACGGAGCAGGCCAGCTGACGGGTCCGCTGCCGCCGGTGCTTTCAACCCATGCCCAGACAGGCGCCACGGGTCGTCGAGGCGCGCGGCGGCGATTGCTCGGCCAGCCTGGCTGACCGCATAGAACAGAGGCAGCGGCCGAGCAGCGGCCCCGACATCGGCGGCGGCGTGCACTAGCTGCTCGGCCTGCTCAAGCGCAGCGACGAACACCGCCACGCGCTCGCCCTCAACGAGCCCCGGCGGCTGCGCTCGCAAGACTCGGATTCGCTGCCATGCCAGCACGACGACGACGATACGCCCGCCGGCCGACGTGGATGCCCGCGCCCATCTCCGCCGGCAGCGGCGCGTCCTCCGACCCGCGACAAGGGGGCGCGCAGCCGGCGAAGGCTACAAACCAGCCACCAGCTCCGCGGCTGGCACATCGAGCGCTCTGGCGAGCTTGATGATCGTCAGCAGGCCTGGGTTGCGTCGGCCTCGCTCGATGCGATTTACCTCCGTCGGGTGGAAGCTCGCTCGAAGCCCGAGCGCTTCTTGCGTGAGCCCGGCCCGTTCGCGTGCTGCCCGGAGGTTGGCGCCGAACTTCGAGCGCGGGTCGTCTGCGTCGTGCTCGGGCATGGCCCGGCACCCTTCATGGACCTGACCGATAGCTCAATAGGGCATCTGTCAGGATGGACCCATGCGCAGTCGCGGGCTCGTAGCGATTTCGACCGCGACCTTGGTGCTGGCACTGCTCGCGGTACCAATCGTGGCGTTCGGATCTCAAGAACGCGCGGCGAGCCCGATCTACTTCTTCCGCCTAGCCGCCGTACTGCGGGAACCGCGCGTGCGCCCCGCAGAGATTGTCTTCGCAGCCGACGGCAACTGGAACGTCACCGGACTGAGCTGGCGCGGCTGGGGAACCGGCGTCGCGCGTTCCGATGGCACCAGCCATGTCAACGACTGCATCCCCAACTGCGCGCAGGGTACGGTCGCGCTGGTCCCTGCACGCATCGCGCTCTGGAGTCCGGGCCGGCTCCGCGGTCGCACGATCTACCGCTGCTACCACCTCTACTACACGGTCAAGACTGCCGCGCCCGCACAACGAGGGTGCGTGTGACGATCCGCGGTACAACTGCGATGAGACGACCGACGACCGCGACCCTCGCGGCCGTGATTCCTCTTGTAGTCGCTGGGTGCGCTGCGAGCACCGTGACGGTCACGAGCACCTCCCAGGTAGCTGTCACGAGCACACAGCCAGGTACGGGGCCATTGACGACCGGCGTGGCCACCAAGTCGCACAAGGAGGCACTCGAACGAGCCTGTGAGGAGCGCGAAGCCGCTGAAGGCAAAACCGGGCACCTCAGCGACAAACCGCTCACGCCTGCGTGCCTAGCGAGGCGCCGCGCGATCTTCGCGCACGACGCAGCAGAAGAAAAGCGTGTGAACGAAGCCTACGCGGCGTCGCCCGAAGGCAAGCGCAGGGCGAAGCTGGCCGTTCACGAAGCCAAAGACGCGGCCCGCAAGGCTCGTGACGGAGCACCCGATGCCGCGCTATTCGAGCGCGTCGAACACGAAGGGGAAGTGCGGCGACAAAAGTTGGCGGCCGAAGGGGGCAGGGTCGGACTCACCACCGAAAGCGAACTCACCGCGGTCTGTGAAGAGGCGGCACGGAACAACGGAAGCTGGACCGTCGATACCGAAGTCGAATGCGGCGAACCTGCGCGGCATTGGGTCGAAGAGCGTGAAGCGGAACGTCGATGAGACTGGCGCTCTCGTCCTCGCCGATCTCGTCTTGCTCGCGCTGCCGACGGTAGCCGGGGTGAACACAGCAGCGGGCAGAATGCCTTGTGGGACACACGTACACTGGATCAACCATGTCGCTACGGTTCTGCACACGCGACTTCGACGGTGGGGGCGTCTTCGTGGTCCTGATCGACGGCGAGGACCTCGTCGTGAGCTCGGTGGACGAACTCATCGCCGACCGCGGGCGCTGAGACGGTGAGGCGTTACAAATCACCGTTCCACCGCAGAAGGAAGCCGGCTCCCGAGGCGTCAGCCGGTGAGAGCGATGGCAGCAAGGGGCTTTATGCCTTCCGGCTCCGCTTCCGGCGGCCTAGTAGAGCGAAACTCAACTGGTCGGAGAACCAAGTTCGGCTGTCGGATGACGAGGACGTTCGATTGGATTCAAGTGAGGGACTCGACCGAGCGGAGCACATAGCGATCATAGGTAGGGGCTATTCCGATGAGGATGACGCTTGGGCCGCAGCGAAACGGTGGCGCGGCTACGTGGAACGAGGCTTCGCGCGGGTCAACTTCCCGGCTGACTTCGGGGATCGAGCGCCGGCAGGGGGCTTCACCGAGTATGGCCTAGAAGCGGCGGAGGCCGCACGCGGCCGTCGAGTCCTCAACGACGACCACGCGACCGTGTTCCTGGAAGACCCGTGGCCGTTGTTTGCTCGGGTCGGCCCATTGGAGCTCACAGTCGGCCGGACCAAGTCGGCAGTCCTGGCAGCAATTGACACCGCCGCAAAGCTCGACCTACAGGTGCCCGACCACCATGCGTTGGCATACGACCTGTTCAGCGCCTCGTTTTGGCAGCCGTCCGAGGACTCCAGGTTCATGATGCTCATGATGGCCCTGGAGACAATGCTTGAGGCCGAGCCTCGATCAGAGGCCACGCAGGCGCATATCGACAACCTCGTCTCCCTCACGCAATCTGCCGACCTCCCCGAGACGGAGCGCAGCTCCATCGTCGGCGCACTCGATTCGCTGAGGGAGGAGTCGATCAGCCAGGCCGGGAGACGCCTCGCCTCCACGCTTGGCGAAAGGCGCTACAACGGCCGGACCCCCATGCAGTTCTTCAACGACTGCTATGCGATCCGAAGTGGGCTCGCCCACGGCCACAGCCCGCGACCTTCCGTAGACGGCAAGGTCGCAACCCTCGAGCAGTTTGTCGCCAACCTCCTAAGTGCCGAGCTGCTTGACACCGTTGACCCGGAGGCCATTTCGGGGGCACAGCCGGATTAGTGGGGGACGACGAGCCAGCCCGCACACGTCGCCGCTACGCTCCAAGCCATGAGCACCGCCCAAGCCAAAGGCGCATATTGCAATGCTCGCAAGCGCCGCGGCGGTCGATGCCACCTGCCGGCAGGCTGGGGGACACCGCACGTTGGCAGAGGTCCCTGTCGAAAACACCTAGGCAACGCGCGCAACGTGGTCCGCCACCACGCACGCGCCGAGGCGATGGAGTTCGTCATCGGCCAGCTCGGAGCGGCCGCTGAGATCGACCCGCTTGACGCTGTGGTGAAGGCGGTAGAGCTAGCCAACGGCGTCGTTGAATACTGGCGCGTGGAGTTGTGGAACGCGATCCAGGCCGACCACGACCCGACGCCCACGCAGATCGACGGCTACCGCCTGGCGCTGACGGACCTCGCGCGGATCACGAAGCTGGCCAACGACGCGGGTGTTGCTGACAGGCAGGCGCAGATCACGGGGCGGATGGGTGAACAACTCGCCCTCGCGGCACAACAAGGGCTCGCCGAACTGGCGCGCGTCGGGCTGACGCTGACGGCTGAACAGCGCGCGATCTTCGCCAGTGGTTACGCGAAGGGCCTGCGACGTCTGGAGGGCGATCCGATCGAGTGCGAATCCAGGCAGCACGTACTCCGATGAGACGCACGCCCGAGGCAAATGCCAGCGCCTGAACGCAGCTCGTGAAGAGGGCGCCTGCGCACAGAGCCACCGCCCGCGCGTCGACGAACGTCCGTCTTGCGCTTCGCCGTCAGGAGGCAGCGCAAGCCTTGGGGATCTCCGATGAGAGCTTCGACCGCTACGTGCGCGGCGATCTCGCGGTCGTGAGGATTGGCAGCCTACGTCTGTATCGACCACGAGAGATAGCGTCCACCCACGGTCTACCGGCCCTCGCTCGCTGAGGGCTGGGGCCTAAGGGCGCTCGGTGCAGCGCGTCTCTTCGAGACTGGGGCCAGGCGCTATTTGCTCGAAACGGTCGCTCAAGGTCGCCAAACACCCGACGCTCGTCGGGCACAGTGTCTTCTCTGTATGGCGATCCCGTCCCCTTACAGGCCGAGTAGGAAACAGTACAGCACACGTGAGGCTTATCAAGCAATCTGGAGCATCAGCATTTGCAGCAGCTTTCGCCCCGGCTGTAACTTTGCCACATCTTCCTTTGAATTCTTTCGCTTGCGGTCGTAGTCTCGTAACTCGACCAAAGCTAAAGGTTTGCGTCGTATCGGTCAACGACTAGGCAGCACGAGGGGGGCGAACGAGAAGATAACGACTCGCAAGCTCGGGCATGCACCGCGAAGCGTATCGGCCCGGAGCCACGCTGGCTAGCGCTCTTTACGGAGAAAGACTCGCAGTCGCGGGCGGCTTGAGCGTGCGCTGCCATCGCGAGTTCGGGGTCCTAGTTGCTAGGTGACGCAGGCAGAACGAGCCCATGCTCAAGGAGAAAGAAAATGCAGCTACTATTACGATCAATCCGAGGACGGAAGTTCCAACTGGCCGTTCTCATCGGCGTCAGCACAATCGCACTCGGCTTGAGTGCCTGTGACGGCACAGGCACCTGCGGTGTCTGCATCGGTATCTCCGGAAGTACCGTGTGGGAAAAGGCGGCGCAGCCGAACACGTCTACACCATAACCGACTCAGAAAAAGGGGCGATCATAGAACAACTGGAATCCACCTCGCCTTGGTTCAGAGTCAATGATAAATGCACAAACAAAGGAGCACCGTGCACAGTCGGCGTCAAGCTTGAACCATACCAGTCGAAACTTCACGGCAAATTCGTCGTAAAGGTATTCGGTGGAGCAAGCAATGAAGTCAATATCGAATCGCTCTGACACACGGCCCTGGGCGCTGATCGCTTTCTGCTTGCTGGCTTGCAACCTCGCCGGCTGCGGTGGAGGGAGTTCGGCGAATAAACGGTCAGCTAACGAGAAACCGGCTTCGACTGACGCCCACGAACTTGCGGTCCCTGCCACCGTATCGATTTCGCCCGATGTCGTAGTGAAAAAAGAAACGCTTTCGAAGTCAGTGGTTTGCCGGGGCGATCCAACATGGTTGCCGATCTCGTGGAAGGATCTGCCGTCGACCACGAGCGAAATAGTGATCGCGGTATACGCTCTGAGTCCCCCTGAAATAGTGAGCCAGCGGCAACGTGCCTACTCGACACAAGATGCGTACACAATAGTCGGGATATCACCTTCCGTCAATCACCTCAAAGGATCCTTGCCGAAGGGAGCTTACGTGTTGTCGAAACACGGAGCTCCGATCTGCCCGCCACCACGTCCGGGTCAGCGGTTCTCATTCGCCCTGTACGCACTACCTAGAGGTTCTACCTTTGACGAACTCCTGGAAGGAGCTAGCTCTTTTGGCGAATTCTGGACCGAGTTGAGCAAGCGCATCGTGGGCATAGGCCAACTTTCCGTTCGTTACCCAAGTGAAGGAAGCTCAGGCGCGTAGCACTTTTCCCTTGACCTCCCGTGAAGCGAGCAAACTCGTGGAGGACTTCGTCGCGCATCTGACTAGGCAAGGCGACTCAGTCTGCCGCCACAAGATCACCGTCTCCGGCGCAAGCGGCCCGCTGTATAGCGACCTCTATAACGAAACGCGCGGCCAGCTCATCGAGGCGAAGGCCGGGACATCGCGCAGCAGAACGGGCCGTGGTCCAACGGAACCGACTGGTGCTATCGACCCAGACGCCGATGCTCCGATTACGGCGCTCGATCTTGCGATGGATGCCAGAGGTCAGCGTTCCAGATTCGGATCGCGGGCCGATGCGCGTGTTCTTGCTGCGGTTCGACGAGCCGCAGCGTAACGCCGCCGCCGCTGCGACCCTGGGTGCTCTCGCTCAGTTCAGCATCGACCCCACGAGCGATATTGGCTTGTCAGCTACGAGCGCAAAGCGGTTCGCGTTGACTTCGGTTGGCTCCACCATCTAGAAGACAGTCGAAACGCCCCCGGTAGGGAGGCCGGGGCTTCGGCGTTTCGGGAGCGGGAGGGTTGTGTCTGTCGGCTGATCCAGGCGCTACTGGCCACGCCGTCAGGTTAGGCGACGGGTTCGGATCCAGCCGGCTTACGCGGATTTGCGACGCGACGGAGGACAGAATGCGTCTGCCAGAGTGGCCAGATGATCTCCAGCTTTCGATACTCAGGGAGTATGGTTAGCCCACAACAGGGCGAAATGGTTCCGAGAGTTGGTCGATGTGGAGGAGGCGTTGCGCCGCAACTGGACCCCAGCGAAAAGGAGTCTCATGTCTATCGGAAGGATCGGTGCTCGCGCGGCAATCGTTTGCGTCGGCATCCTCGCATCGAGCGCGCTCGCCGCGAGCCCAGGGTGGGCCGCTCACGGAAGCAGGGAAAACGTCAAGCTCTGCAGACGTTATCCGGGTGCGCTGTTTGCGCAGGACGGCAGCGCGTTCCAGAACACAAGGGCGTGCGTGCGCTATGTCCGCAGGGGCGGCCAGCTTGGGGGCGTAGACGCGGTCGCAGAACCCCCAGTCGAAGGCTCCTTCAAAGAGACCTGCACGGGCTTCGGGCTGGAGCCGAGCACCCCGACCCTAACCCTGGAGTCGCGCTGTGGAGCCACCTACAGCAACGGCGACGCCACGGGCCAGTATGGGCCCCAGGAAGCCAATGGCACCTGGGCGGTTTCCACGACCATCCCGTGTACGCTCGGCGGCGGACAGGTCGTCTCGCTTCAAGTGTTGGCCTCAGATCTCGAAGGCTCCACCGTCGAACGGGAATTCCCGCCTCCAAGCGACTGCTAGTCAGATGAGCCGGCGGGGCTGGGCCGCGTCCCAGCCCCGCACGGCTTACTCGTGCGACCGATCGACAGCTAGCACCCGGAAGGCTCAAGAGTTGTGGCCTCCCGATGCACACGGAGCGAATCGCCCAGCAGGAGCGCTCGCAAATCGACATAGTGCCGCTGCCTTACACAACCCGGATCGCCGGCGCCGCCACCAGCGCGTGGTTTGCGCGCCGACAAGTTTCGCCCACCTCTGGAAGTGCCTGCATCGGTGCGTGCACGGACAGCCCGCAACAGCTCAGGGCGCTGCGCCTGCAACGCCAGCGCCACCTCCACCTCCACCGAGGACCATGCGCCACGGCGCCCGCAAACGCTGCACCGCACCCCTCCGCCGCGACCGCGCCGGCAAACCACGCGAGACAGTCAAATCAACAGCGCCCATAAACCTTAATCCAGGCTACACGCCACGAGCCCAATAACATTGGTTGCGGCGACAGAAATGTCGCTCGCCGCGGCGGCGGCTACCGGGACCCCGAGCGTCAGTCAGCCCTTGGCAAGCCTGGATCTACGACGCGTGGCGTGTGGACTCGGGTCGGGTCGCCTGCGGGTGCGTCATATCCGTCGCTCGCGTGTACTTCCCCTTTGATCTTGAAGGTGTGACGGCCAGGCGGCGCCGGCGTGAGCCCGACTGCGGCTAGAGCTGGGTTCCATCGAAACGATCTCCCTGTCCCCGGCATCCGCGACCCCCGACGGCAATCATCGAGCTGCGTTGCGAGCGACCCGTGCACATCCTCGTTGCTTTTCGCCATACACAAGACACACGGAACCAGCACGCTCGCGACCATACGCCCGCACAGACGCGCGGTACTGCGCGCTTCGCCGTTTTTTCGAGGGGATTGTGATCGTGCGGACTCTGACCTCCCGCTTGCGCGCCCACAATCCAATCTCGCACTGAGCGCTGTCGCCGCGCAGGCAAGACGGTGACCACCACTCAGCGGTCCATATTCGCGTGCGAGCTCTCAACGTGCCGCAGCGCCTCGACCAGCCCTCAGCCGGGCACGACCCGCTCCGGCCTGGGCGCGGCAGAGCTTTGCCGGCCGATCCTCGCCCGAATGTTCGCTCCGGGCTGCGGAAATCACGGGACAACGGTACACTGTACGGTCGCAGATCAATGCGCTTAGCCTCCTGCAGCCGGCAGCCGATACACACGCCCATAGATTAGATACGAAAGACGGAATCGAGCATAGAGATGACCGACAGCAGAGCGATCGACGCCGCGGTGGCGCGCTTGTCCACCCGGAATTGGGTCAGCTTTGACGAGCTTCAGTCCGAGAGCGGCTTGACAGGCGATCAGCTCATCGGGATGAAGACTGATATTGAAGCGGGTCTCCGAGAGGGAGATCCGTCTGTGAGACTCACGTCACGGGTTGATCTAAAGTCTGAAGACTTTGAAGTAGGCGAATAGGATGACGATGAAGACCCTGGACGATGTTGACCTAGCGGGGGACCGGGTGTTCTTGCGTTGCGAGCTCAACGTAGCAATGAGCGATCACGGCGTTGCGGACTACACACGGATCGAGGCTTCCCGCCCGACGTTCGACACGCTGCGCAACACAGGATGTCGCATTGTGATCTGCTCGCACATGGGTAGGCCCTGGGGCAAGCACGATCCGTCAAAGTCGCTGCGGCAGCTAATCGAGCCGCTTAATAGCGTTCTGGAGACGGATGTGCGGTTCGTCGACGACTGCGTCGGCGCAGCGCGGGATGAAGCGGTTGCTGCGCTCCGCGAGGGCGAGGTCCTTCTGCTCGAGAACGTCCGTTACCACTCCGAAGAGAACAGCAACGACACCAAGTTCGGCGAGGCGCTCGTTCAAGGTATGGATGTGTACGTCAATGATGCGTTCGGCAACTGTCACCGCCCCCATGCTTCGATGGTCGCGGCCGCGCTCGCAGCCCCGGAGCGTTGTGCCGGTCGGCTGCTTGAGCGCGAGTTGGCCGAGCTGCAGCTCCTACACAATCCTGACTTCCGACCAACCCTAGCGGTCATCGGGGGCGCGAAGGTATCCGGCAAAGACGGGAAGCTTTTCGTCGTCAAGAATCTGCTGAAGAGTGTGGACCGGGTTGCCGTCATCGGGAAGCTCGCCTACTACTTCCTGCTCGCGCGCGGTGTCGAGGTAGGGGTCACCCTGAGTGCCGATACACGCGGCATCGACGCCCCCGGAGCTTCTCTGACCGACGACATCCAAGCTTGCCAAAGCGTGCTCGCCGAAGCAGAGGAGCTAGGAAAGCCGCTCCTGCTTCCGACCGACTCGGTGGTCAATTGCGGCGATAGCGATGCGCTGGTCGATTTCGAGACCGAGACGGTCCCGGCTACGGGGCGAGCGCTCGACATCGGACCGGGCACGCTCAAGAGCCTAAGACGAGCGATCGGTTCCTCGAATCTCGTCGTGTGGAACGGACCAGCCGGCTACTTCGAGGAGCCCGCGTACCAAGCGGGAACACTTGGCATCGCGAAAGCGCTCGGCCAGTTCTCCGGTCATGCAGTGATCGGCGGCGGCGATACAGTCGCGGCGGTCGCATCAGCCCTTGGCAATGACCACCCATCCATCCACATCTGTACCGGGGGCGGAGCGATGCTGACGTGGCTGATGGGAGCCGAGCTTCCGGGGATCGCAGCACTTGAAGCCGTGCCGTCTGCCAATCATTAGGCAGCGCCGCCCCGGTACAGCGTCGGCATCAACGACCACCCGCCGCTCACATTCAGTTCGCCGGCTCGACACTCCTGCTCGGTGAGGCGGAAGCCCGTGCGACGGGTTTGCTGGCCGGCAACTATCAGAGGGACGGGGTCCGACGTATGCGTACCGACACTCCAGCATGTGGCATGGTCAGAAGTCACACAGAGACGCATCCCGGGGCGACGTTGCAGCTCTGCAGCGATGAGCGCGAACAGGCTCTGATCCACCGTTTCGATCGCGTTGACCTTGCCTCGCCAGTCACCGTTGTGCCCAGGCTCATCCGGTCCCTTTACGTGAAAGCAGACGAACTCGTATATGTCGAGGTCGCGAATCAGTCTCCCGCCAGCGTCCCGAAAAGCCGCCGGTGTGACGCTCGTACAGCCCGCCTCCTCCTCGTCCATCCTGAGGTATCTGGCGACGCCCAACTCCACAGGAAGGTCGTGAAAGTACTTGGCAGACACCCCCCACCTTTTGGGAAAGGTCTCCACCGCGGGCAGGGCAGCGCCGAAGTCCCGCATCAGGATATAGTTAACTGGAAGGCGACCCGCGCGTCGCCGCGATTCGCTGTGAGGATCTTCGCCAAGGACGCAAGCGCACGCCTCCGTCAGCTTGTTTACCGATTCAGCCGAAAAGCGGGCAGCGGCAGAATCGATGAGCGGCCGCGACGGGGTCGGAGGGAAATCGCTCTGGGTAGGCGGGGTGGCGAACTCATCTGATGCGTAGCCGGGATCTGTACTCGTGATCGCGTCGCTCGCGCGCGACATTCCGAGATCGATCTCGACCACTAGGCGATAGGTTGAGTAGCTCTCGAACCGACACCCAAACCCGACGCTCTCAGGGATTCGATCGTTGAGCCTTGCGACAACAGCATTCGCCTCCTGCTGCGAGATGTCGCGATTCACTCGCCTTGAAGGAATCCGACCATCGACCAGAGATGACAGGTTACCTCGAGCGTACAGACACCCCGGCCGCATCTCCCCGAAGACGACTGAGCCCTCCAGACATCCGCGCTTGGCTAGCTGCGCCGCCTCGGGGTATCCGAGCAGGCTGAGCATGCCGGAATGAGTCTGAGGAGCTCCGCCGTTAGGAAGGATCTGGACCATGCATCCATCCCCGTGGCGTGCGATGGCATCTAGATTGGGAGTTCGCGCGAGACTGAGAGGGGTCTCGTCTCCCAACTCCGGCTCGGGACGATCGGCCGCGCCATCGAGAACGATCAGTACCGTGGGCCGTCGCATCTCTCACAACTCCTGCGCGGCGACAGACCATCCGATGTCGCCACGCCGAGGTTGTTCTAATGGAGCTAACTGCACCTACTGGTAGTATGCCCGACTTCATGCCATCTCGCTCTCTCGAAGAGGTTCGCGCGATACTCCTTGATGTTGCCGGCACTCTCTATTCGTCTCCCGAGTTCGACGCCCTCATAGAGGATCAGGCAAATATCGCTCTCGCTACGTCCCGTGGCTGCTCGGTGGACGACGCCAAGGAGCTGCTGCGATCTCAGCGAGCGGAGAACAAAGAAAGGTTCGGGGACCCGACTAAGGTCCGTGCACTCGAGGATCTGGGCGTTCCCCGAGAGGCTTTTCAGGACGCGGCGGCGGAGCTGGATCCGTCGAGCTTTCTGGTTGACGCACCTCCTGTCGGGCCGGTGCTGCTAGCTCTACGAAGCCGCGGAATAAAGGTTGGTGTGCTGTCCAACTTCAGGGAGATCCTGGTGCGGAAGGTGTTCAGCTGCCTTGACATCGACTGGGACCAGATCGACGCGTCGGTGTGCGTTGAGGATGGGCTTCCGATTAAGCCCGACCCGGCTCCTTTCTTGGCGTTGTGCGAGCGCCTCGGTGTGGTGCCTGGGCAGGCGATGTTCGTTGGGGATAGCCTGTCTAAGGATCTCACGCCCGCGAAGCGTCTCGGCATGACGACGGTATGGATCGAGACCAGCGAGTCTGACGGTGACCCATCGGTAGTCGATTACCGTGCTGCGAGCATAGACGCGCTACTTGACTTGCTATCGTCGTAGACCTACCCGGCGGGTCAACTTGTTCCCAGCGGCTTGCATCCACGGGCGGTTTCAGGTTCTGCACCGGGACCACCTCGTATACTTCCGGGAGGCGGCGGCGAAGTACGGGCGTCTCTACATTGGCCTAACCGCACAGCGCCAAGATCTCACGGGCCGATCTGATCGCGAGACCGCCGAGCGCAACCCGCTGACCTACTGGGAGCGGGTGGAGATGTGGCGGAGGACGCTGACAGAGCTCGATGATCGCCTCGACCACGTCATCGGGCCCTTCCCGATAGAGCGCCCC
>DATHOH010000021.1:0-28387 GCA_035485155.1 Solirubrobacteraceae bacterium
AGGTGCTCAGCGGAGACGTCGTCGCCGCTCCCACGATCGCGGCCGCCGACAGGTGAAACACAGCGCCAACGCCGTGCTCGTCCAGCACCATGCGCAGCGACGCCGGATCCATCAGATCGGCCCTCACGGCCGTGCAGCGCTCGTGCAGTCCGCGAAGCCGGAAGCGTGAGTACTCGGCCGGCGGCCGATCGAGCACGAGCACCTCGGCGCCCTCCTCCAGCAGCCGCTCGGCCACCCATGAGCCGATGAAGCCCTGAGCCCCGGTGAACAGCACGCGTGTCCCCTGCCACCACGTGCTCACTGGGTCTCCGTCCGAGCTCGCATCGAGGCGCTCGCCCTCGCCTCAGCTCTCACAACGGTTGGCAACTACGCTCGGTTTCCTCGCGCGATCTTACGTAGATCGATCGTCTCGTCGTACAGCTTTGCGTCCACGCCCGCCTCGAGCGCGACCTCGCGCAGCGGTCGCCCTGACTCGGTTGCCTTCTTGACGATCGCCGCGCCCTTGTCGTAGCCGATCGCGCCGTTGAGCGCCGTTGCGACGGCGAGCGTGCCACCGGCCGAGGCGGCCGTTCCGGCCTTGTTGACCTCGATCCCGTCGACGCACTTCTCGGCGAACGCGCGCGTGACGGAGGACAGCAGGTGCAGCGACTGCAGCAGGTTGCGGGCAATCAGCGGAATGCGTACGTTGAGCTCGAACTGGCCCTGCATGCCCCCGACCGTGACGGCGGTGTCGTTGCCGATCACCTGCGCGCACACCTGCAGCACGACCTCGGGCATCACCGGGTTGACCTTGCCGGGCATGATCGAGGAGCCCTTCTGCAGCTCGGGCAGGAACAGCTCGCCGATGCCCGTGCGTGGACCCGAGCCCATCAGCGCGAGGTCGTTCGCGATCTTAGTAAGCGAGACCGCTGCCACCTTCAGCGCGCCGGAGAGCTCGACGAGCGCGTCGCGGTTGGCCTGCGCCTCGAATGGATCCAGCGGAGCAGCGATCTGGCGCAGGCCGGACTCTTTGCGAAGACGCGTGCGCACCTTCTCGGCGAAGCGCGGGTGGGTGTTCAAGCCGGTGCCGGTGGCGGTGCCGCCGAGCGGGATCTGCCCGACGTGGACCAGCGCCGCCTGGACACGCTCCTGTGCGAGCACCATCTGCGCCGCATAGCCCGCGAACTCCTGGCCGAGGGTGACGGGGACGGCGTCCATCAGGTGCGTACGTCCGGCCTTGACGACGTTCTGGAAGCTCTTGGCCTTTTTTGCGAACGAGCGCTCGAGCTGTTTGAAAGCCGGCAGCAGATCGTTCTGGGCGACGTCTAGCGCGGCGAGGTGCACGGCGGAGGGAAACACGTCGTTGGAGGACTGGCCCATGTTCACGTGATCGTTCGGGTGCACCGGATGGGCTGGATCCTTGTCTGTTGCGAGCGTCGCGATGACCTCGTTGGCGTTCATGTTCGTGGAGGTGCCCGAGCCGGTCTGGAAGACGTCGATCGGGAACTGGCCGTCGTGCTTGCCGGCGGCGATCTCAGCGGCCGCCTTCTCGATGCGTGTGGCGGTGCGTTTGGGCAACAGCCCGAGCTCGCCGTTGACGGCGGCGCCGGCGCCCTTGATACGCGCCAGCCAGTGGACCACCGAGACTGGCACTGTCTCGCCGGAGATCGGGAAGTTCTCGACGGCCTTGACGGTCTCCCCGCCCCATAGCTGCTTGTCCGGCATCGGTTCTCCTTTTTGTGCTGCGGTCGGCGCGCAACTTGCGCTCATCCATCAACCCTATCCGCAGAATGCCGTCAGCTCCCGGGCGAGGCCGACGGGGTCGTCGTAGGCCATCAGGAAGCCGACGCTCTCGAGCACGCGCAGCTGCCCGCGCGGCAGCAGCGCGAGCGCCTCTTCGGCCGCCGCCAGCGGATGCAGGCGGTCGCGGTCGGCCCACAGCAGAAGCACCGGCATGTCCAGCCGTGGGTAGCCGGCGAGCAGCTGGCTCTGGGCCCCGCGCGGCCAGCTGCGTGCGCATCTGGCCCATGAGCGCGCGAGGCTCGAGTTGCCGGGGACATCGGCAAATGCGTGGCGCACGAGGTCGGCCGCCGCGGGATTACCGCGCGCTGACAGGCGCAGGCCGCGCTCTGGCCTGAACACAACGCATGCCCCGAATGCGAGCAGCCGATCGAGGCCGGGGACGGCGGCCAGCTGCGCGGTCAGCTGCCAGGCGGCGCGTGTCCGCGCGTGCGTGGGCGGGGCGTGCATGCGGTTGGGCATTAGGACCAGCCGCGCGGGACGCGTGCGCCCGCTCAGTACGGCTTGCAGCAGGATCTCCGCTCCGGCGCCATGGCCGGCAAGCAGCGGGCGTGGGCCGAGCACCTCGGCGGCGAACCCCCCCATCACCTCTGCGAACCAGTCGAGCGTGTAGGGATGACGGGGGCGATCCTCGGAGTCGCCGTGGAGCGGCAGGTCCGGCAGCACCACACGGAAGCGGTCGGCGAGCCCCTCGACCGCCGGCTCCCACTCCTTATGCGTGAGCAGGCCCGAGTGCAGCAGCGCGAGCGG
Organism: Solirubrobacteraceae bacterium; assembly: GCA_035485155.1. Lineage (GTDB taxonomy): Bacteria > Actinomycetota > Thermoleophilia > Solirubrobacterales > Solirubrobacteraceae > Palsa-744. The sequence goes on from DATHOH010000021.1 coordinate 2,530, forward strand.
CGGGCCGGCACCGGTCTCGCGGTAGGCGACGCGAGCGCCGTCGTGGTGGTGGTAGAGGCGCAGCCTCACAGTTGGATCTCACGAACGGCCACCACCGCATCGTAGGTCTCCGCCCGCATGCTCGGTCAGCGACCACCCGGCGCTCACGAGCTCGGGCGCCTGCCGAGGCGCGGCACTTGCTCGAGCAGCTCCCGCGGTATGGCCCCGAGCGCAAGCAACGCGACACAGTAGACGGTCACCGCCAGCACAGGCCGGGCGATGCTGGGCAGATTCGGCGGCACCAGTGCGAGCGCGCCGAGCAGCGCGGCCAGCGTCGCCCGCAGCGCCCCGCCGAGCGACACAAGCGGACGCGCGCCGGCCCGTACGACCGCGACAGCAAGCAACGCGGTGTACACGACCTCGACCGCAGTCGTGGCGCACGCCGCTCCGATGGCGCCGTAGCTCGATGCCAGCACTCCAGTGAGCGCGCCGCTCAGGATCACAACGACGAGGTTGATCAGCAGCACCTCGCGGTAGCGCCCCAGGCTGAGCAGCGCGTAGCCGAGCACGGCTCCCATGAAGGTGGCGACCAGGGCAAGCCCCTGGATGCGCAGCACGGTCGTCGCCGGCGCGAACTTTGGTCCCGCGATCAAAGCGATGATGAAGCTCGCACCCGTGACCAAGGTCAGCCCCACGGCCAGACCGAGGATCAGGCACACGTCGAACGTGCGACCGAGCGCGTAGTCCAACCGCTCATGATCGTCTCGGGCAGCTCTGGCGAAGATCGGCAGCATCGAGCCCACGACCATCTGGGGGACGACGAACAGCACTTCGATGATGCGAAACGACGCTCCGTAGTACCCGGTCTGGTGGCTATTGGAGACGTGCGACATGATCAGGATCGCGAGCCGAAAGTAGACGACGCCGACGGCAGCGCCCATCGAGTAGGGCAGGGTTCTCCGCAGCAGCCGAGCCCAGACCGCGCGATCGAAAGCCGGCAGCAGCGGCATCGAGCGACGAATCAGGAGCGCGGCCAGCGCGGTCGAGACGATGCACGCGGGGATGGTTGCGGCCCAGAAGGGCAGCAGCGGCGCGCCGACCAGTACGAGCGCGATCACCACCACCGTCGTCCCGATCTGCCTCAGCACTTCCACTGCAGTCACCCACTGCAACTGCAGTCGAGCCAACAGCGGCAGCGAATAAGTGGCCTGCAAGGTACCCACCGCGAGCCCGCTGCCGGCGAGCAGCGTTCCAATGACGAGTGTGGATGAGTATCCACTGAGGAGGGCGAATGCGAGCGCAAGCAGGATCCCCACGGATATGCACACCAGGCGCAGGCCTGACAGGCTCCTGAAAAAACTCCGCGCGAGCCCCTGTCGCAACGTGCTCAGTTCACGCACGCCGATGGCACCCAGCCCCGCTTCGGTGACACCGCCGGCAAGGCTGACGAGCGACAGCACCGTCACATACTCACCGGTGGCCCGCACACCGAGATGCCGCAAGAGCAGCGCGGAGGACACGACGCTCACTGCCACTCCAACGACATATCCGACGACCCGTGCTGCGCTGCCGCGGATCGCCGCTGTGCCTGCCGCGGGCGTGTCGAGCAGATCGGGAGCGTCCGCGACCGGCGTCACAGCGCGCCGGCTGCCAAGAGCGCTCTGACCTCATGACCCAGTGCGATCGCGCCGAGCACGAAAGTGGAAGCTACCAGCGGCATTTCGGCTCATAGCACCGGACGAAGCGACGACACCCGACGCACGGCCACTTCGCGCGGACACGCGGCTTCCGTGTTTCCGACTCGCCGGGACAGCGGCCGGCCCGGGACGGCGCGCCGACCTAGAATGAGCCGCCCTGTGAAGCCTCTCGACCGACACTCGCTGATACCCCCCCGGGAGGTCGATCCCCGCCAGGAGCTGCCGGCGCTCGAGCTCGAAGTGCTGGAGCGCTGGCGCGAGCGCGACGTCTTCGCAGAGTCGCTGCGCCGGCGCGAGGGCGCCGAGCAGTGGGTCTTCTACGAGGGCCCGCCTACCGCAAACGGCCCGCCGGGCTCCCACCACGTCCTCTCGCGCGTGTTCAAGGACATCTACCCGCGCTTTCAGACGATGCGCGGCTATCGCGTCGAGCGCAAGGGTGGCTGGGACTGCCACGGCCTGCCCGTCGAGATCGCTGTGGAACAGGAGCTAGGCATCCACCACAAGGCAGAGATCGAGGAGTACGGGATCGCGGAGTTCAACGCCAAGTGCCGCGAGTCGGTGTTCACCTTCGTCGAGGACTGGAACCGCCTGACAGAGCGGATCGGCTTCTGGCTGGACCTCGAGCACGCCTACCGCACGTTGGACGAGACGTACATCGAGTCGGTCTGGTGGGCGCTCGCGCAGATCGATGCGCGCGGGCTGCTGTACGAGGGGCGCAAGGTGGTGCCGTACTGTCCGCGCTGCGAGACGACGCTGTCCTCGCACGAGGTCGCGCTCGGCTACCGCGACGTGGTCGATCCGAGCGTCTTCCTGAAGCTGCCGGTGGTGGACACCCCATCCGGGGCACGCGGCGGCGAGGAGCGCCTACTGGTGTGGACGACGACGCCGTGGACGCTGCCGGGGAACGTCGCGGTGGCGGTCTCGCCGACGGCCACCTACGTCAAGGCGCGCGTCGACGGTGACAGTTTCGTGCTCGCGGAGGCCCGCGTCGGGCCGGTCCTCGGTGATGCCGCGGAGATCGTGGAGCGCTTCTCCGGCACCGAGCTGGTCGAGCGCTTCGGCTCCTATCGAGGACCGATCTTCGCCGCCACCGACCGCGAGCCGGGCCCACTGCCGATCGTCGCGGACGAGTTCGTGACGACCGAGGACGGCACCGGCATCGTGCACCTCGCACCCGCGTTCGGCGAGGACGACTATCGCGTGGCGGCCGCCTCGCCGCGCGTGCCTTTCGACCCGACGCGGCCGGACACGCTGTACAACCCGGTGCGCCCCGACGGCACGTATGACGCCCGTGTGCGCAGCCGCGACGGCGACTCGTTCGAGGGGCGCTTCGTCAAGGAAGCCGCGCTGACGCACGAGCTGGTTGACGATCTGGGCGCGCGCGGCCTGTTGCTGCGCGTCGAGGACTACGAGCACTCCTATCCGCACTGTTGGCGCTGCGGCACGCCGCTGCTGTACTACGCCAAACCGTCGTGGTACATCGCCACCTCGCGGCTGCGCGACGAGCTGCTCGAGGCCAACGAGACCGTCAGCTGGTACCCGCCGCACGTCAAGCACGGGCGCTTCGGCGATTGGCTGAAGAACAACGTCGACTGGGCGCTCTCGCGCGAGCGCTACTGGGGCACGCCGCTGCCGGCGTGGCGCTGCCCGCGCGGGCACGTACACGTCGTCGGGTCCTTCGCCGAGCTGACCGAACGCTCCGGCGCGGAGTTGGCCGACCACCACCGCCCGTACGTCGATGAGGTGTCCTTCCCGTGCCCGCACGTCGCCGCCGACGGCGACGGCGACGGCGACGGCGACGGCGCGCAAGCGTGCGGCCAGCCGATGCAGCGCGTCCCCGAGGTCATCGACGTGTGGTTCGACTCGGGCGCGATGCCGTTCGCGCAGCACCACTTCCCGTTCGAGCACCAGGCCGCGTTCGAGCAGCGCTTCCCGGCGGACTTCATCTGCGAGGCCCAGGATCAGACGCGCGGCTGGTTCTACTCGCTGCTAGCGGTCTCCACGCTGCTCTCGTGGGGCGCTCCCTACCGCAACGTCGTGTGCCTCGGCCTGATCCTCGACGAGGACGGGCAGAAGATGTCGAAGTCCAAGGGCAACACGGTCGAGCCGTGGCTGGTGCTCGACACCTACGGCGCGGACGCCTTTCGCTGGTACTTCTTCACGTCCAAGCAGCCGTGGGACGGCTACCGCTTCTCCGCAGAGACGATCGGCGAGGGCGTGCGCCTGTTCCTCAAGCAGCTATGGTCGACGTACTACTTCTACGTGCTCTACGCACAGGCGTCGGCGAGCGATCTGAGCGAGTCCGCAACGCGAGGCGCGAGCTCGGACGAGGGCCCCGACGCCGACCTCGACCGTTGGGCGCTTTCGCGCACGGCGGCGACAGTCGCGCTGGTGACCGAGCGCTTGGACGCGTATGACGCGACGACCGCGGGCAGGGCGATCGCGAGCCTCGTCGATGAGCTCTCCAACTGGTACGTGCGCCGCTCGCGCCGGCGCTTCTGGGACGGCGAGCCGGCGGCGTTCGAGACGTTGCGGACGTGCCTGGTGACGATTGCCAAGCTGCTCGCGCCGTTCTGCCCGTTCGTGACCGATGAGATCTACGACAACCTCGACGGCGAGCTCGAGAGCGTGCACCTGTGTGACTTCCCGACGGCGGCAGAGATCGCGCCACGCGACGAGGAGCTCGAGCAGGCGATGGCGCTGGCGCGCGAGACGGTACGGCTCGGCCTGGGCGCGCGCGGGCAGGCCAAGATCAAGGTGCGCCAGCCGCTGGGCGAGGCGGTGGTCGTCGCCGACGGGCGCGAGCGCGACGCGATCGAACGCCTCACCGACGTCGTGCGCGAGGAGCTCAACGTGCGCAGCGTACGTTTCGTCGCCGCGGCCGACGAGCTGGGCAGCTACGAGGTCAAGGCCAACTACCGCACGCTCGGTCCACTGTTCGGCAAGGACATGCCGCTGGTGGCGGACGCGATCGCGGCCCTCGACCCCGCCCGCGTCGCCGCGGCGGTTCGCGACGGGACCAAGATCGGGATCGCCGTCGGCGGACGAGATCACACGCTCTCGGCGGATGACGTGATCCTCACGATGCGCCCGCCCGACGGCTACAGCGTCGAGCGCGAGGGCGCGCATGCCGTCGCGCTGGACCTGTCGATCGACGACGACCTGCGCCGCGAGGGCCGCGCGCGCGAGATCGTGCACGCGGTACAGAACGCCCGCAAGAGCGCCGGGCTGCAGGTCGAGGACCGCATCGCGCTGGCGCTCGCGGGCGACGCCGCGCTGCTCGACGCCGCGAAAACACACCGCGACTACCTCGCTGGCGAGACGCTTGCCGTGGTGCTGACCCTCAGCGACCACGGCCAGGCCGCTGCTGAGCTAGAGATCAGTGAGCCGGGCGAGCCCGCTACCGAGCTGGACTACTCGGAAGAGACCGACATTGACGGGCTCACGCTGACAATCTCGCTCTCGCGCATACAGCCCGCGTCCTGAAGGTCGAGGTCAGGCCGCAGTGAGCTCGGACTCCAGCTCCTGCTCCAGCTTCTTCTTGGGGTAAGCCCCGATCACAGTCTTGACCGGCTGACCGCCCTTGAACAGAATCATCGTCGGGATCGAGAGCACCTGGAAGCGCGCCGCGGTCTGCGGGTTCTCGTCGATGTCGAGCTTGACGATGCGCAGGTCGCTGCGCTCGGCTGCGATCTCCTCGAGAACGGGAGCGACGACGCGGCAGGGGCCGCACCAGGGAGCCCAGAAGTCGACGAGCACGGGGCCCTCGGCCTCGAGCACCTCGGCGTCGAAGTTGGTGTCTGTGATCTGGGTGAGGCTGCCTGCCATTGGGATCTCCTTGGTCGCTTGCCTTTACTATACAAAATGAAGGAAGGGTTTCCGCACTGCTGCGGCGAGGGTCGCGCGCGGGGTGCCGATGTCGCTGGACGCCCTCGATCGCGGGTATCGTGTGCGCCATGGTCCCGCTCGCATCGGCGACTGCACTGGGAATCATCGGTGCCACGATCAGCCTCTCGTTGCTCTGCATATGGTGGCTGCTGCACGTCGAGAGGCAGGAAACTGATGAAGAAGAGGCTGCAGCAGCAGACAGCGGTGAGCCGCCGGTCGCGCGAGAGGCCAACAGGGACCACTAGGGCGGCTTCTAGCCTCGCACGCTCCGATAGTCGGTCATTTTGGACTTTCTCGCGTATCCCAACTGGCTTCCCCAGCCGCCGACCAACGGATCGAGGCCCAGCCCGCTGCCAGCACCAATCAGCCCCGGTGCCTGAGCCCCGACGTTCTGCTCCCACCAGTCGTCGTCGAAGAACAGAGACGCTATCTCGTGATGGCGCGCCTCGTGTACGAACAGCGCGCCGCCGTCGACCAGCATTGGCCAGATCGCCCGAACGCACGTCTCGAGCGATGCGCGAAGGTCGACATCGACGAATGCCGTCACACACGGCGCCGAGAAGTCCGGGAGCGTGTCCTCGAACCAGCCCCTGTGAAAGTGGCAGACGCTGGGATCGCCGCAGCGCCTGACGTTCTCCTGTACCTCCTCCAGCGACGCGGCATACATGCCTCGCTCGTACGTGTTCGTCGCGCGTTCGTGGTGCAGAACATTCTCGCCGCCGCCGGCAGGTGGCGTGGGGAGACCCTCGAAGGAGTCGAATACGTGTAGCTCGCGTCCGGCCAGGGCCGCGGCGCGTGAGAGGTTCACGGTGCTGCCACCCCTGTAGCAGCCGCATTCGATCACACAGCCGTCGGCCTGCACTGGCACACCGATGATGTGGGAGGCGATCGCCAGGTGCTCGTTGTAGGTCGAAGCCGCTTCGACCCTGCGCGAGTTCCACATGAAGCGCGGCGCGATCGACCAGACCGCGGCCTGCGGCAACGGACGATCGCGATCGTTGTTGCTGCGCCTGATCGACTCGATGAGCAGAGGCACGCTCGAGGCGGTGAGTGCACGACGGTAGACTTCGGCCAACGGCGAGTTCGAGCTCATAGGACGGAGTCGTCGTCGGGGAGTTCACACACGTCGGCAAACACGCGGGTGATAGTAGGAGAGGGTCCGCGAACGCGTGCTCGATGCGCCCGAAGCAGCGAGGATCGCCCACGTTCTATGGAGCGTCCTCGCGGCGGTGTTTCTCACATCCTGGGTAGGCCACCAGCCGCCTACCGCACCGTGACGATCCAGCCTTCGGAATTACGAACTATGGGTGGGTGGATGTGGGTGAGCGCCGTGAACAGGTGCGGGGAGACGTAGACCTCGACGAAGGCGGCGGCGATGAGCACCGGGATCGCGACCGCGACGGTCACCACCGTGGCGGCGAGCAGCTGATCCCACTTCCCCCTGCGGCTCGCGATGATCCACGCCGCCAGTGGCAGGAACAACGCGACCAACTCCGGGATCGCGTGCGGAAGCACGCCCAGAAGCAGGATCCCCGGCGAGACGCGTAGGAAGTGCGAGACGCCCGCGAGCGAATGCCCGATCACATATGCCTGGGCGCTCAGCGAGAACGTCGTCGCGCAGACGACGAACGCGATTGCCAGGCGCCCGCCGCGCTCGTGCACCCAGCGCGCGACGCCATCGTGCTGCTGTGCCTGCAGCGGCAGTGAGCTGCCCGCCATGAAGCCCGCCACGCACGCCATTGCGTGCAGCGCCAGCACCAGCGCGTTGGCGCCCAGCAGAGCCACGACGTTCCGCAGGTGGCCCACTTCGAACGGCGGCTGCAATGTGATGACCTGTTCGTAGCCATGGTCGAGCGACGCGACCGCCCACACTGCGAGCAGCAGGCCCACCGCGGCCAGCGCCGAACCCGCGACCCATTGTCCGAGGACCCTCAGCGGCGTTCGCTGCCACGCCCGCAGCGTCGCGCGCGTGTGCTCCATGCCGTGCGCGAACGCGTAGCCCGAGACATCCATCTCTGTAGCCCATCGACGGACCGGCGGCGCATCTGAAGCGCGCTGCTACCTGAAGCGCAGGAGCGGCACCAGCCACATCGCCTCGGCGGCGATCCGCCAGGACATCTTGCTCGTGCCCTGCTGACGATCGCGGAACGTGATCGGCACCTCGACCACACGAAAGCCCGCCTGCACGGCTCGATAGGTGAGCTCGACCTGGAACGCGTAGCCCTGCGAGCGCACGCTGTCGAAGTGAATCGTCTCGAGCACCTCGCGCCGGAAGCACTTGAAGCCTCCCGTCAGGTCGCGCACGTGCAGGCCGAGAACCAGCCGCGCGTATGTCGAGCCGCCCTCGCTGACGACGCGCCGCAACAGCCCCCAGTCGACGACGCCGCCGCCGGGTGCGTAGCGCGACCCGAGCGCCAGATCCGCGCCGTCACGCACGGCCTGCAGCAGCCGCGGCAGGTCGGCGGGGTCGTGCGAGAAGTCGGAGTCCATCTCCATCACATAGCCCGCGCCTGCGTCCAGGGCGTGGCGAAAACCCGCCAGGTAGGCGGGGCCGATGCCGTTCTTCTCAGAGCGGTGCAGCACCTGCATCCAATCGTGCTCGGCGGCGAGCTCGTCGGCGATGCGCCCGGTGCCGTCGGGCGACCCGTCGTCCACGATCAGGATGCGGAAGCCGTCGGGAGCCGCCGCGGCGAGCGCCGCCACGGCGGCCGTGACGATCGCGCGCACGTTCTCGGCCTCGTTGTACGTCGGCAGTATCAGCCAGGGCTCACCGGACATTGGCCCGGGTACCCTAGCCAACGTGCCAGAGCTGTCCAACGCCGCGATTGCGCAAGCGCTTGAAGAACTCGGCGACCTGTACGAGTTGGACGGCGCGATCGTGCATCGCGTCCTCGCCTACCGCAGCGCGGCGAGGGCCGTGCGCGAGGCGTCCGTGTCGGTCGGGGCGCTCGCGCGTGAAGGTCGTGCCAGCGAGCTGCCCGGGATCGGCAAGACGCTCCAGGAAAAGATCCTCGCGCTGGTCGCGACCGGCACGATCCCGGCGGCCGAGAAGCTGCGCGCGAAGTTCCCGCCGGGCCTGATCGCGATCACGCGCCTGCCCGGCCTCGGCCCCAAGCGCGCCCGGCTGCTGCACTCCGAGCTCGGCGTCGACTCGCCGCAGGCGCTGCGCGAGGCCGCGCGGGCGCAACGCCTGCGCACCGTGCGCGGGCTCGGCCCGAAGCTCGAGGAAAGTGTGCTCACGGCTCTCGAGGAGCTCGACGCGAGCCCCGGCGAGCGCCCCGCGCCGCGTACCCTGCTGCCGCGCGCGCTCGAGATCGGCGAAGAGCTCGTCGCCAGCCTGCGCGTGCTCGCCGGCGAGGGCGCGCAGATCGAGCTTGCCGGCTCCGCTCGCCGGCGCGCGGACTCGGTCAAGGACATCGACATCGTCGCCACCACCACGCGACCGACGACGCTCGCCAAGAGCCTGCGCAAGCTCACGCAGATCGAGCACGTCAGCTCCGCCGGCAAGTCCGGCGCCAGGGCGCGCACGCACTCGGGCATCGGCGTAGACCTACGGATCGCTGCGCCGGCCCAGCTCGGCAACCTGCTGCAGCACTTCACCGGCTCGGGCAGGCACAACGCGGCGCTGCGCGAGGCCGCCGTGCGCAGCGGCCTGCACGTCTCCGAGTACGGCATCCTCGACGACGCCACGGGCGCCACCGAGACCTGCGTTGGCGAGCAGCAGGTATACGAGCGACTCGGCCTCGCCTACATCGAGCCGGAGCTGCGCGAGGATCGCGGCGAGCTCGAGGCCGCCCGCACGGGCACGTTGCCGGTGCTGGTCGAGCTGCAGGACATCCGCGGCGACCTGCACAGCCACACGATCGCCTCGGACGGCCACAGCACGATCGAGGAGATGGCGCTCGCCGCGCGCGAGCGCGGCTACGAGTACCTCGCGATCACCGACCACTCGGCCAGCCACGGCTTCGGCAACGACGTCTCGGCCGAGCAGCTGCGCCGTCAGATCGAGCTGGTACACGAGGCCGACGCGCGCATCGAGGGCATCGAGCTGCTCGCCGGCAGCGAGGTCAACATCCTGCCCGACGGCTCGCTCGACTACGACGACGCGCTGCTGGCACAGCTCGACTGGGTGATCGCGAGCGTGCACACGTCCTTTGCGATGGACGCGCGCGCCATGACCGAGCGCATGATCGCCGCGATCGAGCACCCCGCCGTCGACGCCATCGGGCACCCCACCGGCAGGCTGATCGAGCGCCGCGAGCCCTATGCGATCGACCTCGACGCCGTGTTCGCGGCGGCGGTGCGCACGGGCACGATGCTCGAGATCAACGCCAACCCCGACCGGCGCGACCTCTCCGATTTGCATGCTCGGGCGGCAGCGCGTGCGGGCGTCACGCTCGTGATCGACTCCGACGCCCACCGCACGCGCACGCTGGCGAACATGTGCTGGGGCGTGGCCACTGCCCGGCGCGCCTGGCTGACGAAGGACGACATCGCCAACACCCGCCCGTGGGAGGAGTTGAGAAAGATGCGCAAAGGAAGGCACTGAAGCTTGCGATAGAGCTGCGGATCTGTCTAGTAGACACCTGCGAAATGGTCTAGTAGGGCTGTACGAGCTCGCATCAGCATGAGTCGAGGAGGCGCCCCAGCAGGCGATCGGCGACCACTCGATCCACAGCCGCGCGCGAGAACGGCGCGAGCGCGTCGGACGCGCGCGCCGCGTAGTCGCCACGCGGATCGCAGAGGGCCGTTCGCAGCGCACCTTCGAGATCCTCCGACACGAGCCGCGGATCGAGGCTGAGCGCCAGCGACAATGCCACGTACGGTCCGGGCGCGGGCGTGCTGACGAGCAGGCAACCGTCGGCCAGCGCCTCGAGCTGCGCGATCCCGTAGTCCTCGCGTCGCGGTGCGCACACGAACACGCGGGCGCGGCGCAGCAGCGCGCGGTACTGATCCTGCGCGAGCGCACCGACGACGCGAACGCCATCCTCGCCGGCCGCCAGGCCGGCCTTCTCGAGATCCTCATCCGACGCGCCCGCCACCACCAGCTCGTCCGGCACTCCCGGCGGAAGCTCACCGCGCACCCGCCGCCACGCCTCGAGGACGCGGTCGAAGCCCTTCTTGATCGGGTTCGCAGCGTAGGTGATCGCCGCGATGTCGCGCTCGCGCTCCGGCGCCCCAGACGCCTCGACCGCCACCGGCACGACCAGCGTGCGATCCGCTGCGCGCGCGCCCGCACGCGCTTGGCCCAGGCCGGCGGCGCTCCACGGCAGCAGCAGCGGTGCGCGCTCGAGCCGGCGTCGCTCGAGCGGGCGCTGCCACAGTCCATGACGCCCCGGCCGATTGCCTGCGGAAGGAGCGTCGAAACGGATCGCGCCGGGACGCGGCCACAGCAGCGCGGCGGTGGTGCTCGAGTAGACGATCGCCCGTGGCTCCAGGGGCATGTCGGCGAGGGCGCGTATCGCCGCCGCGCGCGCCGCGCGCGCCCAGCCGAGGTCTGTGAGCATCAGCGTGCGCGTCGACGCGGGCGCGATCGCGCGCGCGATCGCCACGCGCGCGCCGGCCCTCACGAGCGAGTCGCGCAGCTCGTCATCGGCCGTGCGCAGCCCCCGAGTGGAGCCCAGCGACACGATCAGCACGTCGAGCGCGCGCGGCGCGGCCTGCATCTCAGGTGACAGCGCCGTCGGCGTGCTCGGGACGCGCCGCTTTGAAGCCCGGCGTACGCATCAGCGCGATCGGACGCACCGGCGAGGTGCGGCGCACGTAGAACGACGCGCCGTCGCGCTCCTCGATCGCCTCGACCGCAGCATCCTGGCGGCGCCACGCCAGCGCCCAGATGATCGCGAAGCCCGCCGCGATCCCGGGGATCTGCGGCGCCAGGAATGCGAGCCCGCCGGATAGCAGCGTGAACAGTCCCAGCGGCCACAGGCGGTTGAGCAGGATCGCGCTCGGATGCAGCTCGGGCAGCGAGTTGCTCGCCTGCGCGCTCGCCAGCAGCCGCGCGATCGGCGGGTTGGTCTGCGCGCGCCTGCCCAGCGTCGAGCCGATGCCGGCGGCGATCAGCCACCACGCGACCGCGATCCCCGCCAGCTGCGTGTCGGAGCGGGCGCTCGCCGCGATCACGGTCACCGCCGCCAGCGCCGTCGCGGCGCCGGCGCTGAGCAGCACGGTCGTCCTGAGGAAGTCAACGAACCGCACAGCGCTACAGCAGCGCCTCGAGCAGTTCCCGCACGCCGCCCGGACCGTCCACCGTCAGGTCGGCCTCGAGCGCAAGGCCCGGAGGCGCTTCGTCGGAGCTCACCGCCACGCACAGCGCGCACGCGAGCTCGCCCGCGGAGACCATCGTGCGCAGGCCGCGGAACGCGTCGAGGTCGGTCGTGTCATCGCCGACGTACAGCGCGGCGGTGACGTCTGAGCCGCGCAGCAGCGCCGCGATGCCCAGACCCTTGTCGAGCACGACCGGTGGACGCACCTCGAGCACCTTGCGTCCCCAGTGCACGGTCAGGCCCTGCTCCTCCGCGCGCCGCGCGATCTCCTGGACCGCTCGTTCGGCCGACTCCTCGTCCGGTGCGCCGCGCCAGTGGAACGCCGCAATCGCTTCCTTGTCCTCGCTGCGCACGCGGATCCGCTGCAGCTCGCTGGTGTACACGCTCGCCGCGAACTCGCGCACGCGCGCCGTCCACGCCGCCAGCTCCGGGTCGACCTCCGGGCTCGTCGCTCCCGGGCGCAGCAGCTCGCCGCCGTGGTTGCCGACGTAGGCGATCGTCCCGATCGCCACGATCTGGCGGGCCGTGCTGGCACGCCGGCCGCTCACGCAGCCGACCACGCGGTAGCGGCGCGCGATCTCGATCAACAGACCGCGTGTGGCCTCCGGGACATGCGCGTCGGCGGCGTGGCGCACGATCGGCGCCAGCGTGCCGTCGATATCGAACAGGACGGCCGAGCGGCCGGGGTCAGCGCGGACAGGCTCGAGCGCCTCCACGAGCGTTGCGGCTGGGGACACGGGGTCTAGTATGCCGCGCATGGTCGCCGGCCTGCCCGCTCGTGCAAGTGGCCACTGAGCGCAGCTCCGCGCGGCCACTGCGGCTGATGGCGATCGGGACGCTCGCAGGCCTCTTCAGCGGCCTGTTCGGCGTCGGAGGCGGCAGCGTGATCGTGCCGCTGCTGATCCTGTGGCTCGGCTACGACGAGCGCGGCGCAACCGCCACGTCGCTCGCTGCGATCGTCTTCATCGCCGGGTTCGCCGCCGCCGTCCAAGGCGTCTACGGCAACGTCGACGTGCTCGATGCCGCGCTCGTCGGCGTCCCCGCGGTGGCGGGGGTGCTGATCGGCACGTGGCTGCAGCAGCGCCTGCAGCAGCGTGTGATCGCGCTGCTGTTCGCCGCCGTGCTCGTCGCCAGCGCCGTCGAGCTGGTGCGATGATCGGCACCGTCGTCATCGGTCTCGCCGCCGGGGTCATCGCCGGCCTGCTGGGCGTCGGCGGCGGCGTGCTGTTCGTGCCCGGGCTCGTGTTGTTCCTCGGCCTCGACCAGCATCACGCCGAGGCCACCTCGCTGCTTGCGATCGTGCCAGTCGCGCTCGTCGGCACCTACCGCCAGGACCGCTACGGCAACGTGCATCGCCACGACGCGCTGCTGCTCGGTCTGCTGTCGCTCGCCGGGGCCGCCGGCGGCGTCGCGCTCGCGAACGCGCTCTCCGGCACCGTGCTGCGCGACGCATTCGCGGCGCTGATGGTGATCGTCGCCGCACAGCTCGTCCACAGGGCGCTGCGCGGTGGCGAGGCCGGCAAAAAGTCGTAGACTGAACGCACATGGGACTCGATAACCCACTCCACATCGCCTTTCTCCTGATCGTGCTGCTGCTCGTCTTCGGCGCCAAGCGGCTGCCCGAGCTGGGCCGCTCGCTCGGCTCCGGCATGCGCGAGTTCAAGGACTCGATCAGCGGCGAGGCACACCCGACGATCACGCAGAGCACCCAGCCCCAGCCCCAGCCCGCACCGCCGCAGCCCGTCGCCGCGCAGGCACCCGTCGTCGCTCCCGTAGCGGCGCCGGCCCCCGCGCAGGCCGTTCAGGCCCCGGCGGAGCCCGCTCAGCAGGCCTAGGCTCTACAGGCTCCGTCGGAGCGAGAAGCGCAGCAGGCGCACGCCTCGGCGTGACGCCTCAGCCGTGCAGGATCGGGCCGCTTTCGACGGCTTCGAATTCCGAGCCAGATACGCGCTTGATCTCTTCCAGGTTTTCGTCGTTCCAGCCGGGGTTGGGCGCGCCGGTGATGAACCACGGCGAGCCGTTGTCCGCCACGATCAGCCCGTAGCGCTTGAGCGCTTCGAGGATCACGAGCGACTCGCCGCTGAAGCCGGCAAGGCTGTAGCTCGCCTTCAAGCGCAGCCGCAGGCCCATCGGCGGCAGGTTCGGGTTCGAGCTGGAGGACGCGTAGTGCGTCGCCGGGTGGATGTAGCCGTTCTGCGTGCTCGGCACGGTGACGCGCAGCGCGTGGTCGATCTGGCCCGAGCTGACCTCCGGGTAGCGCGCGAGCAGCGGGAAGATCGGCAGGCCGGCCGCGTCAGCCGAGGTCCAGCCTTCGGGTCGCAGCGCATCGCTTCGCAGGTTGAACACGGCGCCCGACGCGGCCACCCAGCCTTCGCCCTTGCGTTTGGCTCTGTAGAGCTCGTAGTCCATGCAGGTACCTTCCTGCACCACCAGCACGTGCTTGTCACCGCGCCCCTTCTTGCCGCCGCCCTCGATCGGCGCGTTCGCCGGCACCGGGTACGGGCCGGGGTTCGATTCCGAAGCGTACGGCTTGAACTTGATCGGCACCTTCGGCTGACTCGCGCCGACCACCGTGTACGGGATGCCGTAGCTGGGGTTGGTGCCGAAATCCGGGTGCAGGTGCGCGCTCAGCCCGATGCTCGCAACGTAGTTCGCCGAGTTTGGATTGACCGGCGCGTTCGCGATTTCCTGGTTCAGCGGGTCTTCCGCCGGCAGGATCGGGCAGCCGTATTCCTGCGGCCCCGCTCTCGCCTTTTGGACGTGGCCGTGCCGGCGCACGGAGGACGCCGCTGACGCCGAGCCGGCGAGGCCGGCCCCCGCGAGCGCCGCCGTCAGAGCGAGCGCTGCAGCCTGTATCGCAGTGGTTTTACGCATCTCGTTGCGACACACACGGTAGCGGCGCCGAGCTTCCCAGGACGAGCGTTGGACAACTATTGCCCCGGCCGGCCAGCGCGGACGTTGCGCTCAGCCGGCGGAGGGCTCGGCCTGCAGCACTGTCGGACGCGCCTCCTGCAGGAGCGGTGCGCCGCAGTGCCAGCAGTAGCCGGCGCCGCGACTGTGCACGGCGCCGCACGCGCGGCACTGGCCGTGGATGCCGGCCTCGGCGGTCGCGAGCAGCCGCTGCACCTCGCCGAGCTGCGCGTCGGCCTCCTGCAACTCCGACGCTTTGCGCGCGAGCACGTCGAGGCGATAGTGGTCGCGGATCGCCATCTCGTAGGCGAGCCCACCGAGGTCCCACGTCAACGAGGCGACCTGCTCGGCGAGCTCCAGGCGCCGGCGGCGCAGCTCGGACATCGATCCGCTCGGCGCCGGCAATCCGCCCGCCGGGAGCACGATCCCGCCACCGTCCGCGCTCGCGCCTTCGCGCCCGTTTTCGCCGTTTGCGCTCATTTGACCGCGATCGGCGCGGTGCTGAGTTCGTTGAGTTCCTTCTCGTGCGCCTTGCCGGTCGACTTTTCAAGTTTGTTGATTTTCGTGGTGCTCAGCGTTGTGGTGGCGGGCGCTTTGGCCGGTGTCTTTGCTTCGGCCTTTTCTTCAGCCTTTGCTTCGGCCTTTTCCTGTTCTTCTTCGCTCTTGGCCGAGTTGCCGGACTTGGCCGCCGTGCTGCTCGTCGGCGTCGTCGTGGTCGGCGTGGTGGCGGTGCCGGCGAGCGCCGCGCCGCCGAGCCCTTCGACTTTGATGATCTGCGGTCCGGTGGCGACGGCTTTGTCCTGGGTCACCCAGTGGCCGACTAGCAGGCCGACGACGAGCGCCAGCAGCAGCACGGACAGGACTGCGAACAGCGGCGCGTAGCGGCGCAGCCACGGCGGTCCGGCCGCCTCCACGTAGGGCGTGTACGCGACCGGCATCGTGCCGACGGAGCCGGCGCCCAGCTGGGGCTGGCGCTCGGTCTCGAGCACGTCGAGGAACGCGAGCCGCACGGGAGACACGGGCTGACCGCACGACAGGCAGTAGCGCTGGTCGTCGACCAGCGGCGCCGAGCAGTTGGCGCAGGTGTGGCTCTCGGACGGCACCGGCGCGAGGTTCGTCATCGCCCCGTGCCGGTCACAGCGCTCCGCGTGCTCATCCGAACGCTCCGCGGACGTATTCCCGCGTGCGCGTCGCGCGTGGTTCCTCGAACAGCTCCTGTGTGGTCCCGAACTCGACGAGATCGCCGAGGTACATGAACGCGACTTTGTCGGCGACCCGGTGCGCCTGGGCGAGGTTGTGCGTGACGATCACGACCGCGAGGTCGCGGCGCAGTTCGCCGATCAGCTGCTCGATCACGCCGGTCGAGATCGGGTCGAGAGCGCTGCATGGCTCGTCCATCAGCAGCACCTCGGGCCGCAGCGCGATCGCGCGGGCGATGCACAGGCGCTGCTGCTGGCCGCCGGACAGCCGCAGCGCGGGACGATCGAGGTCGTCGCGGACCTCGTCGTACAGGCCTGCGCGGCTGAGCGCGTCGATCACCAGCGGCTCGAGCTCGCGCCGTCCAGGGCGCCGGCGCCCCTGCTCGCGCAGCGCGAACGCGACGTTGTCGAAGATCGACATCGGGAAGGGGTTGGGCTGCTGGAAGACCATCGCGACGCGCGAGCGCAGTTCGGTGTCGACGAGGTCGTGGATGTCCTCGCCGTCGAGCAGGATCTCGCCCGTGCGCGACGCGCTGGCGGTCAGCTCGGTGAGGCGGTTGAGCGTGCGCAGCAGCGTCGTCTTGCCGCAGCCGGAGGGCCCGATCAGCGCGAGCACCTCGCCCTGGTGGACGGGCAGCGAGACCGACTTCACGGCCTCCTTGCCGGCGTAGGCGACGGTCAGGCCACGGATGCTCAGTCGTTCAGGCCCGGCGGTCGCGAGCGATGCGCGCACGGCCTCGCGCTCGCGCACCGGGCGCGCGGGCGTCGGCGCACGGTCGAGCACGATCGTGCGCACCGGCGGGACCGGCGCGCCGGGGTCGGCGGGTGCCTCGCCCTCCGGCGTCCGCTCTCGTGGCTCGTCGGCCGTGAAGCTCCAAGGGTCCAAAACCATCTCTTCAGCGCTCATCGGGCACAAACTCCATCGACTTGACTTTGGCCACCAAGTCACTGAGATTAGCGCCTTTTCGCGAATTTGCAAAAGGTTTGTCGGCCATCGTCATACGACCGCTCCGATCGGGGCGAGCCCGCTCGAGTCGGCGTGGGCGCGTCCGATGCGGTCGACAAGCAGATTGAGCAGCAGAACGAAGATCAGCAGCAGGAAGGCGGCGGCGTAGGCCTTCTGCGGAGCGCCGCCTTCGCCGGCGGGCGAGTTTTCATAGATGTAGCTCGTCAGCGAGGAGCCGGTGCCGCGCAGCACGTTGATCCCCGGGAACGAGCCCTGCGCTTCGATGCGCAGCGTGCTGCCGAGCAGCAGCAGCACGATCGCGGTCGAGCCGATGATGCGACTGATGCCGAGCGTCGCGCCGGTGGCGATGTTCGAGCGCACGCTCGGAAGCAGCACCCGCCGGATTGTCGTGATGCGGGTCTTGCCCAGCGCGAAGGCCGCCTCGCGTTGGTGCCCGGGCACGGCCTGCAGCCCGTCTCGGGTCGCCGTGTAGATCGGCGGCAGCGCGAGCAGCGACATCATCGCGCCGGCCGCGATGAACGAGTTGCCGTACACGCCGCCGCCTTCGGCGGTGAAGGAGAACGGGGCGAACAGCGACGTCTGGAAGATCGCCAGCCCGAAGATCGCGATCACGATGTCGGGAGTGCCGGCGACGATCTCGATGCTCGACTCGACCACGCGCGCGAGCCAGCTCGGACGACCGTACTCGGTGATCCACACGGCGCTGGAGAGTGCGAGCGGGATCGCGAGCACGATGCCGATGACGGTCAGGATGATGGTCCCGAGCAGCGGGTCGAGGAAGCCGCCCGAGCCGGCCTGGTCGGCGCTCGGCCGGCTGAAGATCAGGCCCGGACGCAGGTACTCGATGCCGCGGTAGCCCATGTACAGCACGATCGCGGCGGCGATCACGCACAGCGAGATGCCGACGGTCCACGCGGCGACGAGCACGAGCCGGTCGCCCCAGCGCCAGCTCATCGGCGAGGATCGCCGCCCGCGCCCGCCCGGAGGCTGTCCGTGTCCGCGCGAAGAGCCGCGCGGCGCGCCTGGGGCATGTGGAGAGAGCGTGCTCATCCGCGTGTCTGGTACTTGCGAAGCGGGAGCTTGACGAGGTAGCCGGTGATCGACAGCGCGAACGCTGAGAACAGCAGCAGCAGCGCGAACCCGTACACGGCTGCGCCGAGCGCCGGCGAGTTGAGACCGTCGCGGTAGTCCACGATCGCCGAGGCGAGCGTGCGCAGCGGCTCGAAGAAGAACGCGACGCCGTCGCCCGGACGCGGGATGAACGTCTTGCCACCGGAGACCATCTGGATCATCACGGCCTCGCCGATCGCACGCGCGGTGGCGAGCACGGCGGCAGCGACGATCGCCGGCCGGATTGCCTTCAGCGTCACGGCGCGCACCGCACGCAGCGGGTTCAATCCGAGGGCGACCGCTCCCTCGCGCCACGAGGGCGGCACCGAGGACAGCGCCTCGCAGATCAGCGCGATCATGATCGGCGTGATCATGATCGTGAGGATCACCGCGGTCACGCCCAGCCCGCCGCCGGTCAGCTGCACGGTGCTCTGCAGAGACACCTTCTCGTGGGTGGTGACGAGGTTGTTGCTGACGAACGGCACCAGCACGAGGATCCCGATCAGCCCGTAGATCACCGACGGCACCGACGCCAGCAGGCGCACCATCGGGATCACGATCCTGCGCACGCGCGCGGGTGCGAGCTCGACGATGAACACCGAGGAGAGCACCGCGATCGTCAGGCCCAGCACGACCGCGATCGCGCTCGTGATCAGCGTCCCGTAGATCAGCGGCCACGCCCGCAGGTGGAAGACCGCGGCGGCCGGGTTGGTCGTGGCGGCGGTCATGCGATTGACCTCGGCTTCGAAGTCGCCGCCGCCGAACACCCAGCTGACGCCGTTGTGCTCGAACAGCGGCCAAGCGCGGCTGGCGACGAACACGACCATCGCCACGACGCCGGCGGTGATCAACAACGACACCGCGCCGAGCAGACGCTCGGCGCGGTGGTCTGGCCACGGCTTTCTGAGCCGTTCAATCACGACTTCCCAGCTCCATACTCGGCCAGGGCTGTCCGAGCCGCTCGAGCATTAGCCGATCGGAACCCACTGGCTCGCGATGATCTTCTTCGCGGCGCCGGAGTGGTCGATCCAGCTGATGAACGCAGCGGCGCCGCCGGTGGCGGGGCCTTTGGTCACCTCGAAGAACACGGCCACGCCGGGGTACTGTCCGGAGGCGGCGGTGGTCTTGTTGCACGCAACGCCGTTGGCAGCGACGGGGTTCACGGTGCCTTTGTCCGCCTGGTAGTTCGACAGGAAGCCGATCCCCCCAGGCGTGCTTTCAACCTGCTGGCGCATCAGACCCTCGGTCGCCTCTTCGGTGGCGCTGGGTGCGACGCTTTTGCCTTCGAGCAGCAGCGACTTGAAGCTCGTCAGCACGCCGGCGACCGCCGTCCGTGTGATCAGCTGGATCGGCCCCGACGCGGTCGCGCCGGACACTTCACTCCAGTTCTTCGTCTTGCCGGTGAAGATCGACGTGATCTGTTTCTCGGTCAGGTTTCCAAGCGTGTTGGACTTGTTGGTGACGACGCAGATCGCGTACTTGGCGATCGGGTAGAAGTCGAGGCCGGCGTCGGCGCTGGTCGGTTCCTGCGCGACGTCCGCGATCGTGTCGCTGCCGTTTTTGACGTTGTTGATACCGACCGTCGTACCACCCTGCGTGATCTTGAACCTGACTTTGTTCGGGTGCAGCTTCACGTACTTCGAGGCGAGCAGCTGCACGAGCGGGTAAGAGGAAGTGGCCCCGCTGATGGTCACGAGCGAGGTTGCACTGGCGGCCACAGGCGCCGCAACCCCGACCACGCCAGCCACCGTGAGGGCGACGGAGAGACGGCGGATTCGATGCATTTCAGAGAAGCTCCGTTTCAGGATCGATTAACAGGTCGTTTGACAACGTGGAGCGCGCAACATACCATATCCCCACAGTTCTGATCGACATTAGCTATTTTATAGGCAAGGTCCGGAACCTTCGGGGATGACGACGTGTTCGAGGGTTTACAAGTTTTTCGCTCCAGTCAATGAACAACACGCCCGAGAATCAAAAGTTGCCCCGGCTCGCGCCCTCGGCGCGCGTGACCGCCGCGCTGGCCGCGGCGATGCTCGCGATCGGCCTGGCGGTCGGCGCCGCGATCGGCCCGGCGCCGGCTCCCACGCAGGCGGACCCGAGCCTGCCGGTGCTGCTGCAGACGCTCGCGCGAAGCGCCGCCGCGAGGGCCGCGCAGAGCGCCAACGCCGCCGCTGCACCGCCGTCGGTGATCGCCGAAGCGACGCCACGGCGCAAACGCCGCCACCGCGTCAAAGCGTCGAGCGAAGCGGAAGCCGCGAGCACCCCGGCCGCGGAAGCCGGGCCCGAAACGACTACGCCGACGGCGACGACGCCGTCCGCGACGACGCCGACGAGCACACCTAAGACGAGCACGCTTGCGCCCGTCACGCACGTGTGGCTGATCGAGCTGTCGGGCACGTCCTTCGAAGCAGCGAGCGCGAGCGCGACGGCCGCCCCGTACATCGACACGCAGGCGGTCCCCGCGGGGACGCTGCTGAGTGGCTGGTCGGGGCTCGACGGCGGCGCGTTCGCGAACGAGGCGGCGCTGCTGGCCGGCGGCGGGCCGCAGCTCGTGGACACGATTGTGCAGCCGCCGTGCCCGGAAGGCGCCGCTGGCGCAGCGTGCGCGCCGGAAACACCGGGAGCGCTGACGGCCGCCGATGAATTCCTGAAGGCGACCGTGCCGACGATCACCTCGAGCGCCGCGTTCCGCGAAAACGGTCTGATCGTGGTCACGTTCGCGTCGATCGCCACCGCCACGGCGACCGGCCTGCCCGCCGGCGCGAGCACCGCGACGCTGACCGCGCAGCCGCCGGCGGGCGTGCTGCTGATCTCACCGTTCGCCGCGGTCGGCGCGCGCCGCTCCACCGCGTTCACCCCAGCTTCTCCAAAGCAGAGCGTCGAAAAGCTGCTGCGGCGATGAGCAACCCATCAACCAACGAAACGGAGACCCGTTGTACGTACTGAAAACAGCCCACCACAGAGCGACATGGTGGCTCGCCGCGATCGTGGGCTTGCTTGCCCTGCTCCTCGCGACCCCGGCGATCAGCCATGCCGAAGAACCAAACGCCAACAACTACAACTGCATCGGCAAAATCGCTGCCGGCGAACCGGAAGAAGGCAGCGAAGAACAGCAGGTGAAGTACGAGTTCTACTGCAACGGCCCGATCACCGGCTACCAGTTGGAGTCGCAGGTGCCGGTCACCGGCAACCAGGGTCAGCCGGAGGTGACGTCCAACGAAACGCAGAAGCCGGTGTCGGACACGTTCTCGTGCTCGGGTGAATTTCCCGGCTGGGCGGTCAACTGCGTGGGCCTCGCCAAACTGCCAGACGAGACCGTCACTGGACAGTTCGCAATCGGCACGAAGCTGTGCAAGGAGCCACGCGTCGACCCGCTGCTGACGGTCACCTATGCGTACCTCGAAAAGGGCGTGGTCACGCAGGCGATCTCCGGCCCGTTCGACCTGGGCCGCCCAACCGGCTGCCCGCCTGACGCGCAGTCGGGTGGCACGAGGCTCGACCCCAAGCCCGTGGTCGTGCACCACAAGAAGAAGTCGAGCAAGGGCAAGGGCAACGGCAAGCCGAGCAGCAAAGACAAAAAACCCGCCACGAAAAAATAAGGCCGGCGAGCAGCAAACGGTCCGGCCGGGCGTGAGCGGCCGGACCTCCGCGGGCGGCGTCGCGACACGCGCGACGCCGCCGCACGACTCAGAGATCGAGCAGGAAGCGCAGTGCACGAGCCGCTTGGAACATGGCTTCGTCATCCACGACGCCAAGCCGGCCGAGCAGACGCTGCTCCGAGACGGACTTGACGTCCTCGCACTTTGCGTAGCTCACCTCATCGAGCCCAGAGCTTCCTCGGTCTATCTCCACGTGGGATGGCAGGCCACGATGGGCCGTCGTGATCGGGACGACGACGACGACGCCTGCGCGGCTTTCGTTCAGCGCGTCAGCCGAAACGACGACGGCGGGCCGCGTGCCCGACTGCTCCCGGCCCACAGGATCGCCGAAGTCGATCAGCCACACCTCCCCTCGGCGGGGGCTCACGACGAGCGATCACGCAGCGTGCCGCTCTCGACGGTGCGTTCGGCCTCGATCTCTTTCCATGCGCCGGGGTCATTGCGTAGGACCTCGTAGCGAGCGGAGAGCTGATCGAAGAACACACGCCGCTCGAGCGCATCGACAGCCTCGTCGACCAGTTGACTCATGGGACGGCCGGTCGCCTGGGCCAATCTGGCGAAGCGATCCCGGGTCGGCTCGCTGACCCTGATCGTGGTGCTCATACGCGAAGTCTACTATATAGGCGCTTGATCTGTCTACAGCAGGCTGGAGGTCATGCGTTCGACCTCGGCGATCGAGGTCATGCCTTCGCGCACCTTCTGCAGGCCGTCGTCGCGCAGGCGCAACATGCCTTCGGCGAGCGCCACGTCGACCATCGAGTCGACGGAAGCGCGCTCGAGGATCAGCGCGCGGATCGGCTCCGAGACGGTCATGACCTCGTACAGCGCGATGCGGCCACGGTAGCCGGTGGCGCCGCAGCGCGAGCAGCCGATCGCCTCGAGCGGCTCGGTGCCGGCGAGGCCGTGTTCGGCGAGCACGGACTCGGGGACCTTCTGAGCGCGCTTGCAGTGCTTGCACAGCATCCGCACGAGACGCTGGGCGACGATGCAGTCGACGGCGGAGGAGACGAGGAAGGGCTCGATGCCCATGTCGATCAGCCGCCCGAGCGCGCTGGGGGCGTCGCGCGTGTGCAACGTCGAGAGCACGAGGTGCCCGGTGAGCGCGGCCTCGACGGCGATGTGCGCCGTCTCACGGTCGCGGATCTCGCCGACCATGATCACGTCAGGGTCGGCGCGCAGCATCGAGCGCAGCCCGACGTCGAAGGTGACGCCGGCCTTGGGCGCGATCTGCATCTGCTTGATGCCGGCGATGCGTTTCTCGACGGGGTCCTCGATCGTGAGGATGCTGCGATCGCCGTCGTTGAGCGCGTACAGCGCGGCGTACAGCGTGGTCGACTTGCCGGAGCCGGTGGGGCCGGTGACGAGCACGGCGCCGTTGGGCCGTTTGATCGCGCGCGAGAAGCGCTCGAGCTCGGCGCCCTGCATGCCGAGCGACTCGAGGCCGTCAACGGCCACGGTGCTGCCCTGGTCGAGGATGCGCATGACGACGCCCTCGCCGTTGACGAGCGGCAGCGTGACGACGCGAATGTCGACGCGGCGCCCGTCGACGGTCAGTGCGAAGCGCCCGTCCTGGGGGACGCGCTTCTCGGAGATGTCGAGGTCGGCCATGATCTTGATGCGCGAGACGACCCCCATCGCCATCCGCCGCTTGACGGTGGCGGCGGGGGCGAGCATCCCGTCGACGCGGAAGAGGACCTTGGTGTCGCCCTCCTCGGGGTTGATGTGGATGTCGGAGGCGCCCTGCTGGACGGCCTGGGCGACGATCGAGTGCACGAGCTTGATGATCGGGGCGTCGCTGTCGGTCTCATCGACGTTGAGGTCGCGTTCGCCTGTCTCCTCCTCTTCGTCATCGACGATGTCCTCGATCGACTCGTCCATGCGCGCGAGCCGCGCGAGCAGCAGGTTGAGATCCTCGACGGAAGCCGCCGCGGGCCTGACCCGGCGGCCGGTCATCATGCCGACGTCGTCGATCGTCAGCACGTTCGTGGGGTTGGCCATCGCCAGCAGCACCGAGCCGTCGTCGGTGAAGCCGACGGGCACCGCCTGATAGCGCTTGGCGGCCTGGACGCCGATCATGTTGACGGCACCCATGTCGAGGTCATAGGTGGCGAGGTCGACGAAGTCCAGGCCGAAGCGCTCGGCGACGACGCGCGCGAGCTGGTCGTGGCGCAGGATCCCGCGCTCGACGAGCACGACGCCGGTGGGTCGCCCCTGGGAGCGGGCGGAGGACACCGCCTCATCGATGGTCTCCTGGTCTGCGAGGCCGAGGTCGACGACGACCTCGCCGATCATCCGCTGCGAGCGCCCCGGGTGGCGCGGCGGATACAGGCCCTTCTGCTCCTGTTCGTCGGTGCTCCGCTCGACCGCCCGACGCTCGTCCACGGCCTCGTCAGGCGCGGTGTCCTCAGACGTGTCAACGGTTGGCGTAGCGAAATCGCCCATCACCGCTTCTATCGGCATCGCGAGGGGCCCTCTTGACCGCACCATCGAGCGTTTCCCGCGGGGGGCGCGGGCGCGCCGCCGGCCCGCTCAGGCAGTGACGGCGCTGCCTCCGTGCTCGAGCGCGCCCTTGACTTGAGCATCGAGCGAGTTGAGCCGATACAGGGCGAGCGCCTCAGGCGATGCAAAGCGCTGTCCGGAGGACTGCTCGGGTCCGTGGTGGAGCATCACGCAGTGCTCGAGCGCGAGCCTGCGCTCGCCGTCGAGGATCGTCGGCGCGTGCTCGGCGAGCACCCGCAGGCCCAGCTCGATGTGCCCGAGCAGCGCGCCCTCGCGGCTGCGCTCGATCTCGGCGCCGTAGCTGAACTCGCGTGTCTTGCCGAGATCGTGCACGATCGCGGCGCTGAGCAGCAGGTCGCGATCGAGGCGCGGGTGCAGCGGGCACAGCTCGAGTGCCATCGTGGCGACGGCGACGGTGTGCTCGAGCAGGCCGCCGAGGTAGGCGTGGTGGGCCGCCGACGTGCGCCCACTTGACGCGGAGATGGGCAGCGAGCAGGGTGCGAGGCGCAGCTGCTCGCGCAGGCGCTCGTCCCCGAGCAGCGTCTCGAGCAGCGCCTTGAGCGCCGGGTCGTAGACCTCGCGCGCGAGGTGCTCGAGGAAGCCTTCGAGCTCGTCGCGGTCGCGGTAGGCGGTTGGCAGGAAGCGGGTCGGGTCGGCGGACTGGCCCTCCGCCCGCGCGATCGCTGCGAGCTCGATCTGCAGCTCGTCGCGAAAGCGCTGCACGCGGCCGCGCACGCGCACCAGCTCGCCGCGCTCGAAGCGCCCGGCGAGCAGGTCGGCCTCACGAAAGGCGCGCGCCACGATCGCGCCGGTGCTGTCGCGCAGCTCGAGCGTCAGGTAGGGAGTGCCGGCACGCGAGATCTGGCGCTCCTTGCGCGTGCACGCGAAGACGGCATCGACCTCGTCGTCGCAGCGCAACGTGGCGACGGTCTGCTGCGCGGCGCCGGCGCCGGCGCCGGCGCGGTCGTGCTCGGGTGAGGAACGCATGGCGGAAGCGATCGGCCCATGATGTACGGTGGTTCGGATGCAGCCCCTGATCTGGGACAGGCGTCCGGACGGCCTGAGGGCCCCGGCGATGGTGTGTGCGTTCCAAGGCTGGAACGACGCCGGTGACGCGGCTTCGGGGGCGGTGTCGTTCCTCGCCTCGGCGCTGAACGCGCGGCGCTTCGCGCAGATCGACTCGGAGGAGTTCTACGACTTCCAGTCCAACCGGCCATGCATCCGCCTGACCGAGGACGGCGACTCGGAAGGCGGCGCCCGCGAGATCAAGTGGCCGACGGTCGAGATCTTCGAAGCGCCGGCGCCGCGCGCGCCGCGCGACCTGGTGTTGGTGCAGGGCGTCGAGCCGTCGATGCGCTGGCGCGCGTTCACGACGCACATCGTCGATCTCGCGGAGGCGCTGGGCGTGCAGGTGGTGGTGACCCTGGGCGCGCTGCTCGGCGACGTGCCGCACACGCGTCCGGTCGGGATGACCGGCCACGCCTCGGACGCGGCGCTGCTCGAGCGCCTTGGCATCCAGCCGTCGAGCTACGAGGGGCCCACCGGCATCGTCGGCGTCCTGCATACGGCGTGCGCAAACGCCGGGCTGCCGTCTGCGAGCGTCTGGGCGTCGGTGCCGCACTACGTGGCGGCGGCGTCCAACCCGAAGGCGGCGCTGGCGCTGCTGCGCAAGATCGAAGGC
>DATHOH010000022.1:0-99350 GCA_035485155.1 Solirubrobacteraceae bacterium
CCTGTCCGCCTCTCTGAGCTTCCTGACGATCTGCTCCGCGGTGTGTCGTCTGCGCTTCACGTGTCTGGTCCTCCTCTCGCCCATTTTGCATAGACAGAAGGACTCTCACACGGACCGGACCGAACCTACGGGGTCGGGCCATCCCACCTGCATCATCGTATTACCCGCTCTACAAGAGCTATGAGACAGCGCCGCGAAGATAGAACTAAGGGGCTCATAGCTGGCAACGTTTTGCTACTCGCGATATTTGCGGCCTGTGTTGATCTCCAGCATCACCAGAATCCTCACTTGTTGAGAAACTTCGGGATCGCTGAGATAGCGTGCATCACATGCTATGTGGTAAACGCCTTCTTAGCGATGGCTGGGTCGGTCGTAGCCTCTTCCGTCGCGATCCTGATAGATCAAAAGACACTTTCTTTGTACCGATGTGGGTCGTCGTAGCAATCAACGGCGTGTCGATCGCCTATCTCGTATGGCAGACCGGCGGTCCTGCCGTAAGTCCCTATACAACGATTCACGCTTCGCTACTCGTCGTCGGACAGCAGCTGCGAAAAATGGGGCCAGTCAATCCGACCTCGAACATAGCTCGTCTGATTGGGGATGTCTTCTGGGGGTTTCGCCTCTATGTTCTTATCGCGGGCGCCTTTTACGGTGCCCTAATCTACCTTCAGAGAGAGCACGCCCAGTCGGTCACGAAGCCTCCGACTATGCTCGCAGTCGGTGTCGTTGCTGCGCTTTTCTTTGTCAGCAGCATGACTAATTATATTACCCACATGTTCAGGTCGGAAGCGGGCGAGGCGAAGGCGGGCGCCGTCGTGTGAAGGTGTTGACCGGAGCATAGTGACACCATAGATACAACAGAGGCACTAGACGACCGTCGCAGCGGCTGCTGTCGAAGTCATCCAATACCGATCGTACGACGCTCGCCGGAACTTGGCCCTGGCTGTGCGATGCGGTCCGCATCGCGCGAACGGAGCACGATTGGCGTTGAATGTGGGCGTCTCTCGTTCGCGAGGTAGTCATACCCGCAATTGACACCGGAAGCGGAGGTCGATAGACTGCGTGCCACGATGGCCCTGTTCGAGTCGATCTTCGACTTGCTTGAGGGATATGACCCCTACGGGGGTCGTCCGTCTGACTTCACGCATCGGTGTAAGTTGCCCAAGCGGCGAGAGTTGGGCGCCCGTTGGGTCTGTCCGCGGTGCGATTGTCGGTGGATTATGCGCCAGGGCCTGCGGCAATGGACGAGCCTCCATCAGGCAGACAGCCGACCCCCGCACGAGACGACCCTCGTCGGGGAAACGAAGTCCGCGGTCACTCGACCTCGCTGGTACTTCGACAGCGGCAGCTATAAAGAAGTGAGCAGTCGCAAGAAGTAGAGTCGGCGTACACCGCCGGTTGTGCGACATGCGTGGTGTTGTACCTCACCGCAGGTCTAGTCGGCCCCGGTGCCAGGCGTCCTGTTGACCGCGGTGTCGGATCGCCCGGTTAGAAACACGACGATGAAGACCAGCCCGGCTTGGGAACCTTGGAGACGGCGGCCTGGAGAGCCTCAAGCGCCCAACCAACCGGCGTGCGTCGGCAAAGGCCTCGTCCGAACCACGACGTGGGCGCCCCAGCTCACTTGACGCGGGCGCGCCCAACTGCTAGCAACCGCCGTAGCCGACACAACAAACGGGGGGTCGAATATGTCTGCGTGTGGCATGGTGCGGGGTGGGTCGCGCTCAGTGCTGAGGTTCTCGCGTCGCTTTTTGTTCGCTGGGCTGATCGCGTTGCTGCTTGGGACGGTCGGCTGCGTCTCGGTGGCCTCGGCTGAAGAAGTCCCTGGCGATCAGGTGCTCGGTATGGGCCATAATGGGGAAGCTGAGTTGGGCCTCGGTTTTCAGTCCGGTGACGAGGTTGCTGCGGACACGATGCCTGAGATGACGCACGTCTTGCAGGTGTCGATCGGCTTCAACTTCGGCGTGGCGGTGGTGACCAACGGTACCCGTCGGTGGGCTGTGAGCTGGGGTGAAAACAACAAGGGACAGCTCGGCAACGGCTCAGAACACGAAAGCGAACCCCAGGAACTCGCCGAGCCGATCGAAGCGCTCGCATCGGGTGTCGAAGAAGTCGCGGCGGCCGGCGATCATGCGATGGCTCTAAAAGAAGGACATGTCTATACGTGGGGCGTCACGCAGGTAGGCGAGTCGGGCAACGGCTACCCGACCGAAAAACAGAAAAACGAAAACGAAGTGTCGACAACACGGGCGACGCCCGAAGAAGTAAAAGGCCTGTCGAACATCGTCGGTATCGCGACCGGCGGCACCACCGATTACGCCGTCACGAGCTCGGGCGAAGTGCTTGCGTGGGGCGAAGACACCTTCGGCCAGACGGGGGCCCATAACGTCAAGCAAGAAAGCGGCGAAGGCGTCTGCTCCGAAGGCGGCTCCAAGGCATGTCTCTGCCGTGCCGAAACGCAAAAAACGTCGGAGACTTCCTGTGTTACGACGCCCGTGTATATCGCGATACTCGGCGAACGCCTGAAAGGAGTCGTGTCGATCGCGGCCGGCGAACAATCGGCTTACGCTTCTACGGGTCAAACGGCCGAACATACCCAGCTTTTGTCGTGGGGCACGAACGTGACGGGAGAGTTGGGCAGGAGCGCCGAATTCACGAAATATCATCCCTGGCCGTTGCAGGTGTTGTTGCCCGCCGGTGAACTGCAACAGGTGGAACCCGGATCTCACCAGGTGTTGGCTCGCCTCGGCGGTCAGGTTTACGGTTGGGGCACCAACGGTGAAGCCGCGATCAATGACCTTTTGGGAACAACTGAAAACACTAGCGAATTGATCGAATGCGGCAGTAAAGCAAAATGCTTCAACAAGCCGGTGCATCTTGCCAGCCTGGGCACCGCGGCCGCAGTTGGTGCCGGCAAGGCCGCGAGCTACGTCATCAAGGAAGGCAAAGTCTACGCTTGGGGTTTGAACACGTGGGGCCAGCTTGGGATCAACAAGACCTCAGAAGCGGTAACGCCGACTGTTGCATCCCCTACTCTCGTAAAAGGTCCGGAAGGCAATACGATCGAACACGCCCTGCGGGTGTTCGGAAGCGAACAGCGCGCGGCGATCGTGGTGGAAGAAGGCACCGCCCCACCCCCGACGATCAGCACGGAAAACACGGTTGAATCAGAACTCTACGACTCGATCAAGGTAACCTGGACATTCAACTTCACGCCTGAAAGTGGAGTCGCGTACAAAGTGCGCCTATGCTCCGAACAAAGCAGCACCTGCCACGAAGCAGTCCTGGCTGCAGAATCGAGCAAAACCACGACGTTCCACGAAGTGCCTCGTCATACCAAATGGCAGATCACCATCAGGCCGGACAAAGCGGACGGCGAAAAGGACAAGATCCTCAAGAAATACGAACCCTCATAAAGGCGTCGCCGAGTGCCGCTTGTGCGACGCACCCGGTACTGTCAATGACGCAAGCTCGCGCCTACATGCTTCACAGGCAAGCGCTAGTCCCGACCCACTGCGAGCCGTTCCAGGCGATGTGCTCGCAGATAATATGCGGACGCAGGTTCGGGTAATATGCGATCAGGAGACCGTGGTCACGATCCTGTGGTCGCGCTGCGGTCCACTCTTTGACGATGCCGTCAGCAGTCAAATAGCAGCCTTTTGCGATGAGTGAATCGTCGAATGCCGTGTCGCAAGCGAGCTTTGCTACCTTTGGTCCACCAACATTCTCCATCGTCGCATAGCTGGCGTAGGCATAGTAATCGCGATCGAAGCTACCACGAGTGTAATTGACCCCATAGACGACGCCGCGGTAGCTGTAGACACTTGCGCGCGCAGACGATGCGTCTGCTATGAGTGGCATCGCGGCCACCAAACCGATGAGAGGTAGCACTGAATGACCTGCTCGGATCGAGCACCGCGATACCCGGCCGAGAGCCCCAGTCCGTCGGCCGTATCGGTGTGGTCTCATCGGGCGGCGGGTCTGCCCACTGATCGCTCGAAGCATCATGTCCTCCCTGGATGGGATGCCGATGGCTGGATGAAGTTTTCTATGTTATATGAGTGTTCGGTCGGTGCATCTAGAGTCGAACCTTCATGTCGGACCACTTTCCGGGCCCGACTCTATGCTGCGCTTTCCTCCCTCAGCCGATACCGTCCGCGCGTCCCGCGCGCTCAAAGCGCGGAGAGGCACCGCTCACATCGAGGCCAGCGCGTTGTTGACCGTGGACCAGACCACCGGCTCGGACCACGGGTCGCCCAAGCATCTCCTCGACGGCCGCACGGATGGCGATGGCCTGCATCGACTCGGCGCTGACCTCAGCACAGGCAGGCTCGGAAGCGGCGATCTAGTCTTGGCTGGCTCTAAAGGCTTGCTGCCGTGCTCGCCGCGACACTGGCTCGAGCAGCGCCTCAACCAACTGCTCCAAGTGGGTGTTCGGGTTTCGTTCGCGTCCCGCCTCTCGCAGCCATCGGGACTCAAACCTTCGCTCGGATCGCCTCTGCTGCCCTCCGCCGCGCTTGCCGACCGACCGGCTCCATGAGAAGCTAGAGTACCCTGTCCGGGTTGGGAACCGGGTTCGCACGTCGTCCCGGCCTCCCCGCTTTTGTCACCCGCGTCTCCGGTCGGCTTTCGGGGGTTTCGGTCTGGCTGGTCGATCGCCTTGAAGTAGCCGGCGAATGCTGGGCGTGGTTTGACGGCCACGATCGTGTCGTTGTCCTGCCAGACGTGGTCGAAGAGGATCGCGAGGAACTTGCGGCACTCGGCTGGGTTGGGCTCGGTGTGCCAGAAGCGGGCGAAGTCGTCGAGTAGTTCTTGGGCGCGGTCGAGGTCTGGATCGGCGGGCGGCGCGAGGCATTGCAGCTCTTCCTCCAGGGTCTGGCGGCGCATGATGTAGCGGGGCTTGGTGAGGTCGCCGAGGACGTAGAGGTCTTGCAGGCGGTCGAGCTGGTCAGCAGGTCGCGGCGGCGCTGCTGATCTTCACCGGGGTGCTGTTGGGTGGCAGCGCGGATCGTGTCGAGGACGAGATCGCGCAGCCTGGCGTCGGGTTGGAAGGCGTGAAGCCATGCGACGAGCTGGTCCTCCAGCGGCTCGGCCTTGACGATCGCCTGGTTGCAGTCGCCGTGCGTCGATCCGTAAATGCCCTGGGACACCTACGTGGGCACCCTCGTCCGAGCCGTCCGCAACTCCTCGCACGGTCCTGCTCCAGGCCCACGCGCGTCACGACGATGGTCTTGATGTCGCGATCGCGCGACTGCCTGGCCTTGGTGTGGTGGCTGAGCACAAGCCTGATGCTGTGCGACCGACAGTGGACCTGCTCGTCAGGGTGCATACTCGTAGCTCCCGACTTGACTCCTGACGCGAGCTAAAATGCTCGCCAGGTCTGGCAGAGCGGTCGAATGCTCCCGCTTGATAAGCGGGCGGTCGTCCTTCCGGGCGGCTCAGGGGTTCGAATCCCTTGACCTCCGTCGAGGGCCGGGTCACAAGCCTCGCGTGACAATCGCGGTGCTGGTGTCCCGGCCCTTGCCGGTTCTCGTTCTCTCATGGCAGATATGGGACTTTGGGCCCGGTCCGCTCCTCGTACGCTGGGAGAGGGCGTCGGACGGGGTCGTCCCCGGATCTGCCATCTTGACGGTTTGACGCCATCGCGCTACCGTGACGGTATGGCTAGACGCAAGACGACGTATTACATAGACGAGGGCGTGTTGACGGCTACGAAGATGACCGCCGTTGCTATGCATCGCAGCGAGAGCCAGCTGGTCGAGGACGCTCTCCGTGCTTACGTGGTCGACGAGGGTCGGGGAGAAGCGGCCCGCGAGGACATGCGCCGGCTCCTTGACGAGCTGCGTGCCCGGCCGGAGCTGAACGACTTGGACGACGAGCAGACGATGGCGCTGGCGGTTAGCGAGACACGCGCGGCCAGGCGCGAGCGCGCCGCCAAGAGACGAGACTCCGCGGCCGGGTGAGCACAGCGCTTCGGGCCGTGGCCGACGTCAATGTGCTTGTCTCGGCGGCCCGCTCCCCAAACGGGCTGTGTGGACGGCTTCTCGACGACGCCACCTCCGGGCGCTGGCGTCCCGTCGTGTCGGTGCTTCTCTTCCAAGAGCTAGAGGAAGTCCTCTCCCGTCCAAAGTTCAGGGGCGTGCTCGACCAAGAGACGACAGACCGCTTCCTCGCGGATCTACTCTCCATCGCCGAGTGGGCGCAGGACCCGACGGCCTCATCTGCCCCATCGACGCGGGATCCCGACGACGAGTACCTGCTGGTGCTGGCTCGCTCGGCAAAGGTCGACGCGCTCGTCTCGGGGGACCGCGACCTCACAGACCTCCCGGAGACCAAGCCGCCGATCGAAACTCCCAGGCAGTTCTCGCTGCGCCTGGCTGAGCTATAGACGGATCTACAATCCGCGGGGTGACAATCGCGGGTTTGACCCCCGTCGCTCCCGCCTCCGGCACCACCCCTCGTCCGGGTGGCGTTGGTGGCTTTGTTGGGCTGCTTGGAAGTACGGTGGGAAGTCGTCCAAAGGGCTGGCGTATCGGCACGCCGGAGTCCTTGTGGACCCGGTCAGCTCGAAGCGGGCCAGCACGTGTTCGTGCAGCTCGCGGATCTCGTGAATGTCTCGACGGCCTTACACACCAGTTCCCACGTGTCGCCTCACGGAAGCCGGCGTTGCTACTTGCTCAACCCGGCGATGAGGTTGATCGTCGTGGCGATGATGAGCGCACCGAACATGTAAGAGAGGAGCGCGTGGCGTAGGGCGGTTCGGCGGATGGTTTTGGTTTGCAGGTTCGTGTCTGAGACCTGAAAGGTCATGCCGACCGTCAAAGCGAGGTAGGCGAAGTCGGTGTAGCACGGCTCGTGTTCCTCGTTGAAGTTGACCCCACCGGGTTTACCTTCGTAGTAGAGCTTCGCGTAGCGCAGGGTGAATACCGTGTGAACGACGCTCCAGGCGAGAACGACGCTGGCAACCGTGAGGCCGACGAGCAGCCCCTTCGTTACGCCACTGCTATTGCCGGCACGGACAAGTACGAGGCCCACCGCGATCAGACTGGCGACGCTTGCGCCGAGCAGCAGGCTGTCCGCGGCTGCCCGGCGTGGATTCTCCCGGCGCGCCTGGTTAGCGGTGGCTGTTGCATCCAGCGACCATAGGGAGCGCCATATCCAGATCAGGAGAACAAGCGCCCCGACGTCCCAGCCGGACAGTGGAATGAGCCACCAAGGACCCGCGATCGCTACAACCAGTGAGCTGAGCGCTCCCGCCCCGGCGGAAACACCGAGGCGGATCCCGACAGAGGGACCTCTCGAGCGGGCGGGAGTCTCGACAGCGGAGGCGGAAGGCAGAACGCTCATTGCGTGAGGGCCACGGCTGCACTCAAGCCGCGACTCCCGGTGGGAAGAGGTGAAACAGCGCGGGCGCGGGCTCGGCAGCCGCGAGGTCGAAGATCACGACCTGCTCGGAGACTTCCGTCAGCGTGAGCACTCGGTCGACCTGGACGGGCCCGCGCACGATCAGCAGCTGTCTCCCGTTCCGCCGGGAGTCACGGGCGGCGTCGAGGATGACGTGAACGCCTGAGCTGTCAATGAACCACAGCTCGCGCAGGTCGAGCACGACGACCTCTGCGGCTCGCTGCGCCTCTCCGACCGTCCGGCGGAACTGCGGCGAGGTGGCGAGATCCAGTTCGCCCTCGACTTGAACCCAGGCTGCTCCCCAGCCTATCTCCCACGAGGACGCAAACGGAGACGCAACCGACTCACGAGCAACAGTCGGACTTCTAACGGCTGAGGCTTGGGGCATCGAGACCTCCTAGCGGGTTGCATGAGCAAACGCCGGAAGTCAGGTTGTGATGCCGCCCCCTCGGGGGTGACCGCAGTGATGCCCTCCTTCGCGAAGTCTAGCGCTGTAGGACTTCGCACGGGTCGGCCCACACCCGTAGAACTGGCGCAGTCATCGGGGTCGGTGGCGGATGGTGACGCGAGTGGGCAGTCGCCGCCCGGCGACATGCCAACGCCGACAGGGCCCGTAAGCTTGCCCGCCTCATGCGCTTCCGCTGTGTCTCTGCGCTGCTCGCGCTCATTGCCACCATCCTCGTTACGGCGTCTCCAGCGAGCGCTCACAGCGCGACTCCCTGGTTCGGGACCTATCAGGTGAGCATCGTCGGTGGCTCGCAGGACACCACCTGGACGCTGAACCACGTGCCCACGAGCGGGTGCGACGTCTCGTCCACCGGCCAGGGCAGCGACGATCAGGATTTCCTCACGGGCGGTCCGCAGACCGTCCAGTTCAACGGCGTGGGCTCAACCGCGTTCCCGGCCACGATCATGGGCCTGGCGCTGAACTACACCGAGAACCGGCAGGGCTCGATCACAACCAGCGAGCCCACCGGCGCCAACACCGCGGAATGCCCGGCGGCGTCCGGCGGCGGCGAAGAAGCGCCGGTGACTCCCGACTGCGGTACCCGCAGCCGCTCGACCAGCCTCGACGTGGACCCGTCGCCGACCTCGCCCAGCGTCGAGCAGAGTCCGAGCGCCGGCACCGACAGCGAACCTCCGTACAAAGACTGTCCCGTCTCCGGTGAGGTCGTACCGGCCTTTGCCTCGCCGCTCGTGGCGACGCTGCCGCCGCTCGGGCCGACGCTCGACGGCGGTGTGCCCTCCGGCCGCGCGACGCTCACGGCGACCGAACCGATCACCGAACTGGATGTCACCGGCCAGACCACGCTCAAGCTCGAACTGGAGTTCACGCGGCTGCTGGTCGTCGACGCGATGGGAATGCCAGCCGATGTGACGCTGTCGGTGAGCGACAGCGGTAGTACGACCGTGCCGATCGAGTGCCCGGCCGGGTCCTGCAGCGGCACGGTGGGACTCGAGCTCGGGGGAGTCGCATCCGACTCGTCGCTTCGCCAGGCCGTCGCAGCAACGGCCGCTCCGCGCTTCCCCGCACCGGTGACCATCGCCGAGCCGGTGATCGCCTCCGCGCACTTCCACCTCAAGGCCGGTCATCGCGGCGTCGCGTTGCATTTGCCCGGCGGTCGAAGGTTCGCGAGGTCGATCGCCTCGACAACGTTCGACGTCGTGGTCACGCAGGGAAGCGGTAAAGACAAGCTGCGCTACGTCGCCGGGCAGGGGCACCTGCACGCGTAGGCGGCGCCTCGCCCTTATCAGCCGCGGAGTTCATCCGATCGGGGTGAGGAGGGTCAGTCGTGAGCACGGTAAGAATCCGACGGCTCGTTTCCGAGATCGAGGAGGGGTTCCGATGGCAGAAGCGCCCACTTCCGTGACCGGCGTCCAGGTGCTGGGTCCGATTGCCCGTTACGAGCAGGAGATCATTGACCGGGTCGAAGATTTCCACGATCCTCGCCAGGAGTGGCGACGTCTGATCTCGGAGGCGCTCGGCACGTTCTTCCTGGTTTTGGCGGCGGCGGGTGGCGGCATGATGGGCCATGCCTTCCCGAACGTGATCTCCCACACGGATGCTGTCGTCGCGCCGGCGCTGACGGTGATGGCGATCATCTTGTTCATGGGCAAGGTCTCGGGCGCGCACCTGAACCCAGCGGTCAGCTTCGCGTTTGCCCTGCGCCGCGACTTCCCGTGGTGGCGTGTGCCGGGCTACATCGTCGTGCAGCTGATCGGTGCGACGCTCGCCGCGCTGTTCCTGCACGCGGTCGTCAACGTGTCGGCTACCTACGGATCGAACTACGTGGCCGCCTCCTACTCGGCGGGCTCAGCGTTCTGGATGGAGTTCATCCTGACCGCCGGCCTGGTCAGCGTGATCCTCGGCACCGCATCGGGCGCGCAGAACGTCGGCCTGTTCGGCGCGTTCGGCGTCGGCGGCTACATCGCTCTCGCCGGGCTGTGGGGGAGCCCGATCTCAGGCGCCTCGATGAACCCGGCGCGCACGTTCGGCCCGGACCTGGTCGGAGGGAACTTCTCTCACTACTTCGTCTATGTGGCGGGCCCGGTCGCCGGGGCAGCGGTCGCGGTCTTCATCGCATTTGTCCTGCGCGGCCGAGGCGGTGGCGCCTCGGGCTCTGGAGCAGGACAGGGCGCGCTGTTCACCGAGGCCCGAGATCCAGGCGCGAAGGGCTGATCTCGTCCGCCATTCGCCGAATTCGACGAGTACGGAGAGCTGACCGTGACGACCGAGGAGCTAGCAATCTGGAACGACGGCCCCGCGAAGAAAGCGCATCGACTTCGTGACCACGGCGACCCAGGCTGGCCCGGGGTTTCGTCGAGGTTCCGGACCGGATCGCTACGTTCGACAACGACGGGACGCTGTGGGTCGAGCAGCCGCTGCCGCCGCGGTTTGACTTCGTGTTCCGGAGGTGGGCTGAGGAGATCAAGGCGGACCCGTCGCTGGCCGAGCAGGAGCCGTACCAGTCGCTGATCGCGAAAGATTCATCGGTGGCTGGGCAGGCCGAGCACGTGCTGGGCGATGTAGTTCAGCGCGAGCTCCTGCGAGATCGGCGCCGACCGCGCGGCGCGCGCGTCGAGGAACAGGTCGATCATGCCCTCGCGCTCGTCCCACGCCTGCGCGCCAAGGGTCTGCATCGCCTGGTCGGCGGCATCGAACAGCAGGTCGGCGCTCAGCAGCTTGGCCATGTTCGCCTCGCCTGCGACCGCCATCGTCTCAGCGCCGGCGTCGAACCGCCCGGCCGCCCGATAGACGAGTAGCCGCGTCGCTTCGATCCGCGCGTGCAACGATGCGAGCGGATGCTGGATCGCCTGCTCGGCCCCGATCGGGCTCTTGCCAAAGATCCTGCGTTCGCTCGCTCGGGCGAGCGCACGATCGACGCAGTAGCGAGCGTTGCCGGTCGCGAGCGCCGCGCTCAGCAGCCGCTCGATATGGGTGAAGGGCCACAACGTGAGCAGGCCCTGACCCTCGGTGCCGACGAGCTCGTCGAGTGGAGTCTCGACATCGTTGAACGTGAGCTGGAACTGACGCGCGCCCTCGCGCCAGCGCATCGGCAGCTCTTCGCGCTCGATCCCAGGCGAGTCGGGATCGACAAACACGGTCGTGAACTGCGGGATGCTGCCCTCCTCTGCGGGCGACCGCCCAAAGACGAGCACGCGCTCGGCGAGATCGATCCCCGAGGTGACCGCCTTGATCCCATTGATCACGAAGTGGTCGTCCTGCCGACAGACCGTGGTCGTGCTGCGAAACACGTTGTGGCCGCACTGCGGCTCGGTCACGGCAAGCGCCAGGAATGTCTGTCCGCCGGCGATTCGCTCGAGCCAGCGCTCGCGCATGTGCTCCGTTCCGACCTCGGCGATCGCGTGACCGATCGCGGCGGTCAGGACGGGCATCCACAGGATCAGGTTCGACTCGGCGAGCGCCTCCATCATCACGACGTAGGCGAGCAGTCCGCCCTCCGCACCGCCGCGCTCGGATGGCACCAGCAGGCCGGGCCAGCCGCGATCACGGATCTCCTTCCACAGCTCCGGATGCAGCTCGCCGTGCTCGAAGGGGTGCATGCGCACGTCGCGATGGCGCTCGCCAAAGCGCGCGGCGAGCTCCCGCGCCTGGCTCCGGATCTCCGCCTCGAGCGGGGGCAGCTCGTACGGCGCGGACTGGGTGGAGAGGGTTGTGGCTTGCATGTTGGCTCCTCTTGCGTTGACCGGCATCTGCCCGGCGTGACAGGAACGAGATGCAGAGTATCGCTCCAGAGTGTTACTCTTGTCAAATGGCAATCGACGGCAGCCGGCAAGCTGCGGAGGGAGCACCGGACACGCGCAGTCGCATCCTCGAAGCGGCGCTCGTGTGCTTCATCGAGTCCGGCTACGAGCAGACCACGATCGCCCGCATCCGCGAGCGAAGCGGCGCCTCGAACGGGGCGCTGTTCCACCACTTCGCCAGCAAGGAGGCGATCGCCGATGCGCTGCACGTGGACGCGATCGTGTCCTTCCAGCAGGGCCTTTGGGAGCTGCTGCGACGCAAGCCCCGCTCGCTGCGCGCAGCGGTCCGCGGCTCGATTTCCCACCAGCTCCAGTGGATTGAAGAGAACGAGGATCGCGCCCGATTCCTGTACATGCGCGGACACCTCGACTGGGACTCGCCTGCCGGAGCGCAACTCGTCGAGCTCAACCGAAACCTGGCACAGGCGTATCGCGACTGGATGGCCCCGCTCCTCGACAGCGGGGAGGTCCGGCCGATGTCGATGCTGATGATCACGGCGATCGTGACCGGTCCCGTGCACGCAATCGCGCGGCGGTGGCTCGCCGGCCACCTCGGCTCACCGCTCCACGCCTATCTCGACGAGCTGGCAGATGCCGCCTACGCGGCGCTCACCGGAACGCCCGCCAGCTCTCGCGGTCGGCCCCGCTCGCTCGCGCGCCACGGTCGCATCCGCCTCGAGCTCGTAAGCGACGATGGCAGCGTCGTCGCGGACGGCGAAGCCACGGCAGAGCTCCTGCCCGCCGGGGCGGGGATGCAGGCGTGAGCGCCGCCGCTGGCATCGAGCAGGTGGGTGAGGTCAGCGTGTTGCGCCTCAGCGCCGCCGAGGGCCGCTTCAACCCTGCGAGCCTCGGCGCGATCGCGGTGGTCCTGGACGAGCTCGAAGGCAGCGATGCCCTGGTGATCACGGGCGATGGCAAGTTCTTTCTCCAACGGCCTCGACCTCGACTGGATGGGAGCGGCGCCACCGGGCGGCGCGGCGGAGGTGCTGCACGGCCTGCACGCGCTGCTCGCGCGCCTGCTCGTGTTTCCCACCGCGACGGTCGCGGCGATCAACGGCCACGCCTTCGCGGCCGGCGCAATGCTCGCGCTCGCGTGCGACGCGCGCGTGATGCGTGAGGACCGCGGCTACTTCTGTGTCCCCGAGGTCGACCTCGGCCTCCCCTTCACACCGGGGATGACCGCCTTGCTGAAGGCGCGACTGTCGCCCGTCACCGCCCACGAGGCGATGGTCACCGGTCGCCGCTACGCGCTCCCGAGGCGCTCGCCGCCGGCATCGTCGAGGCGGTCGCGCCCTCCGAGCTCCTGCTCGATACGGCGGTGGCCCGCGCGGCCGCGCTCACGGGCAAGCCGCGCGCGACGGTCGCGGCGATCAAGCGCGACCTCTACACAGAGGCCGTTGCTGCGCTCGAACAGACCGCGGCGCTTCCCGACAGCCTGTCCTGAGCTATGACTGCGGTCTCTCGCGGCTGGCGCCGAAATAGTCCTCGTCGCTGACGTGCTCGCCCCACGTGGCGGCGTTGCCGTGCTCATCCAGCTGCTGGATCGCTAGGTGCGTCATGAAGCGGTCGGGGGCGGCGCCGTGCCAGTGGCTCTCGCCGGGCTCGAAGAACACACGATCGCCGGGCCGGATCTCCTCTACCGGGCCGCCGCTGCGCTGGCATCGGCCGACGCCCTCCGTGACGTAGATCGTCTGGCCGTTCGGGTGCGTGTGCCACGCGGTCCGCGCGCCGGGTGTGAAGTGGACGCTCACGGCCTGCACGCGCGAGGGCTCTGATGGTGCTGCGACCGCGTCGATGTAAACGGCGCCGGTGAACCAGTCGCTCGGCCCCGGTGTCGTCTCGGTTGAGCTCCTGGTGATCTGCACGCGTCTATCGTAGATCCGCCCGTACGCTCACGCTCCGGCGAGTGCGGTCCGATAAGGGAACGTGAGGTTTGCCGAGCGCGTAACCGCGAGCGAGGAGCCACGCGCCGTCGTCCCGCCCGACGCGCGCACCGACCCGTCCGTGCTGCGCGTCGCGCGCCAGCCGATCCTCGACCCGCACATGCGGCTGCTCGGCTACGAGCTGTTGTTCCGCGAACCGCCCGCCGAGCGCGCCGAAGTCCACGACGATCGCGCCGCGACGGCGACTGTGATCGTCGACGGACTCTTCGACGTCGGCCTGTTCGACCTCGTCGGCGGAACGCTCGCCTATCTGAACGTCTCGCGCGAGTTCCTGCTCAACTTCCGCCCGCTGCCGTTGCCGGCGCAACATGTCGTGCTCGAGCTGCTCGAGGACCAGCAGGTCGATGACGAGCTGCTCGAGGTGCTGCAGGAGCTGGTCGCTGCGGGCTTCGCGATCGCGCTCGATGACTTTCGCATGACCCCCGCCACCGAACAGCTGCTCGAGTATGCGCAGATCGTCAAGCTCGACGTGCTCGAGCACACGACCGCCGGCCTCGAGGAGCTGATCGCGCGCCTGCGGGCGGAGCGCCCATCGCTCAGCCTGATCGCCGAGAAGGTCGAGAGCCGCGAGGTCTTCGAACAGTGCCTCGAGCTCGGCGTCCATGGCTTCCAGGGTTACTTCTTCGCGAAACCGTCGCTCGTCCAGCGCTCGCGTCTGCCGTCTCAGGGCTTCACCGCGCTCGGCGCGATCGCAGACATGAGTGCTACCGAGGACTTCGACGAGCTGAATCGCATCATCACGCGCGATGCCGGGCTCAGCATGCGCCTGCTGCGCTACGCCAACTCGGCGTACGTGGCGCTGCCGCGGCGCGTCAGCTCGGTGCACGAGGGCCTCACGTGGCTCGGCGCGAGCACGGTGCGCCGCTTCGGGATGATGGTCGCGCTCGCGAGCGCCCGCGACGTCCCCGACGTGCTGCTCGTCACCGCGCTCGTGCGCGCCAACATGTGCCAGATCGTCTCGGGCGTCGGCCAGGGCCCGGTGGGAGACTCCTACTTCACCGTGGGCCTGTTCTCCGTCGCGGACGCGCTCGCCAACGCGCCGATGCGCGACGTGATCGAGCAGCTTCCGTTTCGCGAGGACGTCGCCGCAGCGCTGCTGCGCGGCGGCGGCGATCTCGGCAGGACGCTGACCGAAGTGATCGCGTACGAGCGTGGCGACTTCGACGCCGCCGGCGAGCTGATCAGCCGCTACCCCAACATCCAGCAGATCTACCGCGAGTCCGCTGTTTGGGCGGACCTCAGCATCAGAGGGCTGATCTGAGCGTCAGCTGAGGTGCTGCTCGAGCCACAGCTCGAGCAGCGCGACCTGCCACAGCTTGTTGCCTTCAAGCGTGGTCAGGTGCTCGTTCGGGTCAGCCAGCAACATCTGCACGTAGTCCGGATCGAACACCGCGCGCCGCTCGACGCGCTCGCTGGTGAGCGCGTCCTGTACGAGCGCGAGCACCTCGCCCTCCAGGTGTGACAGCGCCGGTACCGGGAAATAGCCCTTGGGTCGGTCGATCACGGCATCGGGGAGCAGCCCGCGTGAGATCCGCTTGAGAATGCCCTTGCCGCCGTGTGCGAGCTTCAGCTCTACGGGACACCCGGCCGCCAGCTCGACGAGCTCGTGGTCGAGGAACGGCGTGCGCGCCTCCAGCCCCCACGCCATCGTCATGTTGTCCACGCGCTTGACCGGATCGTCGATCAGCATCACCTCGCGATCCAGCCGCAACGCCCGGTTCACCGGTGTGCTCGCTCCGGCGGTGGCGAACGAGCGCTCGACGAGCCCGCGCGATGGGTCCGCGCCGAGGCGCAGGCGAGAATCCACCATCGCGCTGGCCTCCGCGTGCGAGCGGTCGACGAACTCGCCGATGTACTCCTCGCTGCCACTGCCGAGCGCATCGGCGAGCGGCGGATACCACGAGTAACCCGCGAACACCTCGTCGGCTCCCTGCCCCGACTGCACCACCTTGACATGACGCGAGACCTCCTCGCTGAGCAGGTGAAACGCGACACAGTCGTGGGAGATCATCGGCTCGCTCATCGCCGCGATCGTCGCGTCGATCGACGGCAACAGGCGGGCGGAGTCCACCTCGATGCGCTGATGCTCGCTGCAGAACTCGCTCGCCACGAGGTCGGAGTAGCGGAACTCGTCGCCGCGCTTGCCCCCCGCGTCCGCAAACCCGATCGAGAACGTCTGCAGTCGCTGCTGGCCTTCGTCGGCGAGCAGCGCGACGATCAGGCTCGAGTCGAGGCCTCCCGACAGCAGCACGCCGACGGGAACGTCGGCGACCATCCGCCGCCGCACCGCGGTGCGCAGCGCCGTCAGCGTCAGCTCCTCCCAGTCGGCATCGGTGCGCGCATCGACGGTTTCCGGGGTCGAGGACCAGTAGCTGCGCTCGCGACAGGTGCCATCGGGCTCGATCCGCATCAGCGTCGCCGGCGGGAGCTTGCGCACGCCGCGCAGGATCGTGCGCGGCGCCGGCACCACCGAGTGGAAGCTCAGGTAGTGGTGGAGCGCCACCGGATCGATGTCGGTGTCGATTCCGCCGCCGCCCGCGAGCAACGCCGGCAGCGTCGAGGCAAAGCGGATGCCGCCGTCCACCTCGGCGAGGTACAGCGGCTTGATCCCCAGCCGGTCGCGTCCCAGCACCACGCGCCCGGACGCCTGCTCGACGATCGCGAACGCAAACATCCCGATCAGGTGATCGGCGAAGCGCTCGGCCCCCCAGTGATGAAACGCCTTCAAGATCACCTCGGTGTCCGAGCTCGAGCGGAACGCGTAGCCCGCGGCAACGAGCTCGTCACGGAGCTCGCGGTGGTTGTAGATGCAGCCGTTGAATACGATCGCGAGACCCAGATCCGGGTCCAGCATCGGCTGATCGCCGCGCGGGCTCAGGTCGATGATCTTCAGGCGCCGGTGCACCAGCGCAACGCCGGATTCGCGCCATGCGCCCCCGCCGTCGGGGCCACGGGGCTTGAGCGCCTCGGCGATGCGCTCGAGCGCAGCGAGGTCGGGAGCGCGGCTCCACGCGACCTCACCGCCGAGCCCGCACATCAGAAGGAGGCGGCTAGCGCCTCGACCAGTCCGCCGAGGCCCCCCGCTTCGCGCGCGCGCTCGCGCTGGCGCTCGGCCGCTGGCCGCACGCTCAGCTCCCATGCGCGCTCGAGCTGCTCGCGACAGCCCAACTCCTCGGCGTGCCGGCCGCAGGAATCGAGCGTCCGCGCCAGCACGTCGTGCGCGGACAGAGGCGCTTCCAGACCGGGATCCAGGAACTGCGCCTGCATGCCATCACGGGCCGCCAGAAAGCGATTCTCGGCGAGCAGCTCGGCGCTCCCCTCGGCGACGCCGAGGCCCTCCTGTGCCGTGGCTTCCATGTGTACGAGCGACTGCACCAGCGCCACCAGCCCCACCGAATCCTCAACCGTCGTCTGTGCATCCATGATACGCACCTCCACCGTTCCCCAGCGCGGCTGCAGGCGCACGTCCCACCACAGGAACGTCGGCTCCGGGAATGCTCCGCAGCGCAGCAGCAGGTCGATGCTCTCGACGTATTCGTCGTAGTCCGCGAACGCGCGCGGGAGCCCCACCCGTGGGAACGCGCCGAACATCGGGGTGCGCGTCGACGCGAGGCCGGTCTCGCGTCCCTGCCAGAAGGGTGAGTTCGCCGACAGCGCGAGCAGCAGCGGCAGGTGCGCGCGCAGGCCGTTCATCGCGCGCAGCGCGTCCTCGGGGTCGGGCACGGCGACGTGGACGTGCAGTGCGAAGGTCGGCTCGCGGCGCGCAAGCTCGCGCAGCGACGCGTACAGCAGCTGGTAGCGCTCGCCCCCGGAGATCCGCGTCTCCTGCCATACCGTCGTGGGGTGCATGCCCGCAGCCGCCGCGCGCAGTCCCCTCGACACGAGCTCGCTGCGCAACTCGCCGCGCAGCGTCGCCAGCTCCTCGATCGCCGCCGACACGCTCTCGTGTACCCCGGTACGTAGCTCGATCGCCGAGCTGTGCGTCTCCGCGTCGACGTGATCGGCGAGGTGCGGAGCCAGGGTCGGCAGGACGCTGTCGACCCATGGCGCGAGCGCGTAGTCGTTCGCGTGCAGCAGCATCACCTCCTCCTCGATCCCGACGGTCCATGGCCGGCGGGTTGCGGGAGCCGGCCATTGCCCCCAGGCGGGGCGCGCGCGTCGCTCCCGCGAGCTCACCGCTCAGGCCGCGCGTGGGGTGGATTCTGCGCGTCTGGTCGAGCGCTCGCGCGCTTCGGCTGCGCTCACCAGGTGCTCGAACAGCGCGAGCTGCGATGGGTCCTCGACAAGTGTCTCTGCATGCCATTGGACCCCGAGCAGAAGTGTCTTG
Source organism: Solirubrobacteraceae bacterium (assembly GCA_035485155.1). Taxonomy (GTDB): domain Bacteria; phylum Actinomycetota; class Thermoleophilia; order Solirubrobacterales; family Solirubrobacteraceae; genus Palsa-744. The sequence continues at coordinate 17,941 of DATHOH010000022.1, forward strand.
CCGCGTCCTTCGATGCCCTCGATCACGCCATCCTCCGCCCACGCGGCCCCGTGCAGGCCGCGTCCGAGTTGCGCGACCCCCTGATGGTGGAACGAGTTGACGGCGACGTGGCGCGCCCCCAGGACCCGAGCCAGGCCGCTGCGGGCGGCGACGCGCACGTTGTGTGTGGCAACGCTGCCTGGCTCGTGTTGACGATGGGCGACGGAGCCATCGGTGATGTTTGGCAGGTGCTGGTGGAGCGTGCCGCCCCGCGCCACGTTCAGCGCCTGTGCGCCGCGGCAGATGCCGAGGATCGGCAGCCCGCGGGCGTCCGCCTCCCGCGCGAGCTGCACTTCGAAGGCGTCGAGCTGAGGCTCGGTCGGTCCAAGCTCGGCGTCGGCGGCCTGTCCGTAGGTGCCGGGGTCAAGGTCGGGCCCGCCCGAGAGCAGCACACCGCTGAGGCGGTCGAGCAGCGGCGCGATTCGCTCGAGATCGAGCGGAGGCAGCACAACGGGCAGTCCGCCTGCGCGCTCCACCGCGCGTAGGTAGGACATCCCGAGCGCCATCTCCACGCGCGGCGGCTCGCCGTGGCGCGCGCGGCGCACCTCGCCGCCGAGGCGCACCTCCGAGGTCGTGACGCCGATCAGCGGCAAGCTCACGCGAGCACCCAGGTGTCCTTGGCGCCACCGCGCTGCGAGGAGTTGACAACGAGCGAGCCGCGCTCGAGTGCGACGCGCGTGAGTCCGCCCGGAAAGACCTCGACGCGCTCGCCGATCGCAAACGTGAACGGACGCAGGTCGACATGGCGCGGCTCGAGCTCGTCACCGCAGACGGTCGGCTGGCGCGACAGCTGCACCGTCTCCTGCACGATGAACTGCTCGGGCGCCGCCTGCAGCTCGCGCGAGACATCCGCGAGCGTCTCGCGATCGGCGCGCGGTCCGACGACCACGCCGATGCCGCCGTGTCCGCTGCGCGGCTTGACCACCAGCTCGTCGATCCGCGCGAGCGCCATCGCGAGCACGCCGGGCTGGGAGAGGTCATGCGTTGGCACTGACGCCAGGAGCGGGTCCTCGCCAAGGTAGAAGCGCACCATCTTCTCCACGTAGCTGTGCACGAGCTTGTCGTCCGCGACGCCGGTGCCGAAGCTGTTGACGCACGCGAGCGTCTGCGCCTCGAGCGGGGGAAGCAGTGTGTGCGCGAGCGTAGTGCGCGCTCCGGCGGCGTCGAACAGCCGATCCTCGTCCGTGCGTCGATAGACCACGTCGACGGCGCGCAGGCCATGCTCGGTGCGTGCGAACAGTCGCTTCGAGCGAACACTCAGATCCTGCGGCCGCACGAGCGGCAGTCCAAGTCGCTTGGCGATCGCCCCGTGCTCGTAGAAGGCCGAGTTGGAGGGGCCGTCGGTGAGCACGACGATCGAAGGGTGCTCGCCCGCTTCGGCGGGGGCGGCCGCCCGAAGCGACTCACCGAGCCAGCGGTACGCCGGCTCGAGCGAGCGCACACGCATGCCGTCAGGCACCGACAGGTGCCCGCTCAGCGCGTCACGCGCCGCGACCGCGTAGGCGATCCCGGACGGCGTCCGCACGTTGTCCTCGAGCACCACGAACGGCCCGTCGCCGTCGCAGACGACGTCGAGTCCCGCGATCGCGATCCAGCGCCCCGCGGCAGGGGGCAGCTGCGCCATTCGCGGCTCGAAGAACTCCGCGCTCTCGATCGCCGACCACGGCACGCACCCGGCTGCGACGATGCGGCGCTCGCCGTAGACATCGGCGACGAAGCACTCGAGTGCCCGTGCGCGCTGCGTCAGGCCGGCGGCCAGGTCATCCCACTGATCGCCTTCGATCAGCCGCGGCACGGGGTCGACGACGAACGCCGCCACTGCGCCACCGTCGGCCGCTCCGAACGTCACCCTGCGCTGGCGCAGGTCCTCTGTCAGCGAGAGTGACAGCGCACGCAGGTCGCGCTCGTCCAACGCGGCGAGCAGGCGTGCAAATGCATGTTGGGGCTCCGGCGTCGCCATCTGGCCAAGTTACCCGCAAAATGCGGCCTGCAATATGGCCAGACGGCCAAGCGGAACACCCGCACGGTGGGCCGTTGTGCAGTCGTCCGCAGACGCTCAGCTACGCGTTGCTCCTCGTCCCCAGCGGGAAGCGCGTTGCCGTGAGCTCCTCCGAGACGTCCCACAACCGGCTCGCAACCCCGGCGTCCTTGGCGGCGGCGGAGCGCCCCACGAGCTTGGCTGCGCCGCGCTGCTCCATGAAGCCCCCAGGCCCTGCGTAGCTGTCCCCCGGGATGTCTTCGAGCGCGGCGTACAGCGTCGGCAGCGCGCCGCCGTTCTCGTCCTGTGCGAGCAGGCGGTTGCCGACGCTGCTGAGCAGATCGAACGCGCGGCGCCCGCTGTGGAACTGCAGGTTGGTGGCCGCATAGCCGGGGTGAGCTGCCGTGGCCAGCACTGTGGAGCCGGCGGCGCTCAGCCGTCGCTGCAGCTCGGAGGTGAACAGCAGGTTCGCGAGCTTCGACTGGCTGTAGGCGCGCCACCCGCTGTAGGGCTTGCGCTCCCAGTTCAGATCGTCGAAGTCGATGTGCCCCGAGCGGTGCGCCATCGAGGACACGGTCACGACGCGCCCGCTGACCTGCTCGAGCAACAGGTTGGTGAGCGCGAAGTGGCCGAGGTGGTTGGTCCCGAACTGCAGCTCGAAGCCCTCGGCGGTGCGGCTCAGCGGCGGGATCATCACGCCGGCGTTGTTGATCAGCAGGTCGATCTCGCCGTCGCAACCGGCGGCGAACTCGCGCACGGACTCGAGGCTCGCGAGGTCGAGCTCGCGGACCTCCGTCTCGCCGGGTATGCTCGCCGCGGCAGCGCGGCCCTTGTCGGTGTTGCGCACGGCGAGGATGACGCGCGCGCCCGCGCCCGCGAGCCGGTGCGCGGCAGCGCGGCCGATGCCGCTGTTGGCGCCGGTCACGATCACGTTGCGCCCGGTCAGGTCTGGGATTTGGTTGCTGCTCGAAGTAGTCATGGACAACAATGATCGCGCACTTCCTGCGCGGCTCGCGCGAGGCCGTGCAAACCTAGGCTGTCGAGCCGGCGCTGGGCGCGGCGCTCGAGGCGAGATGCGGCGCGAGCCACGCCTGCAGCTGCGCGAGTGGCGCCGCGCCCACGAGCCGGTCTGCCTCGGACCCGTCGCGAATCACCACCAGCAGCGGTATCCCCTGGACGCCGAAGCGCGCGGCGATCGCGGGTGCCTCATCGACGTTCAGCTTGACGACCTTCAGCCGTCCGGCGTTCTCCTGGCCGAGGCGCTCGACGAGCGGCGAGACCATCCGGCACGGTCCGCACCACGGCGCCCAGAAGTCCACCAGCACCGGCACCGAGGACGTGACCTCCTCCTCGAAGGTGTCGGCGCCGGCTTCGACGCCCCACGGCAGCGGCGTGTGGCAGACGCTGCATTGCGGCACGCCGCTGGGCGTCGCGCGAACGCGATTCTTGGTCCCGCAGTCGGGGCAGGCCACGACGGTGCGTGAGCTCGTCATCGCTACTACAGCTTAGGACGCCCGAGTAGAGGATCAACCGCAGACGGCCAGGCGCGACCGGCGCTTGAAGCCCGCCGGCGGCGCCCTAGACACAGCAGCGAGATCTGCGTGCGCGACGGATAGGAGCTGACATGGCTAAGGCGGTAGGCATCGATCTGGGCACCACCAACTCGGTGGTTGCCGCGACCTTGGAGGGTGGCCATGCGGAGGTCATCCCGAACGCGGAGGGCGCGCGTGTCACGCCGTCCGAGGTCGCGTTCACGGAGGACGGCCAGCGGTTGGTCGGGCAGGTCGCCAAGCGCCAGGCGATCCTGAACCCCGAGGCCACGGTCTACTCGGCCAAGCGATTCATCGGCCGGCGCTGGGGCGAAGTCGACGAGGAGGCCAAGATCGTCTCTTACAAGGTGGTGAAAGGCCCCAACGACGCGGTCCGCTTCGAAATTCGTGGCAAGCAGTACGCGCCCGAGGAGATCTCGGCACTGGTCCTGCGAAAGCTGGCCGAGGACGCCGCAAAATTCCTCGGTGAGAAAGTCAACGAGGCCGTCATCACCGTGCCCGCGTACTTCAACGACGCGCAGCGGCAGGCGACGAAGGACGCGGGAGCGATCGCCGGTCTGGAGGTCCTGCGGATCATCAACGAGCCGACGGCGGCGGCGCTCGCCTACGGCATGGACAAGAAGGGCCAGGAGACGGTGCTGGTCTTCGATCTCGGTGGCGGCACCTTCGACGTGTCGCTACTCGACGTCGGCGACGGCGTCGTGGAGGTCCGCTCGACGAGCGGCGACGGACATCTCGGAGGCGACGACTTCGACAAACGCATCGTCGACTGGCTCGCGGACGGGTTCAAGCGCGACCAGGGCATCGACCTGCGCACGGACCCGCAGGCGCTGCAGCGACTGTACGAGGCCGCCGAGCGCGCGAAGGTCGAGCTCTCGAGCACCACCCAGACGCAGATCAACCTGCCGTTCATCACCGCCGACGCGTCGGGGCCGAAGCACCTGAACACGACGCTCACGCGTTCGACGTTCGACGAGTTGACCAAGGACCTGGTCGATCGCTGCCGGGGACCCGTCGAACAGGCGCTCGCGGACGCGAAGCTGACAGCCGGCGACATCGACGAGGTGATCCTCGTCGGCGGCTCGACGCGCATCCCCGCGGTGCAGAGCCTCGTGCGCAGCCTCACAGGCGGCAAGGAGCCGAACATGACCGTCAACCCCGACGAGGTCGTCGCGATCGGCGCGGCGCTCCAGGCCGGCGTGCTCAAGGGTGAGGTCGATGACGTCGTGCTGCTCGATGTGACGCCGCTGTCGCTCGGTCTGGAGACGCTCGGAGGCGTCAACACGCGGGTGATCGAGCGCAACACCACGATCCCGGCGCGGCGGACGGAGACGTTCTCGACCGCCGAGGACAACCAGACCGCGGTGGACGTTTCGGTGCTGCAGGGCGAGCGCGAGCTCGCCTCCGACAACCGCCAGCTCGCGCGCTTTCGCCTCGAGGGCATCAGACCGGCGCCACGTGGACAGCCGCAGGTCGAGGTCACATTCGACATCGACGCCAACGGCATCCTCAACGTCTCAGCGCAGGACAAGGAGACCGGCAAGGAACAGCGGGTCACGATCTCCGAGAGCACCAACCTCGACAAAGGCGAGATCGACCAGATGATCCGCGACGCCGAATCGCACTCCGACGAGGACCGACGCCGCCGCGAGGAGATCGACGCGCGTAACGAGCTCGATTCTCTCGCCTACCGCGTCGAGCACCTCCTGGGCGAACTGCAGGATGGCGTGCCGGTCAACGAAAAAGCGCGAGCTGAGCAGCTGATCGCCGATGCGCGTCTCGCGGTGCAGGACCAGGCGGGCCTCGACAGGGTGCGTCCGTTGATCGCAGATCTCCAACAGCTCGTCCATGGCCTGCCCGCCAGTGCCGCCGCACAGGGTGCCGCGCACGGCAACGGCGCGGGCACCAACGGCCGCGACAACGGCGACAGCCACGATGGAGCGTCGAGCGAGGCCGAGGACGGGGAGGTCGTGGATGCCGAGTTCACGAGGGATTGACATCGAGGACAGCCCTGAGCAGGAGGAGCTGGCGCGGCTCGAGGAACGCTACAAGCGGGCGCTGGCCGATCTCGACAACTACCGCAAGCGCTCAACGCGCGAAGTGGAGCGTCGTACAGGGGAAGTCAGGGAGTCGATGATCCTCGACTGGCTCGACGTGGTCGACAGCGTGGAGCGCGCGATCCAGATCGAGCCACGGGGGCCCTGCCGGGAAGGCCTGCAGGCGGTGATGCAGCAGATCGACTCGGTGCTGCAACGCGAGGGTGTGACGCGGACCGGAGAGCCGGGCGAGGCGTTCGATCCAGAGCGCCACGACGCGGTCGCGACCCAGGCCGCTGACGGCAGGGCGCCGCATACGGTTGTGGAGGTGCCACGCTCCGGGTTCGCGCTCGGCGATCGCGTGATTCGTCCCGCGCAGGTCGTGGTCGCGCGCGCGCCAGAGCAGTCCGACTGATGGCAGTCGCATACCAGGACTACTACGAGACTCTGGGTGTTGCGCGCGACGCCAGCGAGAAGGACATTCGCAGCGCCTACCGCAAACTTGCGCGGGAACATCACCCCGACGTCAACAAAGAGCCCGGCGCCGAGGACCGCTTCAAGCAGATCTCCGAGGCCTACGAGGTCCTGCGCGACAAGGACAAGCGCGAGCGCTACGATCGGCTGGGCGCCAACTGGAAAGCTGGCCAGGACGTGTCGGGCGCGGGCGGCGCGGGCGGCTTCGAAGAGGCGTTTCGCGGCGGCGACGGGTTCTCCGACGTGCGCGTCGACTTCGGCGGCGGCGACTTCAGCGACTTCTTCGAGAGCCTCTTCGGCGGTCAGGGCGCACGCGCCCGCGGCGGCGCTGGGCGCGCGGGCGCCAACGGCTTCGCGCTTCGCGGCGCCGACCAGGAGACGACGCTCGAGCTCACGCTCGAGGAAGCCGCGGCCGGCGGCAAGAAGCGGCTGTCGCTCGGGGATGGGCGCGACTTCGAGGTCGAGATCCCGCAGGGGGTGCGCGCCGGGCAGCGGATCCGCCTGGCCGGTCAGGGCGGGCCGGGCAGCGGCGGCGGTCCCGCCGGCGACCTGTTCCTGCGTGTGCGGGTGAAACGGCACCCGCTGTTCCGCGTCAAAGGCAACGATCTCTACGTCGATCTCCCGGTCTCGCCGTGGGAGGCGGCGCTCGGCGCGGAGGTCCCGGTCAGGACGTTGTCGGGCACGGCGCGCGTGCGCGTACCCCCCGACTCATCCTCGGGCCGGCGGCTGCGTCTGCGCGGTGAGGGGCTGCCGACGACGGGCGGCGCCGCCGGCGATCTTCACGCGGTGGTCACTGTGCGCGTGCCCAAGCGACTCGAGCAGGAGGAACGCGAGCTGTTCGAGCAGCTGGCAGCGGTATCGAAATTCGACCCGCGCAAAGAGCGCTGATGGCGCACGCGACGCGCAGACGCCACGCGGTGGCGCTCGTGCGCATGCGCAGCGTCGGCCCGCCGCTCGTGACGCTCGAGTCACTCGCGCGCGAGACCGGCCTGCACCCCGACGTCATCCGCCGTTTCGTGCAGTTCGGCCTGCTGGCGCCGCGCGCGGGGACAGCGGCGGCCCCGTTGTTCGCCGAGCAGGACGCAGAGCTGCTGGCACGCGCGGCACGCCTGCGGCGCGACCTCGGCCTCAACTACGCCGGCGCGGTGCTCGCCAGCGAACTGCTTGCACGGATCGAAGACCTGGAGCAACGGCTGCGCGGCTCATGACGCAAGCGCCTCGGTCTCGGAGCCGGCCGACCCGTCCCCGAGCTCGCAGGCGACGCGCATCGTCTCGAGCGCCGTCTGCTCGATCTGGCGTGTGCGCTCGGCGCTGATGCCCAGCTCTTCCCCCAGTTCGCGCAGCGTGCGCTCCGTGCCGCGAAGGCCGTAGCGAGCGTCGATCACGCGTCGCTCGCGCTCGCTCAGGTGGGCGAGCAGACGCGGAATCTCCTCGGCGGCCATCCGCAGCGCCAGCTCGTCGTAGGCTTCCTCGGCGCGCGGGTCGCGCACCGAGTCGCCAAAGGTCGCACCGCCGGCGCTCTCTTCGTCGAGCGGCTCCTCCAGACCGCGGGGACGTCTATCGGCGACGCTCAGCCTGTGCAGCTGCTCCAGCGTCAGCTCGCTCTCGGCAGCGAGCTCGCTGACGCTCGGCTCGCGGCTGTTGGCGCGAATGAAAACCCGTCGCGCGTGGCGCACGCGTGCAAGCTGGCGCAGCGCACGGTCCGACAGCACCACCGGCCGCGACAGCTCAGAGACGACCTGCTGCATCGCCTGGCGCACCCACCAGGACGCGTAGGCCCAGAACGGCGTGCCGAGCTCCGGGTCGTAGCGCTCGAGCGCACGCAGCACGCCGGCGACGCCCTCCTGGATCAGCTCCGCACGGTCAACCGCCGGCACGTAGGCATAGATCCGCGCGACGCTGCCGATCAACGGCATGAACGACTCGACCAGCCGTGCGCGCGCGTGCGGACGGCCGAGACGGGCCGCCAGCAGCAGCTCGGACTGCGTCTCGTGCATCGGTGCAAGGAGCAGCTGCGGGCGTTCGGGTGGCCGGGGCGGTGCCGGCCGTGCAGCCCGACGGGGCGATCTGCGGTCTCCAGCCATGGCCAACCTCACCTCCGAAGCAAATGGTGCGCAGATCGCGAGCGCGGGGAGGATGCGGGCCGACCGACGCCTTAGAAGCGAGACTAGGGTCGGCGAACCGTGCTTTCTTGGCGCTCGCGACGAATCCGTGCCGGTGTTCGTAGCCTGTGCACAACATCCGCCGAGTGGCCGAGGGGTCTACCCTCGATGCGGTGATGTAAACCCTGTTTTTCTCCGCGTCAGCCTCCGTTCCAGTGTCGGTTTACACTTCCACGCGTGGCTTCCTTGAGGGAGCTCGTCGAGTCTCCCGCGCTCGCGCCGATGATCGGCTACGTGTCCAGGCCGCCTGCGGACGCTCTCGTCGAGGGCGTGACGCTGGTCGAGGACCTGAGCCAGTTCGCCGAGGTCGGCGAGCACCGCATCGTGCTGCTGACGCGTGGCGCATCGACGGCGATCAGCGGCTACCGCTTCGACATCGCGCTGCGGATCGCCCGCAGCCGCTCGGTCGCGGCGCTGGTGCTGGCCGCTGCGGATGTCTGGCGGATACCGGCGACGGCGACGGCGGTCGCCGGCCGCTCCGGAACGGCGATCCTCGCCACGCGCGATGACACCGAGCTGACCGAGCTGGCTTTGGCGATCGGCCGTGAGCTCGCGGGGGCGGCCGACGTCGCGCTGCTGCGGGCGCACGCGGCGGTGCGCGCGATCGAGGTTCACCCGCTCGACGGCAGCATCGACTCGTTGCTCGCCCACGTCGGCGCCGCCCTCGGTGCACCGATCTCGATGGTGGCCTCTGAGCCGCACGACCGTCCGCGCCGCGCTGTACTCGTGGACGGGCAGACGGAGGCGTGGGTGACGACGCCCGCACAGGAGGGCGACGCCGAGATGAGCGTGGAGATCGTGCTGCACGCGCTGGCAGCCGGTGTCGGCGAGGCGACGACGCGCGCGCGACGCTCACACGAGCTGCCGACCCAGTCGCGGGAGGAGGTGCTGACCGATCTGCTGGCCGCCCCGACCAAGGCGAGAGACCCGATCGTTCTGCGGGCGCGCGGGCTCGGGCTGCCGATCGACGGCTGGCACGTCGCCGTGAGGCTCGACTTCGAGAGGCTGACCGATCCTCAGCCTGGCCAGGAGCTGGACGCCTACCGAGCGCGGGTCCGCTTCGGCAGCTCGGCGCTGCAGGTCGCGCGCGCCGGCGGGGGGACGTGGCACCTGGCGCGGACCGGTGAGGCGTTCGTGCTGGTCAACAGCTCCGCCAACGACCCCGGCGCCGCCGCCTCGGGCCGAGTGGCGCGCGGCATCGACGACGTGCTCGCGAGGACCCGCGGCATGCTCGCCGACGTCGTGATCCGCTGCGGCGTCGGCACCGCGCGCGCCGGTCCGGGGGGACTGGTCGCGTCGGCGGCGGAGGCAAAGGCCGCGGCGATCGCCGCCCGGACCTCGACGCGGGTTGGCAACGCGGTCGCCTTCGACAGCGTCGGCCTGCGGCGCGCGCTCGTCGAGTGGTACGCCTCAGACACCGCGCGCGAAGCCGCCACGTCGGTGCTCCAGCCGCTCACATCGCTCGGCGGTATTCGTGCCGAGCGCCTGATCCAGACGCTGCACGTGTACCTGGACGAGCACGGCTCGCTGACGCGCACCGGCCAGCGCCTGAGCCTCCATCGCAACGCGGTCGCCTACCGCATCAACAGGATCTTCGAGCTGCTCGACGTCGACCAGGAGAACCCCGATGACCTGCTGCTGTTGCAGCTGGCGTGTCGCGCGCGCGAGCTCGACTAGCTGCATCTAGACTCAAGCGCGTGAGCGGGCGACGTACGCACTGAATCGATGACGAGCGTCCGCGAGGCCGCGTTCGCGCTCCTGCGCGAGCGCGGGATGACCACGATCTTCGGAAACCCCGGCTCGACCGAGCTGGCGATGTTGGGGCCGCTGCCGGATGACTTTCGCTACGTGCTCGGCCTGCACGAGGCCGTGGCCGTGGGGATGGCCGACGGGTTCGCGCAGGCGAGTGGCGGCGTCGCGCACGTGAACCTGCACACGGCCCCTGGCGTCGGCAACGGCGTTGGCGCGATCTTCAACGCGCGCGCGAACAAGGCTCCGCTGCTCGTGACCGCAGGTCAGCAGGCGCGGTCGCTGATGACGATGCAGGCGAACCTGACCAACCGCGATGCAGTCGAGGTGCCAAAGCCGCACGTCAAGTGGAGCCATGAGCCCGCGCGCGCCGCGGACGTGCCGTTCGCGCTCGCGCAGGCGATTCACCACGCGGCGATACCGCCGAAGGGCCCGGCGTTCGTGTCGATCCCGATGGACGACTGGACGCGGGAGATCGAGCCGGTCGACTTCACGACGCAGATCGCGCGTTCGGTCGAGGGCAGGACGCAGCCCCCGCAGTCTCAGATCGCGGCGCTCGCCGAGCGGCTCGGCGCGGCACACAGCCCGGTGTTCGTGGCCGGCCCCGAGATCGACGCCAGCGGCGGCTGGGACGCGGCGGTCGAGCTCGTCGAGTCTCAGCGTCTACCGGTGTGGGCGTCACCGGCGACCGGCGGCGGGCGCATCGGCTTCCCGGAGAGCCACCCCGCCTTCCAAGGGGTGCTGCCGCCGGCGGTGGGGCCGCTCGCAGAAACGCTCGCCGGCCACGACCTGGTGCTCGTCGCCGGATCGTCGGTGTTTCCGTACTACCCAAACATTCCCGGCGACTTCCTGCCGCACGGCGCCGAGCTCGTGGCGATCACGAACGACCCGGACGAGGCCGCGCGCGCGCCGATGGGCGACGCAATCGTCGCCGACGTCGCGTTGACGCTGCGCGCGCTGGCGCGCGAGCTCGGCGAGCCATCCGAGCGTGAAGCGCCGCCGGCACGCACCGAGATCGAGCCGCCGCCGGCAGGCGAGCAGCTCTCCGGCGGGGAGGTCCACGCGACACTCGCTGAGCTGTTTCCCGCGGACGGCATCGTCGTGCTCGAGTCCCCGTCGAGCACCGCGGCGCTGCGCAACAGGCTGCGGATCTCGCGTCCCGGCTCCTACTACTTCAGCGCCGGCGGCGGCCTCGGCTTCGGGCTGCCGGCGTCGCTTGGCGTGCAGCTGGCCGAGCCGCAGCGCCAGGTCGTGTGTGTGCTCGGCGAGGGCTCGGCGCAGTATGCGATCACCGCCTTCTGGACCGCGGCTGCGTACTCGATCCCGGTGAAGTTCCTCGTGCTGCGCAACAACGAGTACTCGATCCTCAAGTGGTTTGCGACGCTCGAGAACGTGACCGGGGCGCCGGCGCTCGAGCTGCCGCGGCTCGATGTCGCGGCCACCGCGAGCAGCTATGGCGTCGTGTCCACGACGGTCGATGGCCGCGAGCAGCTCCACGCGGCTCTGGCACAGGCGCTCGCGGAGGATGGGCCGCGGCTCGTTCAGGTCGACGTCGCGCCCGGCATGGCCCTCGTCTGACGGCGACCTGCGGAGGACTCGGGCTGGCCGGCTGGCCCGCTCAGCTGCTGGTGCGCGCGGCGATCGCGGCCTCGAGATGCGCCGCGACGCTCGGCATCTCCCGCGCGAGGTCGCGCAGATCGCGCGCGGTCATGACGATCGCGGTCAGCTCGCTCGACGCGGTCACGGTCGCGTTGCGGCGCGCGTCCTGCATGACACCGATCTCGCCGGCGAACTCACCGGGGCCGAGCGTCGCCAGCAGCCGGCCCTCGCGACGGACATCGGCCGAGCCCGCCTCGATCAGCAGGAACTCGTGCGCGAAGGCGCCCTCGTGGATCAGCGTCGTGCCGGCCGGCACGACGACCTCGTCGGTGACGCGCGACAGCCGCCGCAGCTCCTCACGCGATAGTCCTGAGAACAGATCCACCGCGCTGAGCTTGGACTCGTCCACTGCTCGCCTCCTCTCCTGTCAGCGGCTGGGCGGCACGCGCGCCTTATTCGCCGTCCGGCCACGCCGCGGTGCCCATGACCCCGTCGCCGTCCTCGGGCTTGGGGCCGCCCACGGCGACGATGTCGAGCCCGTCGGGACCCGCCTCGAACGCGCGCACAACGTCGGGCGCGACACGCACGACGTCCCATTGACGCACGTCGTAGACCTCGTCGTCGAGCAGGATGCGCCCGGAGCCGGCGACGACGACGTAGGCCTCCTCCTGCTCGCGGTGGCTGTGGGCCATCGGGCTGCGGAGGTTGGGCTCATAGCGGAACAGGCTGACACCGAGATCGCGCGAATCGAGGTGCTTGCGCGCGAACCGCCCTTCGATCCCCGGAGCGCGACCGCCGACGGAGTCCTCGACCTCGAGCAGGTTCACGGTGGCGAATCGGGACATGTGTGTCTCCTTTGTGCGAGCAATGGTCGTGCTGTCATGACCAACCTTAATGCCTCGCCGCGAGCGTCACCCCGCGCTCGTCGTCGCCCCGGCGCGCGCCCGCAGGCTGGCGAGCGCCTGCGTCCTGCTGGTGACCTCCAGCTGGGCGTAGATGTTCTGCAGGTGCTTCTCGACGGTCCTCCTGCTGATGCCGAGGCTGACCCCCACCTGGGCGTTCGAGGCGCCGCCGACGACAGCGTGGATGATCTCGGTCTGGCGCTCGGAGAGACCCATCGCCAGCGCCTGCGTCGTCAGCTCGTCGTCTCGGCTCCTGCTCAGCACGTCGATCAGCTGCTCGCGCTCGACCAGTCGCCGGTAGCAGGCACGCAGGGGCCTGCGCAGCAGCTCGAGCATCGCGGCCTCTTCGCGGGTGAAGTCGTGGCGATGCCGGTTGAGGGCGATGCCGACGATCTCGCCAGGAGGCGACGGCAGCACGAATGCGATCTGGTGCTCGACATCCAGGTTCCTGTAGAGCTCGTCGTAGAGCGTCAGCGCGTGCAGGTGCCGTCGCGAGACGAAATCCGAGAAGCGCAGGGGCTGGCCGTCGCCCGTGCGCGTGTAGTGCGCGACCAGCGGATTTTCGCCGGCGAGCCTGCCGAACAGCTCCACGCTCTCCTCGGTGAGCCACTCGTCCGGCTCCGATACGACGATCGTGCCGACTCCGCCGACCCCGGGCTTCAGCTCGTTGTAGGAGGCGCTCTCGCACGGGACGAGCTCGCGCGCCAGCTCGAGCACGCCGGTGCGGAACTCCGACAGCTCGCCGAACTCGACCGCCCGCGCGGTCGCTCCCACGACCTTGTGCAGGCAGGAAGCCGAGAGGCTCTCCATCACCGCAATCGTAGAGGTGCGGGTCGCTGCGTGTAATTACGTATTGACCTTCCGGTGGGTCATTTCTAAGGTCGCGGGCTCGCGCCGAGGGGGCGCTCTCACCTACCACAGCCAAGAGAGAAGGCAAAGTGAACAAAAGAATCTTGCGGGCGACGCTCGTTGCCGGTGTTGTGCTGGCCGGCGTCTCGGGTCTCGCCTCCGCCGTCGCAGCGCAGGCCTCGACGCTGCCGACGCTCACGCTCGCGCTGACAAAGTCCTCGATCACGGTCGGAGGGGCGACGCAGTCGGGAGCCGTCAACGTCGTCACGACGGCGACGGGCACCAAGGAAGCAAGCGCGATCCTGTTTCAGCTGAAGCCGGGCGTGACGGTCGCGGAAGTGGAAGCGTTCCTGGCCAGCAAGCGTGCGAAGGACCCGAACAACGCGAGCAGGTACGGCTCGATCGTGTTCGACGAGGAAGCGGCTCCGGGCAAGACCAGCGAAGCGCAGACCGTGCTGCAGCCGGGCCAGTACCTCGCGCTGATCGCCGAAGGCGAAGGCGGTCCGAAGGTGCACGCGAGCTTCACGGTCACGGCTGCGCCATCGCCCGCGGCGCTGCCGGCTGCACAGGCGACCGAGCGCGCGATCGAGTTCGACTTCCGCGGGCCGAAGACGTTGCACGACGGCGAGCTGGTGCGCTTCGAAAACGAAGGCTTCCTGGTGCACATGGACGTCGCGTTCCCAGCCAAGAGCCTCAGCGACGCGAAGGCGATCGTCAAGGGCCTCTCGGCAGGCAAGGAAAAGGGGCTGGAAAAGCTCGTCACCGGCGAACCGTTCGAGTTCGCGGGGCCGGTGTCGCACGAAGCCTTCCAGCAGGAGACGATCACGGCCAAGCCCGGCTGGTACGTGCAGGCGTGCTTCATGGAAACCCAGGAGGGCGTTCCCCACACACGCTTGGGCATGGAGCGCATCATCAAGATCGTGAAGTAGGGGGGCCGGCCGCTCCGTCGGGGTCCGCGCAGCCTGCTGCGGGCCCCGACGCGTCGTCGAGGGAGGATCTCGCGGACCACGCGCGTGGCGCCCCGTCGCCATCGGATATAATGCTTGCTGGCAAGCAAGTAAATTGATGATGGAGGCGTTCGCGTGGCAGGAGCAGAGCTCGAGGCGGCACCGGAGCTAGATTCGCAGAGCTCGCAGGCAGATGCGAACGAGCGTCTGCGCGCGGCGATCGGCAGGCTGTCGCGGCGGCTGCGCCCGACGCTTGCCGGCTCCGGGCTGACGCCGTCGCAGATCTCGGTCCTGTTCACCGTCGTGCGGATGGGCCCGATCCGGCTCTCCGAGCTGGCTGCGCTCGAGAGCGTCAACGCGACGATGCTGTCGCGCATCACCGCGCAGCTGTGCGATGCGGGCCTGATCGCGCGCGCGGCCGACCCGCAGGACAGGCGCTCGGCGTTCGTACGCGCGACCGCCGCGGGGCGGCGCATGCGCGAGCGGATCCACCGCGAGCGCACGCGCGCGCTGGGTGCGCACGTCGAGCAGCTCGACGAGCACCAGCGCGAGGCGCTGTGGAACGCGCTGCCGGTGCTCGAGGAGCTCGCGCGGCGTCTTGGAGGCGGGCGGCAGTGAAGCGCCTGACGGGCGTCGGGCGAGTCACCTTCGCGGCGCTGGCGATCCCCAACTACCGCCGCTACATCGCGGGGCAGTCGGTGTCGCTGATCGGCACGTGGATGCAGATGGCGGCGCAGTCGTGGCTGGTGCTGAGCCTGACGGGCTCGGCCACGGCGCTCGGTGTGATCATCGCTCTGCAGACGCTGCCGGTGCTGGTGCTCGGTCCGTATGGCGGCGTGATCGCCGATCGCGTCGACAAGCGCCGGCTGATGGTGATCCTGCAGGGCGCGATGGGCGTGCAGGCGTTGATCCTGGGCGTGTTGACGTTGATGGGGGTCGTGCAGCTGTGGGAGATCGGGGCGCTCGCGGTGCTGCTCGGCCTGAACAACGCGTTCGAGAATCCCGCGCGCCAGGCGTTCATGCTCGAGATGGTCGGCGGCGAGAACCTGCGAAACGCGGTCAGCCTCAACTCCGTGCTCGTCAACGTCGCGCGCGTGATCGGCCCGGCGGTCGCGGGCGTCCTGATCGCGACGGTCGGCGAGGGACCGTGCTTCCTGCTGAACGCCGCCAGCTTCGTGGCGGTGATCGCCTCGCTGGTGACGCTCGACCGCAGCGCGATCCATCCGAGCCCGCCCAGCGGCCGCCGCCCGGGGCAGCTCCGCGAAGGTCTGCGCTATGTGCGGCGCACCCCCGAGCTCGGCGTTCCGCTGGCGATGATGGCGCTGGTGGGCGCCTTGGCATACGAGTTCCAGGTGACGCTGCCGGTGATGGCCAAGCAGGGACTGCACGTCGGCGCCACCGGCTACGGCTTCATGACCGCGGCGATGGGTGTGGGCGCCGTCGTCGGCGGCCTGTTCGTCGCGACGCGAGGCAGGACCGGTCTGCCCACGCTCGTGCTCGCGGCGGGCGCGTTCGGTGTCGTGCTCGGGCTGGCGTGCCTCGCCCCGAACCTGCCGACGGAGCTCGTCGCGCTCGCGCTCGCCGGAGGTGCGAGCATCTCGTTCATGGCGACCGGCAACTCGACGCTGCAGCTGAGCGCCGCGCCGGACATGCGCGGGCGTGTGATGTCGCTGTGGTTCGTCGCGTTCCAGGGCTCGACGCCGATCGGCGGCCCGATCGTCGGCTGGGTGATGGCGCAGGCGGGGGCGCGGGCCGGCCTCGGCCTGGGCGGCGCGACGTGCCTGCTGACGGCGCTGCTGGGACTGCTCGTCCTGCGCCGCCTGACTGCGGGCCCCGTGCGGGCGGCGTTCGCGGCGGGCGTGCAGTAGCGAAGACGATGGACGAGCGCGAGATATCGATTCGCTGGGCCACCGGTCCCGATGACCTCCGCGGCGCACTGGCGCTGAGGGAGCTCGTGTTCTGCGAGGAGCAGGGCGTGCCGCGCGAGGAGGATCTCGACGAGCATGACGAACGGGCCCTGCACGTCGTGGCGTTCGAGCAGTCCTCCGGCGGCGTGATCGGGACGCTGCGGCTGCTGCTCGAGCCGGGCGACGCCAAGATCGGGCGCGTGGCCGTCGCCCGCGAGCGGCGGCGCCAGGGGGTCGCGCTGCGCATGCTCGGGCTCGCTCTCGACGCGGCGCGCGAGCGGGGGTCGCTGCGGGTGCGTCTCGCCGCGCAGCTCGACGCGGTCGCGCTGTATGAGAAGGCCGGCTTCGCGGTCGAGTCCGAGACGTTCGAGGAGGCCGGGATCCCGCATGTGTGGATGGGGCAGCGTCTTACCCCAGTGATTAAACCGCCGGCCGAGTCCTGACGATGGGGTAGTGTCGCGGCGCCGTCGCGCGGTCGGTTAGCATCCAGCGTGAGCTGGCTCGCTCGCCGTACGCAAGCGAACGCAAGCGGACGAACCAGAACACAACCCGAGCCACGAAGCCGGGCATACCAGCAGGCAGTACCGCCGGGACACGCTTTGTGCGCGGACCGGTATGAGGCGGCCTGTGAGGAGAGGAGCATCATGAGCCGAGCCGCAGCCGCCGAAGGCGGGTCTTCCCAGCCTCAGGGCGCGTTCTGGCGCGAGACGCTCGCTCCCTACGCCAAGCCGCATCTCGGACGCAGCCTGCTCGATCTGGCGACCGCTGTGCTGCCCTACCTGGCGCTGTCGGTCGCGATGTACGCGGCGCTCAGCGTGTCCTACCTGCTGGTGCTCGTGATCGCGATCCCCGCCGCGGGATTTCTCGTGCGGACGTTCATCCTGTTTCACGACTGCTCGCATGGCTCGTTCCTGGCTTCCAGGAAGGGGAACCTGTGGCTCGGCACGGTGCTCGGCCTGTTCGTGTACTCGCCGTTCCTGCGCTGGCGCCACGACCACGCGATCCACCACGCCACCTCCGGCGACCTCGACCGCCGCGGCGGCGGCGACGTGCGCACGCTGACCGTCAGCGAATATCAGGCGTTGCCCCCCCGCGCGCGCCTGGGTTACCGGCTGTTTCGCAACCCGCTGGTGATGTTCGGGATCGGGCCAATCGTGGCGCTGCTCGTCGGCCCGCGGATCGTCGCGAAATCGGCGCGCCCGCGGATGCGACAGAGCGTCCTCGGCACGAACGTCGCGCTCGCGCTGCTGATCGCGGCGCTGTGCTGGCTGGTCGGCTGGCGCGACTACCTGCTGATCCAGGCTCCCACGCTGCTGCTCGCCGGCTCCGCGGGCATCTGGCTGTTCTACGTCCAGCACCAGTTCGAGGACGCCTACTGGGAGAGCGCCGAGGCATGGACGTACGCGGATGCGGCCCTTCGCGGCAGCTCCTATCTGAAGCTGCCGAGGGTGCTCCAGTTCTTTTCCGGCAACATCGGCCTGCACCACGTCCACCACCTGAGCGCGCGGATTCCCAACTACAACCTGCAGCGCGCGCACGACGAGAACGCCATATTCCACGAGGTGCCGACGCTGTCACTGGGTGACGGACTGCGTGCGGTGCGGCTGAAGCTTTGGGATGAGAAGCACCGGCGCATGGTGACTTTCGCGGAGGCGCGCCGCGGGGCGCTAATCTAAATGTATGGTTACGCAGGCAGATCGCGCGGCCGAGAAGCGCCGGGCCAAGCTGGAGGACGTTCAGCGTCAGGTTGAGGAAGGGTCGCTGACGATCCGGAAGATGACGGCCGAGGAGAAGAAGCGCTTTCCGCCGAAACCTGCGGATCCTCGTCGTAAACGTCGCGGCAGCTGACCGACGCCCGCCGGCAACCTCAGGTGTCAGGCGGGCGCGGGCGCGGGCTCGCGCTCGCCCATCGGCACGCCGGCTGCCGCGTAGGCCTCGGGCGCGTCGAGTGTCTCGGCCTTCAGCAGTGCCTGCGCGAGGTTCTCGAGCTGGTCGCGGTGCTCTTCGAGCAGCTGTGTGACTTCGCTGTGGGCGGCCTCGACGAGCTTGTGGACTTCCTCGTCGACGAGCCGCTGGGTCTCCTGGGAGGTCTCGCTGGCACCCGGCAGCAGCGGCCCCTGGGCTTCGTCGGGGAGCACGGTGATCGGGCCGATCGTCGTGCTCATGCCCCAGCGCCCGACCATCTGGCGCGCGATCTGCGTGAGCTGCTGGATGTCGGACTCCGCACCGGTGGTGATCGCGCCGTAGACGACCTCCTCGGCGCTGCGGCCGCCGAGCGCGACCTTGATCTTCGCCTGCAGCTCCTCGAGCGTGTAGGAGACGCGGTCGGTGTCCGGGGTCGACAACGTCACGCCCAGAGCCATGCCGCGCGGGATGATCGAGACCTTGCGCACGGGGTCGGCGCCGGGCGTCAGCATCCCCACGAGCGCGTGGCCGGACTCGTGGTAGGCCGTGCGCTCGCGATCGGCCGGGAGCAGCACGATGCCGCGGGGCGCGCCGAGCAGGATCTTCTCGAGTGAGTCGGTGAAGTCGCTCATCGCGACCTTGTCGTGGTTGCGGCGTGCGGCGAGCAGCGCCGCCTCGTTGGCGAGGTTCGCGAGGTCCGCGCCGACCATCCCAGGGGTTGTGGAGGCGAGCGCTTCCAGATCGACGTCGTCGGCGAGCGGCATCGAGCGCGTGTGGACTTCGAGGATTTCCCGGCGCCCTTTGCGGTCGGGCGGCTGTACCGAGACGCGGCGGTCGAAGCGTCCCGGGCGCAAAAGCGCGGAGTCGAGCACGTCGGGACGGTTGGTCGCGGCCAGCACGACCACCGCCTGCGAGGATTCGAAGCCGTCCATTTCGGTGAGGATCTGATCGAGCGTCTGCTCGCGCTCGTCGTTGGCGCCCGAGACGGCGATCGACCCCTGGCGCGAGCGCCCGATCGCGTCGAGCTCGTCGATGAAGATGATCGACGGCGCCGCCTCCTTGGCCTTCGCGAACAGGTCGCGCACGCGCGAGGCGCCGACCCCGACGATCGCCTCGATGAACTCTGAGGCGGAGATCGAGAAGAACGCGGCGTGCGCCTCACCCGCGACAGCACGCGCGAGCAGCGTCTTGCCGGTCCCCGGCGCCCCGGAGAGAAGCACGCCATGTGGCATCCGCCCGCCCAGACGCCCATACCGCTCCGGGGTACGCAAAAAGTCCACGATCTCTGAGAGTTCGGCCTTGGCCTCGTCGATCCCCGCGACGTCCGCGAACGTCACGCGGATCTTTTCCGGGTCCACCCGCCGCGCCTGAGATTTCCCGAAGTTACCGAGCCCGCCGAGCCCACCCGCGCCTTTCGCTGCGCGCCGCGCGAGCAGGATGAACAGCCCGACGATCAAAAGCGTCGGCCCGAACCCGAGCAGGATCTCGGCCAGCACGGACTCGCTCGTGGTGGTCGATTCGGCCTTGATCTGCACTCCCTTTTCCTGCAGCAGCGCCGACAGCTGCGCGCCGTTCCAGAAGCTCGGCACCTGCGTCGCGAACTCCTTCGTCGGCGTGGCCTTGGTGTCGCTGGCGGGGTAGCGCAGCTTCGTCTTGAACTTGCCCTCGATCGTGTCGCCCTTCGAGGAGATCGTGCTGACCGTGCCGCCTTTGACCTGCTCGAGGAAGTACGGGCTGAACGGCACCGTCACCCGCGGTTCGCCGGTGCTCGGCTGGAAGAACAGGACCGACAGCCAGTTCAGCGCCACCAGCGCGAGGACGAAGTACCAGAAGCCCCGCATGCGGTGCGGCGGCTTGCCGCTCGGCGCGTGCTCGGGCATGCCGCGCCCGTCGGGAGCCGGCGCGACCTGCCAGCCGCGCTTGTCGCGCGGCAGCGGCGGGTGGGCCTCCGAGCGGTCGCCGTCCGCGCGAGCGGACGTGTTGGGCGGATCGTCCGGCACTGACGGCATGGTACGCCTCCTTCGGGCTCGGCGTCTGCGAACCAGAGAGCCTCGGACGAGGCGAGCGCTCCACCCTCCAAGCCAAGGGGGGCCCTCCGACGGAGGGCCCCCCTTGCTCCTAGAGCCGGCCAGCGGCCGGGTGCGGCGTCGGCTTCCTTACCAGTTGGTCGGCGCCGGCGGCGAGGCCGTGATTTCGACCGTGTTGCCGGGTCCCGAGGTGGTCGCCGACAGCACTGGCCCGAGCAGCCCGCATTCGCCGAAGTCCGGCAGCGTCACTTCCGCCTTGAAGGCGAAGTTCCCGACGGCGAGCGCGTTGGTCGGCTCTTTGATCGTCAGCGGCAGGTTGATCGGTTCGACCGTTTTGCAGCCGATCGGGAGGTTGAAGAGGCCAATTTTCACGCCCTTGACGACCTCGTTGGCCTTGCCTTCGGCGCTCTCTGAGACTTCGTTGCCGCTTTCGCTGAAGGCGAACGTCCCGACGGCGGGACCCGTCGGCGTCAACGCGCCGCTGACCGTGACGGGCACCAGCCCGACCCAGAACGTCTGGTTGATCGGCGGGATCGTCAGCGTCGAGACCAGCTTGCCGGTGCTCGCGTCGGCTTCGGCGTTGAGCGTCGAGCCGGACGGCAGTTCCTCTGAGATGCCCGCTTTCTCGGTCACCTTGCCTTTCAGCGACCAGTTGACGAGCTTGATGATCAGATCGCCGGTCTCGGGTGTCAGGCGTGCATTCGAAGGCAGCGTCGCGCCTTCTTTGTGCTGCCCGCACGTGCTCGGAGCCGTTTTGCCGGCGACCCGTTCTTCGATCCACTTGATCGAGTCGGGGGCGCCGAGCGGGTCCGTGAACAGGTGGTCGCCCGAGTACAGCTGGAAGTCGTCCGTGACACCCAGCGAGCACCAGTGGTAGTGCAGATTCACGTCCTGGCTGACCGGGACGAACTCGTCTTCGAGGCCGTGGAAGTGATACACCGGCGCCGACACTGCTTTGTTGTCGAGCGACTGTTCTTCAAGGTCTTTCTTGAAGTTGGGTTCTGATTTTTCCAGTTCTTCGAGCGTCTTGTGTTCGGTGGTGAATTCCTGGAAGCTCGCCCCGCGCAACGTCTCGATCAGCTGCACCGCGCACTGGCTCAGCGCCTCGCCGACGGCTTTTTCGCCCGCCGGGGTCAGCGTGCCGAGTTTCAGTTCGGGGTAGGCCGACTCGAGCCCGATCGCGGAGATGATCGACAGCCCCGACCCGACCGATTGGCCGCTGAACGCGCCGAATTCCTCGAGGTTGGCGGGTACGCCGCCGGCGACGATGCCCGACAGCTTGACGTTGGGCGCGTAGCTGGACTGGAGCTCTCCGGCCCAGCCGACGGCCTGGCCGCCCTGCGAGTAGCCCCATGCGTACGTCGGGTCGCTTTCGGTCAACCCCGAGCCCGGGACCTGCCGTCCCGCGCGCACGATGTCGAGCACGGCCTGACCCTCGGCCTTGCCCGCCGTGTAGGTCGGGATCGCGCCGTTGGTGTAGCCCTGGTAGTCGGTCAGGTCGACCGCGTAGCCGGCCTTCAGCGAGTCGATGATCGCCGAGCCGTCGTACTCGGTGCCGTTGACCACCTGCTTGGAGGGCGCGCACTTGGAGGCGATGCCCTGCGTGCCGATTCCGACGGTCACGACCGGCCGCGATCCCTTGCCGCTCCACTTGGAGCTCGGGACGATCACGGTGCCGGTCACGAAGTCCGGTTCGCCGCGCTGCCCGGTGGACTGGTAGAGCACCGTCCACGCCTTGTTTGCCGGAAGCGGCACCTGCAGGTTGACCGTCGCCGGCCGGTACCAGACCAGTTCGCCGGCGCTGCCGGCCGGAGTGGACGACGGTGGCGTGTAGAACGCTTCGCCTGTCGGCCCTTCCACGGGCGCCGCCGAGGCCGTCACGGCCATCGTCAACGCGAGTAGCACTGCAAGCGCGAGCGACGCTCGCGCGATTCCCCTGAGACTCGACATGCCTGCCCCTCTCCCTTGTTTGTAGCGCTGTCGTGCCAGTTCGGCGCCGACGAATGTAACACGACCAGACCACTTTGTACATAGCCGTTGCGAAGTGTCAACTGGGCGGGGCTGGCCGTGCGGCCAGCCACCCCGTCTATCGTTTGCAACGCCAGATGTCGTCAGGGGAACCGTCTACAGAAACGCCGGCGCCGCGAGCGCCGCGCCGATACCGGGGGCTGAGTGTCGAGGAGCGCCGCGCACAGCGACGCGAGCGGCTGCTCGAGGCCGGTCTCGAGCTGTTCGGCACCGAGGGCTACGCGGGCAGCTCGATCCGCGCCGTCAGCGCCGCAGCGTCATTGAACTCGCGCTACTTCTACGAGTCCTTCAGCGGCAGGGAGGACCTGCTCTACCACGTCTACAGGGGCGTGATCGCCGACATCGCCACGGCCGTGATCGAGGCCACGGCGAAAGCCGAGACCGTCGAAGACCAGGCGCGCGTGGGACTGCGGGCGGCGTGGATGGTGATGACCGGGGACCGGCGCAAGGCACG
This sequence comes from Solirubrobacteraceae bacterium, assembly GCA_035485155.1. Taxonomy (GTDB): domain Bacteria; phylum Actinomycetota; class Thermoleophilia; order Solirubrobacterales; family Solirubrobacteraceae; genus Palsa-744. The sequence goes on from DATHOH010000022.1 coordinate 40,547, forward strand.
CGTGATCGTGCTCGAGGTCGTCGGGGTGAGCGAGCGCCTGGAACGGCTGCGCCGCGAGAACAGGCACGCTTTCGCGGACATCCTCGTGAACAACGCGATGTCGATCGCAGGCGATGACATCACGCTGCGGATGGACCCGCTGCTCACGGCGAGGGCGCTGATCGGCGCCGGCATGGAGCTGCTCGTCGACTGGATCCACGGCGACGTGAGCGCCTCGCCCGAGGAGATCGTCGAGCACCTCACCAAGATGTACACCGCGGTGGCGCTGGCGTCGGTAGCCCCGCCCGCCGGCGCCGACTGAGCGCTACGCTTCGCGCCGTGCGCGCCCTGCCGACAGCTCCGCTCGCCGCCGGCTCGCTGATTGTCAGCTACGCGGTCGTCGCCGCCAGCGGCTCGCGTCCGCTCGGCGGCGCGGTGCTCGCGGCGGGCGGACTCTGCTGCATCGGCGTCTGGACACGGCGCCACGGAAGGCGTACCGCGGCGCAGCTGGCAGGCGTCGGCTTCGCCGCGTTCGTCGCCTCGCATCTGCTCGCGCTCGCGCTCGGGCCATGGCCGGCGGTGCTGATCGTCGCGGCCGTGGCCGGCGCCGCGACGTGGGAGCTGGCCGACAAGCGAACGCTCGCGCCGACGTCCACCGTCACATCGGCGCCCGCCGCCACGCCGGCGCCGACCGCCACGCCCGCGCGGAAGCTGGCGTTCCGCCCGCCCGCGCGCTAGATTCCGCGCCATGGCACAAGCCACGATCTCCGCGCCGGGGGGCGTTCACGCGGAGGGCCCTCCCGCCGGCATCACACGTCCGGACTTCCAGATCGTTCCGCGCGCCGGGCTGCCGATCGTCGGCGTCGTGCTTGCGCTGACGATCGCGGGCATCGCATCCGACAAACTGTGGCCGCTGATCTTCCTGCACGTGGTCGCCGGCGCCGCGTGGACGATCATCGACCTGTTCCTGGGCTTCGTGCTCGGCCCGATCATGGGCCAGCTCTCGATCCCGGCGCGGATCGAGTTCACGACGCGGCTGATGCCGAAGATGGTCCTGATCATGCCCACCGTGGTGACCGTCACGCTCGCCGCCGGCTGGCAGCTGTCGACGCATCTCGGCACCAACCTGACTGGCTACCCGCTGCACGGCTGGGTGGTCGCGAGCTTCATCGTCGTGGGCGTGATGGCGGTGATCGCCCTCGGCCTGCTCGAGCCGGCCAACATCGCGGTGCTGACCGAGCTCAAGAAGCCGCAGCCGAACCCCGCCGTGATCGAGCGGCTGATGAAACGCTTCATCTACACGGCCGGCGCGACCGGGGTGCTGCAGATCGCGACGCTCGTGATCATGACCAAGCTGAGCGCCGGATGAACGAGCACGCGCAGGCCGACGACGTCCGCCTGCCGCCCGTGACGGCGCTCGGCATGCTCTCGCTCGCGCTGGTGCTCGTCGGCGGGATCTACCTGTCTGCGCATCTGCCCGAACACGTGCCGCTCGGGCCCGCGGTCGCGCTGCTCGCCGCCTCGGCGGTGGTGTTCCTCGTCAACGTGCTGGCGCTGTCGCGGGTCAAGGGCTTTGCCTGGGGGAGCCTGTTCGGAGTCGCCAAGTGGGCGCTGCTTGCGTACGCGATCATCGCGGCGATGATCGAGTACGTGTTCCTGCGCAACGACACCAGCGGTGGCCCGCTGGTGGTGCTGACGCTGTCGCTGATCGTGTTCGCGTTGAACGTGCCGCTGCTGATCGGCTTCACCGTCGCGCGCTACGCCCAGCCGGACGCTTAGCCCTTTAAAAAGCGCCCCGATTGAGTCTCACGGCCGGAGGTGTCTGTAACTTCCGTGGAGATGGGAGGTGATTCTCACCGGGGAGGTGGGTTCGCGGCGCGAGAGCTGACGGTTCGCTTCGGCGGTATCACCGCGCTCGACGGTGTCTCGCTGGACGTCGAGGCCGGTGAGGTGCTCGGCGTCATCGGTCCCAACGGGGCGGGCAAGACGACGCTGTTCAACGTCATGTGCGGGTTCGTCGAGCCGACGTCGGGCACGATGGAATGGAGGGGACGGACGCTCGGGCGCGTGCGCACCAACCGCCTCGCTGGTATGGGGATCGCGCGCACGCTGCAGGGGGTGGGCCTGTTTCCCGGGCTGAGCGTGCTCGAGAACGTGATGAGCGGCGCCGAGCGCTTCCGCAGGGCCGGCGTCGCAAGCGCGGCGTTCGGGCTGCCGCGCTCGGACCGCGACGAGCGCGCGCTGCGCGAGCGCGCGCTGGCTGTACTGCGCGAGCTCGAATGCGAGGACGTCGTCGCCCGGCTGCCGCCGACGCTGCCCTACCCGGTGCAGAAGCGCGTGGCGCTGGCGCGCGCGCTGGTCTGCGAGCCGGAGCTGCTGCTGCTCGACGAGCCCGCCGGCGGCCTCGGGGCGGACGAGGTGCGCGAGCTCGGTGAGCGCATCCGCGCGCTGCGCGGCTCGATGGCGGTGATGCTCGTCGAGCATCGCGTCGACCTGGTGATGTCGGTTTCCGATCGCGTCGTCGTGCTGGACTTCGGTCAGGTGATCGCCCACGGTGATCCCGCGAGCGTCGGGCGCGATCAGCGCGTGCTCGAGGCCTATCTGGGACAGGACGAGCGCGGGGGCGACGGACCGCCCGCGCGCGGCAACGCACCCGATTCCTCGGCGGGGGCACAGTGACCAGCGTCCCGGCGGTGCTCGAGGTCGAGCGGCTGACCACCGACTACGGACCCGTGCGAGCGGTCGACGACGTCTCGCTGACGGTCAACGGCGGCAGCATCACCGCGGTGCTCGGCGCCAACGGCGCCGGCAAGACCTCGCTGCTGCGTACGATCTCGGGACTCGAGCACGCCACCGCCGGAGCGGTGCGCCTCGACGGCGAGGAGCTGCTCGGGGTCCCGGTCGAGGACGTCGTGCGGCGCGGACTCGCGCACGTGCCCGAGGGGCGGGGCGTGATCGCCGAGCTCTCGACCGAGGAGAACCTGCGCCTCGGCGGCCTGTGGCGCGGCGCTGACGCAGCGGCACTCGAGGAGGCCTACACGCTGTTTCCGCCGCTGCGAGAGCGACGCAGGGAGCTCGCGGCGTCGCTGTCCGGCGGCGAGCGCCAGATGCTCTCGATCGGCCGCGCGTTGATGGCCGGCCCGCGCGTGCTGCTGCTCGACGAGCCCTCTCTCGGTCTCGCCCCGATCGTGACCGCGCAGATCATGCAGCTGATCCGCACGCTCGCGGCGGAGCGCGGGCTCGCGGTGCTGCTGGTCGAGCAGAACGCGCGCAGCGCCCTGTCGATCGCCGACCGCGGGATCGTGCTCAACCTCGGCAAGGTGGTCGCCGATGACGCGGCCGACGCGCTGGCCGCCGACGAGGACCTGCGACAGGCGTACCTGGGGTTCTGAGGATGACGCGCTTCATCGATCTGACACTCAACGGCATCTCCACCGGTGCGGTGTACGCGGCGGTGGCGCTCGCGCTCGTGTTGATCTGGCGCGCGACGCGGATCGTCAACTTCGCCCAGGGCGGCATGCTGATGATCACGACGTTCATCGCGTCGGCCGTGATCGGCTCGAGCGGCTCCTACTGGCTGGGCTTCGCGGTCGCGCTCGTGTGCGGGCTGGTGCTCGGCGCTGTCGTCGAGCGCGTGCTCATGCGCCGGGTTGAGGGCGGCCCGCCTTTGAACGCGGTGATCGTGGCGCTGGGGCTGTTGATCCTGCTGGAGGCGGGTGCGGGCATGATCTGGGGCAACACGCCGCGTTCGTTTCCCCCGGCGTTCTCGATCCGTGGCTACAAGGTCGGCGGCACGACGCTGCTGTTCAGCCCCAACGACACGTTCACGGTGCTCGTCGTGATCGCGGTGGCGGCCGCCCTGGCGGTGCTGTTCCGCTACACCGCGCTCGGCCTGCGGATGCGCGCGTCGGCGCTGGCGCCAGAGGTCGCGAGGCTGTTGGGCGTGCGCGTCGGGCGCATGTTCACGCTCGGTTGGGCGCTCGCGGCGTTCGTCGGCTCGCTCGCCGGGCTGCTGGTCGCGCCGTCGGTGTTCGTCGGCCCCAACCAGTTCGACCCGATCCTGATCTTCGGCTTCACCGCCGCCGTCCTCGGGGGCTTGGACAGCCCGCCGGGCGCGGTCGTCGGTGGCGTCCTGCTCGGTCTCGTGCTGTCCTACGTCTCGGGCTACGAGGGCGCCTCGCTCGTCACGCTCGCGGCGCTCGTGGTGCTGATCGCGGTGCTGATGATCCGTCCCGGCGGGCTCTTCTCCACGCGCAGCGAGCGGCGCGTATGAATGCCGTGCTCACCAGGCTGCGCGTGCCCCAGAGCACGCTCCTACGCTCGCTCGCGATCGCGCTGCTCGCCGGAGTTGCGCTGTTCGTCATCAGCGAGCTGCTCAGCACCTACGACGACCTGCAGCTCGCGAGCGGCTGCTACTACTTCGCGGTGCTCGCCGGGCTGACGATGCTCACCGGGCTGAGCGGTCAGATCTCGCTTGGCCACGGGGCGTTGATGGCGGTGGGCGCCTACACGGTGGCGCTGCTCGTGGGCAACGAGCACTGGGCGCTCGTGCCCGCGCTGGTGGCGGCGATCGTCATCACCGCGCTCGTGGGGACGCTCGTCGGCGCCGCGGCGACGCGCCTTCGCGGCCCCTACCTCGCGGGCGCGACACTCGCGTTTGCGATCGGCCTGCCGGCGCTCGCGGACAAGTACCCGAACACGTTGGGCGGCGAGAACGGCCTGATCATCAACCCGCCGACACCGCCGTCGGGGCTGGGCGCGAACTTCCCGCTCGAGCGCTGGGAGGCATGGATCGCGGGAGCGGGAGCGCTGGTCGTGGTGTTCCTGATGCGCAACATCACGCGCAGTGGCGTCGGGCGCTCGTTCCGTGCCGTGCGCGACGACGAGATCGCGGCGTCGCTGTGCGGTCTGCACGTCGGTCGCGTGCAGACGCTCGCGTTCATAATCAGCGCCGCATGTGCTGGGCTCGGCGGCGGCCTGCTCGCGGTCGTGCTGCAGCTGGCTGCCCCCGGCGCCTTCGAAGTGGGGCTCTCGCTGGCGCTGCTGACCGCGGTCGTGCTCGGGGGCCTGGGATCGCTGGTTGGCGCGGTCTGGGGCGCAGCGGTGCTCGTGCTGCTGCCCGGCTGGAGCAACGACCTCGCGCACTCGTTCTCACTGTCGAGCAACGTCTCGAACAACCTGCCGCTTGCGATCTACGGCCTCGTGCTGATCGTCGCGATGCTCGTGTGGCCCACCGGCATCCAGGGTGGCGTGCGCAGGATCGGCGCGCTCACTCGTCGAATTTCGGCAGGCGGATCACGAGCACACCGCAAGAACTTGCCTAGCAGTCAACACGCCGATCAGGAGGAGCAAGCAAATGAAAGTACGTAGGTACACAGTCAGGACGGCGGGAGCCGCCTGCGCGCTGCTGTTGGCGCTCGTGGTCGCGGGGTGCGGCTCGAGCGGCAGCAGTTCCAGCAGCGCGCCCGGCGTGACCGCCACGAGCATCACGTTCGGGACCCACCAGCCGCTGACCGGACCCGCCGCGCCGGGCTACAGCGAGATCGCACCCGCGTCGCAGGCGTTCTTCGACTATCTGAACGCGCAGGGCGGGATCTACGGGCGCAAGATCCACCTGATCATCAAGAACGACGAATACAACCCGACCCAGACCGTCAACGTGACACATCAGCTGGTGCTGCAGGACAACGTGTTCGGGATCTTCGAGGGGCTCGGCACGCCGACGCACACGAAGGTCGTCGGCTTCCTGAACAGCTCGAAAGTGCCCGACATGTTCGTCGCGTCGGGATGCGCGTGCTGGAACAACGGCACCGCGCAGCCCTACACGTTCGGGTGGCAGACCAACTACACGATCGAGGGCAAGATCCTCGGCCAGTACATCAAGCAGCACTTCGCCGGCAAGAAGATCGGCGTCTTCTACCAGGACGACGACTTCGGCACCGGCGGACTGACGGGAATCAAGGACGAGGTGCCCGCGAGCTCGATCGTCTCGGCGCAGCCCTACCAGCCGGGCGGCACGAACGTGGCGCCGCAGATCTCCGCGATCAAGGCGGCCGGCGCAGAAGTGCTCGTCGACTTCACCGTGCCGATCTACACGGCGCTCGGGCAGCTGACATCGTTCACGCTCGGCTACAAACCGCAGCTGGTCGTGTCGAATGTCGGCATCGACCCGACGACGGTCGGTGGTCTGTTGAAGACGTTCTCGAAAGGCAAGGCCGGCACCGAACTGATCGAAGGCGCGATCACCGACGGCTACCTGCCGTCGTCTTCGGACACGTCGAACCCGTGGATCGCGCTGTTCAGCAAAATCCACGCTCAGTACGACGCGAGCGCGCCGTTCGACGGCAACGTCGAGTACGGCATGGCCAGTGCGTACACGCTGGCGCAGGCGCTCCAGCTCGCCGGCAAGAACCTCACCCGCGAAGACCTCGTCAACGCGGTCAACGAAAAAGGAGCTCAGCTGACCGGCCCCGGCCTGGTGCCGTTCCGCTACTCCAAGACCGAACACGGCGGCTACGGCGGTGTCGAGATAGGCCAGGTGCGAAACGGCAAGATCGTGCTGTTTGGCGGCCCGCTGGTCACCGACGGGACCTCGGGCACGCCGATCACCCCGTACACGAACCAGCAGCCGGCTCCGCCGAGCAGCGGCGTCTCCGTTCCGTAGCGCAGTAGAAGTCAATGTGTGACTCCGTTCGCCGGGCCGCATGCGGCCCGGCGCGGGGCCGCACATGTGCGGCCCCGAACAGGAGGGCGCATGCGCCCTCCTGCCGGCCGGCGCATGCGCCGGCCGGGACCACGTCAGCTTTCACGAGGCGCATGCGCCCATCGGAACAGCATCACTCGCAATCAGGTCCAGCTCACTCGCTGGTGAAGCGCGCCGCCTCCTCCGACCCGCCAGTCGCGTCGCCGGCGCTGTAGGAGTGCGCTCCGGCTCCCGCGAGGCGGCCGCCGTCGACGATCAGGTATTCCTCGCGGATCGGGCGTCCCTCGAGGAAGCACTCGAGGATCTCGCGCGTGCCCGCGGCGTAACGCGCCTGTGCCGACAGGCTCGTGCCGGAGGTGTGCGGCGTCATGCCGTGGTGGGGCATCGAGCGCCACGGATGGTCGCGTGGCGGCGGCTGCGGAAACCACACGTCACCGGCATAGCCCGCCAGCTGTCCGCTTTCGGACGCCGCGACGACCGCGTCGCGGTTGCAGATCTTGGCGCGCGCGGTGTTGATCAGATAGGAGCCGCGTTTCATCCGCGCAAGGAGCTCGGCGTCGAACAGGTTCTCGGTCTCGGGGTAAAGCGGCGCGTTGATCGTGACGACGTCACACGCTTCGACGAGCGACTCGACGCTGTCGTGGAAGGTGAGGCCCAGCTCCAGCTCGACGTCCTCCGGCAGGCGGTGGCGGTCGGTGTAGTGAAGCCCGACTTCGAACGGCTTCAGGCGGCGCAGCACCGCTGAGCCGATGCGTCCGGCAGCGACCGAGCCGACCTGCATGCCCTCGAGGTCATACGAGCGCGCGACGCAGTCCGCGATGTTCCAGCCGCCGTTGATCACCCACTGATAGGAGGGGATGTAGTTGCGCACGAGCGCCAGGATCATCATCACGACGTGCTCGGCGACGCTGATGCTGTTCGAGTAGGTCACCTCGGCGACCGTCAGGTCGCGGTCGATCGCCGCCTGCAGATCGACGTGGTCGGAGCCGATGCCGGCGGTCAGCGCGAGCTTCAGCTTCGGCGCCTTCGCGATCCGCTCGGCCGTCAGGTAGGCGGGCCAGAAAGGCTGGGAGATGACGACGTCCGCCTCCGGCAGTTCCCGCTCGAAGACGGAGTCCGGGCCGTCCTTGTCGGAGGTCACGATCAGACGGTGGCCGGCTGACTCGAGGAACTCGCGCAGCCCCAGCTCGCCGGAGACGCAGCCGAGCAGCTCGCCCGGCCGGAAGCTGATCGCCTCGGGCGTCGGCGTGCTCTGCCCGTCGGGGTAGCGCTCGATTGTCGGGATCTCCTCGCGCGCGTAGGCGGGCGGGTATCCGTCGATTGGATCGTCATACAGCACGCACAGCACGGTTGCCATCGCCTGACCCCTTTCTCGGTGTTTCGGAGATACTGCCACGATGAGAGCCGTCCAGATCGTCGAGGAGACGGGCCCCGACAGCGCGCTCGCGCTCGTCGAGCTGCCCGAGCCCGAGCCTTCGCACCCGTTCACGCCCGGGGCCGGGGTCGTGGTCGAGGTGCACGCCGCGGGGGTGTCGTTTCCCGAGCTGCTGCAGACCCGCGGGCAGTACCAGCTGAAACCGCCGCTGCCGTTCGTGCCGGGCAGCGAGGTCGCCGGGATCGTGCGCAGCGCGCCCGCCGGCGCCCGCGTCCAGCCCGGCGACCGCGTCGCCGCGTTCTGCGCTCTGGGTGGCTTCGCCGAGACGGCCGTCGCGCCCGAGTTCTTCACGTTCGCGCTTTCGCCGGAGCTCGACTTCGCGCAGGGCGCGGCGTTGATCCTCAACTACCACACGGCGTACTTCGCGCTGCTGCTGCGTGGTCGCCTGAAGCAGGGCGAGACGCTGCTGGTCCACGGCGCCGCCGGGGGCGTCGGCACCGCTGCGCTACAGGTCGCACGCGGTCTCGGCGCGAAGACGATCGCGCTGGTCTCCAGCGAGGCCAAGCAGGAGGTCGCGCAGCGCGCGGGCGCCGATCACACGCTGCTGCTGGCGGAGGACTGGAAGGACCAGGTGCGCGAGCTCTCGGGCGGCGGCGTCGATGTGGTGCTCGACCCTGTCGGCGGCGATCGCTTCACCGACAGCCTGCGCTCGCTCGGCGAGGGCGGCCGGCTCGTCGTCGTCGGCTTCACCGGCGGCTCGATCCCGGAGGTCCGCGTCAACCGCCTGCTGTTGAACAACACAGAGGTCGTCGGCGCGGGCTGGGGCGCCTACGTGATGAGCAAGCCCGAGCTCAATGTCGAGATCGGCGCCGCGGTCAACAGCATGGTCGACGACGGCTACGTCGCGCCGATCGTCGGCGAGCGCTTCCCGATGGAGCGCGCCGCCGACGCGCTGAGGACGCTCGACGAGCGGCGTGCGACGGGCAAGCTAGTGCTCGACGTGCGCCCGGCCTGAGCTTCGGGCTAGCCCCACCACTGCTTCGGGGGACAGCCACCGCCCTGCCGGTGGCGCACCGCAGCGACAGCTAGGCCGCCTGCTCTCAACATCAAGTGCGATGAGCGTCGCGCCGAAAGAGCTTGCTGAGCCGCAGGCAGCTCCGGGGTGCCAGCATGCCGCTGCGGCGGCTCACGATCGCGAGGCCGGCCCCACGCCGCAGGAGATCCAGGAGCCGGTGCTCGAGAGCCTCGACAGGGCGATCACGGGCGTGATCACGGTCGTGCCGCCACTGCTGCTGGGCGTCGCGGCCTGGCAGATGTGGAACCGCGAGCTGCACTGGCGCGACTTCGTGATCTTTCTCGTGATGTACGTCCCGGTCGGATTCGGGGTGACCGTCGGGTTTCACCGGCTGCTCACCCACCGCAGCTTCAAGACCTCGCCGCCGCTGCGCGGGCTCCTGGCTGTGCTCGGCACGATGTCCGTCGAGGGCCCCGTGATCTCGTGGGTGGCCGATCACCGCAAGCACCACGCCTACGCGGATCGCTTCGGCGACCCGCACAGCCCGCACGTCGACCACGGCGGCGGCTGGCGCGGCGCGCTGCGCGGGCTCGCGCACGCACACGTGGGCTGGCTCTTCGACCACACCCAGCGCGGTTCGCGCGAGCGCTTCGCCCCCGATCTGCTGGCCGACCCGGTGGTTTCGTTCGTCGACAGGACGTTCCTGGGGTGGTCGCTGCTCGGCCTCGCGATCCCGTTTGCGCTCGGCATGCTCATCGGCGGCAGCGTCTCGGCGGGCCTCGAGGGGCTGCTGTGGGGCGGCGCGGTGCGCATCCTCGTGCTGCACCACGTGACCTACAGCATCAACTCGCTGTGCCATTTCTTCGGCCGCAGACGCTTCGCCACCGAGGACCACTCGCGCAACCTGCTGTGGCTCGCGCCACTGTCGCTGGGCGAGGCGTGGCACAACAACCACCACGCGTTTCCCACATCCGCGTTCCACGGCATGGGCCGTCGCGAGCCCGACGTCTCAGGGCTGCTGATCGCGGGCCTCGAGCGGATCGGCCTGGTCTGGGACGTTCAGCGCGTCGGCGCGGGCAGGCAGGCGACCAAGGCGCTCTGAGCGCCCCCGCCGCGCGCCGCGCCGCCAGCCGCCCGCGCGCGATATGTGCGACTGCCGCGCAGCGTAAGCTGGAGCGGTTGTGACATCGCCGCCGCGTCCGCTCCAGACGTTGACCGAACGCTTCGACAGCGAGGTGTTCGAGCCGCGCGGCGGACGCGCCCGCGTAAGGCTGGTCGTCCACGGCAGCGAGCCGTGCGATGCGCTGCTGGACGGCGGCGCCGCACGATTGGTGCCCGTTCGCGGCGGCGCCGATGCAACGCTGGCCGCCGACAGCAACACCTGGCGCGCGATCGCGCGCGATGCCCGCGGCGGCCTCGACGCCTACTTCCGCGGCCGTCTGAGCGTGCGGCGCAACCTGCACCTCGGCGTCGGCTTCCTGGCAGCGACGGCGACGGCCTCCGGCGGCGTCCCCGGGCTGCGCTTTCCGATGGTCTCCACGCGCCGCGGATGCCTGTCGACGCTCGAAGCCGGCAGCGGACCGCCGCTGATCGCGATCCACGGACTTGGTGCCACGAAGGTGTCGTTCCTGACGAGCGTCGCCGCGCTGGCCGGCCGCTTTCGCGTGATCGCGATCGACCTTCCCGGGTTCGGCGACTCCGACAAGCCGCTCGGGGCGAGCTACGACGCACGCTTCTTCGCGCGTGCGGTCGTGGCGCTGTTGGATGCGCTCGAGCTCGATCGCGCGCATCTGATCGGCAACAGCCTCGGTGGGCGCGTCGCGCTCGAGGTCGGGCTGAGTCATCCGGACCGCGTCGAGCGACTGGCGCTCTTGTGCCCGTCGCTCGCGTGGCGGCGCCAGCGGACGTGGGCGCCGGTCGTGCGGATGATGCGCCCGAAGCTCGGTCTCGTGCACGCGGCGCCAAGGCCGCTCGTCGAGGCGCTCGTGCATCGGCTGATCCCCGACGCGCAGGACGGGTGGACCGCAGCGGGCGTCGACGAGTTCCTGCGCGCATACCTGACGCCGTCCGGGAGGGCCGCGTTCTATGCCGCGGCGCGCCACATCTACCTCGAGCCGCCGGACGGAGACGCCGGCTTCTGGCCGCGTCTGAGCACGCTCGAGCCGGACGCGCTGTTCGTGTGGGGCAGGCGCGACCGGCTCGTGCCGGCCGCGTTCGCGCGCCACGTCGAGGAGGCGCTGCCGCATGCCGCTCAGCTCGAGCTCGACTGCGGCCACGTGCCGCAGATCGAGCGCCCGCGCTTGACGCACGCCGCGGTCGCGGAGTTCCTCGAGCAGGGCGCGCCGGTGCACGAAGCTGTCGCGGTCGGCCGCTAGCCCGCGCGCAGCTCGTCTGGCCTGCGCCTGCTGCTCTTCGGCGTGAGACGATTCCGACGATGGCTGAGCGCGCGCACCTCCCGATCGACCTGTCGGTTGCACGCGCGACGCAGCGTCGGCGGTGGATGCCGACGCTTGCCGCGGGCCTCTCGATCGGCGAATACGCCCGCTCGCTCGTGCGACGTCTCGCGCTGCTGAGCGCGGTCCTGCTCGCGGCGATCTGGGCGCTCGACGGCCAGGGCTACTTCTGGCCTGCGTGGGCGTGGCTCGGGCTGGGCGACCTCGTACTGCTCGACTTCAGCGCCAGCTGGGCCTGGCGCCAGCCACGCGGCGCGGCGCGCCGCGTGGCATGCGTGTGGGCGCTCGTCGGCGCGGCGGCCGTGATCCTGATCTTCACGTGGCTACTGACGTGGCTGCTGGCCGGCGTGCACAGCTTCTGGCCGGCGTGGGCGCTGCTCGGGCTCGGGACGGCCGGCAGCGCCTACTCGCTGGTGGCGCTGCACGACCGCGTGCTCGTCGCCCGCGGCCGGCGCGCGCTGCGCGCCAGGATCGACCTGCTCACCCGCACGCGTCGCCAGGCCGTCGATGCCCAGGCCGCCGAGCTGCGGCGCATCGAGCGCGACCTGCACGACGGCGCGCAGGCGCGGCTGGTTGCATTGACGCTGCAGCTCGGACGCGCCGAGCTACGCCTGCAGGACCAGCCCGACGTGCGCGTGCTCGTCCGCGACGCGCAGCAGGAGGCCCATCGTGCGATCGCCGAGCTGCGCGACCTCGCGCGCGGCATCGTGCCGCCGCTGCTCGCCGAGCGCGGCCTCGGCGCCGCGGTCGAATCGCTCGCCGCCCGCTACGGTCTCGGCACCTCGGTCGAGATCGACACCGATCGTGAGCTGGCGCCGTCGATCGAGCGTGCCGCCTACTTCGTGATCGCCGAGGCGCTCACCAACACCGCCAAGCACGCCGGCTCGAGCCACAGCTGGGTGCGCCTGCGCGACGAGCACCGATCGTTGGCCGTGCTCGTCGGCGACGACGGCCGCGGCGGGGCCAACGCGCGCGGCTCCGGCCTCGCAGGGCTTCGCGCGAGGGTCGAGGCGCTCGACGGCAGCCTCGCCGTCCACAGCGCGGACGGCGCCGGCACGGTGCTCGAGGTGAGGCTTCCTTGCGGGTAGTGATCGCCGAGGACCTCGCGTTGCTGCGCGAAGGGCTGGTCGCGCTGCTGCGAGAGAACCGGATCGAGGTGGTCGCGCAGGTGCAGGACGGGCCGGCGCTGCTGCGCGCGATCGCCGGGCATCAGCCCGACCTCGCGATCGTCGACGTCCGCCTGCCGCCGACCTTCAGCGACGAGGGCCTGCTGGCGGCGATCGAGGCGCGCCGGCGCCAACCGGCGCTCGGCGTGCTCGTGCTCTCCCAGCACGTCGAGACCGCCTACGCGAGCGAGCTGATCGGTGAAGACACGGCCGGCATCGGCTACCTGCTCAAGGAGCGCGTCGGCGACGTACGCGCATTTCTCGACGCGCTGCACACGGTCGCGGCGGGCGGCACGGTGCTGGATCGGCAGGTTGTGGCCGAGCTGCTGGCTCCTCGCAACGGTGCCGGGGAGGCGCTGCTGGGACTCACCGCGCGCGAGCGCGACGTGCTCGCGTTGATGGCCGAGGGACGCTCGAACACGGCGATCGCCGAGAGCCTCGTCGTGACGCAGGGCGCCGTCGAGAAGCACATCACCAACATCTTCGCCAAGCTCGACCTGCCCGCCTGCGACGACGACCACCGGCGCGTGCTCGCGGTGCTCGCCTATCTGCGGGTCACGCGCTAGCGTCGCGACTGCCGGCAGCCGAGCCCGCACGTGATAGAACGCTGCCTCCGAATGAGCGTGCCCTCACCAAAGTCATCCGCGGCCGGGAAGCGCCCGTGATGGCCGCCGATCTGCTCGAGCGCGTGCGCACTGAACTCGACGCGCGGCTCGCAGAGCTGCGCCCCGCCGTCGCCGAGTACGAGCGGCTGCTGGGCGCAACCGACATGCTCCGCGCCGACGGCGCGCGGACTGGCCCGCCGGCCGTGACCAAACCGCGAGCAGCGGCCACCAAACCCAAACCACGCGCGGCCACCAAAGCGCGCGCGGCCACGAAAGCGCGCGCGGCCACGAAACCGCGCGCGGTGAGGAAAGCGCGCGCGGCCGCGAAACCCCGTCCGGCGGCGAAACCGCGGGCGGCCGCGAGGTCCCGTGCAGCGGCGAAACCGCGCGGCGCTGCCAAAGCCGCGCCGGCACGGCTTGGGGCAGGCGAGCGGGCGATCGTGGCAGCGCTCGAGCACGGCTCCCACACGATCGGTGAGCTCGGGATCGTCACCGCGATGTCCGGTGCGGACATCCGTGAGAGCGCGCGGCGCCTGCTCACGGCTGGGAAGGTGGTGCGCGCCAAGCGCGACGGCAGAGCGGCCTACGCGCTGTCGGGCAAGGCGTAGAGCGCGGCCTCGGCTGGGCCGAGGAACGGCGCCAGAGCGAAGTAAGTCAGCTGCGACGTCGCGGTCGGCAACTCGGCGATGCGATCGTTGTCGACGTAGTGGTGGAAGACCTGCCAGACGCCACCGACCACGGCCTCGGCGGCGATCGCGGGCACCTCGGCTTGCCCTCGAGCGAGCTCGTATCCGGGCGCCACGTATGTGGCGAAGGCCTGCATCATGGAGTTGCGGATCTCAAGCGCCTCGGGGCATGCCGCGAACGTGTCGACGAGGCTCAGATGGGCGTGGGCCGGCTCGGAGGCGAGGTAGTCGATCAGCGCGCTCAGCCCCGCGCGCAGGGAGCGTGGCCAGTCTGGCTGCTCGGCCTCGTAGGCCGCGACGGCGATCCCCAGCGCCTGATGCATGCCCACCTTCTGTGCACCCAGGAATGCGTCGTGCTTTGAGCTGTAGATGTCATAGAAGGTCTGCAGCGAGACGTTGGCGCGGCGCGCGATCTCGGGGATCGTGAGCGCCGCGAGACCCTTCTCCGCGACGATCGCCGCGGTGGCGTCGACGATGCGCTCGCGCTGGCTTTTGACGATGAAGCGGCGTGGGAGGTCGCTGCGACCGCTCGGCAGCCGGCCCTCGGCTCGCCGTGCCCGCTCGGAGCTGCGCGTCTTCGTCGCGCCGGCCGAGCGCCGGCGCCTGGCGCGCGGCACGTCGAGCCCCGCCGGCAAGCGGCTTGGGTAGCTGCCGGCCCACGCCGCCAGTTCGTCGGCGAGCAGCGGCAGCTCGCGCGCACGGGTCTCACGCAGGCGCGTCGAGGTCACCTCGCGGATGCCGCCGAGGATCGCCTTGACCGTCAGGTCGGTCGGGTCTGTGCTCGGCGGCTTTCCGACGCGGCTGGCCTGGATGCTGTGCTCGAGCTTCTCGAGCGTCTGCCTGCGGCGCTCGAGCACCTTTGGGCCCGCACCGAACGCTCCGAGCACGAGCAGCGACGTGGCCTCGGGTTCCGCCGCGGCCAGATCGGCCCACGCGCGCATAGCCACGGCCAGGCGATCGTCGCCCGGTCCCGCGTGATACTCGCTCACCACCGTCCGCGCGCAGCGGTCGACGACGCCGTCGTAGGCGCTCAGGAACAGGTCTTCCTTGTCCGCGTACAGCCGGTAGAAGGTCGGCTGCGACACGTGCGCGAGCCTTGCCAGGTCGACGATGCGTATGGCCGGGTAGCCCTTCTGGGCGATCAGCTCGATCATCGCGTTCTCTAGGCGCTCGCGCTGGTCGCGCTTTACGAGCTCGGGATCGAGACCGTGGCTGCCGGTTGGCAGCGGTCGGTAGCGAGCTGCCTGCTTGTCGCCTGCAGCGGCTTCGCCGCTGCGCCCTTGCTTCGAGCGCCGCGCCTTTCGCGGCGGCGTTTCTGTGACATTGCGAGCCGCCATCTAAACCTGTCCTCCACTCGTCTCTCGAAAGTCAACATTATCAAACTACGGCTACGGCGCAGTCCCCAACATTGAGCCTTGTGGGCCAATCTGTCTCAAAATGTCAACACCCGGAAGTTCCGCTCTGGGACGCGGAAAATGGTCTCCCGGCGAACCATTCGGGCAGGCCTCTCAGCCGCTGATCGTGCGCGAGGTTCCGAGCACTTCGCCCGCCGCGCCCAACGCCTGAACGGCGAGGAAGGCCTGCGCGGTGGGGACCGCGACCGGCGTCTCGAAGCCGGTGCGCGACGCGCTGGCGACCGGCGTGAGCTGACCGGCGCTCGGTCCGCCGAGTACGCGCCAGCTGGCGGTGCGCGTGTCGCCGTTCCAGCTCGCATACACGGTCAGCTGGCCACCGCTGGTCGTCGCCGCCAGCGCGGGGGCTTCGCTCGGCGCGCCCGTCCAGGGGAAGCGATACGTGCGATAGGACTGATAGGAGCCGTGCATGTGAGCGTCGTAGAGGAGCTGGCCGCTGGAGCTGAACTCCGAGAAGTACGGCTCGGCGCCCCAGCCGATGAACACGTCGCCGTTTTCGAGGATCTGCATGTTGCCCTGGCTGCCCGCTGACAGCGGGATGCCCGGATGGTCGTACTGGGCGAGCAGCGTGTCGGTCTTTGCCTGCGCGTTCACCGCCAGCAGGACCCCGCGCGACTGCGCGTGGACCTTCGGCACGCCGCCATTGTCGAACACGCTGACCGTGCCGTTGGGAAGCGCCGTCGCGTCGTGCTGGTAGGCCGTGGCGGCGCCGGCGGCGAGCTTGAAGTTGGACCGCTTGCCGCCGATGCTCGACAGCACCTGGCCGGTAACGCTGTTGATTTCATACAGCGCCGAGGTGTTCCGCGCGGACAGCAGCGTGCGCCCGTTGGCGAGCTGATCGATCGAGTTGAGGTGGAAGTAGTCGAACGGCCAGATCGTGTTGGCGCTCGTCGGTGAGCTGTAGGAGTCGCCGAGCGCGACGTGGTCGACGCTGGTCCATTCGCGGCGCACGAGACCCGTCGCGAGGTCGATTTCCTGGAAGAGGCTGTCGGTCACCGCGCCGCCGCTGGGACCGCCCAGCGCTGAGATGTCGCACTGGATCGGGTTGAACACCGTCAGTACCGCCGTTCCCTGCGGGGTGATGTGGAATTCGTGCAGGTCGGCCAGGTAGCCGTTGCCGGCGTGCACGCGCCCGATCTGCTGATAGGAGCTGTTGTCGATGATCTCTTCGCCCTGGCCGAAGCCCTGGGGCGGGATGCGCCCCTGCCACCAGGTCAGCACCGGTTGGCCACCGAGCTGCTGCACCTGCAGGTTCGTCGATTCGACGCCTTTCGGGAGCGGGTGAAACCACACGAGGTTGCCCGATTCTTCGAAGATCATCGGCCCGCTCGGCCCGGGACCGGCATACGGCGCGGCGAACATGTCCCCCACCGCGGTCAGCGTGGAGCGCTGGCTGACGACGAGCGCCGGCGGCTGCAGTTCGGGGCGCGAGGCGAAATGCTGCATCTCGTTGTAGTCCTTCGGCACCGTCGCGGCACTCGCCGCCGCGTAGTCCACCGGATCCTCGTGCGCGATCACGAAGTGGAAGGCGAACGGCACGGGCTTGGAGTGTGTCCTGACGGTCCCGTGTACCGTCACCGTCTCGCCGGCGAGAAACGGCTTGGACGTCACCCAGCTGGCGCCGTCGCCCTGGGAGTAGCCACGCAGCTTGCCCGAGTGCGAGCTGGTCTCCGAGCCGCTGACGCGGATGTCCGCGAGCGCGCTCACGGGCGCGCCCACGAGGCTGATCTGCGTCTGCGCCGAGGCGTCATAGGAGCCGGGCAGCGGCGAGACGGCGAGCGTCGTTCCGGGAAGCACCGCCGAGGCGTTGAGGGTCGTCGGCGTGCAGCGGCCAACGCTCGGCGCGCTGTAGGCGGCCTGCTCGGCGGAGATCCGCCTCGACGCCAGCGCGAGCGTCGTCGCGCTTGCGAGCACGACCAGCATCGCGCCACCGAGCAGGAGGCTGCGCACTCGCGTCATCGCTGTAAGACGGTACATCGAAGCTCCTACGTCGGTTGCCGCACCAGGGAAGGGCGCAATGCTATGGGCTGGATACGTCGGTAGCCGAACAAGTTGCGAAGCGCCTCCTAAGAGTTCGTGAAGCTCGCCCAACCCCCTGTTTGGGGGGTACGCGTTGCCCACGTGGCACCCACGGGCACATTCGTGGGATTCTGAGGCGCATGCCCGGCGCGGCTCAATCCAGCTCAGGCACCGTCGCCGACGGCCCGCGGCAGGCGAGTCCGGGGGCGCGCGGCCACCGCTCGCGAGCGGGCCACATCGAGGTGCTCGAGGTGATGTCCGACCTGCTCTCCGGCGTCGGCGAGGGCTCGCCGCCCGATGCGTTCTTCTCGAGCCTGTGCGAGGCGATCTGCCGCCTGGCCTCGATGAAGCGTGCGGTGCTCGTGCGCTACGACAGCGCCCGCCGGCGCGTGCGCGCGGTCGGGGCGCATGGCATCGAGCTCGAGTCCTTCGCGGATCTGTTCGTGACGATCGACTCCGTCCCTGTGGCGCGGCGTGCGCTCGTCGAGGACCGCGTTCTCGAGGTGGTCGGTGCCGAGGACTTCAACGTGCCGCCGCAGGTGCGGGAGCTGCTCGAGGGCGTGCGCATCGTCTGTACGCCGATGGCCGCCGCCGGGCGCTACGTGGGTGTGGTGCTGTCCGAGCGCCAGCCGGGCGTGCCGGACATGGACGACGACGACCGCCACCTGCTGTGGACGCTCGGTAAGGCGATCGCGATGGCCTCGGTCGCGCGCGAGGTCACCGCCTACGACGAGCAGAGCCGCCAGCTGCAGCAGCGGATCGATCTCGCGCGCGAGATCCACGAGGGGGTGGTGCAGCGGCTGTTCGGGATCTCGCTCGCGCTCTCGCGCGAGGAGCTGCTCGACACCGACAGCCAGCGTCGCTGCGCCGCCGAGGTGCAGGCGGCGCTGGCCGACCTGCGCACCGCGCTCACACGCCCGCTCGGGCACGCCTCGAGGCCGACCGCCGTCACGTTCACGGAAGAGCTCGAACGCGTCAGAGCGCTGTACCCGGGTGTCGAGATAACACTCGAGGGCGACGCCGAGGAGGTGCCCGCGAGCCTCGAGGCGCTGGCGCAGTCTGTCCTCGTCGAGGCGGCGCGCAACGCCCACAAGCACGCCAAGGCCTCGGGTGTGCGCGTCTCGCTGCGCGAGGACGCCGGTACGCTCGTGCTCGAGGTGCGAAACGACGGGGTCACAGCTGCGGCCGGCGAGGAGGAGGCCACCGACGGCGCCGACGCGGCTCCCGCGCGCGCCGGCAGGCAGCCCGGCATGGGTCTGCGTCTCGCCACGCTCGAGGCGCTCCAGCACGACGGCGTGCTCGAGTACGGAGAACCCGAGCCGGGGTCCTGGCAGGTCCGCCTCGTGGTGCCGACCGGACAGTGAGCGATCCCGCGCAGGACGCTCCCCAGGAGCAGCCCCACAGGCGCCTGCGCGTGCTCGTCGTCGACGATCACGATGTCGTGCATTGGGGATTCAGGCTGATGCTCGGCCAGATGCCGTGGGTCGAGCGCTGCCTCAGCGCCCGAACCGGCGCCGAGGCGATCGCCGTGTGCCGGCGCTACGAGCCGCACGTGGCGCTGGTCGATCTGTTCCTCGGCAGCGAGTCGGGCCCGGAGATCTGCGAGCGATTGCGCGCCGAGGCGCCGGCGCCGCGCGTGCTGCTCATGTCCGGCGCGGGCGGCATCTCACCGCGCGCCGCGCGCGCCGCCGGCGCGGCCGGCTTCATCTCGAAGGACTGGCCTGCGCCGGAGATCGCCAAGCTCGTGCGCATGGTCGGCGACGGCCAGGAGGTGTTCAGGGACACCGGCCGCCCGACGCCGACGCTCACCGACCGCGAGAGCGAGATCCTCGCGCTGATCGCCGGCGGCGCCACCAACCGCGAGATCGCCGCGGCGCTGTTCCTCTCTCCGCACACCGTCAAGGAGCACACCAGCACGCTCTATCGCAAGCTCGGCGCGCGCAACCGCGCGGACGCCGTGCAGCGCGCGCAGCGCCTCGGGCTGCACCGCTGAGGCGGCACACCCCTCAGGCGCACCGGTCGCACCCCCCATTTGGGCGGTTTCGGCCCCGTCGCTGGTAACTGGTCAAGACACCCGGCGAATGTCTCCATAGTGTCCAGCGGCGTCATAGCCGGCCTGTTCCCCGGCCAGGGAAGCCAGACGAGCTCGCTCGGCGAGCTCGTGTCGCAGGTCGTGCCGCGGTTGGCGGCCGAGTGCGTCGAGCTCGTCGGCGAGGACCCGTTTGCGCGCGTCGCCGACAGCACGCGCTACGCCCAGCCCGCGATCTTCTGCGCGAGCCTCGCCGGCTGGAAGCAGCGCCCCCCGTCCGTCCGCCCGGTGGCGCTCGCGGGGCACTCGCTGGGAGAGCTGAGCGCGCTCGTCGCCGCAGGGGCGCTCGAGGAGTCGGCGGGCCTGCGCCTGGCGGTCCGCCGTGGCGAGCTGATGGCGCGTGCGTCCGCCGGGCGCGAGGAGGGGATGCTCGCCGTGCTCGGCGCTCCGGAGCAGACCATCACGAGCCTCGCGCACGAGCACCAGCTCGTGCTCGCCAACGACAACGCGCCCGGCCAGGTGGTGCTAGCCGGCCCCAGCGAGCACTTGCGCGCCGCCTCCCGGGCTGCGCGCGCGCAGCGCGTGCGCGCGATCGTGCTCGACGTCGCCGGGGCGTTTCACTCCCCCTCGATGTCCGCCGCCGTCGCGCCGTTTCGCGCCGAGCTCGACCAGATCGAGTTCGCGCCGCCGGCGATAACCGTGATCTCAGGTGCCAGCGCACGACCCTTCGAGGACGTGCGTGCCGAGCTGGCCGCGGCGATCGTCACGCCGGTGCGCTGGGGCGCCACGATGCACGCGCTCGCCGCGCTCGGCGCCGATACGTTCGTCGACTTCGGTCCCGGCGAGGTGCTCGCGCGGCTCGTTCCGCGCAACCTCCCCGACGCGAGCGTCCTCGACATCCGCGACGAGCCGCTCGCACGCGAGAAGGAGGCGAGCGGTGTCGCCTGACTCGCCGACGTTGCCCGACGTGCGCGATCGCGTGTCGAGCTCGCTGATCGCGGCCCGCCGGCGCCGGCCGCTGCGCTCGGCCGGCATCCTCGGGCTGGGGGCCGCGCTGCCTGAGCGCGCCGTCGCCAATGCCGAGATCGCCGGCCGCCTCGGCGTGAGCGACCAGTGGATCGAGCGTCGCACGGGCATCGGCGAGCGCCGCTACGCCGCACCGGGGCAGCGCGTCACCGATCTTGCCCGCGCTGCGGCAACCGCCGCGCTCGACGACGCCGGCGTCGCCGCGAGCGAGATCGACATGGTGCTGGTGGCGACGCTCGCGCCCGACGAGATCACGCCCGCCGCCGCGCCGCTCGTCGCGCACGAGCTCGGCATCGAGAACGTGGCCGCGATCGACGTCGGCGCCGCGTGCGCCGGCTCGCTTGCCGCGCTCGCTCACGCGACCGCGTGGATCGAAGCAGGCCACGCGCGCAACGTGCTCGTGATCGGCGCCGAGGTCCTCACGCGCTTCATCGACTTCGACGACCCGCGCACCGCGCCGCTGTTCGCCGACGGCGCCGGCGCGCTCGTCGTCTCGGCCGACGCCGCCGGCGAGATCGGGCCGTTCGTGCTCGGCAGCGACGGCGCCGCCGCCAGCGCGATCCGCGTCACGCGCGAGCGGGGCGTACTCGAGATGGAAGGTCACGAGACGTTCCTGATGGCCGTCGAGAAGCTCTCGCAGAGCACGCGCGAGGTGCTCGCGCTCGCCGAGCTGACGCTCGAGGACGTCGACCTGTTCGTCTACCACCAGGCCAACTCGCGGATCCTCACCGCTGTCGCCGAGCGGCTGTCGCTGCCGAGCGAGCGCGTCTTCGACTGCATCGCCGGCCTCGGCAACACGAGCGCCGCGAGCGTGCCGATCGCCCTCGCCGAGGCCGCCCGCAGCGGCGCGCTGGCGCCCGGCGCGACGGTCGTGCTCGGTGCCGTCGGCGCCGGACTGGTGTGGGGCGCCACCGTGCTCAGCTGGGGGCAGCGATGAGCGTCGCCGAGCGACCGACCACCACCTCCACCACCGCCGCCGGGACGCCGCGCGTGCGCGAGGGTTGCGCGCTCGTGACCGGAGCCTCGCGCGGAATCGGCGCCGCGATCGCATGCGCGCTCGCCGCGGACGGTTGGCCGGTGGCGGTCAACTTCCGCGCCGACGAGGACGCCGCGCAGGCGACCGTCGCACGGATCGCCGGCGACGACGGGCACGCACTGGCGGTGCGTGCCGACGTGGGTGTGCCCGAGCAGGTCGAGCAGCTGTTCGCGGAGGCCGAGCGCGAGCTCGGCCGCGTGCTCGTGCTCGTCAACAACGCCGGCGTGCGCGTCGACGACCTCGCGCTGTCGCTCACCGACTCCGACTGGGACCGCGTGATCGACACGAACCTGTCAGCCGCCTTCCGCGCCACCAAGCGCGCGCTGCGCGGCATGATCCGCGAGCGCTTCGGGCGCGTCATCAACATCGCCTCGGTCGTCGGTCCGCGCGCCAACGCCGGGCAGGCCAACTACGCCGCCGCCAAGGCCGGGCTGATCGGCATGACCAAGACGATCGCCGTGGAGGTCGCCCGCCGCGGCGTGACCGTCAACGCGATCGCACCCGGGCTGATCGCCACCGACATGACCGCCGACCTCGACGGCGAGCTGCTCGCCGCGGTGCCCGCGCGACGCGCCGGCGCGCCCGAGGACGTCGCCGCGTGCGCCCGCTTCCTCGCCTCCGAGCAAGCCGGGTACGTGACCGGCTCGACGCTGTACGTCGACGGAGGGCTCAGTGCCTAAAACACAGCAACCAGCGAAAGGACGAACATGAGCACAGCCGTCACCACAGAGCAGATCGAGCAGGTCGTGACCGAGTCGTTGGCGACCTTCGGCGCCGACCCCGCGCAGATCACCCCGGACGCGACCTTCGAGGCGCTCGACATCGACTCGCTCGACCTCGCCGAGCTCTCGCAGATCGTGCACGAGCACTTCGGCGTCGAGCTCAAGGGCTCCGACGTCGCCGAGGTCAAGACCGTCGACGACGCCATCCAGCTGATCGCATCGCGCCTGTAGCGATGGAGCCGATCGTCGTCACCGGAGTGGGCGCGGTCACGCCGCTCGGCGTCGGCGCGCGCACGCTGCACGAGCGCTGGTGCGCCGGCGAGTGCGGCATTGCCGACGGTGAGGGCGCATGCACCGACTTCGACGCCACCGACTTCCTCTCAGCCAAGGAGGCGCGCCGCGCCGACCGCTTCACCCAGCTCGCGATCGCCGCCTGCGCCGAGGCGCTGGCCGACGCGGGCTGGCAGCACCCCGGGTCGGGCGAGGCTGAGGCGGATGGTCATCCATACCCCGCCGAGCGCATCGGCTGCGTGCTCGGGACCGGCATCGGCGGCATCGCCACGCTCGTCGACGGCCAGGACACGCTGCGCGAACGCGGCTCCCAGTACGTCTCGCCGCTGTCGGTGCCGCTGATGATGAGCAACGCCGGCGCCGGCGCGCTGTCGATGCGCCACGACCTGCGCGGCCCGTCCTTCGCCGTCAGCTCCGCGTGCGCCTCCGGCGCGCACGCCATTGGTTCGGCGCTGCGCATGCTGCAGTCAGGCGAAGCCGACGCCGTTGTCGCCGGCGGCTCCGAGGCCGGACTCACGCCGCTCGCGCGCGCCGCCTTCAGCGCGCTCGACGCGCTCTCCCCGAGCGGCGTCTCGCGCCCGTTCGACGCGCGCCGCGACGGCTTCGTCATGGGCGAGGGCGCCGCCGTGCTCGTGCTCGAGCGCGCCGACGGCGCCGGCGCGCGCGGCGCGCGCGTGCTCGGGCGGATCCGTGGCTACGGCGCGAGCTCCGACGCGCATCACATCACCGCGCCGCGCGAGGACGGGCAGGGACAGGCCGCCGCCATGCGCGCCGCGCTCGCCGACGCGGGCGTCGACGCCGAGCAGATCGACTATGTCAACGCCCACGGCACCTCGACGCCGCTCAACGACCGCGCCGAGACGCACGCCATCAAGCTCGCGCTCGGCGAGCACGCGCAACAGATCCCCGTGTCCTCCACCAAGTCCGCCATCGGGCACCTGCTCGGCGCCGCCGGCGCCGTCGAGGCCGTCGCCACGCTGCTCGCGCTGCGTGACCGCATCGCGCCGCCCACGCTCGGGCTCTCCCAGCCCGACGAAGGCCTCGACCTCGACTACGTGCCAGGTGCCGCGCGCCCACTCGCGCGCAACGGCAACAACCCGGCCGACGGCGGCGAGCGGCCCGTGCTGGCGCTGTCCAACTCGTTTGGCTTCGGCGGGCACAACGCGGTGCTGTGCCTGGAGGCCGCATGATGGCGCCGAGGCTGCTCCCATGAGCCTGCAGCTGCTCGAGCGCCCCGACGAGCGCCTGGACCCGCTCGAGCGCCTCGAGGTGCTCGCCGACCCCGGCTCACTGCAGCTGCTGCGCACGCAGGTGCGCTCGCGTCGCATGGGCGAGCGCGCGCAGGCCGGCGACGGCGTGCTCGCCGCGCACGCGCGCGTCGACGGGCGCCAGGTGTACTGCTACGCGCAGGACGCGTCGTTCGCCGGCGGCTCGCTCGGGGAAGCGCACGCGCAGTCGATCATCGAGGTGCTGCGCCTCGCCGGCCGCGCCCGCGTGCCCGTGCTCGGCTTCGTCGAGTCCGCCGGAGCACGCATGCAGGAGGGGCTCGCCGCGCTCTCCGGCTACGGCGCAATCTTCCGCGAGCACGTGCGCCTGTCGGGCGTCGTGCCCCAGATCTCGATCGTCTGCGGGCCCGCCGCCGGCGGCTCCTCCTACGGCCCCGCGCTCAACGACTTCGTGATCATGACCGGGCGCGCGTCGATGTTCCTGACCGGCCCCGGCGTCGTCTCCGAGGTCACCGGCGAGGTGCTCGACATGGCCTCGCTGGGCGGGCCGCGCGTGCACGAGCGAAACGGCGTCTGCCACTTCAGCGCGCCGACCGAGGTCGACGGCGCGCTGCTGGCGCGCGACCTGCTCGACTACCTGCCCCAGCACAACGGCGTCGCGCCGCAGCAGTGGCCGAGCGTCGCGCCCCCTGAGGTGCCGCCGGACCGGGCCGTGCCGTCGCAGTCGCGCCAGGTATACGACATGCGTCTCCTCGCCGCCGCGCTCGTCGACGGCGGGCGCCTGATGGAGGTCAGCCCCAGGTGGTCGCGCAACGTCGTCTGCGCGTTCGCGCGCCTCGAGGGCCGCGCGATCGGAATCGTCGCCAACCAACCGCGCCACCTCGGCGGCGTGCTCGACGCGAACGCCGCGCAGAAGGCCGCGCGCTTCGTGCGCATGTGCAACTCCTTCGGGCTGCCGCTGCTCGTGCTCGTCGACACGCCCGGCTTCCTGCCCGGGTCACGCCAGGAGCGCGACGGCGTCATCCGCCACGGCGCCAAGCTCGTGCACGCGTTCGCCGAGGCAACCGTGCCGAGCGTCACCGTGATCGTGCGCAAGGCCTTCGGCGGCGCGTTCATCGCGATGAACTCCAAGGCCCTTGGCGCCGACTACGTGTTCGCGTGGCCCGGCGCCGAGCTCGGCGTGATGGGCGCCGAGCAGGCCGTCGGCATCCTCAACCGTCGCGAGATCGCCGCCGCCGAGGACCCCGGCGCGCATCGGCGCAGGCTCGCCGGCGCCTACTCCGCCGAGCAGCTGCAGGTCGAGGGCGCCAGCGCCGACGGCTTCGTCGACGAGGTCATCACCCCCGACTCCACACGCTGGCGCGTCGCCTCCTGCTTCGACGCGCTCGCCGACGTGCACCGGCCCGATTCCCGGGCAGCCAACATCCCGTTGTAAGAGGAGGTAGCGATGCGCTGGTCAGATCCATTCGAGCAGCTGTCCGTCGGGGAGCGCTTCGAGTCCGGCGCGCGCGCCGTGCGCGACACCGACGTGATCGTCTTCTCCGCGCTCACCGGCGACTGGCACCCGCAGCACTGCGACCCCGAGTGGGCCGCCGCCAGCCCCTTCGGCGAGCGCATCGCGCACGGCATGCTCGTGCTGTCGCTGGCGGTCGGGCTCGTGCCGCTCGATCCCGCGCGCGTGCTCGCGCTGCGGCGCGTGTCAGACGTCGTGTTCAAGCGCCCCGTGCACCTCGACGAGTCGATCTCGGTATCCGGTGAGATCACCTCGCTGCGCCCCATCGACGAGAACAGCGGGCTCGTGGACTTCAGCTGGCGCATCAACAACCAGGACGGCGCGCTCGTCGCCCGCGCGAGCGTGCAGGTGCTGTGGCGCGCAGGCAGCGCCGCCGAGGCGCAGCCCGAGCCGAGGTTCTGGCACGAGCCGATCGTCGGCCGCACCGCCCCCGGCGACTTCACCCCGCTGCCGCTGTGATGCTCGACGGACGGCGCATCCTCATCACCGGCGTGCTCGACCGCCACTCGATCGCGTTCGCCACCGCCGCGCGTGCGCAGGAGCTCGGCGCCGAGGTGCTGCTGACGGGCTTCGGGCGCACCAGGCGCATGACCGAACGCGCCGCCGCACAGCTGCCGCGCGCCGCCGAGGTGCTCGAGCTCGACGTCAACAACGGCGAGGACATCGAGCGCGTGCGCGCCGAGCTCGACGCGCGCTGGGGAGCGCTCGACGGGCT
This sequence comes from Solirubrobacteraceae bacterium, assembly GCA_035485155.1. Classification (GTDB taxonomy): domain Bacteria; phylum Actinomycetota; class Thermoleophilia; order Solirubrobacterales; family Solirubrobacteraceae; genus Palsa-744. The sequence continues at coordinate 66,518 of DATHOH010000022.1, forward strand.
GCTGCACGCCGTCGCCTACGCGCCGCCCGACGCGCTCGGCGGCGGCTTCCTCGACACACCGCTCGAGAGCGCCGTCATCGCCTACCAGACCAGCGCGTTCTCGCTGAAGGCGCTCGCCGCGGGGCTGCTGCCGCTGCTCGAAGCCGCGCCGGACGGCGCCGGCGTGGTCGGCCTGGACTTCGACGCGAGCAGCGCCTGGCCCGCGTATGACTGGATGGGCGTCGCCAAGGCGGCGCTCGAGGCAGTCGCGCGCTACCTCGCGCGCGAGCTCGGCCCGCGCGCGATCCGCGTCAACCTCGTCGCCGCCGGCCCAATCGAGACGCTCGCCGCGGGCGGCATCCCCGGCTTCTCCGAGCTCGCCGACATCTGGTCGCAGACCGCGCCGCTGCAGTGGGATACGGAGGACCCGGGGCCGGTCGCCGACGCCGCCTGCTTCCTGCTGTCGCCGCTCGCGCGCGCCATCACCGGTGAGATCGTGCACGTCGACGGCGGCTACCACGCGATGGGCTGCGCCTCGCCGGCTGCCGTTGGCTCCGGCGTCGGCGCGGCCGCCGGCGTCGCGTCCGCTGCGGGTGACGCATGAGCGGCGCCGTGCTGCTGACCGGGGCCACCGGCTTCCTCGGCATGGACGCGCTCGCGCGCCTGATCGAGCGCGGCGGCGAGGACGATCAGATCGCGGTGCTGATCCGCGCGCGCGATGACGCCGGCGCGCAGCAGCGACTGCGCGAGCTGCTCGCCCGCCTCTACGACGAGCCGCCCGCCGCCGCGCGGCGCGTGCGAGTGGTCCGCGGCGACCTGCTCGAGCCCGGCATCGGCCTGTCGGCCAGCGACCGCCGCTGGCTGATCGACTCGGTCGAGCGGATCGTGCACTGCGCCGCGTCGATCTCCTTCGAGCTGCCGCTCGAGGAGGCGCGCGAGATCAACGTGCGCGGCGTCGAAAGGATGCTCGAGCTCGCGCGCGCGATCGCCGACGGCGGCGCGCTGCGACGCCTCGTGCACGTCTCGACCGCCTACGTCAGCGGCCGCCACGCAGGCGAGTTCTGCGAGAACGACCTCGACGTCGGCCAGGAGTTCCGCAACACCTACGAGCGCTCAAAGCACGAGGCCGAGCGGCTGCTGCGCGACGCCGACGATCTGCCGCTCGCGGTGGCGCGGCCGAGCATCGTCGTCGGTCACAGCGCCAGCGGCTGGACCTCCGCCTTCAACGTCCTCTACTGGCCGATGCGCGCGTTCGAACGCGGCCTGCTCGCCGAGGTCCCCGCGCGCGCGGACTCGATCGTCGACTTCGTGCCCGTCGACTACGTCACCGACGGCATCCTCGCGCTGCTCGACGACGACGCCGCCTCGGGCACCTACAACCTCGTCGCCGGCGACGACGCCCTCAGCGCCGGCGAGCTCGTGCAGCTGCACTCCGCCGTCACCGGGCGCGAGCCCGTGCACTTCGTCGCGCAGGGCGACGGCAAGGGCGACGGCGCGGGCGCCGGCGGCGTGCCCGCGGGAGGCGAGAGCTTCGTGCCGTACTTCGACGTGCGCTGCCGCTTTGGCGATCAGCGGGCGCGCGAGCTGCTCGCACGCGCCGGCGTCGTGCGGCCCGACCCACAGGAGTACCTCGCGCGGTTGATCGCGTATGCGCGCGCAAGCGCGTGGGGCAAGCGGGGGATGACGCGGGAGGCGGCTTTCTCGGCGATCGATGGCCGCGCGCCGGTTGCCGGCGACGCCTTGGTGGAGCGTGAGGCTCGCGGGAGTTCTTCCTCTCTCGCGAGTGCTGTATAGCGATTGTTATACAGCGTTTGAAAACGAGTTATAGAGGGGGAGCGGGTCGCGCGATGGCCGAGCCCGGCGCGAAGTTATAGTCGCGACATGGGGGAGCCACGGCTCGAGGGGAAGGTCGCGCTGATCACGGGCGCGGCCGGCGGCATCGGCGCCGCGGCTGCGCGGCGCATGGCGCAGGAGGGTGCGCAGCTGCTGCTGACCGACGCCGACGAGCAGGGCGCGCAGCGCGTCGCCGACGAGTTGGGTCGCGATCGCGCCGACGCGCTCGGCCAGGACGTGACGAGCGAGGAGCGCTGGCGGGAGGTCGTCGCGCATGCGCTCGACGCGCACGGGCGCATCGACGTGCTGCTCAACAACGCCGGGGTGTTCCTGGCGGCACCGCTGACGGACACGTTGGTCGAGGACTTCCGACGCGTGATCGACATCAACGTCACGGGTGTGTTCCTCGGTATGCGCACCGTGACGCCGGCGATGATCGAGCGGAGCGCCGGCTCCGTGATCAACCTCTCCTCCGTCGCCGGCCTCATGGGCTCGCCCTTCCTGATGGCGTACGCCGCGAGCAAGTGGGCGGTGCGCGGCATGAGCAAAGTTGCCGCCAAGGAGCTCGCGCAGTTCGGAGTGCGCGTCAACTCGCTCCACCCTGGGCAGATCGACACCGACATGAACACGCGCCAGCGCGAACGCACGCCCGAGCTGATCGACAAGCTGATCAGGGGGATCCCGTTGCGGCGCATCGGCACGCCCGAGGAGGTCGCCGACGCGATCGTGTACCTCGCCAGCGACGAGAGCGTCTACGTCACCGGCTCCGAGCTCGTGATCGACGGCGGCGTTACGGCCTGAGCGCCTTCGATTGAACCTTGTGTTGCGCACGGCCCGAGGAGGAGGCGTGTATTCGAGAACGTGGAATAGCCTCTGCGCGCATGTCGCGGCAGCTATACAGGGCCTATGTAGATGAGACATGCGATCGAGGTTGGGGCGGCCGATCCAGTCCTATCTTCGTGGTCTCGGCAATCATCGTTCCCGACGGCTACGAGACGCGTCTCGTTGAGGCGCTGGATCGCATCAACGCGACCCTTAAGAAGCCCGCGGGAACCGTCCTGCACTGGGCCGAGAACGTCAAGACCCACTCCCAGCGCAAGTACGTAGCGGGCGAGCTTGCAGGGCTCGATATGACCGTCGCGAGCGTGGTCGTGTTGAAGCAGCCGCTCACGGGGTCGGGTACCGCGCTCAGCAACCCAACATCTATGTACAACTACGCGATCCGCCGCCTCATGGAGCGTATCTCGTGGTTCGTCGATGACGCAGGCGGCGAAGTCTCCGTGACCTTTGCTCATGTCAAACGGTTCCCCTACGCTCGTCTCGACGAGTACATGCGCGTGCTCCGCAATCGACAGAGTTCGATTCGATGGCGGGCCTTTTACGGGAAAGCCAAAAATCGACCAGCCGTCCCGCATTCGTCCGCTCCAGGTCGCTGATCTGGTTGCCGGAGCCTTCGGGTCAGCACTCCGTGTGGATGACTATGGGAGCCACGAGGCCAGCTATCTCCTGCAGCTTGTTCCGCGCATCTACATTCGTGGGGGAGGCAAAGTCACGTCGTACGGCTTCAACCCGATCGGCCTACCGGACCACCTAACCAGCTACCCGTGGTGGCCTGCCTTTCTAGCCGCTTGCTCTGCACGTCGAGGCTAAGAATGTGGGGCCAGGCCGGCATGAGCCGCTAACGCGGGTGTCGAGGGTCTCCACGACTGACGGGATCCCGGCCCCGCATTCCAAGCCTCTGAAGCGAACGTATGTTTGCTAACGACCCCGCCATTGTACCGAGGTCGAGCGGACGGAACTGTTCATCGCAAGGCGATCATCACGAGTACCGAGCGCCTGTCTCAGAAAACCGGCGTCTCCGAGTAGTCGCCGAACACCTGCTGCAGCGACTCGATGATCTCGCCCTCGCTGGCGTGGGCGCGCGCGCAGGTGAGCAGCGGCTCCATCAGGTTGCGATCCGTGTGCGCCGCGTCCTCGCGCAGCAACGCCAGCGCGCGCTCGACCTCCGCGCCGTCGCGCTTGGCGCGCGCCGCCTGCAGGCGCCCGATCTGCTTGCGCTCGAGCTCCGGGTCGACGCGCAGCGTGGGGATCGGCTGCTCGTCGGTGGCCACGTAGCTGTTGACGCCCACCACGATCCGTTCGCGCGCGTCGATCTCCTGCTGCAGCGCGAACGCGGCGTCTGCGATCTCGCGCTGGGGATAGTTGAGCTTCACCGCTTCGACCATCCCGCCCAGCTCGTCGATCTTCTTAAAATAATCGTACGCTCGCCGCTCCATCTCGTCGGTGAGCGACTCCACGAAGTACGAGCCGCCGAGCGGGTCAACCGTGTTCGCCACGCCCGTCTCGTGCGCAAGCATCTGCTGGGTGCGCAGCGCGATCGTCACCGCCTCCTCCGTCGGCAGCGCCAGCGCCTCGTCGTAGGAGTTCGTGTGCAGCGACTGCGTGCCGCCGAGCACCGCCGCCAGTGCCTCCACCGCCGTGCGCACGATGTTGTTCAGCGGCTGCTGCGCCGTCAACGACACGCCCGCCGTCTGCGCGTGGAAACGCATCTGCCACGAGCGCGGCTGCTTCGCGCCGAACGTCTCGCGCATCTCGCGCGCCCAGATGCGCCGCGCCGCGCGGTACTTGGCGATCTCCTCGAAGAAGTCGATCTGGGCGTTGAAGAAGAACGACAGCCGCGGCGCGAACTCATCTACGTCGAGGCCGCGCGCGACCGCCTGCTCGACGTACGTCAGGCCGTCCTTCAGCGTGAACGCCAGCTCCTGCTGCGCCGTCGACCCGGCCTCGCGGATGTGGTAGCCGGAGATCGAGATCGGGTGCCAGCGCGGCATCCTGCGCGTGCACCACTCGATCATGTCGCCGCACAGGCGCATCGCCGGGTCGATCGGGAAGCACCACTCCTTCTGCGCGATGTACTCCTTCAGGATGTCCGCCTGGATCGTCCCCGACAGGCGCTCCGGGGGAGTCGCATGCACAGGATCCGATTCGGCCGCCGCGACGTAGAACGCCAGCATGATCGCCGCAGGCGCGTTGATCGTCATCGACACCGACACCTCGCCCAGGTCGATGCCGCCGAACAGCGTCTGCATGTCATCCAGCGTGTCCACCGCCACGCCCTCGCGGCCAACCTCGCCCAGCGAGCGCGCGTGGTCGGAGTCGTGACCCATCAGCGACGGCATGTCAAACGCCGTCGACAGCCCCGTCTGGCCATGCTCCAGCAGATAGTGGAAGCGCTCGTTCGTCTCCTCGCTCGTGCCGAAGCCCGCGAACTGGCGCATCGTCCACAGGCGCCCGCGGTACATCGTCGGATGGATGCCGCGCGTGAACGGGTAGGAGCCCGGCACGCCGATCGGGTCCTCCGGGCCGCCCGCGCCCGCGCCGGCTGGGAGGTCCTCCGCGGTGTACAGCTCGCGCACCGGCTCGTCGGACAGCGTGCGGAAGCTGCGCTCGTCTCCTCCGCCTCCGCCGGCGTCGCCCTCGGTGTCCCCTCCGCCGGGCGGCTTCGTGCTGATCGCCATTACGACCCGCAATGCTACCCGCCGCTCCGAGATAGCCTTGTAGTGCGTTAGACTACCGACAACTACATGAGTCGTCAGGCAGCCCAGAAGCCGTTCTCGATCCGCATGAGCCCGCAGACGCTCGCGCGTCTCGGCGTGGGCGCGCAACGCCGTGGCGAGGCCAAGGCGCGCACAGCGGAGCGGCTCATCGACGAGGGCCTGCGAATGGAGGATCATCCCGGCATCGTTTTCAGAGACGGGCCGGCGGGACGGCGCGCGGCGCTCGCCGGCGGCCCTGACGTATGGGAGGTCATCGAGACGCTCAAGGGCACCGGTTTCGCTGGCGAGCAGGCGGTTGCCGCAACGGCCGAGTGGGGCGCTCTGACGCCTGCCCAGGTACATGCCGCCGTGCGCTACTACGCGGATTTCCGCGAGGAGGTGGACGCCCGGATCGTCCACAACAGCGAAGAGGCCGACCGTCAGCACGCGGCGTGGGTCAGAGCGCGGGAAGCGCTCGCTTGAAGCTGCTGGTCGACGAGGTGTATCCACCGTCAATCGCCGTGCAGTTGCGCGACCGCGGTCACGACGTCCAAGTCGTCACCGAGCGCCCGGAGCTACGGGCTCTCGCGGATACCGACATCTTCGCCTTGGCCCAGGAGCAGCAGCGTGCAGTCGTCACTGAGAACGTCGCCGACTTCAGCATCATCGCTTCCGGCTACGATCAGCGCGGCCAGGTGCACCATGGCCTTGTCCTCGTCGCCCCCGGCAGCTATCCGCGAGGCAGGCGAGGAACGATCGGACGCATGGTGACCGAGCTCGGCAGGCTCATGGAGGAGCACCCGGACATGGCGCCGACGGGTCTGCGTCACTGGCTTTGACGTCGATGAGATCCTCGATGCGCGATGAGCTGAGGCGGCTCTTGGGCGCCGAGCACGTGCTCGAGCCCTCCCCGCAGTCGCCCTACAACCACGACAGCTCCGACCGCAGGGGCCTCGCGGGGCATGCCGACGCGGTGGCGCTGCCGGGCAGCGCACAGGATGTCGCGGCGGTCGTCGCCTGGTGCTACGAGCACGACGTGCCGATCGTGCCGCGCGGTGGCGGCACGGGGCTCGTGGGAGGGGCGGTCGCGACGCAGGGCGGCGTCGTGTGCTCGCTCGAGCGGCTGCGCCGCGTCCGTGAGCTCGAGCCGGCGCTGTGGCGCATGTTCCCCGAGGCCGGCGTCAGTACCCGCGACGTGCAACGCCTTGCGCGCGAGAACGGGCTGTTCTTCGCCCCCGACCCCGGTGCGGCGGAGCAGTCTCAGATCGGCGGCAACGTCGCCACCAACGCCGGCGGCCCGCACGCGCTCAAGTACGGCGTCACCGGCGCCTGGGTCGCGGGCCTTGAGGCGGTGCTCGCGCCCGGCGAGCTGGTGCACGTCGGTGGCTGGGCCGCGAAGGACGTCGCCGGCTATGACCTCAAGAGCCTGCTCGTCGGCTCTGAGGGCACGCTCGCCGTGATCACCGCGGTACAGCTGCGGCTGCTGCCCGCGCCCGCGGCGGCGATTCCCCTGATGGTGTTCCTGCCAACACGCGAGGCGGGTTGTGCGGCTATCTGCGCGGTGTTCGCCGCCGGCCTGCGGCCATCGGTCCTCGACTTCATGGACGGCGCCACGCTCGCGATCACCGCCGGCGCCTACCCCGGCGACGTGCCGTCGCAGTCCGGCTTCGCGCTGATCTGCGAGGTGGACGGCTCGGAGGCGGAGGCGCGCGCGCAGCGCGACGCGCTCGTGGAGCTCCTCGGCGAAGGCGCGCTCGCGGTGCACGAGCCGCTCGACCCGCGCGCGCTGTGGCGCTGGCGCGACGGCGCCAATCCGGCCGTGACCGGCGCTCGCGGCGCGAAGGTCAGCGAGGACGTCGTCTTCCCGCTCGAGCGCCTCGCCGAGGGCCTCGAGCGCTTCGAGCGGAGCGCCTCCGCGCACGGCCTGGGTTCGTGCGCCTGGGGACACGGCGGCGAGGGCAACGTGCACGCAACCGTGCTCGTCGACCCGTCAAGCGACTCCGAGCTGGAAGCCGCCGGTGCCGTCGGCGAGGAGCTGTTTGCGCTGGTCGTCGAGCTCGGCGGATCGATCGCAGGAGAGCACGGGGTCGGCTCGCTGAAGCGCGGTCGCCTGGCGTCTCAGTGGGACCCGCGGGCGGTGGAAGGGCACGAACAGATCAAGCGCGCGTTCGACCCCAAGGGCCTCTTCAACCCGGGAAAGAAGCTGGCGCGGTAGCCTGCGCGGTCGCCGGCAGATCTCCGGCCACACCTACTTGAAAGGGACCAACATGAACAAGTCACAACTGATCGACGCGATCGCAAAGGACGCGGACATGACGAAGGCCGACACCTCGCGCGTGCTGGAGTCGCTGCTCGACACCGTCACCAAGTCGCTCAAAAAAGGCGAGGAGGTCGCGATCACCGGCTTCGGCAAGTTCTCCGTCGTCAAAAGAGCCGCCCGTCAGGGCGTCAACCCGCGAACCGGCGACAGGGTCAAAATCAAAGCGTCCAAGGCGCCGAAGTTCTCACCGGGCGCCGCGCTGAAGCACGCAGTCCACCCAAAAAAATAGAGCTGGAAACGGAGCCGCTGCCCAGCGCCGTCTCCCTCGGGCCCGCACGATGACCACCATCGTCAGCGAGCTCGAGCTGCCGGCGCTGGACTACACCGACCCGTCGCTGCGCGGCGCGCGCTTCCACGACGCGATGCGCGAGCTGCGCGGGCACGGGTGGCTCGCGCGCGGGCCGTTCGGGTACATGGTGCTCGATCGCGAGTCCGCGGAGTTCTTCCTGCGCACCCGCGCCGCGACGTTCCCGGGGATGAAGATCGCCGAGATCTTCGGCGTCAGTGACGGCGCGCTCTACGAGCAGATGCAGCGCAACATCCTGCACGTCAACGGGCCCGACCACGCGCGGCTGCGCAGCCTCGTCAACCCTGCGCTGTCGCCGCGCGCCGTCGAGCGCTACGCGCCCGCCATGCGAGCGTTCCTCGAGCAGCTGCTCGAGCAGGCGATCGCGGCGTCCGCGCCCGATCATTCAGAGCCGGCCACCGGCGTCGCCTGCGAGTTCGTCGACGCGTTCGCCAAGCCCTACCCATCGCAGGTGATCGCGACCGTCATGGGAGCGCCGCTCGCCGACGCGCCGCGGCTGTACCACTGGTCCAACTGGATCCAGCGGCAGTTCGACGCCGTCAGCATGGCCAGCGAGCGCGATCACATCGAGCGCGCCGTCGAGGAGTTCTACGCCTATGCCGAAGCGCTGCTCCTCACGCGGCGCGCCGATCCGCGCGACGACCTGCTCTCGATGCTGATCGAGGCCGAAGAGGCCGGCGAGCGGCTGTCGGATGTCGAGTGCATCAACCTCGTCTTCAACGTGCTCGCCGGCGGCGTCGACACGACGCAGAGCCAGCTCGCGCACACCGTGCGGCTGCTCGCCGAAAACCCCGAGCAGTGGGAGCTGCTCGTACAGAACCCGCAGCTCGCCGAGGCGGCCGTCGAGGAGGCGCTGCGGTTCGAGCCGATCACGCCGTTCACCGCGCGCATCACCACCGAGGAGGTCGTCTTCCGCGACGTCAGCTTCCCGCAGGACACGATCGTGATCGTCTCCGCCTTCAGCGGCAACCGCGACCTCGACCGCAGCGAGCAGGGCCCCGCAGGCGCCGACGCCTTCGACATCACCGCCGATCGCGGCAGCGCCAGGGCGCTCACGTTCGGCGCCGGCGTTCACTACTGCGTCGGCGCCAACCTCGCGCGTCTGGAGCTGCGCGAAGCGCTGTCCTTCCTCGCGCAGCGCGTGCGCCGTCTCGAGCTCGACGGCGAGCCCGCATTCGACACCATCACCGGCATCTACGGCCTTTCCGAGCTGCCCGTCCGCCTCATCTTCTGAGCTCGCGCCAAAGCCCAAAAACTGGAACAATTTGGGAGGGGGCCATGACGTGCTCCCGAGCAAAGCGAGGTCGGAATGCTGGCTGTATTCGAACGGATATCGAAGGCGGGCCCGCGAGTTGGACGGCGCTTCGCCGTCACCGCTGCCGCGGGCGCCGCGGTGCTGGTCGTCAGCTGTGCCGCCGCGACATTAAGCGCCTTGGCCGGCGCGTACCACGTCTACTCCTGCAGGACGCCTTCCGGCGAAAGTGCGCCCGCCGATGGGTGGAGTGGGTCAGCCGTGGGGCCCGAATCGCTCGATCAGGACACCTGCTCGCAGCCCGGCGGCGCGCTCATCGCAGGGCTCCGTGCGGGGTTCGCGCGTACAACTAACTCTGATTCCGCCACCTGGGCATTTGCACCGCCCACCGGCGAGCAGATCTCCGCCGCAACGCTGTGGCGGGCGGGGGATGCGGAGGGCGGGGCGGCCATCAGCGCGTTTTACGGTTTCTGGTTTGCGGGCCCGAACAACGTGAACGAACCCGGAAGTGCGTTTGGGCAGTGTGTCGGCGGCTCCACGTGTCCTGGGGAGGTCGGAACCCTGGGCGAACCGCTGGCGCCAGAAAATCGTCTGGTTGTGCCGGGATCGAGTTTGGGTGAACACCTGTATTTCGATGCCACCTGCTCAGGCGGTTCGGGCTTCAAGTGCAACGAAGGCGAGAGTGACCCCAACGGCTACGCCGCCGTCGTGTACGTCTACGCCGCGGACCTGACGCTCGAACAGACCGCGCCCCCGACCGCGTCGAACGTCAGCGGCGAACTTGCGAGTGCGCCGACGGTGAGCGGCACGAGCGATGTCGCGTTCAGCGCGAGCGACCCCGGCTCGGGCGTCTACGAGGCGGTGTTCAGCGTCGACGGCAGGGTCGTTCAGAGCACGGTGCTGAACGAAGACGGCGGGCGCTGCAGGAACGTCGGCGGGACGAGCGATGGTCTTGCAGCATTCCTGTACTTGCAGCCGTGCCCGGCGTCGGTCAGCGCCGACGTGGGCTTTGACGCCGCGGCGGTGGCCAACGGACAGCATCACCTCGTGGTGAGCGTGATCGATGCGGCGGGCAACGCGGCGACGGTGCTCGACAGGAACGTGACGGTCGAGAACCCGCTGCCGCCGGGCGGGCCGAACGGCGCGAACGCCTCTTCCGAAGCCGCGCTGTCGGTGCGCTGGACGGCGACGCAGGGTGAGCGCCTGGGGAGCCGCTACGGGCGCGCGGAGACGATCCTCGGTCGTCTGACGGGGCCGGCCGGGGGTCCGATCGTGGCGGCTCAGGTGAACGTGCTTTCGCGAGCGGAATACGCAGGCGCACAGACTGCGGCGATGACCGGCGTGCGCACCGATTCGAACGGCCGCTTCACGCTGCGCCTGCCGTCAGACACCGCCTCGCGCACGCTGCGCTTCGAGTACAGCGCCCGCTTCGGCTCGCCGCCGGTTGTCTCCAAGACCCTCACCCTCAGCGTCCGCGCGGGGGTGAAGCTGCACATCGCGCCGCGAACCGCGCACGTCGGCAGCAGCATCCACTTCTCCGGGCGCCTGCCCGGCGGGCCGATCCCAAAGGGCGGCAAGCTGGTCGTGCTCGAGGCGCGCTCGCCCGGCGGCCCGTGGCTCGAGTTCAACGTGATCCGCAGCGATGCCCACGGACGCTTTCACGCGAGCTATAGCTTCAAGTTCGCCGGGCCCGCCAGGTATCAGTTTCGGGTGCTGTGCGAAGCGGAGGCGGACTATCCGTTCGCGACGGGTGCGTCGCACGTCGTGACGGTATTTGAGCACTGAGGCCCGGCACGAGCGCGTGCGCATAGACTCGCGCTCGTTTGTTCGCCCTGACCACATTGGTCTACCCGGTGGTGCTGACGCTGCTGTGCATAGGCGCCGGTCTGCTGGTCGATCGCCTGAGTGGCGGGTGGCTGCCCGGGACGCTGCTTCCCACTGTCGGTGTGGCGGCCTTGATCGCGCTCTCGCAGCTGACGACGTACGTGCCGCACCTCGCTGCCGCGACGCCCTACGTGATGGCGGCGGCCGCGCTCGCCGGCTTCGCGCTCGCGTGGCCACGGGTACGGATGCTCGCGCGCAACTGGCGCGGGTGGCGCTGGCAGGCCGAGGCGCCCGTGCTCGCCTACGTCTTGGCGCTCGCCCCGGTGCTGCTCGCCGGCAGGACCACCTTCTCCTCCTATCTCACGCTGTCCGATTCAGCGTTTCACATGATGGGCGCGGATTTTCTCCTGCGCCACGGCCAGGACTTCGGGCACCTGGATCTGCACAACTCCTACGGCGAGTACATCAACTACTACTACAACAGCGGATATCCGTCGGGCGCGGACACGCTCTTCGGCGGTAGTGCCTACCTGCTGGGGCTGCCCCTGATCTGGGCGTTCCAGCCGTTCAACGCGTTCGTGCTCGCAACCGCCGCCGGGCCAGCCTGGCTGATCCTGCGGCGGATGGGGCTCGCCGGACCGTGGGCTGCGCTCGGCGCGCTCACCGCGACGGTTCCGGCGCTCGTCTACGGCTATGAGCTGATCGGCTCGATCAAGGAGATCACCTCCCTGGGGCTGATCCTCACGCTCGGTGCCCTGGTCCTCGTGCACCGTCGCTGGCTGCGCGGAGGCCCCGCGGGCGCCGTCCCGTTCGCGCTCGTCGCCGCCGGCGGGATCTCCGCGCTCGGGGCGGGGTTCGCCGCTTGGGTGCTCGCGGCCGTGCTCGTTCTGGCCGCGGTCGTCGGCACGGGTGTCGCGGCCGATCCCTCGGGTGGACGCCGCCTGCTCCGCCTGATCGCGGTTGGGGTGCCGGTCGCCCTGCTTGCCGCCCTGCCGACGTGGGTCAACCTATCGAAATCGCTGAACGTCGCCAGCAACATCGCCGTCACCGGCGCGCCCGGCAACCTTGCCACGCCGCTGAAAGCGACACAGGTGTTTGGCGTTTGGCTGTGGCAGAGCTACAAGCACCCGCCGGCAGGAAGCGATCTGGTGATCACCGCAGTGCTCATCGCGATCACCGTGATCGCGATCGGGATGGGGGTCTGGCGCCTGATCCGCAGGCGCGACTATTCGCTGCTGGGCTGGGCTGCGCTGACGCTGGCCGCGTGGGCCGCGATCACCGCCTACAGCACCACGTGGGTCGATGCCAAGACCCTGATGCTCACGACGCCCGTTGTCGTGCTGCTCGCGTGGGGGGGCGTGGCGGCCCTGCGCGCCTCACCGCTGAGGCTGGTCGCGCCCGTCCTGGCGGTGGTGCTGTTCGGCGGCGTGATCGCCTCGGATGCGATGCAGTACCACGTGTCCAACGTAGCTCCGACCGCGCGCTATGAAGAGCTCGAATCGATCGATCATCGCTTCGCCGGTCGTGGCCCGACGCTGTTCACCGACTTCGACGAATACTCGATGTACGTGCTGCGCGACCTCGACGTCGGCGGGCCCAACTTCATCTACGCACCACCCGTGTTCGCCGGCACCTCAGCGCGCTATCGCTACCCGGTCGAACTCGACCGGCTGCCGCCGGCGAGCTTGCGTTCCTACCCGCTGATCGTCACCCGTCGCGATCCCGCTCTCGCCCGGCCGCCCGCGTCCTACCGCCTGCTCTGGCAGGGCACCTATTACCAGGTGTGGGGCCGCAAACCGGCCGCCGCAACGTCGATCGCCGTCGTCCCGCTGTCGGGTTCGCCAGCGGCCCAATGCGCACGCATCGAACTGGTCGCCGGCGTCGCCGCTCAGCACGGCGGCAGGCTCGTCGCGGCGCGCTCGCCTCAGCTCGTTCGCATCGCTCTGCCGCGTACGTCGCACCCGACCGGCTGGGGGCGCGTGCGCCACGGCCTGCAGTTGAGCACGCCCGGCCGGCTGTCGGCCACGTTCGAGCTTCCTCACGCAGGCACGTGGGATGTGTGGCTCGAGGGTCAGATCATGCCAACCGTGAGCCTCAGCGTCGACGGGCGCCATCTCGCGTCGATTGCCGCACAGCTCGGGGGCAACTCCGTCGTGTTGAACCCGATGACGCCGGTGCCGGTCTTTCTCTCCGCCGGACGCCATCGTCTGACGCTGTCCCGCGGCGGCTTCACGCTCGCGCCAGGCGAGGGTGGCTCGACGTACCTGTACGGCCTATATCTCGCCCCCGCATCGCCTGCCGCGCAGCCGCCCCTGCGCACGGTCGCGGCCAGCCACTGGCGGTCGCTCTGCGGGCGCTCGTACGAGTGGATCGAAGCCGTTCCTTACGTCCGCCACGCCCACAGCATCCCGTAGTGGCCATGATCGGCAATCGATTGGATGCGCATGCCCGCGGCTCGTAGGGCGGCTTCGGCCTCGACGCGAGAGTCGGGCCCTGGACAGAGATGCGAGTGATACTCGAGGACCACAACGCGGGGGGGCGCTTGGCGGAAGCGTGGGTCGCCGAGAATCGCCCACTCGCCTCCCTCGATGTCCATCTTCAGCAGGTCCGCCTGCGCCACCCGGGGGAGCACGTCGATCACCGGCACCTCGATCGTCTGCTCCTCATCAGTCGGGGCGGCGATGTGCGAGACGGCGGCGAGGCCCGCAACGAAGGCGGCGCGGCCGTCCTCGTTGGAGGCTGCTGCCTGGACCAGCTGCCAGCGCTCCGCCAGCCCGTTGACGGCGATCGTCCGCTCGTGGATCGCCGCGTTGTACGGGTCCGGCTCGAAGGCGACGATCTCGGCCTGCGGCCAGCGTGCGACCGCGAACGCTCCGAACAGCCCGATGTTGCCCCCCAGATCGACGATCCTGCTCACCTCTGAAAGCGCCTGCTTCACCTCGCCGGTGGGCTGGTAGTCGCGGTGCCTGAAGACCTCGCCGAGGATCACGACGTCGCCGGTCCCATGCCGGATGGCAACGGACAGGCCGTTTTCGCGCACGCGATAGAGAAAGACGCCCTTGCGGCGAAGCGTCTCGCGCAGCACGAACGCAAGCGTCGGCCGCACGGTCGGTGCCCCCAAATACAGTTCGAGCAGCGGCAGCAGGCGAGGACGCGTCCCCAGTCGGCGCAACCGCTCGATGAATTTGTCACGAAGCGCCGTCATCGCTGCGCGCCTAGGCTCGCCAAGCCCACAGCATGCCGTGCCCGTCGTCGCGGTAGGAGATCGGCTGAATCTGCATGCCTGCCGCTCGTAGGGCGGCTTCGGCGTCGGCGCGGGAGTCGGGTCCTGGACTGAGGTGCGAGTGATACTCGAGGACCACCGCGCGCGGCGGCGCTTCGCGGAAGCGTGGGTCGCCCAGAATCGCCCACTCGCCTCCCTCGATGTCCATCTTCAGCAGGTCCGCCTGCGCTATCTGGGGCAGCACGTCGATCAGCGGCACCTCGATCGTCTGCTCCCCCTCGGTGGGGTCGGCGATGTGTGAGACCGCGGCAAGCCCCGCGACGAACGAGGCACGACCGTTCTCGTTGCAGGCTGCTGCCTGGACCAGCTGCCAGCGCTCCGCCAGTCCGTTGGCGGCGATTGTCCGCTCGTGGATCGCCGCGTTGTCCGGGTCGGGCTCGAACGCGATGATTTTGGCGTCCGGCCAGCGCGCAGCGGCGAACAGTCCGAACAGCCCGATGTTGCCGCCCAGATCGACGATGTTGCTGACCTGTGTGAGCGCTCGCTCCACCTCGCCGGTGGGCCGGTAGTCGTGATGGTTGAAGACCTCTCCGAGGATCACCACGTCGCCGCGGCGATGGCGGATCGCGGCGCGCATGCCGTTCTCGCGCACCCGGTATAGAAAGACGCCCTTGCGCGCCGAAGCCTCGCGCAGGAGGAACGCAAACGTCGGCTTCACTGTGGGCGCCCCCTGGTAAAGGGCGAGCAGCGGCAGCAGCCGCGGACGCGCCCCCAACCGGCGCAATGCCTCGACGAATTTTGAACGAAGCGTGGTCATCGGCTCGCGGGAGCATAGGGATCGTCAGCGCGCATGTGCGCTCGCGCTGAGGCGCAGGTGGATGCGCCCGCGCCAGGCTGTTTCGCGTCACGCTACCGTGATGCTCCACCAGGAATCGAGCAGGCAGTCGATTCGCCTCGAGGACCGGCCAGGAGGGTAAAGCGGGTTGGCGACGAACGAAGTCCCCGTTGTGGCGACGGGTGGGACGTGGACGCCTCCGGCGCTGCCGGCGCGGATAGGGATCAACGCGATCTTCCTAGAGCCACGTATGGGTGGGCTCGACACATATGTGCGCGCGCTCGTCCCCGAACTCGTCCGCCTTGCTCCTGATGTCGCCTTCAGCGTGTTCTGCAGCCCCGGCGGTCGTGCGTACCTGGAGGACGAGGGCTGGGGCGAGCGGGTCGAGCTGGTCACGCATCAGCTGCTTGGTCGACGCGGGCTAAAGGCCGTCAGCGAGCTCACCGTTCTCGGCGCGCTCGCCGGGCGGCGCGTCGATCTGCTGCACAGCGTTGCCCTGACCGCGCCGCTTCGCACGCGCGCGGTCAACGTCGTGACGCTGGCCGACGTCACGTGGATCGTCGCCCCGGATCCCGGCGAGCGATGGACGGTGCGTCTGTGGCGCATCGTCGTCCCGCCGGTGGCTCGCAGGGCAGACCGGGTGATCGTCCTCGCGCAGGCGGGGGCAGCGCACGTGACGCAGTACCTCCACGTGCCCGCCGAGCACATCGACGTCGTCGCGCTCGCTGCGGGGACGAACCAGCTGGTTGCGCCCACGCCGCCCACCGAGCTTCGCTCGCGTCTGGGGCTGGGCGAGGGACCGGTGGTCCTCACCGTGTCGGCGAAGAAGGTGCACAAGAATCTCGAGCGGCTCGTCCGTGCGATGGTCGCGGTTGCCGCGCGCTGGCCAGATGCCGTGCTCGTGATGCCGGGCAACCCGACCACGCATGAGCGCGAACTGCGCGAGCTGGCCGGCGAGCTCGGCATCGCGGCCAATGTCGCGTTCCCGGCGTATGTCGACGCCGCCGACCTCGAGGGCCTGTACGCGCTGGCGAGCTGCTTTGTGTTCGCGTCGATCAACGAGGGCTTCGGAATCCCGATCCTCGAGGCGATGCGCCGCGGCGTGCCGGTGGCCTGCTCGCGCGCCTCGGCACTGCCCGAGGTTGCCGGCGAAGCGGCCCGCTACTTCGACCCGCTCAACGTGGAGGACATCGGAGCGGCACTCGTCGAAGTCCTCGGCGACCAAGAGCTCGCCGACGATCTGGCGGCACGCGGTCGCGAGCGAGAGCGCCTGTTCACCTGGGAGGCAGCCGCCCAGGCGACGTTGGATAGCTACGCGCGAGCGTGGCGGCAGTCGCGATGAGCGCGCCGGGGCTGCCCTCGGAGCTGGCGGCGCCGGTGGACGCTGACGTGTTGGACACTGCCGAGGCCGGCGGACTGATCGTCCGCGGTGGCGTCCTGCGCCTTGGCGCCTACGCGGTCATGGTCGCGCTCTCGGTGCTGTCGGCGGCGCTGCTCACTCGCCACCTGGGGGTCACTCGCTTTGGCTACTACACGACCGTGCTCTCGCTCGTGGCGATCGTCGCCGCGATCACCGACGCCGGGATGTCGCAGATCGGCACACGCGAGTTCGTCGCGCGCGAGGGCGCCGAGCGCGATGCGCTGATGCGCGACCTGCTGGGACTGCGGATCCTGCTGTCGAGCGTCGGCGTGCTGTTCGTCACAGGCTTTGCGCTCGCGGCGGAATATGGGCCAGCGCTCGTGGCGGGCGCGGCGCTCGCAAGCCTCGGCACGATCGCGTTGGTCGTGCAGCACACTCACACGATCCCGATCGGGGCGGAATTGCGCCTGGGCACGCTGTCCGCGCTGGAACTGGCACGGCAGGTGCTGAGCGTCGCGGCGATCGTGGTGCTGGTCGTGCTCGGCGCCGGCCTGCTGCCGCTGCTGGCGGTCGTGCTCGCGGTCAACTTGGTGCTGATCCCTCCCACGGCGGCGCTGGCTCGGCACCAGATCTCGCTGCGCGTCGCCGTGCGCCCCACACAATGGAGGGCGCTGTTGCGGCTCAGCGTGTCGTTCTCGCTGGCCAGCGCGGTCGGCACGCTTTACATCTTCACGGCGCAGGTCATCACGAGCCTGGTGTCCAATGGCCACCAGAGCGGGCTGTTCGCAGCGTCGTTTCGGATCTTCATCGTGATCGGCACGCTGCCCGGGCTGCTGGTCGGCGGCACGCTGCCGTTGCTCGTGCGTGCGGCGCGCGATGACCGTGACCGGCTGGCCTACGCACTGCGACGCATATTCGAGGCCTCGCTGATCCTCGGGGTTGGCGCCGCGTTGGCGACGCTTGCCGGCGCGCAGTTCATGATCCACGTCGTCGCCGGCCCAAAATACGCGGCCTCCGCGGAAGTGCTGCAGATCCAGGGTTTCGCGCTGATCGCGACCTTCGTCTTCGCCGGTTGGAGCTTTGCGCTGCTGTCGCTGGGGCGATACAAGAGCGTGCTGCTCGCCAACCTCCTCGCCTTCGTGGTCAGCTGTTCGCTGACGATTGTGCTGGCCAGCAGTCACGGCGCCACGGGCGCCGCCGTGGCGACGCTGTGCGGCGAGAGCACACTCGCGCTGGGGCTGCTCGTGGCGATGCTTCGCGCTCGTCGCGAGCTCCGCCCGGGCGTGGGGATCGTGCTGAAGGTCCTCGTCGCCGCCGCGCCGGCGGTTGTTCTCGCGCTGCTCCCGGGCGTGCCCTCGCTCGTGCGAATGCTGCTCGCTCTCGGTGCCTACGCGCTTCTGATCGTGCTCACGCGCGCGGTGCCTGCCGAGGTGCTCGAGCTGCTGCCGGCGCTGCGTCGTCGGGGTCGCTGAGCCGACCGCCACGCTCTAGGCGATAGCGTGCCGAGCCGTGCCCTCGGTCCTGATCGTGCGCGGCCATCTCGCGAATCCCTGGGAGCTGCGCCCGTGGCTGGAGCTGCCGGACCGCTATGAGGTCTCCTATCTGCTTACCGGCTCGAACCGCTTCCTCGCGCCCGAGCAGCTTCGTGCGGTGCCGACGCGGGCGCTGCGCGACCTGCTTCCGCACGGCCGCGTCGGCGAGCTCTCGGCGCTGGTGCTGGGCGACCGTTACCTGTCCGCGGAGGAGGCGTTTGCGCAGGCCGACATCGTGCACGCGGCCGAGCTCAGCTTCTGGTTCGCCGCCGATGCTGCGCGGCGCCGGCGCCGCCACGGCTTCCGTCTCGTGCAGACGGTGTGGGAGACGCTGCCGCTGCTCGCCGCATACCGAAATCGGCACGCGCGTCGCTATCGCGAGCTGGTGCTCGCCGAAACCGACCTGTTCCTCGCCGCGACCGAGCGGGCCGCGCTCGCGCTCGGACTCGAGGGGGTCTCGCCCGAGCGGATCGCGCTCTGCCCGCCCGGGATCGACACCGCTCGCTTTGCTGCGCCTGCCGCGTCGGACACAGCCGCCGAGGGTCACTCGCGCGGCACCCTGAGTGAGCCGCGGACGCACACGATCGTCTCGGCCGGGCGTCTGGTGTGGGAGAAGGGTCACCAGGACGTGCTGCGTGCGCTCGCGCTGCTGCACCGCGGCACGGTCCGCACCCCCGCGGGGGAGACGGTGCGCCCCCGCCTGCTGATGATCGGCTCCGGTCCAGAGGAGGCACGCCTGCGTGAGTACGCGGCCGATCTCGGCCTGAGCGAGGCGCTCGAGATTCGCAGCGTCTCCTACGACGAGATGCCGTCGGTGTTTGCGCAGGCCTCGGTGCTGGTGCTCGCCAGCCAGGGCTCCGCGTCCGCTCAACTGCACCCCTTCGACATCCCCAGAGCCTTCTGGGAGGAGCAGTTCGGTCTGGTGCTCGCGGAGGCGATGGCCGCTGGCCTGGCGATCATCAGCACGACCAGCGGCGCGATCCCCGAGGTGCTGGCGGGCGCGCCGGTCGAGCTCGTCGCCCCGGGCGACTGGCCCGCGATCGCCCGCGCGCTCGCGGACGGGCCGCTGACCCGTCCACCTGGTGAGCGGGTGTCCTACCCGCCGGAGATCGTGACCCGCTACTCGACGAGCGCCGCGGCCGGGCGCCTGACCGCCGTCTACGACCGACTGCTCGCGCCCTGAAGCACCTCGAGCGTGCGCTCCGCGAAGCGCGCCCATGAGAACTCGCTCGCGCGCGCCAGGCCCCTGCGGCTGAGCTCTTCTCGATAAGACTCGTCGCCCAGCACGCGCCGCAGGCCGGCGGTGATGCTCGCCACGTCGTGCGGGTCGACGTAATCGGCCGCGTCGCCGCCGACCTCGGGCAGCGAGGAGATGTTCGAGGTGATCACCGCCGCCCCCGCCGCCATCGCCTCGACCACAGGCAGCCCGTAGCCCTCGCCCAGCGAGGGGTAACAGAAGACGGCGCAACGGCGGTAAAGCTCGCTCAGCGCCGCGTCGGAGACGAACCCCAGCATCGTGCAGCGCTCCCCCAGCGACTGCAGCGCTGTCAGCGTGGGGCCGGTCTCCCACCCCAGCGCGCCGACGACCACCAGCGGATGACCGGCTTGCAGTTGGTCCTCGAGCGTGCTGTACGCGGCTACCAGCCGTGGGAGGTTCTTGCGTGGCTCGAGCGTTCCGACGGCCAGCACGAAGCCGGCCGCGGGAAGCTCCGCTGCCTCCGCCGCGGTGAGCTCGCTGATGTCCGTCGGCGCGGCTCCCAGGTGCGCGACGACGGTGCGCGGGACGCTCGCCGGAAAGCGCGCCGCCAGCGCGTCCGCGGTGGCCTGCGAGATCGCCAGCAACGCCGCCGAGCGCCGCACGGCCGGCCCGAGCGTCACGCGCTCGATGATCGTCGAGCGCCTGTTCGCGTGCATGCTCGGATCGAACGCCACGAGGTCATAGACGATCGGCACCGCTGGAATCCGCAGGAACCACAGCGTGAGGTAGGAGTTGGACGACAGGAACACGTCACACGCGCGGTTGGCCGCGCGCGCGGCCAGCAGGTGCCACCAGGGGTCCCCGGCAGAGATCGTGCGCCAGCTGAAACGCTCATCCAGCTCCACCTCCTGCCAGGGTCGGCGTGCGTAGAGGATGTAGCGGTTGGGGTCGTCCGTGCGCGCGGCGAGTGCATGGATCAGCTCGCGAACCACTCGTCCGCGGCCTGCAGCCACCTCGGTTGCAGCGCGCGCGTCGATCCCGATCGTGAGGGGCCGCGAGGCGGTCATCGCGCGCGGACGCTAGCGGAAGCGGCCGCTACTGTACGACCGTGCCCAACCCCAGCGACCTGCTCGAGCGGCTGAGCGATCCCCGGCAGTTCGACCTCGCGCCCACAGGTGACGGTCAGATCCTCGACATAGGCTGCGGCGCAGCGAAGGTTCCAGGCGCAGTTGGGCTCGACATCTCGGCGGACACAGCCGCCGACATCGTCCACGACCTCGACAGCTTCCCGTATCCGATCGAGGACTCGAGCTTCGATCAGATCCTGCTGCAGGACGTGATCGAGCACGTCTCCGAGCCGATTCGGGTGTTCGAGGAACTGCACCGCATCGCTCGCCCTGGGGCCCGTGTGCAGCTGAGAACGCCGCACTTCTCCTCGGTGCTCGCCTATGGCGACCCCACGCATCGCCACTACTTCTCAACGCTTGCGATCCGTTCGCTCGCCGAGCCGCGGTTTGCCCACTACACCGAGGTCCGCTTTCGCGTCGTGCACGTAACCCTCGACATGTGGCTGCCGTTCCGCGCGGTCGGGCTCGGCGCGCTGTTCAATCGTCTCCAGGAGACCTACGAGAAGTACTTCGCGTTTGTCTTGCCGACGATGAACATCCGCGCGGAGTTCGAGGTCATCAAGCAGTAGTGCACGTCGGGCTCAACCTCGTCTTCCTCGTGCCCGGCGAGACCGGCGGCATGGAGGTCGCCGCACGCGAGCTGATCCCAGCGATGCTGGCCGTGGCGCCCGCAAACATCCGCTTCACCGCCTTCGTCAACCGCGAGACCGCAGCCGCCGGCGACGGACCGTGGGGCGAGCTGCTGCCGGCCGTGACCGTTCCGGTCAACGCCCGCAGCCGCGCACAGTGGGTGCTTGGAGAGCAGACGCTGCTGCCTGTGCTGGCGGCCCGCAGGCGCGTCGAGCTGCTGCACAGCATGGCGAGCACGGCACCGCTGTGGGGGCGCTTTCGCCGGGTCGTCACCGTGCACGATCTCATCTACGCCCGCTTTCCGGAGGCGCACGCGGGGCTGCGCGACAAGGGGATGCGCGTGCTCGTGCCGGGTGCGGCGCGCCGCTCGGATCGGGTGATCGCCGATTCGCAGAGCACGCGCGAGGATCTCGTCGGGCTGCTGAGCATCCCCGCGGAGCGGATCGACGTCGTGCCGCTCGGTCTCGGAACGGTTCGCCGCGGCGCAGCGCTGGCGGAGGCCGAGGTCCGCACGCGGTTCGAGCTGAGCGAGCGCCTCGTCCTGCTGAGCCTGTCGGCGAAGCGGCCGCACAAGAACCTGCTGGCGCTGCTCGGCGCGCTCGCTCAGCTCGCCCCCGCAGATCGTCCGGTGCTCGTGATCCCCGGCTACCCGACCGCGTACGAGCGCGAGCTGCGCGCACGCGCCGGCGCGCTCGATCTCGCGAGCGACGTCCGTTTCCCCGCCTGGGTCTCCGAGCAGGAGCTCGAGGGGCTTTGGTCGATCGCGCGGGCGTTCGTGTTCCCCTCGCTCTATGAGGGCTTTGGCCTGCCTGTACTCGAGGCGATGGCGCGCGGCGTGCCTGTCGCCTGCTCGAACGCATCCTCGCTGCCCGAGGTCGCGGGCGAGGCCGCGCTGCTGTTCGAGCCGCACGAGGAGTCGGCGATCGCGCAGGCGCTGCGCCAGGTGCTCGGCGACGAAGCGCTGCGCGAGCGTCTGCGCGAGCTCGGCCTCGCGCGGGCGCGGGAGTTCACCTGGGAGCGCACTGCGCGGCTGACGCTCGAGACCTATGCCCGGGCGCTGGGCGCTGAGAGCCGCCCGCACGGGGGCGCGGCTCAGCTCGCGTAGCTCGACAGCACGGCGCGCAGCGAGGACTCGAGCGACAGGCGCACTGCGTTTTCCGCATACCACCGGGTCGTGCTCTCGCGCAGCGCGAGCCCCGCGTCGTGGATGTGCACGATCGCGTCCGCGATCGACTGCGCATCCGAGGAGGGCGCGATCGTGCCGTTGACCCCGTCGACGATCAGCTCGGTGGCGGCGTTGTCCTCGCCCCCGACCACGACGCTCGGCGTGCCGCGCGCGGCCGCCTCCACCACGACCAGCCCGTAGCCCTCCCGACGCGAGGTCAGCAACATGCACATCGCGCGGCGCATCTCCGCCTCGAGCGTCTCGGTATCCGCGAAGCCGCGCGCCGCGACGATCCCCTGGAGGCCGTGCTCGACGATCGCCGCCTCGAGCGCTGCGCGCTCCGGCCCTTCGCCCAGGAACTCGCCCTGCAGCCCCTCGATCCGGGTGGCCGCGAGCGCCATCGCGGCGACCGCAAGCGTCACCTGCTTCTCGGGGATCAGACGCGCAGCGAACAGCACGACGGGATCAGCCGGACGTGGCGTGGCCGGCTCGCCGCCGCCGACATACAGTCCCCGGAGCACCGTCAGTGGGCCGTTCAGCCGCTCTTCGCGCAGTCGCTGCGCGTGCAGCTCGGAGAAGCAGAAGGCGCGCTGGCGAACGCGTGCGCAGGCGCGCTGGACGAGCTCCCCGACGCGTCCGCCGAACGCGCCGAGATAGTCGCGCCAGTAGGCGCGGCTCCAGACCTCGAACCAGTCGACCACCAGCCGAAAGCGCATCAGCGGTGCCAGCGGCGCCGCCGCGAGCAGCGAGAAGTACGGGAAGGCGCATGTGTGCACGACGTCGTACCGGCGCCCGTGACGCAGAAGATGGGCGAACACCCCCAGCCCGAATACAAGCGGCGGCAGGATCCGCCTGCGTCCATCTGCGGTGTAGAGGGCCATGCGTGGCCCCGCGGTCACGACCCGCACGCGCTCGTCGATCTGGGCCTGCTCGCCGCGCTTCCACTGGCGCAGCGTCAGGTACGTTACGTCGTGGCCGTCTGCACAAAGTCGCTCGGCGAGGTTGCGATACCAGCGCTCGGCACCGCCGACGGTGTGCGGGTACAGGCAGTCGTATACAAGGCACACACGCATCCCGCTAGCATTCCATCTGGCGGGTGCGGTCGCTTGTCTGCGCCACTTTCCGCCCCGTCAGGCGTTATAACGCACGAAACGCAGGCACCAATGCCCAGTCCTCGGACGGGTTGCAGCAACGTTCAGCCGATGAGCACACTCGCCCAGACAAGCGCCTCCTCCGGATTGCGCGATTCCACGGACGTCGACGCGCCGCTGGTGTCGGTTGTGATCCCCTGCCTGAACGAGTCCGAGAACATCGAGTCGTGCGTGCGCTCGGCGCTCGAGGCGATCGTGCGGATGGGCGTCAACGGCGAGGTGGTGGTCGCCGACAACAACTCCGAGGACGACTCGGCGCGCCTCGCCGAGCAGGCGGGCGCGCGGGTGATCGTCGAACGCAGGCGCGGCTATGGCAGCGCGTACCTGGCCGGCTTCGCGGCCTCGCGGGGCCGCTACATCGTGATGGCGGACGCCGATCTCACCTACGACTTCGATGAGATCCCCCGCTTCGTCGCGGCGCTGCAGGAGGGCGCGGAGATGGTGATCGGCGATCGCATGGACAACATCCAGCCCGGCGCGATGCCGTGGCTGCACCAGTACATCGGCAACCCGATCCTTACGGGGCTGCTGAACCTGTTCTTCCGGACCGGCATCAGCGATGCGCACTGCGGCATGCGCGCGGTGCGCCGCGACGTGCTGCCCCGCCTAGACCTGCGCACGACGGGCATGGAGTTCGCGTCCGAGATGGTCATCAGGGCCGCCAAGGAGAACCTCAAGATCGCCGAGTTCCCGATCGAATACCACCCGCGTGGCGGCGAGAGCAAACTTTCGAGCTTCCGCGACGGCTGGCGGCACCTGCGCTTCCTGCTCGTGCACAGCCCCAACCACCTGTTCATCGTGCCGGGCACGGTGCTCGCGGGGCTGGGAACGCTGATCGTCGTGTTCGTGGGCGCGGGTCTCGATTTCTTCGGCCGTGCGTGGGGGCTGCATGCGCTGATCGGCGGCGCGCTGCTGATGATCGTCGGCACGCAGGTGCTCGCGCTGGGTCTGTGCGCACATGCCTACGGCACCTATTTCATGGGCGAGAAGGATCCGTGGTTCGATCGCATGCGCTCGCGCTTCCGCCTCGAGCACGGCCTGCTGCTCGGCGGTGCCTTCATGCTCGTTGGTCTGGTCACCGGCGCGGTCATCCTCGTGACGTGGATCTCACACGGATTCGGCTCGCTCGCCGACGAACACCTCGCCGTGATCGCCGCCTCGCTGCTGATCGTGGGAATCCAGATCTTCTTCTCCGCGTTCCTGCTGTCGATTCTCGGGCTGCGCAGAGTCTCCTGATCGAGCGCGCGGCCTCAGTCGGCCGCCGCGGCTTCGTCTTCGCGCAGCGCCGTGTAGAAAGCGGCGAGGATGCCGACCGGAACGCCGAAGAGGACGAGCACGGCGAGAATCCAGATCAGCCACACCGGGATCAGATGGTCGGTGAGGTCGGAAGCGTGGCCGAAGATCGTGCCGGCCTGTGAGAGCAGGGAGCTCGGGTGGGTGTCGAACAGCGTCAACGCGACGTCACCGACGACGGAGATGCCGCCGACGCTCGTCGCCGAGCGCGAGACCGTGCGCGGTTCAGAGCTGCCGAGCAGCACCACGTCCGTGTCTCCCCGGTCGACGAAGCACGCCGTCGCCAGCAGGGAGTGTCTCGGCGGGGTCATCGGCAGCGTTGCGAGCCCTCCGGGATAGCCGCCCGCGAGCTGGCTGACGCTGCGATAGCCGGGCGCGCTGAGCACGAGCGCGACGGGCGGCCCGCCCTGCGGGCTGGGCTTGGCGGGGTGCAGCTCGAACTGCGCCGCCAGGCTATTGGGTTCGACCGCAACGGCCGTCATGCACGCCTGCTCGCCGGGTGCAAGCTGGTAGGGGGTCGTCACCGTGAGCGCGTTCGGCGCGGGAACCGCGGACACGGCGACCTGCTTTTTAGTCACATACGGACGAAACCACAGCAGCGCACCCAGGAGGATGGCGGCTGCGGCTAGCACGGTCACGGGCACCGCCGCTCGCGGAACGCTCGGAGACGGAAAGCGCCTAGGCATAGAACCTCACGACGGTGATGCCGATCCCGCCGAGCGACAGCAGCACGCCGAGCGCGAGCACCAGCGCCGCCATCGGAGGACCGAGACGCTTTGGCAGCGACCCCAGCGTGAACGCGATCGCCAGGCCGAACAGCGACACCATCGGTAGCAGATAGCGGCCGACGATCAGCGGATCGGCGCCGTTGTCGCTGAGCAGCGCGCGGTAGGACACGTAGTGGAGGAACAGGAGGTTGGTCGCCAACAGCGTCAGCATCACCGCCACGACGGGCCACGCCGCCCACAGCCGCCGCCAGCGCGCCACCACGGCCGTGTACAGGCCGATGAGGCCCAGCGCGGAGAGGAGCTGCAGCACGTCGTAGATGCGTTCCGTGAATTTCACCTCCAGCCAGCCGAAGCTGCCGTAGAAGGTGTCGATGAAGACCTGCTTGTATCCGTAGGCAGGACCGAGGCGGGGCTGCATCGACAGCAGACGCGGAAAGTAGAACTCGTAGATCGACGATGCGAACTGGCGCAGGTTGAAGCTCGTCTTCGAGTTCAGCTCGGTTATCTGTCCGCCATACAGCGAGCCTCCTCCACGCCCGAATGCGACGTATGCGAGGAAGGCGACGCCCACCGTCGCGACCGCGGCGGCGGCGCGTCTGAGCGCGTCCGCGGTGCTGGGTCGGAACTTCAGCCAGGCGACGAGCAGTCCGACACCCAGCACGGGCAGCGTCACGAGCCCACGGCCGTGTGTGAGCACCGCCGCGGCGGTGAGCGCGCTTGTGGTCAGAACCCTGGACATCGACGGTCCGCGCGTCACCAGCCTGACCGACGCGAGCAGCACTGCGGTGCACAGCGCGATCAGCAGGTTGTCGGCATTGATGACCGCGCTCATGAACGACAGCTGCGGCTCCAATGCGACGGAGGCCGCCGCGAGCAGCTGCTTCCAGCGGACGCTGCCGAACAGCTCCCCCGCGAGCAGCCAGGTCATGGCAATTGTCGCCAGGTAGCACAGGGCGTTGAACAGGCGCATCACGAACAAGCGCTTGAGCAGGGGCAGCCACAGGAACAGCCTGTAGGGAATCGACATTGCCGCGTAATACAGGGGCGGGTTCTTCGCGATCGGGTTGGGCCCCGCGCCGTTGCCGCGGCCGGCGCTGTTGATCGTGCGCTCGACCGCGTGCCAGGCTTTGAGGTCTGCTTCGCTCCATGCCGGCCGGCTGCTGGCATCGCCGATCAGCGGCAGCAGGTTGAGCGTCACCAGCGCCTCCTCCTCCTCGCTGGAGTAGGCGGTTCCGCCGGTGGTTGCGCTGGGCACTTCACCGGTTTCGGCGAGGTGTTGCACGTAGGCGAAGTGCGTGTCTTCGTCTGGCCCCTGGAACGCCGGCAGCGCGACGTCCCAGGCGACCGACTGCAGCGCCGCGACCAGCAGCAGCAGCACGAGCGGGCGCGGCGCACGTCGGGCCCGCGCGCGAAGCCGCCGCCATCGCGATTCGCGCGCCGGCGCGCGAATCGGCGTGGCTGGCGGTGGGGCTGCCGGTGTGGTGTTGGTCGCCATGTGCGCGCGGGGCCTGCCCGGCGACACGAACCGCCTACCGATGTCGATCGAGGATTGACACGCGGGGCAATGATAGGCGCCGGCTCAGCGGCCCAGAGCCACTCTCAGTCCGTCCTCCAGTTGAGCGGCGGCGCGCTCCCAGGTGCGCTCGCCGATAAGCGCGAGCCCATCGCGCGAGGCCTGCTCGCGCCGTGCAGCGTCATCGAGCAGCTCTTCGATCGCGGCGCACAGCGCGAGTGGGTCTGCCTCCGCCAGCACCAGCGGTCCGTCGCGCCCGAAGCTCGCGAGCATCGGCTCGCTCGCGAGCTCCACGCACGGCAGCCCACACGCCATCATCTCGAGCCCGACGAGCGACGGGTTGGTCAGCGACAGGACCATGCCGACGGCCGCCTCGCCGTAGAGCTCTGCGAGGCGCCGGCCTTCCAGGACGCCGGCGTTGCGATGGGGGAAGTCCGCGGCGAGTGGACGGTCTTCGCCGTACAGGACCACATCGAGGTCGGGGCGGCGCCGCGACAGCTCTCGCAGCGCGAGCAGGCCGAGCGGCACGGCCCGTCGCGGCGTGACCGCGCGCGCGTAGAAGACCACGAGGTCGGGGCGCCGGCTGCTGGACGGTCGATAGAGGTCGTGGTCGACCGCGAGGTCCAGGTGCCCGGCGCTGGCGCCGTAGCGGCTGCGCAGCAGGCCTGCGAGCCACGGGCTGGCCGCGACACAGTGCAGGCCCTGCCGGTAGCTCTCCTGCGCCCACAGCGCCTCGGCCGAGGCAGGGTAGAAGTCCGGCTCGTGGTCCTGGACGAGATAGGCGCGCGCAGCGCAGCCAGCGAGCAGCTGTGTTCGAGCAACCGTCTGCCAGCCCGTGGCGAGCGCCACATCCGCGCCCTGCCACTCGCGCAGGTCGGCGTGCACCTCGAGCGTGCCGGCGTCGAAGAACTCGGCGAAGCTTCGCCGAGTGAGCGCAGCCGACTCGCGCGCGTGGCGGCCTTCGTTGTCCTCGATCCACACCGACACCGAGTGCCCGAGCTCGCGCAGCCCGAGCAGCAGGCGCACGGTTGTGTTGTGACCGCCGCTGCCCTGCCGAAAGGATGGGATCACGGTGGCCACGCGCAACGGCGCCTGCGGGCTGGGCTTCTCCGCCAGCAGGGGCGCGGGCCCGGAATCTGCGAGCTCCGCCAGAGCAGCGGGTACGGTGCTGGGCGCCGGTTGCTGGCGGCCGCCGCCGGTCGCGCGCTTGATCCTCGCCGCCGCCCGGCGGGTGCGCTCGAGCATCACGACAGCAGCCGACGGGCGCGGGCGGTCAGCGGGCGCAACGGGTAGGCGAGGATTTTCACGGCGCGTCTGCGGCGCAGCGCGAACAGCAGCCGCATTGGGGCGCTGCGGCGCAGCCGCAGCAGCGGGCGTTCGAGGCGACCTGCGCGCCGCGCGAACTCAACGCGCTCGCGCAGGTAGCCGCCGTAGATGTCGATGCCGCCACGCAGGTCAGCGAGCATGCGCCTGGCGGCTGCGTCGGCCTCGGCGGGCGGTTCACGGCGGATGCGCAGCAGCGCTGCGGCCATGAACTGGCTGGACTGCTCCCATGAGGGCCAGGCGCGGGCGGTCTCGAGTGCGTTCGTCCGCAAGAAGTGCAGCAGCTCGCGGTCACGCGCCAGCAGGTCGAGCTGACGGGCCGTGCCGCGCAGGTCGTCCCAGTCGGTCAGCATTCCGTTCCAGCCGTGCTCGACGTACTCGTCGTAGCCGGTGACGGGCGTGACGACGCACGTAGCGCCGCGGTGAAAGCCCTCGAGCGGCGGTCCGAACATGCCCTCGACGCTGGAGAGCTTCAGCACGACGTCGCTGCGCTCGTAGCGCTCGGCCATCTCACGATGGCTCAGGGGCCCGACGATCGTGTCCGCGACGACCTCGCCGAGCGCGTCGCGGTCACCGCAGACGACCGTGACGTGGTGGGGCTCGCGCATTGCCGAGGCCGCGTTGATCGCCTCGTGCACGTGCTTGAACCACGAGCTCGGCGAGCCCTCGATCAACACCCGCAACGGACCGTCGGTGTTGAGCGGAACGTGCTCGAGCACCGGGAACACATCCTTGTCGATCCCGTTGCGCACCAGGTAGCACGGCGCGCTGTCGCGCACCGCCGCGAGCGTCTCGCGGATCCAGCGGGCCTCGGTGATGAACGCCACCGGCAGATCGAGCGTCAGGCCCGCGCCCAGCCGCTCGGCCTCGTCGTGCCGATAGAAGCGGTCCTCGAGGCTCTGTACGAAGTAGGCGTAGCGATCGGCGGTGAGCTCGAACAGCGTGAAGGTCGTCTCCCACCAGGTCGCCACGGCGACGTCGTAGTGCTCGCAAAGTGCCTGCTCACGGCTGCGCACGTGCAGGTGCGGAAGGTGCTCGTAGCCATGCCAGCTGGGCCCCTCCTGCTCGCGTACTAGCACCAGCGTCACCTCCCAACCCTCGATCGTGCTCAGCTGGCGCGCGTGCTGCACGACGACGCCGACGCCGCCGGAGAGCTGCAGGTCGTTGACGAGAAATGCGACCTTCACGCGCTTGGCTCGGCGGGCTCCGAGGGGTGCTCCTCGTTGATGGCGGCGGGCGCTTCGCCGCGCTCGGCGGCGATCGCCTCGGCGCTGCCCGACAGTGGTCGTCCGAGCTCCCCCTCGAGCTCGTGGATATAGGTGCGCCACTGATCGAACGTGGTTGTGTTCTCACGCAGCTGTTCGCGCTGCTCGATGATCTTCGCGTCGAGAATCGCGACCTCAGCCTCGTGTCCGTCGGCGACCTTCTGCATCAGCGCCAGGTCGTTCTCGCGCTGGCGCTCCCAGCGACGTTGCTCGATCATGTCCTCCTGAACTGCCAGGGCACCGGTGCGCAGCTCGTCGTGCCGGGGTCCGAAGGCGGCGATGAAATGCGTCGCGACCGTGCTCGCGCCGCCGGTCGCGAGCGCCAGCTCGTGCCGTTCCACTGGAGCCTCCCAGCCGACGAGCGCAGACCCCGCCAGCGCGACCTGGCGCAGCAGCGTGTGCTCAGCGGGCAGCAGGCCACGCAGCTCCTCGAACGCGCCCTCGCTCCACGACGTACGGTGGTGCGGGTTCTGGATCGACCAGAAGGCGTCGTTGGGAACGCTGATCAGGAACGTCACGCCGTGCTCCTGGGCGAGCGCGCTCGCCCATCCCAGCAGTGCGACAAAGCTGCCGAGGTGCTCGATCACCTCAAAGCAGGTGACCACCGCGGGCGCCCCTTCGCCGCGTGCCAGTGCCTGCGAGATCCGCTGCAGGTCCTCTGAATCCGTGAGGTCGGCCGCGATCACGGTCGCCTCGGGCATCCCCAGCTCGCGGGCGGCGCCGGCGGCTGCCTGCTCGTTGAGATCGACCAGGACCGCGTGTGCGGGTCGCGCGTCGCCCAGCGCCGCCGCGGCCGCGACGCCGTTGCCGCAACCGAGGTCTCCCCACCGCCCTCCCGCCAGGATCAGCGACGCCGCCAGGCGGTAGCGCAGCTCGTGCTCGGCCTGGATCGCCGGCGGCGTCTCATGGGTGATTCGCTCTTGCCAGTCGGACATGCGCAGGTGGACGTCGCCAGGGGCGCCGCTATCGTAGCGGTGCCGATGAGCAGCCCCGTCGCCCGCAGCGTCGCGTCCGTTCCGCTGCGGCGCCTGGGAGAGCCGCTGCGCGTGGCGTTCGTCGGCCCGCAGGTGTGGCTGGACGGCTGCGCGCCTCCGGCGGCGACGCACGGCATCCGCCCCGCGCATTTCGTCGTCTCCGGGTCGGTCGACGGCGAGCAAGAGCTGGCCGCCGCGGCTGACTTCGACCCGCACGCGACGGTGATCTTCGATCCTGCGTCGCTGCCCGCCTCGGCGCTGCCCCTGCTTGCCGGCGTGACTCTGGGAGTGCTCGTCGGGGGCGCACCGGACGAGGGCACAACCAGTCTCGACGCGCTCGACCGGATCGTCAGCTTCGTGCCCGCCTTGACCGGGACGCCGCTCGGCGGCGGCGAGGTGTGGCGCGCGATCCCCCCGCCCGTCAGCGACGCGCTATACGCAGAGGTACGCCCTCTGCATCACGCGCCGCGCGTCATCTCGATCGGCAGCTCGAGCGTGCACCGCGAGGAGATGCTGATGCCCGCCAAGCACCATCACGATCTGCTCCAGGTGCTTCACGGCGTCAGCGGCGCGCCGTTGCACGAGCTGCTCGAGGAATGCGACGTCGGCGTGTTCGTCGCCGGCGAGCCGGGCGGCGGCTTCGGTCAGCAGGTCGTCCTGCATCTCGCTGCAGGGCAGCTGCTCCTCGCCGAGCAGCTGACACCGGCGCACGGGCTCGAGCGGGACATCGACTATCTGCACTTCGACTCCCCCGACGGCCTCGTGTGGGTGCTCGACAGGCTGGGCCGCTTCCCCGAGATGTACCAGCGTGTCAGGCACCGTGGTCGGCTAAAGGCCGAGCAGTACCGGGCCTCAAGCGTGTTCGACCGGGTCGTTCACGATCTGTTGGCCGACGTGGCGGCTTTTGGCTCGGCGCGTGGGCGCTCAGATGTGTCATAACCGGCGGAGTGTGCGGCAGGCCCGTCCCCGGCCTGCCGCGAGAGCCTGATAGGCCCGATTGTTGGCGCGGGCGGTCCACCGAGCCGGAACGAAGCGCTGGGCAGCACGCCGCTGGCTCCGCACCGCTACGGCGACGACGCGCCGGTACCAGAACGACGTCGCGTAAAGGTCGTACCCGCGGGCGACGTAGACGGCATCGCGCTCGCGTTCGACGTTGTCAGCCAGCGCCGGTTCTTCGATCAGCGTCTCCAATGCGTAGGGGAAGCGGACGTCTGCCATCGGATCGAGTACGTGGACCGAGCCGTCCGCCAAGGTGAGTTCGATCACCTCGTGGGTGTCCACCTGGTGAGCTCCGCGACCACGGGGGTGCTCATGCGCGACCATCGTCACCCAACGTGGGTCATAGCCCTCCCGCGACAGAGCCTCCCCGAGCACGAGGGTCATCCCCGCGCAGTACGCGTACCCCCCATGGAGCACCTCCGCAGGGTCGGAGCTCTCCGACGGGCGGCTAGGATCCAGGCGAACGTGCGTCCAGCTCCGCAGTGCGTCGACGCGCTCGAGCGGCGTCACCGGGGACGGCCGCCGCCAGGCTCGCACGTAGAGCATTCGATCCCCTGCGGGGGGGTAGGGCGCAGCCCCAAGTCGATAGGTGTCTACTTCCTCGATGCCGACGTCGACGAAACCCGCGGCATGCAAGCGGCCGCGGACGTCCGCGGCGGAGGTCTTCCACGTGTGGTTGTCGGTGGTCCGACCCGTGGACAGCGCATCGGCCGGAATCGCGGCAACGAGCAGCCCTCCCTCTGCCAGGACACGGTGGGCCTCGGTCAGTGTGGCGTCGACGTCGAACGCATGCTCGAGCGAGTTGTCCGCGTAGATGCAGTCGAAAGTGCCGTCGGAGAACGGCAGGGCGAGGAAGTCTGCGACCGCGAACTGCACTCGATCGTCCTGGTAGCGCGCTCGCGCCGTTTCGATGAACTCCTCGCCCGCGTCGACGCCGGTCACATGCATCCACGGGTGTTCCGTGGCTATCTTCGCCGACCACGTGCCCGCGCCGCAGCCGAGGTCGAGCACGTGCACGCGGTCGAGCGCGATCATCCTCTGCAGGCGACGCGACTGGGCCTCGTTGCGCTCGTCGCTCAGCACGGCGCTGCGCTCCCGCCGCACCTGCTTACGCGCCTCGCTCTCGGCGTCGGGCGCCACACCCAGCGCGAGCTGCTCTCGCGCGAGCCCGGCCATGTCTCGCAATCTAACGACCTCGACTCCGGCCTTCCGCAGCAGGCGAAGCTGCCCACCGATCGCTTGTATGTCGAGATCTGCCTTCGAGTGTCCGACCGCTATATAGAAGTCATCGTCGACAAGGCGCTCCCGCGGATAGCCGACCAGCGCGTGGGCAACCCTTCGGGGGAGGACGCGATTGATTGCGCGCCGCTGGCCACGCAACGTGTAGTAGGCCGAGCTGCCGAGCTGGCGCACCTTCGCGATCGTGCGGGCGAGCTCGGTGCTTGGGCCGGCGGTGCGCTCGGCGT